>NZ_JAGPWD010000005.1 GCF_018119395.1 Massilia sp. ZL223
TATTTGCCTTGTCGAATACCTGGAGAGGTCGCGGGAAAAGTGAGAATCCGCGCAGAAGTTCCGCTCGAGCCATGGCATCATTCCGGGACTTCGACGCTTGCCGCGCACCGTCGTCTTCCGACCCTTCCGCACGGCGGGGCGGGACATCTCCTCATTGAAAGGATACTGATGAAACCTGTAGTCCAGGCCGCACTGGGTCTAACGCTGGTCTTTACCGCCCCTGCATTCGCCGCCGCCCCGGCGCCCGCGGCGCCAACGGCGGCGCCAAGCCCTGCACACGTCAAGGCCGCGCAGGATCTCCTTGCAGCGATGCAGGCCGAGAAGTTGATGCGCGGCGTCGCCGCACGCAGCCGCTACCAGAGTGAAGCGCAGCGGCAGGCGGTGTCCGCAAGGCTCGAGAAAACGCCGCCAACGGAGATCTATCGACGCCTTGCGGCGCCGGTAGCGCAGCTGGTTTCCGTGGATACCGCGACCGAAATGACCCGTTTCTACACGACATCCTATGGCAAGCAGGTCATCCACAAGAAGTACAACAGCGGCACCGAGATCATGATGCCGGGAATGAAGCCGGTCGTCCCGCCGGAAGAAAAGAAAGAGCGCAAGCGCGCCGCCTATGTCAAGGCGAGCAAGGAACTTGCGGATGCGGAACTTGCCATCGAGCGCGAGGCGTTCAAGCTCCTGCAAGAGATCAACAAGGAAAAGCGCTGAGACCTACGGCGCTCTTTCCAGGGCCACGACGATGAAGCGAGCACTGTGCATTTGCAGCCGGAGCCGCTTGCCTTGTCACACTGCCGGAAGCAAGGGCCGCCCGATTCCTGCGCGCCGCCGCGCAGGCGGCGCCAGGCAGCCGGCAGGGTCAGGACTGCGGCGCCATCCAGACCAGGTTCCACAGATGGCCGTCGATGTCCTCGAAGCCCTGGTCGTACATGAAGCCGTGATCCTCCGGCGGATGCGGCGTGCGTCCGCCGGCCGCCACCGCCTTGGCGATCAGGCTGTCCACTTCTTCCCGGCTCTCGCAACTCAGGCAGATGATGACCTCGTTGGCCTCCCTGGCTTGCACGAGGGGCTTGTCGATCAGCGACTTGAAGAAGGCTTCGGTCATCAGCATGACGTGGATGCTGTCCGGCACGACGTCCATGAAGGCCGCGTTCTCGTTGCTGAATCGTGGATTCATACGGAAACCGAGCGCGGAAAAGAAGGCCTTGGATTTGTCCAGGTCCTTGACGGCCAGGTTGAAAATGATCTGCTTGTTCATGACGTCCTCTCGTCGAGCGGTGGATGGGTAGGGGCCTGCAACTTGACGACGAATGAAGACGCATAAAATCGACAAGGAGGCGAAAAAATAACGCAGACCGGTTTGATCTACGTTAAACCATCCGTCCGCCCTTGACCCAGAATGGCCGAGTTCGCCACGCCTTCAGGAGCGCAGACGGGAATGCTGATGAGATGGATAGGTGCCTGCCTGCTGGCGCTCGGCCTCCTGCAGGGATGCTCGGACTACACCGTCGAGGCGCAGATCCACTCGCTCGGCGACGAGTTCTTCACGCCGCAAGCATGGGCCAGCGCCGACCAGGCCGGCCGCGGCCGCATGGTCGCCTCCTTCCTCAGCCAGTACCCGCCGCAGCGGCTCACCAGCGATGACGTCAGGGACCTGCTCGGCGCACCGACCGGCGCCGCCGACCATCCGGAAGACCTGGCTTACTTCGTCGGTCCCACCACCGTCGAAAGCCGCTACGGCAAGGGCTACCTGCTGATCTTCGTGATCGACCGGGAAACCGGACGGGTCGCGCAGGTGCGCATCTTCCCGCCGGTGACGATCGCCTGACGCCAGCGCATTGCCGCTATAGCCACTGCCCGGTTTTTCGTGCACACTATGTACCGCGCCTCCAGCGCATTCGTGCCGAACCGGGAATTTGATGAAACGCCTGCTGATCGTCCTGCTGCTCGTGATAATGCCGTTCCAGTCCGTCTGGGCGGCTGCGTGCGCCTGCTGCGTCGGCGGCGACGGCAAGGCCGTCCAGCAGACCAGCCAGTCGCTCGGCCAGCAGCAAGCCGACGATGGCGACGACGCCGCCGCCAAGCCCTGCTGCGACAACGGCTGCGACATCTGCCATCACTTGTCGGCCAGCGCGATCCCGTCCGCCAATCCCGACTTGCCCCTGCCGAAAGGCGCCCCGCACCTGCGCGGCGAACTGCGGCGCTACGTCTCGCACATCCCCGACCTGATCCCGCCGCCCGACCGGCCGCTCCGCGCCTGACCCGGCGGGAGACCCGATCCATCACGCCGCTTCGCGCGGCGCACGGTGCCCGCCGAACCTTGACCTGTTCGGAGCCACACCATGACATCCCTGTTGAAGCCGCTCACCCTGGCGGCAATCCTGTTCGCGGCCATCCTGGCGCCCGCCGCGGCACAGCATGACGCGCCCCTCACGCTGGCGGAGGCCATCGAGCTGGCCCTGCGCGCCAATCCCGCGCTGCGCGCCGCCGCCAGCGAAGTCGCCGCCAAGGACGGCGCGCTGGCGCAGGCGAAGGCCCTGCCCAATCCCGAGCTGGAAGTGCTGCGCGAAGGCCAGCGGCGCGAACGCCGCGCCACCACGGCCCAGCTGAGCATTCCCTTCGAACTGGGCGGCAAGCGCGCCGCCCGCGCCGACGCCGCGCGCGAAGAACGCGGCCTGGCGGCGCTCGCGCTGGCGGACTTGCGGGTCCAGGTGCGCGCGGATACCAGCGCCGCCTTTTATGAGCTGGCCGCCGCCATCGAACGCCACCGCATGGACCAGGAACTGGCTGCGCTCGCCGCCCGCGCCGCCGAGGCGGCGGCCAAGCGCGTCGAGGCGGGCAAGGTGTCGCCGGTCGACGAGACCCGCGCCCGCGTGGCCCAGGCCGGCGCACGGATCGAGGTCATCCAGGCGGCGCGCAACCTCGAGAGTGCGCGCATCCGCCTGGCGGCCCTGTGGGGCGGGGAGGGAGCCAGTTTGCAGATCGCCCTCCCGGCCGGCGACCTCCCGCCGGCCGTGCCCTTGCCGCAGCTCGCCGCCCGGCTCGACCAGGCGCCTGCCATGCAGCGCGCACGCGCCCAGCTCCGCCACCGCGAAGCGCTGGCGCAGGTGGAGCGCACGCGCCGCATCCCCGATGTCACGCTGATCGTCGGCGCCCGCCGCGAGGGCCTGGACGAACGCGACCAGGCCGTGGTCGGCGTCTCGCTGCCGCTCCCGCTGTTCAATCGCAACCAGGGCGCGCTGCTTGAGGCGCTGCGGCGCGTCGACAAGGCGCGGGACGAAGAGGAGGCCGAGCGTGTGCGCCTGCAGTCCGAGCTGGCCCAGGCCCACGCCCGCCTCAGGGCCGCCCTGGAAGAATCCGCGCTGATCGCGGCCGAGATCCTGCCGGGCGCGGAAAGCGCCTACCGCGCCGCCAGCCGCGGCGCCGAGCTCGGGAAGTTCGGCATCCTCGACGTGCTCGACGCCCAGCGCACCCTGTTCCAATCGAAGACCCAGTATCTGAACGCCGCCGCGGAGAGCCACCGCGCGGCGGCCGACATCGCTCGGCTGACCGGCACGTCCGCCGTCCAGGAGACCCCATGAACAAGCAGCAAATGAAAGTGGTGGCCGTCATGCTGGCGGTGGCCCTGGCCATCGCGGCCCTGGTGCTGGTGCGCGGCCGCGCGCCTGCCGCGCAGGACGAACACGCCGTTGAAAGCGAGCAGGAAGAACACAAGGACGACGGCGTGATCCGCTTCACCGACGCACAGGTAAAAGCCGCCGGCATCACGCTGCAGGACGCCGGTCCCATGCAGATGGAAACCTTCATCCGCATGCCGGGCCAGATCGCCCTCAACGAAGACCGCACCGCCCACGTCACGCCGCGCGCTGCGGGCGCTGTGGAAGCGGTGCCCGCCAACCTGGGTGACCGGGTGCGCCAGGGCGAGGTGCTGGCGGTGATCGCCAGCGCCGACGTGGCGGCCCAGCGCGGCGCGCTGGCGGCGGCGCAGCAGCGCCTGGCCTACGCCCGCAAGCTGCACGCGTCCGAGAAGCAGCTGTGGGAAGAACGGATCTCCGCCCGCCAGGACTACCTCAAGGCCGAGCAGGAACTGCACGAAGCGGAAATCGCCCTGCAGGGCGCGCGCCAGCAATTGCAAGCCCTCGGCACCAGCGCGGCGGGCAACTCCAACCGCCTGCAGATCCGCGCGCCGTTCGACGGGGTCATCGTCGAGAAGCACATCACCTTGGGCGAAATGGTGGGCGCCGACACCCGCGTGTTCACCCTGACCGACCTGTCCACCGTATGGGCCGACGTGGTGGTCCCGGCGAAGGACCTCGACATCGTGCGCGTCGGCACCGACGCCGTGATCCGCTCGATCGCCTCCAGCACCTCGGCGCCGGGCAAGGTGAGCTTCGTCAGTTCGCTGGTGGGCGAGGCCTCGCGCTCGGCCACCGCGCGCGTGGTGCTGGCCAATCCCGGCGCCGCCTGGCGGCCCGGCCTGGCGGTGAACGTCGACGTGGTCACCGGCGCCAGCCAGGTGGCGGTGGCGGTGCCGCGCGAAGCCATCCAGACCGACGACGGGCGCCAGGTGGTCTACAAGCGCGTGCCGGAGGGCTTCGTGGCCCAGCCGGTCGCCACCAGCCGCTCGGACGGGCGTTTCGTCGAAATCAGCTCCGGCCTGCGCGCCGGAGAGCGCATCGCCGCCGCCGGCAGTTTCGCCATCAAGGCGCAACAGGGTATAACCGCAGGCAAGGGCGCGGACGATCATCACTGACGGGAAGGCGAGCATGTTCAACCGCATCATCCGGGCATCCATCGCCCACCGCTGGCTGGTCATGCTGGCGGTGCTCGCCATGGCCATCCTCGGCATCTACAACTACCAGCGCCTGCCGATCGACGCCGTCCCCGACGTCACCAACGTCCAGGTGCAGATCAACACCCATGCGCCGGGCTACTCGCCGCTGGAGACCGAGCAGCGCATCACCTATCCGATCGAGGCCGTGCTGTCCGGCCTGCCGGGGCTGGAGCAGTTCCGCTCCCTGTCGCGCTACGGCCTGTCGCAGGTGACGGTGGTGTTCAAGGAAGGCACCGACATCCACTTCGCGCGCCAGCTGGTCAGCCAGCGCCTGCAGGACGCCAGCGGCCAGCTGCCGCCGGGCGCGGTGCCGGCCATGGGGCCGATCGCCACCGGCCTGTCCGAGATCTACCTGTGGACCGTGGAGACGGAGAAGGGCGCGCAGAAGCCGGACGGCACGCCCTACACGCCGACCGACCTGCGCGAGATCCAGGACTGGATCATCAAGCCCCAGCTGCGCACCGTGCCGGGCGTCACCGAGATCAATTCGATCGGCGGCTTCGACAAGGAATACCTGGTGGCGCCGGATACCGCCACCCTGTCGTCCTATGGCCTGGAACTGGCCGACATTGTGAGCGCGCTGGAGAAGAACAACAGCAATGTCGGCGCCGGCTACATCGAGCGCGAAGGGGAACAGTACCTGGTGCGGGCGCCCGGCCAGGCCGCCTCCACGAGCGACATCGGCAACATCGTGGTCACCACGGTCAACGGCATCCCGGTGCGGGTGCGCGACGTGGCCGAGGTGTCGGTGGGGCGCGAGCTGCGCACCGGGGCGGCCACCGAGAACGGGCAGGAAGTGGTGCTGGGCACGGTGTTCATGCTGCTGGGCGAGAACAGCCGGGCCGTCTCGCGCGCCGTCGACCAGCGCATGGCCGAGATCAACCGCAGCCTGCCCAAGGGCGTGAAGGCGGTCACGGTGTACGACCGCACCAACCTGGTGGAGCGCGCCATCGAGACCGTGCGCACCAACCTGCTGGAGGGCGCGGTGCTGGTGGTGGCCGTGCTGTTCCTGTTCCTCGGGAATATCCGCGCCGCGCTGCTGACCGCCATGGTGATTCCGCTGGCGATGCTGTTCACCTTTTCCGGCATGGTCGGCAACCGGGTCAGCGCCAACCTGCTCAGCCTGGGCGCCCTCGACTTCGGCATCATCGTCGATGGGGCGGTGGTCATCGTCGAAAACTGCGTGCGCCGCATCGCCCAGGCCCAGGCGAGGATGGGCCGGGTGCTTCAGCGCGAGGAACGCTTCGAGGAAGTGTTCCAGGCGGCCCAAGAGGCACGCCGCCCGCTCGTCTACGGCCAGCTGATCATCATGATCGTCTACCTGCCGATCTTCGCGCTCACCGGCATCGAGGGCAAGATGTTCCACCCGATGGCCTTCACGGTGGTGATCGCGCTGCTGGGCGCGATGATCCTGTCGCTGACCTTCGTGCCGGCCGCGGTGGCCCTGTTCATCGGCCGCAACGTGGTCGAGAAGGAAAGCCGCGCCATGCATGCCGCGCGCCGCTGGTACGCGCCCTGCCTGCGCTATGCGATGGCCAACCGCCCCGTGGCGCTGGCTTTCGCCGCCATCGTGCTGGCCATCTCGAGCCTGATGGCCACGCGACTGGGCATGGAATTCGCCCCCACCATGAACGAAGGCGACCTGGCCGTGCTCACGGTGCGCGTGCCGGGCACCAGCCTGAGCCAGTCCGTGAAGATGCAGCAGCAGATCGAGACCAGCCTGATGCGCGGCTATCCGGAGATCGAGCGCGTGTTCGCGCGCATCGGGACGGCGGAGATCGCGTCGGACCCGATGCCGCCCAGCGTGGCCGACGGCATCATCATGCTCAAGCCGGAACAGGACTGGCCGCGGCCGAAGAAGACGCGCGAGGAACTGCTGGCGGCGATCCGCCACACCCTCGATCAGCTGCCCGGCAACAGCTACGAATTCAGCCAGCCGATCCAGCTGCGCGTCAACGAACTGGTTTCCGGTGTGCGCAGCGACGTGGCGGTGAAGGTGTTCGGCGACGACTTGTCGGTGCTGAACGCCACCGCCATGCGCGTTGCGGCCGAACTGCGGAAGGTGAGCGGGGCGAGCGAAGTGCAGGTCGAGCAGACCACCGGCCTGCCGATGCTGCAAATCGAGGTCGACCGCGAACGCGCAGCGCGCATGGGCCTGAACATCGGCGACGTGCAGGAGATGATCGCCACCGCCACGGCGGGGCGCGCGGCCGGCATCGTGTTCGAGGGCGACCGCCGCTTCGACATCGTGGTGCGCCTGCCGGAAGCGGTGCGCGGCGATATCGACGCGCTCAAGCGGCTGCCGGTGGCGCTGCCAGCGAAAGAGGGGACGCCGCACAGCTTCATCACCCTTGGCGAGATCGCCAGCTTCGACCTGGCGCCCAGCCCCAACCAGTTCAGCCGCGAGCAGGGCAAGCGCCGCGTGGTGGTGACCGCCAACGTGCGCGGGCGCGACATCGGCTCTTTCGTCGCCGAGGCGCAGGAGCGCGTCGCGCAGAAGGTCGGCGTCCCGCCCGGCTACTGGACCAGCTGGGGCGGGCAGTTCGAGCACCTGGAGGCGGCCGCCAGGCGCCTCCAGCTGGTGGTGCCGGCCGCCCTGGCGCTGGTGTTCGCGCTCCTCTACCTGGTCTTCAACAACGCCAGGGACGGCCTGCTGGTCTTCACCGGCATCCCGTTCGCGCTCACCGGCGGACTGTGCGCCCTGTGGCTGCGCGGCATCCCGATGTCGATCTCGGCGGCGGTCGGCTTCATCGCCCTGAGCGGGGTGGCGGTGCTCAACGGCCTGGTGATGGTGTCCTTCATCCGCAGCTTGCGCGAGGGCGGCATGCCGCTGGCCCGGGCGGTGGAGGAGGGGGCGATGGCGCGCCTGCGCCCGGTCCTGATGACGGCGCTGGTGGCCTCGCTGGGCTTCGTGCCGATGGCGCTGGCGACCGGCACCGGAGCCGAGGTGCAGCGGCCGCTGGCGACGGTGGTCATCGGCGGGATCGTGTCGTCCACCGTATTGACGCTGTTGTTGTTGCCGGTCCTGTATGAATACGCGCATCGCAGGGCCGAAGGTGGGTCGCCAAAAGGTTAAAATGCACTGTCTTTCAAGTCATATTTCGGCGGCATTTTTTGTGTCGCGGCGTTTTGCCATCATTGCAGCAAAAATATCCGTCAGACAACTCAACCGTGCCATGTCCCTGATGGCATAAGTGGTATAGTTGGCCGTTTATCTCATTCGTGTAGCTACACGTGCACGAGAGACGCCGCGTACCCACCCGACAAATCAAAAAAAGGATAGTCCGATGACCACTAAGGATGACGCAACCCGTATCAGCCAGATGTTGCAGGAGAACCAGGCGGCGATCGGCGCCGATTGGCTGGCCCAGCTGGAAGCGCTGGCCGTGCGCGGCACCAGCGCGTCCCGCGAGCAGTTGCGTAACCACACCCAGCAATTCCTGGCCGCGTTCAGCGCCGCCACCCGTGCTGGCGAACTGGACAACATCGACCACCGCTCCTGGGACGAGGTGCGCGACCTGCTGGGCGAGATCTCATCCACCCGCGCCAAGTCGGGCTCCACGCCGAGCGAAACCGCGACCTTCGTGTTCTCGCTCAAGCAAGCCCTGTTCGCGCGCCTGCGCGCGGTCTTCGCGGCCGAGCCGGAAGCGCTGGCCACGGCCTCGTGGACCATCAACACCCTGCTGGACAAGCTGGGCCTGTACACCATCGAAGTGTTCCAGAAGACCAAGGACCTGATCATCGTGCGCCAGCAGCAGGAACTGCTGGAGCTCTCGACCCCGGTCGTCAAGCTGTGGAACGGCATCCTGGCGCTGCCCCTGATCGGCACCCTGGACTCGGCCCGCACCCAGGTGGTGATGGAAAACATCCTGCAAAAGATCGTTGACACCGGCGCCATGATCGCCATCATCGATATCACCGGCGTGCCGACCGTGGACACCCTGGTGGCCCAGCACCTGATGAAGACCATCGCCGCGGCGCGTCTGATGGGCGCGGACTGCATCATCAGCGGCATCCGCCCGCAGATCGCACAGACCATCGTGCACCTCGGCGTGAACCTGGAAGACGTGATGACCAAGGCCACCCTGGCCGACGCCTTCCTGGTCGCGCTCGAGCGCACCGGCACCGCCCTCATCGCCAAGCAGGCCGCCTGAGAGCCGCACCATGGAACGGATTCCTATCCTGCGCATGGGCGACCTGCTGCTCGTGACGATCCAGGTCGACATGCATGACCGTCTCGCCATGACCCTGCAGGACGACCTGACCGAACGGATCGTGCGCGACAACGCCAAGGGCGTCCTGATCGACATCTCCGCGCTCGACCTGGTCGATTCCTTCATTGGGCGTATGATCAGCAACACCGCCGCGATGGCCCGCGTGCTGGACGCCCAGACGGTCGTCGTGGGCATGCAGCCCGCGGTCGCGATCACGCTCGTCGAGCTGGGCCTGACCCTGCACGGCGTGAAGACCGCGCTCAACGTCGAAAAGGGCATGGCCCTGCTAGGAAAGAGCTACAAGTGATGGGTGACGCGCATACCAATGCAGTCCTGTTCGAGTCCGAGTTGCTGGATCGCCACCGCCAGCAGCGCACGGGGCGGGTGATCCTGCCGCTGCGTTCGGACGAGGACGTGGTCGGGCTGCGCAAGCAGGTGCGCGAACGTGCGGTGGCGATCGCTTTGTCCCTGGTCGACCAGACCAAGCTGGTCACCGCGGCCAGCGAGCTGGCCCGCAACACGCTCAAGTATGGCGGCGGCGGCGAAGTCTGCCTCGACGCCCTGTCGGACGGCGTGCGCCAGGGCATCGGACTGGTGTTCGTCGACGCCGGACCGGGCATTTCCGATCTCGACAGCGCACTGCGCGACGGTTTCACGACCGGCGGCGGCCTGGGCCTGGGCCTGGGCGGTTCCAAGCGCCTGGTCGACGAATTCGATATCGACAGCCGTCCGGGCGAGGGTACAGCCGTCTCGGTGGTCAAATGGAAACGCTGATCAGTTCACGGACGCCGCAGACCGTCTTCGCCATCCTGCATGCCAGCGACGTCTCGGCCGCGCGCCGCGCGGGCCAGCGGCTGGCCGATTCGCTCGGCTATACCGAAACGCGCGCCGGCCAGCTGGCGCTGATCATCACCGAGGCCGCCACCAACATCCTCAAGCATGCGGGCGAGGGCGAGGTCCACATCGGGCCCGCCCAGTCGGCGTCGGGCATCGGGATCGACGTGCTGGCCATGGACAAGGGACCGGGCATCGCCGACCTGGGCTACAGCCTGATCGACGGCGTCTCGACCGCCGGCACCGCAGGCACCGGCCTGGGGGCGCTGCGCCGCCTCTCCGACGAATTCGACGTCTACTCGGAACATGGCAAGGGCGCGGTTTTCTTCATGCGCCTGTGGCGCGACGTGCCGCCGCCGGAACACTGCGGGCTCGATGTCGGCGCGCTGTGGGTGCCGATGGCGGGCGAGGAGGACTGCGGCGACGGCTGGGCGGTCAGCTGCGGACGCCATGGCGCCAGCTTGCTGGCGGCGGACGGACTGGGGCATGGTCCGGAAGCGGCCAAGGCCGCCAACGCCGCGATCGGCGCGCTGGAAGCGCGTCCCGGCATCGAGGCGGGTGAGCTGATGCACGCCGCCAACGACGCCTTGCGCATCACGCGCGGGGCGGCGCTCGCCACCGCGCGCATCGATTACCGGAGCGACGAGCTGCGCTTCGCCGGCGTGGGCAACATCGCCGGCATCGTGACGGACGGCGTGCGCCGCGCCCTGGTCTCGCACAACGGCATCGTCGGCCACAACATGCGCAAGGTGCAGGAATTCACCCTGCCGTTCCCGGTCGGGGCCCTGTGCATCCTGCATTCGGACGGCATCCAGACCCAGTGGGACCTGGGCCGCTATCCGGGACTGGAAGGGCGCAGCCCGGCCCTGATCGCGGCGGTCCTGATGCGCGACTACATCCGCCGCCGCGACGACGCACTGGTGCTGGTCGTCAGGCGCCATGGCGCGCACCGCGGGATGGACCGATGAACGTCCAGCGCATCCTCAGCGTCGGCCTGGACAGCGACCAGGATGTGGTCCTGGTGCGCCAGCGCGCGCGCCAGATCTCGGCGCTGCTGGGCTTTTCGCAGCAGGACCAGGTGCGCGTCGCCACCGCCGTGTCGGAAGTGGCGCGCGGCGCCTGCCACCACGGCTCGGGCGGGCGCGCCCAGTTCCAGCTGCGCGACATGGCCGGCCGCCAGCACCTCGAAGTGCTGGTCAGCGCCGGCAACGGGCCGCCGGCCGCCGTCCTGCCGCCCGATGCCGAGGCCAATCCGCAGTCGCTGCACGAACTCGCCATCATCACCGCGCACCGCCTGATGGATGCCTGCGAGGTCGACCCCGGCGTGAAGGGCGCCACCACCGTCACGGTGCGCAAGGTGCTGCCGCCGCAAGAGCGCGTCACGCCCGCGCGCCTGGCCGAGATCGGCGCGCGCCTGGCCGACAGCCCGGTGTCCAACACTCTGCACGAACTGCAGCTGCAGAACCAGGAACTGCTGTCCACCCTGTCCGAGCTGCGCGAGCGCCAGGAAGACCTGCTCTCGCTCACGCGCGAGCTGGAAGACACCAACCGCGGCATCGTGGCGCTGTACGCCGAGATCGAGGACAAGGCCGAGCGCCTGCGCCGCGCCGACGAAATGAAGTCGCGCTTCCTGTCCAACACCAGCCACGAGCTGCGCACGCCGCTTTCCTCGATCCGCGCGCTGGCCCAGCTGCTGCTGGACCGCATGGATGGGGACCTCACCGTGGAACAGGAGCGCCAGGTGAAGTTCATCGCGAAGGCCGCCGGCGACCTGTCGGAATTGGTCAACGACCTGCTCGACCTGGCCAAGATCGAGGCCGGGCGGGTGCAGCTGGCGATCGAGCCGGTGGTGGTCGAGAACCTGTTCCGCACGCTGAAGGGCATGATGCGCCCGCTGGTGGACGAGGGCCGCGTGGAACTGATCTTCGAACCCTCCGGCATCGAAGAGCCTTTCTTCTCGGACGAAGGCAAGATCCAGCAGATCCTGCGCAACTTCATCTCGAACGCGCTCAAGTTCACCGAGCACGGCTCGGTGCTGGTGTTCGCGAGCTTCGACCAGGAAGCGGATAGCATTTCCTTCGGGGTGGCCGACACCGGCATCGGCATCAGCCCGGACAATTTGCAGTTGATTTTTGAAGAGTTCAGCCAGATCGAGCACCCGCTGCAGCGGCGCAGCAAGGGGACCGGGCTTGGACTGCCGTTGTGCCGCAAGCTCGCCGAGCTGCTCGGCGGCAGGGTCGACGTCGCCAGTACACCGGGCGTCGGCTCGACATTCACGCTCACCTTGCCGCGCCGGCCGCCGCAGCCGCCGGCGGAGAACGACGGAAACGAACCATGAACGCCAATTCGACCCTGATCCTCAACGTCGACGACAACGACGGCGCCCGCTACGCCAAGACCCGCATCCTGCAAAGCGCGGGGTTCGAGGTCACCGAGGCGGCCAACGGCACCGACGCGCTCGACATCGTCAAGCGCCGCGCGCCCGCCCTGGTGCTGCTCGACGTCAAGCTCCCCGATATCAACGGCATCGAAGTGTGCCGCCGCATCAAGGCCGATTCCGATACCAGCAAGGTGCTGGTGCTGCAGACTTCGGCTGCGCTGACCGGGCGCGCCGACAAGATCCGCGGCCTGGAAGGCGGCGCCGACAACTACCTGGCGGCGCCGATCGAAGCGGACGAACTGATCGCCAACGTCAACGCGCTGCTGCGCATGCGCCAGGCCCAGGTCGACCTGCGCGACAGCGAAGAGCGCTTCCGCCAGCTGACCGACAACATCGACGACGTGTTCTGGATGTTCTCCGTGCCCGGCCGCGAGCTGGTGTACGTGAGCCCGGCCTATGCCGACATCTGGGGCCGCAGCGCCGAGACCCTGGGCGAACAGCCGGGCGGCTGGCTGGACGCCGTCCACCCGGACGACCGCGCCGCCGCCGCGCGCCGCTGGGAAGCGCTGGCCACCGAGCACCACTATGACGAGGAATTCCGCATCACCGTGCCCGACGGCCAGACGCGCTGGGTGCGCGACCGCATGTTCCCGGTGCGGAATGCGCGCGGCCAGGTCTACCGCGTGGCGCGCGTGACCAGCGACATCACGGCGCGCAAGGAAATGGAAGCGCTGCTGCGCGCGGCCGACAGCAACAAGAACCAGTTCCTGGCCACCCTGGCGCACGAGCTGCGCAACCCGCTGAGCCCGATCCGCAACGCGGCCGCGCTGCTGGGCGCGACGGGCGAGATCGCGGGCGAGCGCCAGGCGCGCGCGCGCGAAGTGATCACCCGCCAGGTCGACCACCTGGCGCACCTGGTGGACGACCTGCTTGACGTGGCCCGCATCTCGGAAGGCAAGATCGTGCTGCGCACCGAGGAGGTGGACCTGGGCGGCGTGATCGGCCAGGCGATCGAGACCGCAGCCCCCCTGATTACCGCGCGCGGCCACCACCTGGAGGTCGTCCAGCCGGTCGAACAGGTGTGGGTGTCGGGCGATCCGGTGCGCCTGGCGCAGTCGATCGGCAACCTGCTGCACAACGCCGCCAAGTTCACTCCGCAGGGCGGCGAGATCACGCTCAGCGTGACGCTGGCGGGGGAGTGGGTGCGCATCGCCGTGCGCGACAACGGCATCGGCATCGCCGAGGACAACCTGCCGCGCATCTTCGGCATGTTCGCCCAGGTGGAAGTGCCGCCGGACCGCGCGCCGGAAGGCCTGGGCATCGGCCTGTCGCTGGTTTCGCACCTGATCGAACTGCACGGCGGCCGCCTGTCGGCCGATAGCCCGGGCATTGGCCTGGGCAGCACCTTCACCGTCGAACTCCCGGTGCTGCGCGTGACCCAGTCCGCGCAGCCGGACGGGAATGTCCAATGCACGCACAAGGAGGGCGCGGGTATGCGCGTACTGCTGGTCGACGACAACGTCGACGCCATGGAAATGATGGGCTTCCTGCTCGGCGAAATGGGCTACGAAACCTGCACCACCGCCGACGCCGGCCAGATCGAGGCGCTGGCGCTGCACCACAAGCCGGATGTGATCGTGCTCGATATCGGCCTGCCGGGCGTGGATGGCTACGAGGTGGCGCGCCGCATCAAGCGCAATCCGGTGCTGGCCAACATCCGCCTGGTGGCGCATACGGGTTACGGTTCGCCGGAAGACCGCCGCCGCGCGCAGGAGGCGGGCTTCGATGCCCACTTGGTCAAGCCGGCGGAGCTGGACGACCTCGAGAAGGCGCTGCGCGGCGACTAGGACGGGCTGCCGTATCGCCGGCCTGGCACCAGCAGGTGAGTGCAGGAAGGACGCGATGACGCCAAGCGCGCCGTCCTGGGCGCATCCGCGGGTTTTTTTTTGACAAGGTCCCCCTTCAACGATTCCGAGACAGTCGATGGCGACGCAAGGCGAATACGACTACTTCAAGAATATCGGCGCCGCCGGCATGCGGCACGCCAAGCACAAGCCGTGGTCGGACGAGCAGTGCGGCCTGTACCTGATGGAGCTGGGCGCGATGATGGGGCTGATGCCGCAAGGCGGCCGCCTGCTCGATATGGGCTGCGGCACCGGCTGGACCAGCGTGCTGTTCGCCAAGCGCGGCTACGACGTGGTGGGCGCCGAGCTGGTCCCGGAGGCGGTCGAGGCCGGCCGCCGCCTGCAGCAGGAGAACGGCCTGCGCAACCTGGATTTCGTCGTCGGCGATTACGAGTCGCTCGGGTTCAATGAAGAATTCGATGTCGTCGTGTTCTTCGACTGCCTGCACCACGCCGTCGACGAAGTGGCGGCGCTGCGCAGCGCCTACCGCGCATTGAAGCCGGACGGGATCTGCATCACGTCCGAGCCGGGTCGCGGCCACGAGCGCCGTTCGCGCGCCGTCGTGGAGGAGTACGGCGTGACCGAGCGCGACATGCATCCGGCCAAGATCATCCGGGCCGGCAGGCGGGTGGGATTTCGCGGCTTCAGCGTGCACCCGCACGCCTCGTATCTGTATATCGCCTTGTATCGCAAGGATTTGCGGGGCGCGGTCGGCAAGCTGCTGCGCTTTCCCGGCATGCGCCTTCTGGTCGGCATCGCCACGCTGCTGTTCTCGAAACACCAGGCCGGGATTACGGTGCTGCGCAAGTGAACGGCATTACCGTCACCGCAGGCGGTTTTAGTAAAAAGGTCTAAACTGCGCCGCTGTTCGCCATTTGACGCAACATGGGCTGCGGAATGTGCTTAACTCGCTCCTGAGCGCGCAGGCGTATTTTCAGAGCCACCACCATGAAGACCATCTTATCTCCCCTGGCGACTATGTTCGCATACGCCATGCTGCTTGCCGTGGCATGGACGCCGGCCGCATCGGCGGCGGGCAACCCAGCGGCGCCAATCAACGTGGCCACCTACAACCTGCGCTATGACAATCCCGATGATGGCCCGAACGCCTGGTCCGCCCGCAAGGACATGGTGAAGGCGCTGATCCGCTATCACGAATTCGACATCGTCGGCACGCAGGAAGGACTCGCCGACCAGATCGCCGACCTGGCCCAGATGGACGAATTCGACCATGTTGGCGTCGGCCGCGACGATGGCAATCGTGCGGGAGAGCATTCGGCGATCTTCTTCCGCAAGAGTCGTTTTGCGCTGCTGGCCAAGGGCGATTTCTGGCTCAGCGAAACGCCCGACCGTCCCTCGTTCGGCTGGGACGCCACATGCTGCCGCCGCCTCGCGTCCTGGGCGCGCCTGCGCGACCGCGTTACCGGCCGCGCGCTGTTCGTGTTCTCGGTCCATTTCGACCATGAGGGCGAAGTGGCCCGCCGCGCCTCCGCCGACCTGGTGTTACGCAAGATCGCCGAGATCGCCCGCGGCGAACCCGCCATTTGCGTGGGCGACTTCAATTCGACGCCAGGAACGGTGCAGATGCAGACCATGGCAAAGGCGATGCGCGATGCGGCCAAGGTCAGCAAGGCGCCGCCGTATGGGCCGGAGGGCACGTTCAACGCCTTCCGCCTGGATGCGGCCATGCTTGACCGGATCGACTATATCTTCGTCGACCGGCATTTCGACGTGCTCAAATATGCGGTGCTGAGCGACTCGCGCGACCGGCGTTATCCATCCGATCATCATCCGGTCGTCGCGCGGGTGATCCTGAAGTAGATGACGGACCGGCGGGGGCAAAGGCGCAGGTATCGCCAATTGCCCCTCGATGGACCAGGCGACGGTACCTCATCCGTTTTACGTGCTTCCACGCGCCTGTGAGGGTAATATCTGCCGCGAATCGACCTTCCCGCCCACCAGGGAGGGCGTTTCGCTTGCCGACCAACTCACGTTTATCCTCATGAATTCATCGTTCCGGCCTTTCGCCCAGCCATCCGGGCGGATTTTTCCAGCCCGCCTCCCTGCATGCCGCTTTGCGCTGGCCGCCGCGCTGCTGTTCGCCGCGGGCCCAGCCCCCGCGTCCATCGTGCCGGAGCTGCCGGACGTCCCGGACATCAAGGCCATCACCGACTACCAGCCCAAGATTCCGCTGCGGGTCTACTCGGCCGACAAGGTCCTGATCGGCGAATTCGGCGTCGAGCGCCGCGAGTTCGTGCCGATCGCGAAGATCCCGCCGCTGATGAAGGCGGCCGTGCTGGCCATCGAGGATGCGCGCTTCTACGACCATGGCGGCATCGACTGGATCCGCGTGCTGGGCGCGGCCAAGGCCAATCTCAGCGGTGGATCCCTGCAGGGCGGGTCGACGATCACGATGCAGGTGGCGCGCAACTTCTTCCTCACGCGCGACAAGACCCTGCCGCGCAAGCTGACCGAGGCGGCGCTGGCCTACAAGATCGAACGCGCGCTGAGCAAGGACCAGATCCTCGAGGTCTACATGAACCAGATCTACCTCGGCCAGCGTTCCTACGGGTTTTCCAGCGCCGCGCGCACCTATTTCGGCAAGCCGCTCGAGCAGCTGTCGCTGGCCGAATTCGCCATGCTGGCCGGCCTGCCGCAGAATCCCTCGCGCCACAATCCGGTCGCCAATCCCGAGCGCGCGCAGCTGCGCCAGCGCCTGGTCCTCAAGCGCATGTTCGAGCTGAAGAACATCACCGAGGCGCAGTACCGCCGCGCGCTGGCCGAGCCGCTGCACGTCAGGCGCGATGGTGCGGGACCGAGCGCCAAGGCGGAATACGTCGCCGAACTGGCGCGCCAGGCGGCCTACGCCCGCTTCGGCCAGGCGGCCTATGAGCGCGGCGTCACGGTCACCACCACCATCGTCGCGGCGGAGCAGGAGGCGGCCTACGACGCCGTGCGCCGCAACGTGCTGGCCTATGACCGGCGCCACGGCTACCGCGGCCCGGAAGCGCGCGTCAAGCTGCCCAAGGACGCCGAGGCGCGCGAGGAAGCGATCGCCGAGGCGCTGCAGAAGCGCCCGGCCATCGACGACCTGCTGCCGGCCGTCGTGACGTCGGCCTCGCCCAAGCGGGTGCGCGCCGTCGCCCAGGGCGGCGAGGACATCGAGATCGCCGGCGCCGGCCTGGGCTTCGCCGCCCCGGCCCTGGCTTCCAGCGCCAAGGCCGCCTTGCGGCTGACACCGGGCGCCGTCATCCGCGTCAGCAAGTCGGGCCAGGGCGGCTGGGCGATCACCCAGGTGCCCGAAGTCGCCTCCGCCTTCGTCGCCCTCGACGCCAACACCGGCGCCTACCGCGCGCTGGTCGGCGGCTTCGACTACCAGCTGCAGAAGTTCAACCACGTGACCCAGGCCTGGCGCCAGCCCGGGTCGAGCATCAAGCCCTTCGTCTACTCGGCGGCGCTGGAGCGCGGCTTCTTCCCCGGCACCCAGATCCTGGACGAGCCGCTCGAGGTGGCGAACGAGGGAGACTGGTCGCCGCGCAACGACGACGGCGTCTTCGAAGGCCCGATTACGGTGCGGCGCGCGCTCACGCATTCGCGCAACGTGCCCACCGTGCGCATGCTGCGCACCCTTGACGTCGACTACACGCGCGACTTCCTGCAGCGCTTCGGCTTCGACCCCGCGCGCCATCCGCGCAACCTGACCATGGCCCTGGGCACCGGTGCGGTGACGCCGCTGCAGATGGCGGGCGCCTATGCCGTCATCGCCAACGGCGGCTACCGCGTCGAGCCCTGGCTGATCGCGAAGATCCAGGACAAGGACGGCAGCGTGGTCGTGGACAATGCCCGCACCCGGGCGGGGCAGGAGCGGGTGCGCGTGCTCGATGCGCGCAACGCCTTCATCACCGACAGCATGCTGCGCGACGTGGCGCGCTTCGGCACCGGCGCCCAGTCCTCGGTGCAGCTCAAGCGCCTTGATCTCGCCGGCAAGACCGGCACCACCAGCAATGCCTTCGACGGCTGGTTCGCCGGCTACAGCGGCAGCGTGGTGGGCGTGGCGTGGATGGGCTACGACGAGCCGCGCTCGCTCGGCGGACGCGAGTTCGGCGCCACGCTGGCGCTGCCGATCTGGGTCGACTACATGCGGGTCGCGCTGGCCAAGACGCCGCCGCGCGCGCCCGTGGTGCCGGAAGGCGTGGTGCGCGCGGGCGAGGACTGGGTCTACGCGGAGTTCGCCGAGCCGCAGCCGGCGCCGGAAGGGGCGGCGACGGAGCCAGTGCTGTCCAACTGAACCCGCGGCGCGCTCAGGGCTGGACGGCGCTGTCCAGCCGGGAGCCCACGGCCGCCGCGGCCAGGATGCGGTCCAGCGCCTCGATGTCGATCGGCTTGACGAAATGGTGGTCGAAACCGGCCGCGTAGGCCTTGTGGATGTCCTGGGCCTGGCCATAGCCCGTGAGCGCGACCAGCACCACCCGGCCGCCGGCGGCGCTGCGCAGGCGGCGCGCCAGCTCGTAGCCGTCCATGCCCGGCAAGCCGATATCCAGGATATACACGGCGAAGGCTTCCGCGCCGCCGTGGCCGAGCGCGGCCTGGGCGTCGCCGGCGATGGCCACGCTGTGGCCCTTGGCTTCGAGCAGGTTGGCCAGCGCGCGCGCCGCATCCAGGTTGTCGTCGACGATCATCAGGCGTACCGGCGCCGGCGGGGCCGTGGCCGCTACGGCGGCATTGCCGGCCTGGCCGGGCCCTTGCGCGAGCAAGGGCAGGAACAGCGTGAAACGGGCCCCTTGCCCCAGACCTTCGCTATGGGCCTCCACGCGGCCTCCGTGCAGGGCCATGATGCTGCGCACCAGCGCCAGTCCCAAGCCCAGGCCGCCCTGCGAGCGTTCGGAGCTGCGCGAGGCCTGCCTGAACAGGTCGAACACATGGGGAAGCAGCTCGGCGTCGATGCCCATGCCGTTGTCCGCGACCTCGATCACCGCCTCGGATCCCAGCGTATCCACAGTGAGCGTGATGGCGCCGCCGGAAGGCGTGTATTTCGCGGCATTGTTCAGCAGGTTGCTCAATACCTGGATGAGGCGCACGCGGTCGCCGCGCACCCGCGCCTGCGGGCAGCGCACCTGTACCTCGAGCCGGTGGCCGCGGGCCTGGATCAGGGGCTGCGCCTGTTCGACGGCGCTGCCGGCGATGGCGCCGATCTCGACCTCGTCCTGCTCGATGGACACCAGTCCCCGGGTGACGCGCGAGACGTCGAGCAGGTCGTTGATCAGGGACTTCAGGTGGTCCACCTGGCGCACGATGACGTCGCCGGCGCGCCGCACGGCACGCTCGTTGTTGATCTGCAGCCCCAGGGTCTGCGCGGCGGCGGAGATGGGCGCGAGCGGATTGCGCAGTTCGTGCGCCAGCATCGCCAGGAATTCGTCCTTGGCGTGGTTCTGGTTCTCCGCCTCGCGCCGCGCATCGCGTTCGCTGACGAGCAGGGTTTCGCGCTCGCGCTCGAGGGCTTGCCGCGCTTCGTTCTCGCGCGCCAGCTTGACGCCGGCGTCGTGCAGGGCGGTCTGCAGCAGGTCGGCTTCCAGCACGCCTGAGCGCACCGGCGCGGGGATGCCGCCGACTTCGAGGGTCTTCGCCGCCGCCAGGGTCAGCTGGTAGGAACCGGTGATGCGGCGGGCGAACACGACGATGCCGGCGCCGGCGCAGCCGAGGGCGATCAGGAGGACCACGGCCGCGAACCAGGTCGCGTTACGCGCCGGGCTGTTGATCTCGTCGCGCGGCGCCGCGATCGCGACCGTCCACGCGGCGCGCGAGGTGTGCGTGAAGCTGTTGTAGGCCATGAAGCCGTCGCGCGTGCGGTTGATGATCCGTCCGCTGAACTGGCGCTGCGCCGCCTGGAACAGCTCCGGCCGGACAGGAGTGCCGACGAACTGGTGCTCGCGCACGTTGCGGGCGATGGAAATGCCGTCCGCGCCGAACACGCCGATCACCCAGGTGTCGGGCAGGTCCTTGTGCCGCAGCAGGGCGGTGATGTGCGTGTTGTTAAAGGTATAGGCGAGCAAATAGGTGCGGCCGCTCGGGGTTTTCACCGGAAGCTGGACCGATACCACCTTCGATTTCCCGGCGCGCCCAGGGCGCAGATTCGAAACGCTCGGTTCGCCACGAGCGATGGCCTCCAGCACCCAGGGATTCGGCCCCTGGTCGATAGGCTTACCGTAAGAAAGGTGAGTGTGGAGCAGCATGCGGCCCGCGTCGTCGAACAGGACGCCCCACGAATTCTCGGAGGTGATGGTCTTGCGCATCAGCGCGTGGAGCGATGCGTAGTCTTCGCTGGCCATCGCGTCGGTCTGGGCGATCACGCGCAAGGCGCCTTCCGCCTTGGCGAACTCCTTGTCGATCGACAGCGCGACCGAGTTCGCTTTCTCCGCGACGGCCTGCAGGCGCGCTTCCTTCTCGTCTTGCAACAGGAGCGACAAGCCCCACGCGGACAAGGCGAGAAGAGGGAGGAGGACGATCAGAATGATCGCAGTGAGGTAGCTACGCGTCTTCATCGGGGAATCGGGTTGTCTGCCGGCGAGTGAACCCTACACAGAATCTTGCAATTTTAACAGGGACGGCGTGAGAGGCTCACGCCAGCAGCGCGACCGCCTTCACCTGGGCCCAGACATGGGTTCCGGGGACGATGCCGAGCTCGCGCCGCGAGCGTTCGCTGATGCGCGCGAGCAGCGCGATCTCGCCGGTCTGCAGCCGCACCATCACCTGGCCCGCCGGGCCCGCGGGAGCCAGCTCGCGCACTTCGGCCGGCAGGATGTTGGCGATGCTGGTGGCGCGTGGACGCTCGAGCGCCAGGCTGACGTCGCGCGCCTGGATGCGGCAGCGCACCCGGCTGCCGGGCACGGCCTCGCGGCGGGCGGCGTAGAGCATCCCGCCGGGGAAGGACAGGCGCGCCATGCCGTCCTCGTCGTGGCCGGTGAGCACCGCGTCGACCACCACGCCCGCGTCCTCGTCGAAGGCGCCGGCCAGGTCGATGCGGGCCAGCAGTTCGCCCAGCGGGCCGCTGGCGCTCACCCGGCCGGCATCGAGCAGCACCAGGTGGTCGGCCAGGCGCGCCACCTCGTCCGCCGCGTGGCTGACGTAGACGATCGGCAGGGACAGCTCGTCGTGCAGGCGTTCCAGGTAGGGCAGGATTTCCAGCTTGCGCTTGAGGTCGAGCGCGGCCAGGGGTTCGTCCATCAGCAGCAGGCGCGGCGCGGCCAGCAGGGTGCGGGCGATGGCCACGCGCTGGCGCTCGCCGCCGGACAGGCGCGCCGGGTCCTGGCCGAGCAGGGGCAGGATGCCCAGCAGTTCGGCGACGGCGCCCAGCGAAGGCTGGCCTTCCTTGCGCCTGGCGCGCTTCTGTCCGAATTCGAGGTTGCCGCGCACGCTCAGGTGGGGGAACAGACTGGCCTCCTGGAACACATAGCCGACCGCGCGCTGCCAGGTGGGAACGAAGATTCCGCGCGCCTCGTCCTGCCAGATCTCGCCGCCCAGCGCCATATAGCCGCCCGGCGCGCGTTCAAGTCCGGCGATGGCCCGCAGCAGGGTGGTCTTGCCGGAGCCGGAATGGCCGAACAGGGCGCTCACGCCTTGCGCGGGCAGGTCCAGGTCGACGTCGAGCGCAAAGCCGCCGCGGTCGATATGAAAGCGCGCACGGATGCTCATCGGCGTACCCCGCGCATCGACTGCGGATAGAAGGTGTACAGCGCCAGCAGCACGATGAAGCTGAAGGCCAGCATGCCGCCGGCCAGCCAGTGGGCCTGGGCGTATTCCATCGCCTCGACGTGGTCGTAGATCTGGACCGAGACCACGCGCGTCTTGTCGGGGATGTTCCCGCCGATCATGAGCACCACGCCGAATTCGCCGATGGTGTGCGCGAAGCCGAGGATGGCGCCGGTCACGAAGCCGGGGCGGGCCAGCGGCAGGACCACCGACCAGAAGGTGTCCCAGGGCCCGGCGCGCAGGGTGGCCGCCACTTCCAGCGGACGCTCGCCGATGACCTCGAAGGCGTTCTGCAGCGGCTGCACCACGAAAGGCATCGAATACAGCAGCGAGGCGATCACCAGGCCGGGGAAGGTGAAGGCCAGGGTGCCAAGGCCGAGCAGGGCACTCAGGCGTCCCAGCGGCCCCTCCGGGCCCATGGCCAGCAGCAGGTAGAAACCCAGCACGGTGGGCGGCAGCACCAAGGGCAGGGCGACGATCGCGACCACCGCGTTCTTCAGGCGCGAGCGGGTGCGCGCCAGCCACCAGGCCAGCGGGGTGCCGAGCGCCAGCAGCAGGATGGTGACCAGGGAGGCGAGCTTGAGGGTCAGCCAGACGGCGGAAAAGTCAGCGGCGTCCGGCATCAGATCTCGTAGCCGAAAGAGCGGATCAGGGCTTGCGCCTTGTTGGAACGCAGGTAGTCGAGCAGGGCCTTCGCGGCCGGGTTGGCGCGTCCCTTGGCCAGCAGCACGGCGTCCTGGCGGATCGGTGCGTGCAGGTGGGCGGGCACGATCCATCCGGAGCCGGACGTGAATTGGCCGTCGCGCCAGACCTGGGACAGGGCGACGAAGCCGAGTTCCGCATTGCCGGTGCTGGCGAACTGGTAGGCCTGGGCGATGCTCTCGCCCTGCACGATGCGCGGCTGAACTGCCGCGCGCAGTCCCAGCTTGTCGAGCACCGTCATCGCGGCCGCGCCGTAGGGGGCGGTCTTGGGATTGGCGATGGCCAGGTGGCGGTAGTCCGCGCTCTTGAGGATGTCGCCGCTGCTCACCAGGCCCGCCTGCGCAGACCACAGCACCAGGCGGCCGACCGCATAGGTGTAACGGGTGCCTGCCACGGCCTGTCCCTCGGCTTCCAGCCTGGCCGGGGTCTCGTCGTCGGCGGCCAGCAGCACCTCGAAGGGCGCGCCGTTGCGGACCTGGGCGTAGAACTTGCCGGTGGCGCCGAAGGCGAGCAGGGCCTTGTGGCCGGTGTCCTTCTGGAACTGGGCGGCGATGGCCTGCATCGGCGCGGTGAAGTTCGCGGCTACCGCGACCTGGACTTCGCCGGCATGGGCGGAGAGGGCGCAAACGAGACCGGCAAGCAGGCTGGCAAGACGTTTCATGGCAAGGTGAGGGTGACGATCCAGGCGTGAGTGTATAACGGATGGGCGATTCGTGAAGGGGCAAAAAAAAGCCCCGCAGATCGTGCGGGGCCGTTCGGTCAGACCAGCTTACTTGTCGGTGACGGTGAACTCGCCGAAGGCCTTGAGCTGCTCGCCCACCGCCTTGGCGTCGCCCACCACGACGATCGACTGGTTCTCCGGCGCGAAGTACTTCTTCGACACCGCATTCACCTGTTCCGGCGTGACCTTCTGGATCAGCGGCACGTACTGGCCGAGGAACTCGGCCGGCAGGCCCACCAGCCAGTTGTTGGCCAGGGTTGTCGCCACGCCGCGCTGCAGCTGGTTGGTCAGCAGGTAGCCGCCCGCCAGGTAGCGCTTGTTCATCTCCATTTCCCTGGCCGGCACCGGCTCGGCGCCGATGCGCTTGTACTCGCTGAAGTACTCGTTCAGCGCCGCCGTGGTTACGTCGTTGCGCACTTCGGCGCCGCCCACGATTGCGCCGCCGGCGCGGTTCATGCGCGCACCGGCCGAGGCGCCGTAGGTATAGCCCTTCTCCTCGCGCAGGTTCATGTTGACGCGGCTCGAGAAGCCGCCGCCCAGGATGGTGCTGGCCAGGCGCAGCGGGATCTGGTCCTCGGCGCTGGCAGCGATGCCCGGGCTGCCCAGGCGCAGCGCCGACTGCACGCTGCCGTCGCGCTGCACCAGGATGCGGGCCGGCTTGGCGGCCACCGGCGCGCTGGCGGTTTCAGGGAGGGCTTCGCCGGAAGCCTTCCAGTCGCCGAAAGCCTTCTGCGCCAGTTTCATCGCTTCGGCTTCGCCGATGCGGCCGGTGATCACCAGCAGCGCGCGGTCCGGACGGAAGCGCTTGGCGTGCTCGGCGCGCAGCATCTCCTGGGTCACGGCGTTGATCGATTCCACGGTCGGGGTGGTGCGGCCGTAGGGATGGTCGCCGTAGACGGCGCGGTTGATGGCGCGTTCGGCGCGGAAGGCAGGCTGGGTCTCGGACACGCGCAGCGCCTGCAGCGCGTTGGCCTTGGCCAGCTGGATCTCGCTTTCCGGGAAGGACGGGGTACGCGCCACTTCGGCCAGCAGCTGCATCATGGCGCCGGCGTGCGAGGTGAGGGCGTTGGCCTGGATCACGATGCCGTCCGAGGTCGGGTTGGCGCCGACTTCGCCGCCCATGCCCTGGGCCGCTTCGGCGATGGCGCGCGAATCGCGCTTGGCGGTGCCTTCGTTGAGCATGCCGGACAGCATGGAGGCGAAGGCCGGGCGGGCCGGATTATCGGCCGCGTAGCCCGCGCCGCGGATGGCCAGCACGTAGTCCACGCGCGGCAGACCCTTGCGCGGCACGACCCAGACGGTCAGGCCGTTGGACAGGGTTTTCTTGGTGATCTTCGGCACCGGGACCGGCTTGTCGGCGCCATAGGCGGGCATGTCGGCCGGGGCGGTCGCCGGCGCTGCGAATGCGGCCGGGGCGAAGGCGAGCGAAACGGCAAATGCGAGCATCAGTTTCTTCATGATGCGCTCCTTATTTCGAAGCGCCGGCAGGCGCAGGGGTGGTCGGGGCGGCCGGCTGGCCGGCGGCGGCCATCATGGCGGCCGGCTTGCGGTCGATGACGGTGCGGTTGGCCGGCACCAGGTAGGTGCGCACCGCGCGCTGGATGTCGGCGGAGGTCACGCCTTCGATCCAGCCCGGGATCTTGTTGACCACGTTGGCGTCGCCCCACAGGGTCTGCAGCTTGGCCAGGGTGTCGGCGCGGTTGATGAAGCTTTCCAGCTTGTTGTTCCAGTCGGCGATCATGCGGGTCTTGACGCGCTTGAGGGTGGCGTCGTCCACGCCTTTCTCGGCGACCTTGGCGATTTCTTCGTCCATGGCCTTGAGCAGGGCGTCGGCGCTGCTGTTCGGCTTGTACAGCGCGAACACGGTCAGCAGGGTGGGGCCGTCGTATTCCCATGGGCTGGTGAGGCCGAACAGGGTGTCGACGTTGAGCGCGATTTCGCGGCCCTTGACCAGGCCCTGGTAGAACAGCGAGGCGTCGCCGCCGGCCAGCAGTTCGGCCAGCACGGCGATCGCGGCCTGGTCCTTGCTGCCGCGCTCAGGGACTTTCCATGCTGCGGCGATCGCCGGCACCTGGGCCAGGGCGTCGCTCTGCACCACGCGCTTCTCGACGGTGTTCAGCGGCTCGCTAAAGTCGCCCGGCTTCGGAGTGGGACGGGCCGGGATCTTGCCGAAGTATTTCTGCGCCAGCTCGAAGCCCTGCTGCGGGGTGATGTCGCCGGCGATCGCCAGCACCGCGTTGTTCGGGCCGTAGTAGTCGCGGTGGAAGGCGCGCACGTCGTCCAGGTTGGCGTTCTCGAGATCCTGGAAGCTGCCGTAGCCGTCGTGGTTGTTCTCCCACTTCTGGAACGCCTGCTGGCTGATGTCGATCCACATGAAGCCGCCGTAAGGCTGGTTCTTCACGTTGACGCGGATCTCTTCCTTGACCACGTCCTGCTGGTTCTTCAGGGTCTTCTCGTTGAAGTCCAGGGTCTTCATCCGGTCGGCTTCCAGCCACAGGATCGGCTCCAGCGCCGACACCGGCGCGGTTTCGATGTAGTTGGTGAAGTCCGGACGGGTCGAGCCATTGTTGCGGCCGCCGCCTGCGGTGATGGTGGTGTCGAACACGCCCTTCGGCGCATTCGGGGTGCCCTGGAACATCAGGTGTTCGAACAGGTGGGCGAAGCCGGTGCGGTTCTTCGGCTCCAGGCGCATGCCCACGTGGTAGACCACGGAGACGCCGACGGTCGGCGAAGTGCGGTCTTCCGAGACGATGACGGTCAGGCCGTTATCGAGTTTCTTGACGTTGACCGGAAGGGTCCACTGGTCTTTCGGTGCGGCGGCTGCCGACAGCGAAAGGGTGAGCCCGGCCAGCAAAACAGGTAATTGGCGCATGCGCATTGGTGACCTCGAATAGGAACTCTGGGAAGTGAGCTGTTGACGGCCGTTTTGCGGACCATCAGGCTCCGCATCTTAGCGCAATGTCATGTCAACAAGTAATGTTTTTATAGCATATGCATGTGAGATTATTCCGTTCATCCATAGTGCATCCGTCTCCGCCATGCGCGCCCTGTTCCGCGTTTTATGCAGTTCGTCGCAAGCCGCTGCGCAGCGGCCTGGTCCCGCGATATAGTTGCAACATGCTAAGGTATGATGCCGGGCAGGCCACGAGCGGCCCAGGCAAGAACGAGACGAGAAAGGACGCTGGATGAATCACCTGATCAAGCTGGGCGTGGCGCTGGCCAGCCTGTGCGCCACATTCGGGATCGCGCATGCCGCGCCGGAGGTGGTCACGGAAATGCGCCCGGTCGATGCGCGCGTGGTGCGCGTCAAGCTCGACGGCGTGGTCGACATGAAGATCCGCCAGGGCAGCAACGCCACCCTGGTGCTCACCGGCGATCCGCGCCTGCTGGGCAAGACCACCACCTTGCAGAGCGGCGATACGCTCAACATCGACACCGAGACCCGTGGCGTCGGCCTGAACATCGGACGCGGTTCCGGCCTGCGCGCGGAGCTGGTGCTGCCGAGCCTGCGCGAAGTGTCGTCCGAAAGCGTCGGCTCCACCGAGGTGAGCGGGTTCTCCGGCGACGAACTCGAGCTGACGCTCGATGGGGCCGGCTCGATGAATGTATCATCGAACTACCGCGTGGTGACGGCCAACCTGGGCGGTGTCGGCAGCATGCGCGTGCACGGCATCAACAGCGAGAGCATCGACCTGAACCTGCACGGCGCCGGCTTCGTGACCCTGTCGGGCCGCAGCAAGAGCCTCAAGGCCGAGCTCGGTGGACTGGGCGGCCTCGATGCCCAGCAGTGTACGGCCGAGAACGTCACGCTGGACCTGTCCGGCCTGGGCAATGCGACCGTGACCGCCAACCACAACGCCAAGCTGACCCTGTCGGGGATGGGCTCGGTGACGGTGTACGGCAAGCCGCAGAACCGCAAGGTCGAGGTCGAAGGGCTGGGCAAGGTCAGCTGGAAGTAGTAAAAAACAAGAACAAGAAAACAAGAACAAAACAACGGGAGTCCTGAACAAGGACCAAGGATACGCAGAGATCCCGATTCCATGCACGAGACATGAAAAAACACATCGTAGCGTTCGCAGTCGCGTTCGGCCTGCACCTCAGTGCCCAGGCCGGCTTCGCGGAAGGCGCGAGCGCCTATAACGCCCGCAACTACGCGCTGGCGCTGAAGGAGATCAGTCCGCTTGCCAGGGCCGGCAACGCGGACGCCCAGCATTTGCTGGGCCTGATGTATTACATGGGCCGCGGCGTCACGCGCGATTACAAGCAAGCCTTTTCCTGGCATCACAAAGCAGCGCTGCAGGGCAAGGCCGACGCGCAGTACGTGGTGGGGGCGATGTACTACACCGGCAACTCGGTGCCGCAGGACCAGAAGCATGCGGTGACCTGGTTCCGCCGGGCGGCGGAGCAGGGACATGCCGAGGCCCAGCACGCGCTGGGGCTCATGTACCGCTATCACCAGGCCGGGATGCCGCAGGACATGGTGCTGGCCTACATGCTGTGGAACCTGGCGGCGGCCGGCGGCAACCGCAATGCGGTCGACCAGCGCGCGGCGATCTCGCGCCAGATGACCCAGGAACAGATCGAGGAAGCCCAGGCGCTGTCGCGTACCTGGCGGCCGGGGACGCCGCTGCCGACGGCCTCGCGGACGGGAGTCGGGTCCTGAGAATCGCAGCCGGCGGTTCCGGCCGGCATCCTAGCGCCGGTCGGCTTTCGCCCGCTCCAGGTAGGCGCGCAGCTCGTCGAAGGTGACGGCGCCGCGGCGCCTGGTGTCGATGGCGTCGAAATGGCTGGCGACGAAACCGAAGCTTTTCGCCTCTTCGGCAGTCAGGCTGCCGTTGCCGTCATGGTCGGCCGCCTTGAACTGAGCCTTCAGCTTGGCCAGCGCCTGCGCGCGCAGCTCGGCGCCCGCCGCCGGCGATTCGGCCGGCCGGACCCGCAGTGCCGGCGGGACCTGGGCGTCGTTGCCCAGCGGCGCCTGCGCGGCAGCGGCCCCCGCCGCACTCGCAAGCAGGATAAAAAGGTGCATGGTCTTCATGGTGCCACCGATACGCTGTTGTAGAAGGCGCGCAAGTCGGCCTTCTGGAGGCGGCGCACGCTGTCGTCGAGATAGCTCATGTGCCCGCTGTTGTAGTTGCGAATCTGAATGCCGGCGCCGGCGCCCAGCCGCGCCAAGTCCAGCTCGGTCTGGTAAAACGGCGTCGCAAGATCATGATAGCCGCTCATGGCGATCACTTTCAATGCGGGATTGAGGGTCATGGCCGCGGCCAGGTCCGGTATCGTATCCGGCAGCGGCTTGCCGTCGTGCGTGAAGCTCCAGAGGTTGAGGACATTGTTGGAGCTGAGGTAGGGCGTCGTCGCCGTATAGCGCAGTTCGTCCTTGAGATAGGTGCTGATCGTGCTGACGAAAGCGTTGCCCACCAGGTTGATCGAGGGGTCGCCGTTTCCCAGCGCGCTGCCGACGGGCGCCTTCACCCGCGCGTCGTAGCGTCCGATCACCTGGCCCGGCAGCAGGCGCGCGCGGTAGGCGCCCGGCGCCATCGACAGATCCTGGCGCCAGCTTAGCGCCGGCACCCCGGTATAGGCGGCCAGCTGGGTCACGGTGGCGTCGCTCGGCGGCGTGCCGCTGGCGAGGAAGGCGCCGACCTCGCTGCGGTAGGCGCCTGCGGCGAAGTCGCGCACCTGCTGCAGCACCGACGAGAAGTCGGTCGGCAGGCTGCCGTTCTGGTGGTAGGCGGACACGGCCGCATAGCTCGGGAGATAGCCTTCGCAGCTGAGCTGGCCCGGGTCGAACACGCCGCAGTTCGAGTTGTAGTTCATGGCGGCCGACTGCAGCATCACGCCGGCCACGCGCACGCCGGCGCTCTCGAGCAGGTTGGACAGCACCGCCGTGCGCGGCGCGCCGTAGGATTCGCCGAACAGGTAGACCGGCGACGCTTGCCGGTTGTTGGCGGCGAGGTAGCGGCGCACGAAGTCGCGGAAGGCCGCCGCGTCCTGGTCCACGCCCCAGAACTGGGCGTTGGTGCGCGGCGAGATCGCCTGCGAGTAGCCGGTGCCGATGGCGTCGACGAAGACCAGGTCGGAATGGTCCAGCAGGGTTTCCTGGTTGTCGACCAGCTGAGGCGGAGCAGGGGGAGGCTCGGTGGACGGGAAGCCGGTCGCCAGCCTGCGCGGCCCGAAGGCGCCGAGGTGCAGCCAGATCGAGGCCGAACCCGGGCCGCCGTTGTAGAAGAAGGTGAGCGGGCGCTGCGCCGCCGGCTGGGCGCCGGCGGTGTAGGCGACATAAAAGAAGGATGCTGCCGGCTGTCCGGTGGCGAGGTCGGTGGCTGTCAGGTGCCCGGTGGTGGCGGTGTAGTCGAGCGGGCGGTCGTCGAGAGTGATGCGGGCCGCGACCGTGGCGGCGCGCTCTTCCGCAGCTGTCAGCGACGCCGTTGCCGCGCCAGAGTAGACCACCGGATCGGCGTAGCTGCCGGGCAGCGTCGCGACCGGTGGCGGCTGAGGCGCCGGGGCAGCCGCCGGGGCGCTGTCGCCACCCCCGCCGCACGCGGCCAGGGTGGCCGCGAGCAGGGCGCTGGCCAGGCTGGATAGGGAGCCGGCGCGGCGCGGCGCTTGCGCGGAAGGGGGAGTGGCCATGATCGTCCTCGAGGGAAACTGGCGGGCATGATGTCAATTATGCACCTGATGAGAAAGAACTCAACAGTAATTACAACGATGCAGGTTCGTGTCCGGGTCGATGTTCAAGATGGGCATCCGATCACGTGGAGAAGCTGGCTGCGGCAGTGTATGGATGAAAAGGCAAACATGGCGGTGTTTCTGGACGACGAGCGCGTAACCCCGGAAGGCTGGGTCCGTACCTACTGGCCCGACGAGGTCATTGCCCTGCTCAAGACCGGACAAGTGACCGAGCTGTCGCTCGACCACGATCTGGGTGACGACGAGCGCGGTACGGGCTATACGGTGCTGTTATGGCTGGAGGAGCAGGTAGTCACTGTCGGCATGGCGCCGCCGGCAATCAGCGTGCACTCAGCGAATGCGTCGGCAAGATTGAAAATGGAAGCAGCGATCGCGTCGATCAAGCGGCATGCGAGAGAGTGAAGTGCTCGCGGCGCGGGTCATGTGTCGAGCTGGTGTCAAAGCTCAAGCCGACGCATGGCAAGAACCTGTTTGCCGCTTGTCAAGGGGGTGAGCAGCCGCTTCTCCCCGGATGACGTGAAGTGCACCATTAGTGTTGCTGTTAAGGCAAGCCAAGCGGGTTCCCGGCGACGCCCACGCCCCGCGTGCCGTACAATTGCGCTTTTTTCAATATGGAGCCGTCCATGCGCGCCATCGAAATCACGCAGCCCGGCAAGCCGGAGGTCCTCCAACTGTGCGAGCGTCCGCTGCCGCAGCTGAAGGAAGGCGAAGTCCTGATCAAAGTGCATGCGGCCGGCATCAACCGGCCCGACGTGCTGCAGCGCCTCGGCCACTATCCGGTGCCGCCCGGCGCATCAAGCCTGCCGGGCCTGGAAGTGGCGGGCGAGATCGTCGACGGCGAACTCGGCGCCAGCGGCTTCAGGAAAGGCGACATGGTCTGTGCCCTGGTGCAGGGCGGCGGCTATGCCGAATTCTGCGCCGCGCCGCTGGAACAGTGCCTGCCGCTGCCGCCCGGCCTCACGCCGCTGGAGGCCGCCACGCTGCCGGAAACATTCTTTACCGTCTGGAGCAATGTGTTCGACCGCGCCCGCCTGGTCGAGGGCGAGACCCTGCTGGTGCAGGGCGGCAGCTCGGGCATCGGCGTGACCGCGATCCAGCTGGCCAGGGCCCTCGGCCACCGCGTGTTCGCCACCGCGGGTTCCGACGACAAGTGCCGCGCCTGCGAGGAGCTCGGCGCCGAACGCGCCATCAATTACAAGACCGAAGATTTCACGGCCGTTGTCAAGGAACTCACGGCTGGGCGCGGTGTCGATGTGATACTGGACATGGTGGCCGGCGACTACGTGGCCCGTGAAATCAATTGCCTGGCCGACGATGGCCGCCTGGTCGTGATCGCGCTGCTGGGCGGCGCCAAGGCCAGCCTGGACATGGGCCAGGTGCTGCGCCGCCGCTTGACCATCACCGGCTCGACCCTGCGTCCGCGCCCGGTGGCCTTCAAGGCGGCCATCGCGCGCCAGCTGCGCGAGCGGGTCTGGCCGCTGTTCGGCGAAGGCAAGCTGAAGCCGGTGATCTACCGCAGCTTCCCGCTGGAACAGGCGGCCGAGGCGCATGCGCTGATGGAGTCCAGCACCCACGTCGGCAAGATCGTATTGCAAGTGTTGTAAGCCAGCACTTGTATGGGAAGGCGGCGCAGGGCAGGGGCTATCAGCTCAGCCATTGTTTGACCGCCACATTTTCGACCGCTAAAATAGCGGGTTATTTGACCGTGGGGTACTATGCGTCCCAAACTCGTTGTAGGCAACTGGAAGATGAACGGCAGCCGCGAAGCCAACACCGCGCTGCTTACCGGTATTCTCGAAGGCCTTGATGGCAAGGCCGCCGCGTGCGCGGTCTGTGTTCCCTCGCCCTATCTGTTCCAGTGCGAACAACTGCTCCAGGGTAGCAAGCTGGCCTGGGGCGCCCAGGATGTCTCGGCCCAGCCGTCCGGCGCCTTCACGGGCGAAGTGGCGGCCTCGATGCTGCTCGATTTCCATTGCCGTTACGTGATCGTCGGCCACTCGGAGCGCCGCGCCTACCACGGCGAGTCGAACGGGCTGGTGGCGCGCAAGGCCCAGGCGGCCCTGGCTGCCGGCCTGACCCCGATCGTCTGCGTCGGCGAAACCCTGGCCGAGCGCGAAGCAGGGCAGACCGCCTCCGTGGTCGGCGCCCAGCTCGACGCCGTGCTGGAACTGCTGGGCAAGGATGCGGTCGCCAGGATCGTCGTCGCCTACGAGCCGGTCTGGGCGATCGGCACCGGCAAGACCGCCACGCCGGAGATGGCGCAGGAAGTGCATGCGCAATTGCGCGCCCAGCTGCGTGCCTGCAACGCCGGCGCGGCCGACAGCGTCGCCATCCTTTACGGCGGCAGCATGAAGCCGGACAATGCAGCCGACCTGATGGCGCAGCCGGACATCGACGGCGGCCTGATCGGCGGCGCGGCCCTGAAGGCGGCGGACTTCCTGGCGATCATCCGCGCAGCCAGCTGAAGAATTTATACACGTAGTTAAACTTTGCCTTGAAATGGAATTGCAATGAACACCTTGTTCAATCTGATTATTGTCGTGCAGGTCATCTCGGCCCTGGCCATCATCGGCCTGGTGCTGGTCCAGCACGGTAAGGGCGCCGACATGGGCGCGGCCTTCGGCTCGGGCGCCTCGGGCAGCCTGTTCGGCGCATCGGGCTCGTCGAACTTCCTGTCGAAGTCGACCGCGGTGGCCGCTGCGGTCTTTTTCGCCTCGACCCTGGCGCTGGCCTATGCCGGCAACAACCGCACCAGCACCGAAGACGAAGGCGTGATGGGCCGCGTGACCGTGCCGTCGACCCAGGCCCCGGCCACCGGCGTGCCGGCCAACGCGGGCGCCAATGTGCCGGCCACCGCTCCGGCTCCGGCTGCCCCGGCTCCGGCCGCGGACGTGCCGACCCTGCCGGCCGCTCCGGCAAACCAGGCTGCCCCGGCGGCTCCGGCTCCGGCAGGCAAGTAATACCCCAAGGGTTGGCGGTGCTGCCGTCAGCCCTGTTGGCAAGACAGCATCGCGCCTTCGTCGTGACCCGGCATTGGCCTGATGAATGAAGAGGTGCCGTGCGCACCTGTTCGCAAATAGCTGTAGAATGCGGCCTCGCAGGCGACCCTGCCCGCGGCGAGCTTCGCGACAATGATGGCCGGTACCGGCCCTCGACAGTGATGGACCCTGGTGCTCCTCCTCCAGAACCTCCTCCTAAAGTTGAGAAATTGCGAAATATCCTTGTAGTAGCGCAATTTGTGCATTGAAAAAAAGTAGTAAGGCAGGGTAAAATACTGGTCTCCAGCCGACGTGGTGAAATTGGTAGACACGCTATCTTGAGGGGGTAGTGGCGCAAGCTGTGCGAGTTCGAGTCTCGCCGTCGGCACCAAGATAAAGAAGAGCCAGCTAGGGCGATGAGCAACCGCTCTCCTGCCTGAGCTGGCTTTTTTGCGAGGATCAGTCGTACGGTCCTGGTGGCAACCCTCATGCCAGGTTCGCGCGACTCGGCGCTGCATCCCCCGCAGTGTGTCTTTAACCGATCGTTCAAATAGGCTTCATCGTGAACCTCGAAAATTATTTCCCCGTTCTTCTCTTTATTCTGATTGGCGTCGGCGTCGGTGTCGCCCCGCAGGTGCTCGGCCGCCTGCTCGGTCCGCACCGCCCGGATGCCGCCAAGCTGTCCCCGTATGAATGCGGCTTCGAAGCCTTCGAAGACGCGCGCATGAAGTTCGACGTCCGGTACTACCTGGTCGCGATCCTGTTTATTTTGTTTGATCTGGAAACGGCATTCTTCTTCCCATGGGGCGTCTCGATGCGCGAACTGGGCTGGACTGGCTTCGTCACGATGATGGTGTTCATCGCCGAATTCGTCGTCGGTTTCTGGTACATCTGGAAGAAAGGTGCCCTTGATTGGGAATAAGCCATGGCAATTGAAGGCGTATTAAACGAAGGTTTCATTACCACCACAGCCGATAAGCTGATCAACTGGGCGCGCACGGGATCGATGTTCCCGATGACGTTCGGTCTGGCATGCTGCGCGGTCGAGATGATGCATGTGGGCGCCGCCCGCTACGATCTCGACCGTTTTGGCATTGTGTTCCGCCCATCGCCGCGCCAGTCGGACGTCATGATCGTCGCCGGCACGCTGTGCAACAAGATGGCTCCCGCACTGCGCAAGGTCTACGACCAGATGGCCGAGCCGCGCTGGGTCATTTCGATGGGCTCCTGCGCCAACGGCGGCGGCTACTACCACTATTCGTACTCGGTGGTGCGCGGCTGCGACCGCATCGTTCCCGTCGACGTCTACGTGCCGGGCTGCCCGCCGACCGCGGAAGCGCTCCTGTACGGCATCATGCAGCTGCAGAACAAGATCAAGCGCACCAATACCATCGCGCGCTAAAAACAGCGATTTACCATGACGACTAAACTCGAAACCCTTGAACTCGCCCTGAAAAATGCACTGGGCGAGGGCGCAGCAATCAGCTCGGCGCTGGGTGAAGTGACCGTGGTGGTCAAGGCCGCCGACTACCTGCAAGCCATGCAGACGCTGCGCGACGACCCGAGCCTGCGCTTCGAAGAACTGATCGACCTGTGCGGCGTCGACTACTCGCAATATGGCGAGGGCACCTGGGACGGCCTGCGCTTCGCGGTCGTGACCCACCTGCTCTCGATCGAGCACAACTGGCGCGTGCGCGTGCGCGTGTTCTGCCCGGACGACGACATGCCGCTGGTCGAATCGGTGACCGGCATCTGGCGTGCGGCGAACTGGTACGAGCGCGAAGCGTTCGACCTGTACGGCATCCTGTTCGACGGCCACGGCGACCTGCGCCGCATCCTGACCGACTATGGCTTCATCGGCCACCCGTTCCGCAAGGACTTCCCGATCTCGGGCTATGTCGAGATGCGCTACGACCCTGAACAGAAACGCGTGATCTACCAACCCGTGACGATCGAGCCGCGCGAGAACATCCCGCGCGTGATCCGCGAAGAAACCTACGGGACGAAATAATGGCTGAGCTTAAGAATTACACCCTGAACTTTGGTCCGCAGCACCCGGCAGCGCACGGCGTGCTGCGCCTGGTGCTGGAACTCGACGGCGAAGTGATCCAGCGCGCCGACCCGCACATCGGCCTGCTGCACCGCGCGACCGAGAAGCTGGCCGAGACCCGCACCTACCTGCAGTCGGTCCCGTACATGGACCGCCTGGACTACGTCTCGATGATGTGCAACGAGCACGGCTACGTGCTGGCAGTGGAAAAGCTGCTGGGCATCGAAGCGCCGGTGCGCGCGCAGTACATCCGCGTGATGTTCGACGAAATCACCCGTATCCTGAACCACCTGATGTGGCTGGGCGCGCACGCGCTGGACATCGGCGCCATGGGTCCCTTCCTGTACGCCTTCCGCGACCGCGAAGACCTGTTCGACGTCTATGAAGCCGTGTCGGGCGCGCGCATGCACGCGGCCTACTACCGCCCGGGCGGCGTCTACCGCGACCTGCCGGACGCCATGCCGCAGCACCGCGAATCGCCGATCCGCTCGAAGAAGGCCATCGACGACCTGAACCGCGACCGCCAGGGCTCGGTGCTGGACTTCATCGACGCGTTCACGAAACGTTTTGATGGCTATGTCGACGAATACGAGACCCTGCTGACCGATAACCGTATCTGGAAGCAGCGTACCGTGGGCATCGGCGTGGTCTCGCCGGAAGACGCGAAAGCCATGGGCTTCACCGGCGCCATGCTGCGCGGCTCGGGCATCGCCTGGGACCTGCGCAAGCAGCAGCCGTACGCGGTCTACGACAAGATGGACTTCGACATCCCGGTCGGCACCAACGGCGACTCCTACGACCGCTACCTGGTGCGTATCGAAGAGATGCGCCAGTCGAACCGCATCATCAAGCAGTGCGTGAAGTGGCTGGCCGTGAATCCGGGCCCGGTCATGATCGACAACAACAAGATCGCGCCGCCGAACCGCATGGACATGAAGTCCAACATGGAATCGCTGATCCACCACTTCAAGCTGTTCACCGAAGGCTTCCACGTGCCGGAAGGCGAGGCGTATGCGGCGGTCGAGCACCCGAAGGGCGAGTTCGGCATCTACATCGTGTCCGACGGCGCCAACAAGCCTTACCGCCTGAAGATCCGTACCCCGGACTATGCCCACCTGCAGAGCCTGGACGAAATGGCGCGCGGCCACATGATCGCGGACGCCGTCACCATCATCGGCACGCAGGACATCGTGTTCGGCAGTATCGACCGATAAGAAGGACGCTAGATTATGTTATCGCAGGAAACCTACAAGAAGATCGATCGCGAGCTGGCCAAGTACCCAGCCGATCAACGCCAGTCGGCCGTGATGGCCTCGCTGGCCCACGCCCAGGTCGAACTGGGCTGGCTGTCGCCGGAAACCATGCAGGAAATCGCCGACTACATCGGCATGCCGGCGATCGCCGTGCAGGAAGTGGCGACCTTCTACAACATGTACAACATCAAGCCGGTCGGCAAGCACAAGATCACCGTGTGCACCAACCTGCCTTGCGCATTGTCGGGCGGCGAACGCGCCGGCCAGCGCCTGAAGGACAAGCTCGGGATCGATTATCGCGACACCACTCTAGATGGCCAGTTCACCCTGATCGAAGGCGAGTGCATGGGCGCGTGCGGCGACGCACCGGTCATGCTGGTGAATAACCATCGCATGTGCTCGTTCATGAGCGACGAGAAGATCGACGCCCTGGTAGAGGAACTCAAGAAATGACCAGCCTGCACGACCGTCACATCAATCCCCTGATCCTGAAGGATCTGAACGGCGACAACTGGCGCCTGGCCGACTACGTCAAGCGCGGCGGCTATTCGGCCCTGCGCCGCATCATCGAAGAGAAGATCGCGCCTGAAGCCATCATCGCCGACCTGAAGACCTCCGGCCTGCGCGGCCGCGGCGGTGCGGGCTTCCCGACCGGCCTGAAGTGGAGCTTCATGCCGCGCCAGTTCCCGGGCCAGAAATACCTCGTCTGCAACACCGACGAAGGCGAACCGGGCACGTTCAAGGACCGCGACATCATCCGCTACAACCCGCACGCGCTGATCGAAGGCATGGCCATCGGCGCCTACGCGATGGGCATCACCGTGGGCTACAACTACATCCACGGCGAGATCTTCCAGGAATACCTGCGCTTCGAGGAAGCGCTGGAAGAGGCGCGCGCCGCCGGCTTCCTGGGCGACAAGATCATGGGTTCGGAATTCTCGTTCCAGCTGCACGCCCACCACGGCTACGGCGCCTACATCTGCGGCGAAGAGACCGCGCTGCTCGAGTCGCTGGAAGGCAAGAAGGGCCAGCCGCGCTTCAAGCCGCCGTTCCCGGCCTCGTTCGGCCTGTACGGCAAGCCGACCACCATCAACAACACCGAGACCTTCGCGGCCGTCCCCTTCATCCTGAACATGGGCGCCGAGAACTACATGGGCCTCGGCAAGCCGAACAACGGCGGCACCAAGATCTTCTCGATCTCGGGCGACGTCGAGCGTCCGGGCAACTACGAAGTCCCGCTGGGCACCCCGTTCGCCAAGCTGATGGAGCTGGCCGGCGGCATGCGCGGCGGTAAGAAGATCAAGGCCGTCATCCCGGGCGGTTCCTCGGCTCCCGTGATCCGCGGCGAAGTCATGATGGACACCGACCTCGACTACGATTCGATCGCCAAGGCCGGCTCGATGCTGGGCTCGGGCGCCGTGATCGTCATGGACGAGACCCGCTGCATGGTCAAGTCGCTGCTGCGCCTGTCGTACTTCTACTACGAAGAATCCTGCGGCCAGTGCACGCCGTGCCGTGAAGGCACCGGCTGGATGTACCGCATGGTCCACCGCATCGAGCACGGCAAGGGCCGTCCTGAAGACATGGACCTGCTGAACAACATCGCTTTCAACATCAAGGGCCGCACCATCTGCGCCCTGGGCGATGCAGCAGCGATGCCGGTCGAAGCGATGATCAAGAACTTCCGCGAGGAATTCGAATATCACATCGAGCACAAGCACTGCCTCGTGCCCGCATACCTTTAAACCAGGTCAGGTAACGATCAAATGGTTGAAATTGAATTAGACGGCAAGAAAGTCGAAGTCGCACCAGGTTCCATGGTGATGGACGCCGCAAACAAACTCGGGACCTATATCCCGCACTTCTGCTATCACAAGAAATTGTCGATCGCAGCGAACTGCCGCATGTGCCTGGTCGAAGTGGAGAAGGCGCCGAAGCCGATGCCTGCCTGCGCGACCCCGGTCTCGCCGGGCATGATCGTGCGCACCCACAGCGACAAGGCCGTGCAGGCCCAGAAGTCGGTGATGGAGTTCCTCCTCATTAACCACCCGCTGGATTGCCCGATCTGCGACCAGGGCGGCGAATGCCAGCTGCAGGACCTGGCCGTCGGCTACGGCAAGAGCGGCTCGCGCTACGAAGAAGAGAAGCGCGTGGTGGCCCCGAAAGAGGCCGGCCCGCTGATCTCGATGGAAGAGATGTCGCGCTGCATCCAGTGCACCCGTTGCGTGCGCTTCGGCCAGGAAGTGGCCGGCGTGATGGAATTCGGCATGGTCGGCCGCGGCGAGCACTCGGAGATCACCACCTTCGTCGGCAAGACCGTCGACTCGGAAGTGTCGGGCAACATGATCGACCTGTGCCCGGTCGGCGCGCTGACCAGCAAGCCGTTCCGCTACACCGCGCGTCCGTGGGAACTGCAGCGCCGCCGTTCGGTGTCGCCGCACGATTCGCTGGGCACCAACCTGATCGTCCAGGTCAAGGGCGGCAAGGTCATGCGCGTGCTGCCGCTGGAAAACGAAGCCATCAACGAATGCTGGATCTCGGACAAGGACCGCTTCTCGTACGAGGCGCTGGACAATGCCGACCGCCTGGTCAACCCGATGATCAAGCAGGGCGGCGTGTGGCAGGAAACCGACTGGCAGACCGCGCTGGAATACGTGGCCCACGGCCTGCGTAACATCCGCCACGAGCATGGCGCCGACAGCATCGCCGCCGTCGCCACCGCCAGCTCGACCCTGGAAGAACTTTACCTGCTGAACAAGGCCGTGCGCGGCATCGGTTCGGACAACATCGACTTCCGCCTGCGCCAGAGCGACTTCGGCCTCACCGGCCAGGTCACCCCGTGGCTGGGCATGCCGATCGCCGCACTGAGCAAGCTCAAGCGCGCGCTGGTCATCGGTTCGAACCTGCGCAAGGACCACCCGCTGGTCGCCACCCGCCTGCGCGCCGCCACCAAGGCCGGCGCCAAGCTGTCGCTGGTGGGCGCGTCGAACGACGACCTGCTCATGCCGATCGCGAACAAGCTGATCGCCGCGCCGACCGACTGGCTGGCAGCGCTGTCCGAAGTGGTCGTGGCTGTCGCCGCCGCCAAGGGCGTCGCTGCGCCGGCTGGCTTCGACGGCATCGAAGCCGGCAACGCCGCCAAGGGCATCGCCGCTTCGCTGGTCGTCGCTGGCGACGTGGAACTGCCGGGCGCCATCCTGCTGGGCAATGCCGCAGGCAACCACCCGCAAGCTTCCAAGATCCACGCCGCCGCGCAGTGGATCGCCGAAGCAACGGGATGCACCTTCGGCTACCTGGTCGAAGGCGCCAACACCGTGGGCGGCTACCTGGTAGGCGCCACCTCGGGCAAGAACGAAGCCGTGTTCGCTTCGCCGAAGAAGGCCTATGTGCTGCTGAACGCCGAGCCGGAACTGGATGCGGCCAACCCGCAGCAGGCCCTGGCCGCGCTGCAGGGCGCCGAGATGGTCGTGGCGATGTCGCCGTTCAAGCACGGCATGGACTACGCCGACGTGCTGCTGCCGGTCTCGCCGTTCACCGAGACCGCCGGTACTTTTGTGAACTGCGAAGGCCGCGCACAGAGCTTCAACGGCACCGTGCGTCCGCTGGGCGAGACCCGTCCGGCCTGGAAAGTGCTGCGCGTGCTGGGCAACCTGCTGGGCCTGTCGGGCTTCGACTACGAGACTTCGGAATCGATCCGCGACGAAGCGCTGGGCAAGGGCAACACCGACCTGTCCGCCAAGCTGAGCAACGCCGCCAAGCTGGCGCCGGAAGCAGGCAAGTACGCTAGCGCCGGCCAGCTCGAGCGCGTCACCGACGTGCCGGTCTACTTCACCGACGCGCTGGCGCGCCGTTCGGAGCCGCTGCAGCGCACCGTAGCCTCGAACGCGCCGCTGGTCTCGCTGTCGAAAGCCGTCGCCGAACAGCTCGGCGTGAAGGCGGGCGACACCGTCAAGGTGACCCAGGGTTCCGGCAGCGCGGTCCTGGTGGCCGACGTGGATGCGGGCCTGCCGTCGAACGCCGTGCGCGTCGCCGCCGGCCATCGCGCGGTCGCGACCCTCGGCGCCATGTTTGGCGAAATCAAAGTTGAAAAAGCAGGGGAGGGCAAGTAATGGCAACGCCCGGTTATATCGATAGTTTCTATGAATTCGGCGCCGCCAGCCCGATCGCGCCGGTCTGGCCGCTGATCTGGACCGTCCTGAAAATCGTGGTGGTCCTGCTGCCGCTGATGGGCCTGGTCGCCTACCTGACCCTGTGGGAGCGCAAGCTGATCGGCTGGATCCAGATCCGCGTGGGCCCGAACCGCGTGGGTCCGGGCGGCCTGCTGCAGCCGATCGCCGACGCGCTCAAGCTGCTGCTCAAGGAAATCGTCATCCCGACGAAAGCCACCCGCAGCCTGTTCGTGATCGGCCCGATCATGACCATCATGCCGGCCCTGGCCGCCTGGTCGGTCGTGCCTTTCGGCCCGCAAGCGGCGCTGGCGAACGTCAACGCCGGCCTGCTCCTGCTGCTGGCGATTACTTCGATGGAAGTCTACGGCATCATCATCGCCGGCTGGGCCTCGAACTCGAAGTACTCGTTCATGGGCGCGATGCGCGCCTCGGCCCAGATGATCTCCTACGAAATCCCGATGGGCTTCGTGATGGTCGTGGTGCTGATGGTCTCGGGCAGCCTGAACTTCTCGGACATCGTGGCAGGGCAGGGCGTCGGTACCTTCGCGTCCATGGGCCTGACCTTCCTGTCGTGGAACTGGCTGCCGCTGCTGCCGCTGTTCATCATCTACTTCGTCTCCGGCCTGGCCGAGTGCAACCGCCACCCGTTCGACGTGGTGGAAGGCGAATCGGAGATCGTCGCCGGCCACATGGTGGAATATTCGGGCATGTCCTACGCGATGTTCATGCTGGCGGAATACGCCAACATGATCCTGATCGCGACCCTGGCATCGATCATGTTCCTGGGCGGCTGGCAAGCACCGTTCGGCTTCCTGGAATTCGGCCCGGTCGGCGGCTTCTTCTGGCTGTTCGCGAAGATGTTCCTGCTGGTCTCGATGATGATCTGGGTCCGCGGCACCTTCCCGCGTTACCGCTATGACCAGATCATGCGCCTGGGCTGGAAAGTCTTCATTCCGCTGACCCTGATCTGGCTCGTCCTGGTGGCTGCCGTGATGCAGTCCCCGTGGAACATTTGGAAGTAAGGAAGCAGAAATCAAATGAATCGAGTTAAAGAAATCCTCGGCAGCCTGATGCTGTCCGAACTCTTCAAGGGCCTGGCCCTGACCGGCAAGTATGCGCTGTCGCGCAAGATCACGGTCCAGTACCCGGAAGAGAAGACCCCGATGTCGAACCGCTTCCGCGGCCTGCACGCGCTGCGCCGCTATCCCAACGGGGAAGAGCGCTGCATCGCCTGCAAACTGTGCGAGGCGGTCTGCCCGGCCATGGCCATCACGATCGAGTCGGCGCAGCGCGAAGACGGCACCCGCCGCACCACGCGCTACGACATCGACCTGACCAAGTGCATCTTCTGCGGCTTCTGCGAAGAGTCCTGCCCGGTCGATTCGATCGTCGAGACCCACGTGCTGGAGTACCACGGCGAAAAGCGCGGCGATCTCTACTACACCAAAGAGATGCTGCTGGCCGTCGGCGACCGCTACGAAGCCGACATCGCCGCCGCCCGCCAGGCGGACGCGAAATACCGATAAGAAGAGGCTGTCAAAGTCATGGAATTTACAACTGCTTTGTTCTACGTGTTCGCGGCCGTGATGGTGGTGGCCAGCGTGCGCGTCATCACCGCCAAGAACCCGGTCCACGCCGCGCTGTTCCTGGTGCTCGCCTTCTTCAACGCGGCCGGCATCTGGCTGCTGCTGAAGGCCGAGTTCCTCGCCATCGTGCTGGTGCTGGTCTATGTCGGCGCCGTCATGGTGCTGTTCCTGTTCGTCGTCATGATGCTCGACATTAATATCGACCGCATGCGCGAAGGCATCTGGGGCCACCTGCCGCTGGCGGCCAGCATCGGCGCACTGATCGTGCTCGAAATGGGCGCCGTCCTGTACCGTTCGTTCAGCCAGTTCGAGCAGTCCGCTGCCGCTGCCGGCGCCAACATCGGCGGCACCAAGGAGCTGGGCCTCTTGATCTACACCAAGTACATCTACGGCTTCGAAATCGCCGCCGTGGTGCTGCTGGTGGCGATCATCGCCGCCGTCGCCCTGACCCTGCGCAAGCGCAAGGACACCAAAGCAATCGACCCGGGCCTCGCGGTTCGCGTCAAGCGTAACGACCGCCTGCGCATCGTCAAGGTGGAAGCGGTCAACCAGCGCGCCATCGATGCTGCCAATGCTGAAAAAGCAGCCGCAGCCGCTGCCGCCGCCGCACCGAAGGAGGCACAATGACTTTGTCGCTCGCACACTACCTGGTCCTGGGCGCGATCCTGTTCGCGATCTCGGTGATCGGCATCTTCCTGAACCGGAAGAACATCATCATCCTGCTGATGGCCATCGAACTGATGCTGCTGGCGGTGAACCTGAACTTCGTCGCGTTCTCGCACTACCTGGGCGACGCGGCGGGGCAGATCTTCGTGTTCTTCATCCTGACCGTCGCGGCCGCCGAATCGGCAATCGGCCTGGCGATCCTGGTGGTCCTGTTCCGTAACCTGGACACGATCAACGTGGAAGACCTCGACAGCCTGAAGGGCTGATGTCGGCTTGGTAAACAATAACGAATAAGGTTCAACATGGCGGGGCAAATTCTCAACCCTAATCTTTTACTGGCGGTGCCCCTGGCGCCGCTCGCAGGCTCGGCGATCGCCGGCCTGCTCGGCACCAAGTTCTTTGGCAATGTCGTCGGCCGCAAGGTGTCGCATACCGCGACCATCCTGGGCGTGCTGATCGCGCTGATCATCTCGGTCCAGACCCTGATGGCGGTGCTCGACGGCGCCAGCTTCAACGGCGACATCTACACCTGGATGACGGTCGGCACCCTCAAGATGGCGGTCGGCTTCCAGATCGATACGCTGTCGGCGATGATGATGTGCGTGGTGACCTCGGTGTCGCTGATGGTCCACATCTACACGATCGGCTACATGGCCGAGGACGAAGGCTACAACCGCTTCTTCTCGTACATCTCGCTGTTCACCTTCTCGATGCTGATGCTGGTCATGTCCAACAACTTCCTGCAGCTGTTCTTCGGCTGGGAAGCGGTGGGCCTGGTCTCGTACCTCCTGATCGGCTTCTGGTATACCCGCCCGACCGCGATCTTCGCGAACATGAAGGCCTTCCTGGTCAACCGCGTGGGTGACTTCGGCTTCATCCTGGGCATCGGCCTGCTGCTGGCAGCCTCGGGCACCATGCAGTACAACGAAGTGTTCGCGCAAGCCGACAAGCTGGCCGGCATGACCGTGCCCGGCCTGGGCTGGCCGCTGCTGACCGCCGCCTGCATCTGCCTGTTCATCGGCGCGATGGGTAAATCCGCGCAGTTCCCGCTGCACGTCTGGCTGCCGGACTCGATGGAAGGCCCGACCCCGATCTCGGCGCTGATCCACGCCGCGACCATGGTTACCGCCGGCATCTTCATGGTCTCGCGCATGTCGCCGCTGTTCGAGCTGTCGGATACCGCACTGTCCTTCGTGATCGTGATCGGCGCCATCACCGCGCTGTTCATGGGCTTCCTGGGCATCATCCAGAACGACATCAAGCGCGTCGTCGCTTACTCGACCCTGTCGCAGCTGGGCTACATGACCGTCGCGCTGGGCGCCTCGGCCTACTCGGTGGCCGTGTTCCACCTGATGACCCACGCCTTCTTCAAGGCGCTGCTGTTCCTCGGCGCGGGTTCGGTCATCATCGGCATGCACCACGACCAGGACATGCGCAACATGGGCGGCCTGCGCAAGTACATGCCGATCACCTGGATCACCTCGCTGCTCGGCTCGCTGGCCCTGATCGGCACCCCGTTCTTCGCCGGTTTCTACTCGAAGGACTCGATCATCGAAGCAGTGCACGCTTCCAATATCCCCGGCGCAGGCTTTGCGTACTTCGCGGTGCTGGCCGGCGTGTTCGTGACCGCCTTCTACTCCTTCCGCATGTACTTCATGGTGTTCCATGGCGAATCGCGCTGGAACAACCCGCAGCCGCATAGCGAAGGCCACGATTCGGACGCGCACCACGAAGAAGACGAACACGGTGACGACCACCACCACCACGGCCTGCAGCCGGGCGACAAGCCGCACGAGTCGCCTTGGGTCGTGACCCTGCCGCTGGTCCTGCTGGCGATCCCGTCGGTCATCATCGGCTACATCGCGATCGGCCCGATGCTGCACGGCGACTTCTTCAACAATGTGATCTTCGTCGGCGAGAACCACGGCGCGATGGAAGCCCTGCGCGAAGAATTCCACGGCGCCGCCGCCATGGCGATCCACGGCCTGCAGACCGCACCGTTCTGGCTCGCCCTGGCCGGCGTGGCACTGGCTTACTACTGCTACATGGTCAACCCGCGCGTGCCGGCCTGGTTCTACGCCAAGTTCAAGCCGCTGCACACCCTGCTGGACAACAAGTACTACATGGACAAGTTCAACCAGTTCGTGTTCGCCGGCGGCGCGCGCGCCGTGGGCGGCGGCCTGTGGAAAGTGGGCGACCGCGGCCTGATCGACGGCCTGATGGTCAACGGCAGCGCCAAGCTGGTGGGCTGGTTCTCGGGCATCACCCGTGTGGCCCAGACCGGCTACCTCTACCACTACGCGTTCGTGATGATCGCCGGCGTGCTGGGGGCCCTGCTGTACTTCTTCCCGTTCTGGCGCGGTTAATCAGAGGCAGAGAAAACAAAAATGATGCAGTCAACGATTTCTACATTTCCACCTTACCTGAGCCTCGCGATCTGGCTTCCGGTGCTGTTCGGCCTGATCGTGCTGGCCGTCGGCCGCGACAAGAATGCCGGCCTGACCCGCATGCTGTCGCTGGTCGGCGCCGTGGTCAGCTTCCTGCCGACCCTGCCGCTGATCGCGAACTTCGACAATGCCGCCCACGGCATGCAGTTCTATGAGTCCGCATCCTGGATCGAACGCTTCAACGTGTTCTACAAGCTGGGCGTGGACGGCCTGTCGCTGTGGTTCGTGCCGCTGACCGCCTTCATCACCATCATCGTGGTGCTGGCGGCGTGGCAGGTGATCGAGGAGCGCGTGGCCCAGTACATGGGTTCCTTCCTGGTCCTGTCGGGCCTGATGATCGGCGTGTTCTGCGCCATGGACGGCCTGCTGTTCTACTTCTTCTTCGAAGCCACCCTGATCCCGATGTACATCATCATCGGCGTGTTCGGCGGCCCGAACCGTGTGTATGCGGCATTCAAGTTCTTCCTGTACACCTTCTTCGGCTCGCTGCTGACCCTGGTCGCGATCGTCTACCTGTACAACATGTCGGGTTCCTTCGACATCCTGGAATGGCACCGCCTGCCGCTGACGATGAAGGAGCAGGTCCTGATCTTCATCGCCTTCTTCATGGCCTTCGCCGTGAAGGTCCCGATGTGGCCGGTGCACACCTGGCTGCCGGACGCCCACGTGGAAGCGCCGACCGGCGGTTCCGTGGTGCTGGCCGCGATCATGCTGAAGCTGGGCGCCTACGGTTTCCTGCGCTTCTCGCTGCCGATCACCCCGGACGCCTCGCACTACCTGGCCCCGGTCGTCATCGTGCTGTCCCTGATCGCCGTGATCTACATCGGCCTGGTGGCCCTGGTCCAGAAGGACATGAAGAAACTGGTCGCTTACTCGTCGATCGCCCACATGGGCTTCGTCACCCTGGGCTTCTTCATGTTCAACGACCTGGGCGTGCAGGGCGGCCTGATGCAGTCGATCTCGCACGGCTTCGTGTCGGGCGCGATGTTCCTCTGCATCGGCGTGCTCTACGACCGCGTCCACTCGCGTGAAATCGCCGACTACGGCGGCGTGGTCAACACCATGCCGAAGTTCGCGGCCTTCGCCGTGCTGTTCTCGATGGCCAACGCCGGCCTGCCTGCCACCTCGGGCTTCATCGGCGAATTCATGGTCATCCTGGGCGCCGTCGAATTCAACTTCTGGACCGGCCTGCTGGCTGGCACCGCCCTGATCCTGGGCGCCGCCTACTCGCTGTGGATGGTCAAGCGCGTCGTGTTCGGTGCCATCGTGCACAAGCACGTGGCCGAGCTGACCGACCTGAACGGCCGCGAGTTCGCCATCCTGGGCGTCCTGGCCATCGCCACCCTGTGGATGGGCCTGTACCCGGCGCCGATCGCCGAAACCCTGCAGACTTCGGTCGCGGACCTGCTGCAGCACGTTGCAGTCAGCAAGCTGCCCTAATTAAGCCATGAACGAAATGACTACGACTATGCAAGCGGCGACCGACGTCAACCTGGCGCCGGTCTATGCTGAAATCTTCCTGCTGATCGCGGCTTCCGCGATCCTGCTGATCGACATGTTCCTGAAGGAGGGCAAGCGCACCCTGACCTACGCGCTGACCCTCCTGACCATCGCCGGCTGCGGCGTGCTGACCATGGCCGACTTCAACACCGGCGCGACCGTGTACACCTTCAATGGCATGTACGTGGCCGACCCGATGTCGAACCTGCTCAAGCTGTTCACCTACCTGGCCACCGCCATGACCCTGGTGTATTCGCGCCAGTACGCGGGCGACCGCAGCATGATGTCGGGTAACCTGGGCGGCGAGTTCTATGTGCTCGCGCTGTTCTCGATGCTGGGCCAGATGATCATGATCTCGGGTAACAGCATGCTGTCGCTCTACCTGGGCCTGGAACTGATGTCGCTGTCGCTGTACGCCCTCGTGGCCCTGCGCCGCGACCACGCCGTCTCGACCGAAGCCGCGATGAAGTACTTCATCCTGGGCGCGCTGGCCTCGGGCTTCCTGCTGTACGGCATCTCGATGATCTATGGCGCCACCGGTTCGCTGGACATCACCACCATCGGCCAGGTGACTGCCGACGCCGAAGCGGGCAACCGCACCATCCTGGTGTTCGGCCTGGTGTTCCTGGTGGCCGGCCTGGCCTTCAAGCTGGGCGTGGTGCCTTTCCACATGTGGGTGCCGGACGTCTACCAGGGCTCGCCGACCGCCGTGACCCTGCTGCTGGGCGGCGCACCGAAGCTGGCGACCTTCGCCATGGTGATCCGCGTGCTGGTGGAAGCACTGCCGTCGGTCGCCTTCGACTGGCAGCAGATGCTGATGGTCCTGGCCGTGCTGTCGCTGGCCTTCGGTAACATCACCGCGATCGCGCAGACCAACATCAAGCGCATGCTGGCTTACTCGACCATCGCGCAGATGGGCTTCGTCCTGCTCGCCATGGTGGTGGGCGTGGTCGACGGCAATACCGAGAACGCCGCCGGCGCCTACAGCGCCGCGATGTACTACGCCATCACCTACGTGCTGACCACGGTCGGCAGCTTCGGCCTGATCATGATGCTGGCGCGCGCCGGCCACGAAGCCGAGCACATCGTCGACTTCAAGGGCCTGGGCAAGCGCAGCCCGTGGTTCGCGATCGTCATGACCATCATGATGTTCTCGCTGGCAGGCGTGCCGCCGATGGTGGGCTTCATGGCCAAGTGGGCCGTGCTGCAAGCCGTCGCCAACGCCGGTATGGTGTGGCTGGCCGTCGTGGCGGTGATGTTCTCGCTGATCGGCGCCTACTACTACCTGCGCATCGTCAAGACCATCTGGTTCGACGACGCGGTGGACACCAACGCGATCCACACCCCGGCCGACATGCGCGCCGTGATGTCGCTCAACGGCATCGCCGTCGTGGTGCTGGGTATCGTTCCGGGCTGGCTGCTGGCGGTGTGCTACACCACCATGCAGGCGACCCTCGCAAAATAAGCTGGTGGACGTTTCACTGGCAGTCTGGCTGGTGGTCGCCCTGTCCGTGGCGGCCGCCAACCTGCCTTTCCTCACCGAGCGCGTGTTCGGTTTCATTCCCCTGCCTCCCGGCGAGGGACCCACGCCCGGTGGCGAAGCGCGTGTCAAGCGCTTCCATGTGCGCCTCCTCGAGTTAATTGTTTTATACTTCCTTGTCGGCGCGGTAGCCCGGCTGCTGGAATCCCGGATCGGCGGCGCGTTCGCCCAGAACTGGGAGTTCTATGCGGTCACCGCCTGCCTGTTCCTCGTGCTGGCGTTTCCCGGTTTCGTGATTCGGTACCTGCGCAAGCGGCGTTCCTGATTTCCCGTTGGGGGATGCGCGGCCGAAGGTCCCTGTTCCCCCAACTGGAGTCTGCATGTCCGTGGAATTGAAAGAAACCCGCCTCGACGGCGGCGTCGTCTACGATGGTCCCTTCCTCAAGGTCGAACGCGACCGCATCCGTCTCCCCGACGGCTCGACCAGCCACCGCGAATTCATCCGCCACCCCGGCGCCGTGGTGATCCTGCCGCTGCTGCCCGACGGCCGCGTGCTGCTGGAGCGCCAGTTCCGCTATCCGAACGCCCAGGTCTTCATCGAGTTCCCGGCCGGGAAGATCGACCCGGGCGAAGACCACCTGGACTGCGCCAAGCGCGAGCTGGAAGAAGAGACCGGCTATACCGCGGCCAAATGGCGTTTCGTATGCACCATCCACAACGCCATCGCCTATTCGGACGAGCACCTGGAGCTGTTCCTGGCGGAAGAACTCACCGCCGGCGAGCAGAAGCTGGACGACGGCGAATTCCTCGAGACCTTCGCGGTCACCGTTCCCGAACTGCTGGGCATGGTCCAGCGCGGCGAGATCACCGACGTCAAGACCATCATCGGCGCCTTCTGGCTGGAAAAGATCCTCTCGGGCAGCTGGACGCCCGCCTGATGCGATGAGGCTGCTGCCTGCGCTCTTGCTGTCGTGCTGGATACCGCACGCAGCGGCGCAGGCGCGCACCGAGTTGCAGGCGCGCTGCGAAGACACGCTGGGCAGCACGGTGTCGGTCCTGGCCAGCCGCCAGCAGGGCTACCGGCTCGACCATTCCCGTTCCTACCACGACCTGACGCGCATGAAGGGCAGCGCGCGCAGGAACGCCTATGTCCTCGGCCTGACCCACACCGAGTCGCGGGTCAGCATCAAGGTCGAGGGCAAGATGCTGAGCGACCCGGCCACCGGCTACGAATGCATCGCTCCGCGCGTCGAGGTGCTGCTGTCCTACCTGCCCATCGTCGTCTACGTGGGCCGCGAGTTTCCGGCGGGCTCCTGCGCCTACCAGGAGGTGCTGGCCCACGAGATGCGTCATCTCAACACCTACCTCGACTACCTGCCCAAGGCCGAGGCCAGGGTGCGTGCGGCGCTGGCGCAACGCTTCCAATCCAAGCCCCTGTACGCGCGGCTCGGCCAGGCGCAGACTCTGCTCCAGCGTGAGCTCGATACCGGCTGGATGTCCTATATTAAAAGCGAGATGGCGCGCGTCGAGACCCTGCAGGCGGCCATCGATTCGCCGCAGGAATACGCCCGCCTCGGCAAGGTTTGCGCAGGTGAGGTACAGTCTCTGATTAAAGAGGCAAGACGAAGCAAGACGTAATGACAAACACAGCAATTCCGAAATACGTGGCATTGATTCCGGCGGCCGGAGTCGGCGCGCGCATGGCCGCGGGCTGCCCCAAGCAATACCTGCCGATCAACGGCAAGCCCATGCTGCGCCACACGATCGAGGCCTTCCTGTCCAGCCCCCTGGTCGCCCACACCTATGTGGTGGTCAGCCCCGGCGACGCCTACATCGACGCCATCCTGCCGGAGCAGGGCGTTACCGTATTGCGCTGCGGCGGCGCCACCCGCATGGAATCGATCCGCAACGGCCTGCACCAGCTGAGCACGACGCTGACCGAACACGACTGGGTGCTGGTGCACGACGCCGCGCGGCCAGGGCTGAACGCCGAACTGATCGCGCGCCTGATCGGGGAGACCGGCGCGCATCCGGTCGGCGGCCTGCTGGCCTTGTCGGTGGTCGACACCGTCAAGCGCAGCGTGGCGGACGAGGTGACGACCGTGCCGCGCGACAGCCTGTGGCTGGCCCAGACCCCGCAGATGTTCCGCCACCGCCTGCTGCTGCGCGCGCTCGAGGCGGCCACCGACCCGAATGCGATTACCGATGACGCCAGTGCGGTTGAAGCGCTCGGACTGGCCCCCAAGTTGGTGGAAGGGCATCCGTGCAACCTGAAGGTGACGCTGCCGGCCGATATCCGGATCGCCGAGATGTACCTGGCCGCGTCCCAACCGATTGAGAAGAACTGACAACGATATGACACTCGCATCCTACAATCCCACTCCGCCGTTCCGCATCGGAACGGGTTACGACTGCCACGCACTGGTCGAGGGGCGCAAGCTCATCGTCGGCGGCGTGACGATTCCCCACCGCCTGGGCCTGCTCGGCCATTCGGACGCCGACGTGCTGCTGCACGCCATCATCGACGCGATGCTGGGCGCGGCCGCGCTGGGCGACATCGGCAAGCACTTCCCGGACACCGATCCGATGTTCGCGGGCGCCGATTCGCGCACCCTGCTGCGCGAGGTGGCGCACCGCGTGCTGAACGCCGGCTACACCATCGGCAACATCGACGCGACCATCATCGCCCAGGCGCCCAAGATGGCGCCGCATATTCCGCAGATGGTGTCGCGCATCGCCGAGGACGTTGGCGTGTCGCCGCAGCAGGTCAACATCAAGGCCAAGACCAACGAAAAGCTGGGCTTCCTCGGCCGCGAAGAGGGCATGGCGGCGGAAGCGGTCGCACTCCTGATCCGGGCGGAATAATGCTCGCCAGACAATTGGGTGTAACTGCACTATAATTGTCTTCCCCCACGCGTCGGTGGGCGCGCCAGACCGGGCGGACAGCCCGGGTGGCGAACGCCCGCCCCGCGTTCCGCGCCAAGGAGACAAGCATGAGCACCCCCACCCAAGCCGAGATGACCCCACGCGCCGCCTGGGCGCTGATCCTGGCCGCCAGCGCCATCCTCATGATCACCATGGGCGCGCGCCTGACCACCGGGCTGTTCCTGTCTCCGATCAATAGCGCCACCGACCTGGGCATCGCCAGCATCAGCTTCGCGATGGCCGTCGCCCAGCTGCTGTGGGGCGCCTCGCAGCCCATCTTCGGCGCGGTGGCCGACAAGTACGGACCGGGCCGGGTCCTCGTGCTCGGCGGCCTGATGCTGGCCGCCGGCACCGCCGCCACGCCCTTCATGAGCAGCGAGTGGGGCCTGATCTTCTCGATGGGCGTGCTCTCGGCGGCGGGAGCGGGCGCAGGCAGCTTCTCGATCCTGATCGGCGCCACCGCCCAGCGCCTGCCGGCCTCGCGCCGCGCCTTCGCCTCCGGCTTCATCAATGCCGGCGGTTCCTTCGGCCAGTTCGTGTTCGCGCCGCTGATGCAGGCCATCATCGCGGGCGCCGGCTGGGTCTGGGCCATGTTCACCATGGCCGCCGCTACCTTGCTGACGATTCCGCTGTCCTGGCCGCTGCGCCGCAAGCCGGCCGCAGCCGCTGCTCCCGTGAGCGGCAGCGCGATCCCCTTGCCGGCATCGATCACCCTGACCGAACAGCTGCGCCAGGCCATGCGCGACCGCAGCTACCTGTGCCTGCACGCGGGCTTCTTCACCTGCGGCTTCCACATCGCCTTCCTGGTCACCCACCTGCCGGGCGAGGTGGCCCTGTGCGGCCTGCCGGCCGGGGTCTCGGCCACCGCGCTGGCCCTGATCGGCCTGTTCAACATCCTCGGCAGCCTGCTGGCCGGCGCGCTGTCGGCGCGCTACCGCATGAAGAACCTGCTGGCCCTGATCTACGGCGGCCGCGCGCTGATCATCATCGCCTATCTGCTGGCGCCGAAGACCGCCTGGACCTTCTACATCATGGCCGCGGCGCTGGGCTTCACCTGGCTCGCCACCGTGCCGCCGACCGCCGGGCTGGTGGGCAAGCTGTTCGGCATGCGCTACCTGGCCACCCTGTTCGGCCTGACCCTGCTGTCGCACCAGATCGGCGGCTTCTTCGGCGCCTGGCTGGGCGGCCTGTCCTTCGTGCACAGCGGCGACTACACCTGGATGTGGTACGCCGACATCCTGCTGGCCCTGGCCGCCGCCCTGGTCAACCTGCCGATCCGCGAGGCGGCGCCCCAGCCGGCGGCCGGCCTGGCTCCGGATGGCCGTATCCCGGCGAAAGGCTGAGCATGGCGCGCGAGGCCTGGGCCTACCGCGACGTGGCGGTCGAGTCGGTGTTTGACGCGCATAGCGGCCGCCTGCGCATCCGCCCCATGCCCGGCCAGGCCTACGCGACCAGCCTGCGCGTGCAGTGCTCGCGCGCGCTCTGCGATCCCGAGCGGTATCCGGCCGGCACGCGCTTCCTGGTCTCGGCCAAGCTGACCGACCGCCAGGGCGGCGAGCCTTTCCTGTATGCCTGGCACGGCGATCCGGTGCGGGTGCTGGGCAAGCGCCAGGCCGCCGTCTTCCTCGAGCAATACCGCCGCCTGCGCCTCTAGGCAAAAATGGTTACCATCTGGACTCCATCACCGCACTCAACCGGAAAGGAGCATCATGGCAACTCGGAACATCGCCGTCGTCGTCGGCAGCCTGCGCAAGGAATCGTTCACCCGCAAGGTGGCCCAGACCCTGATCGAACTGGCCCCGCCATCCCTGCGGATGGAGATCGTCGAGCTCCGCGATCTGCCGCTGTATAACGAGGACGACGACACCGCCACGCCGCCGGCCGCGTTCACCGCCTTCCGCGAGCGCATCCGCCAGGCCGACGGCGTCCTGTTCTGCACCCCCGAGTACAACCGCTCCATTCCCGGCGCGCTGAAGAACGCCATCGACGTCGGCTCGCGTCCCTACGGCAAGGCCGCCTGGACCGGCAAGCCCTGCGCCATCGTGAGCGTGTCGCCGGGCGCGATCGGCGGCTTCGGCGCCAACCACCACCTGCGCCAGACCCTGCCTTTCCTGCAGATGCCGACCATGCCGGCGGAAGCCTACCTGGGCAGCATCGCGGGCAAGTTCGACGGCGCGCGCCTGAGCGACGACTCGACCCGCGCTTTCCTGCAGACCTATATCGACAACTTCGCCGCCTGGGTGGACCGCCATGCATCCTGACGCGCCTCATGCCATTCCGGTTCGCGGGCTCGACCACCTGGTGCTGCGGGTGACCGACCTGGAGCGCATGGTGGGCTTCTACGGCCAGGTGCTGGGCTGTCCGGTCGAGCGCCGCCAGGATGAAATCGGCCTGGTCCAGCTGCGCGCCGGCAGTGCCCTGATCGACCTGGTGCCGGTCGACGGCAAGCTGGGCCGCGCGGGCGGGGCCGCGCCCGGCCGCGAGGGCCGCAACCTGGACCACCTGTGCCTGCGCGTCGAGCCTTTCGACGAAGCGGCGATCCGCGCCCACCTGGCGGCCCACGACGTGGCCGCGGGGCCGGTGGAGTCGCGCTACGGCGCCGAAGGCGAGGGCCCCTCGATCTACCTCCAGGATCCGGAGGGCAACACGGTCGAGCTCAAGGGGCCGCCAAGCCGATGAGCCCGCTGGCGACGCCCACGCCGCAAGAACTGCCCGATGTGCTGGGCCGCCCTGCGGGCGGCTGGCGCCGGACCATGTTCGACGTCATCTTCGGGATTGACACGCCGGCGGGGCGCCGCTTCGACATCATCCTGGTGTTCGCCATCCTGCTCAGCATCCTGGTCGTGGTGCTCGACAGCGTGCCCTCGATCGGCGGACGCTATCCGGGGCCGATGGCGGCGCTGGAATGGGCCTTCACCTTGCTGTTCACGCTGGAATACGTGGCGCGCCTGGCCTGTGTCGAGCGCCCCTTGCGCTACGCCACCAGCTTCTACGGCGCGATCGACCTGGTGTCGGTCCTGCCGACCTATTTCTCGCTGCTGGTGCCGGGCAGCGAACTCCTGATCGACATCCGCATCCTGCGCCTGCTGCGCGTGTTCCGCATCTTCAAGCTCACCCTCTACATCGAGGAATACACGCGCCTGGGCGAGGCCCTGGCCGCGAGCCGGCGCAAGATCCTGGTGTTCCTGTCGGTGGTGCTGATGCTGATCCTGATCCTCGGCACCGTGATGTACGTGGTCGAGGGGCCGGAGAACGGTTTCACCAGCATCCCGCTGGCAATGTACTGGGCCACGGTCACCATGACGACCGTCGGCTATGGCGACATCGCCCCCCAGACCACACTGGGACGCGGCATCGCTTCGTTCATGATGCTGCTGGGCTGGGGCATCCTGGCGGTGCCGACCGGCATCGTGACGGCCGAGATGACGGCGCGCCGCAACGACCGCCGCGGCGGGGCCGAGCGCCCGCGTCCGCGTCCGCGCCGCAGCTGCGGCGCCTGCGGCAGCGTCGGGCACGAAGCCACCGCCAGGTTCTGCAAGGACTGCGGCGCGCCGCTGTCCCCTGCGGCGCCGGACGCGCCGCGCTGAGCGGGCCGTAGCGGGACCTTGGACACGTTTGGCGCACATCAAGCGCCGCGCGGGTCGCGGCGCTAGCCTACTAGGCTCGTGCCGCAGCGTGGGCCCATGGACGCGCCACGGCACGCCGTCCAATCATCCATTCAGTGAGGAACCGCATGTACCCATTTCCCCAATCCGTGACGCCGGCTGTGCGCAGCCACATGGACGCGCAGGCTGCGTTCGTAAACGAGATGTCGAAGTCCCTGTTCCGTTCCTTCCAGCACATGTGCAACCTGAACATCCAGCTGGCCCAGACCCTGCTGGAAGAAACCACCCTGGCCAGCCAGCAGGTGCTGAGCGCCGACCGCCAGACCGAGATGATCAGCGCCGCCGCGTCGCGCGCCCAGCCGACCTCGGAGAAACTGCGCGCCTACCAGCAGCACATCGCGCGCCTGGCGGCGGAGGCCCAGGTCGAGCTGGCGCGCGTGACCGAGCAGCATGTGCAGAACACCACGCGCACCGCGCGCACCCTGGTCGATGAAGTGGCGCGCAGCACCGCCGAGGAAACCGAGCGCGGCATACGCTCGCAGCAGGAAGCGCTGCGCGGCATGGCCGATCCTTTTGTCCGTCCCAATGGCGAGGCCCAGCGCATGGCGGAGGGCAGGGGCGGGGCCCCGGCTACCCAGCAAGCCGCCCAGGCGCAGGCCGGCAAGGAAGGGCGTCCGACCGGCAGCACGGCCCATTAGGCCGCCTTTGCTTCTGCTTCGGCCTGTTTGCTGCGCCCGCCCGCTTGCACTGGCAGCGGCGCCAGGCCGAAGAACGGGCGCAGCAGGCGCACGCGCCGCACGGCCTCGAACAGGACGAAGCAGCCGGCGATGGTGAGCACGGCCAGCAGCAGCGCTTCCAGCCCCGGCGGCAGGCGCAGCGGCTTGAAAGCGTGCGCCATGACCACGATCAGGGTCTGGTGGGCGATGTAGACCGGGAACACCGCTTCGGTGAGGTAGCGCCGCGCCGGGCCGTCGGCGTCGAGGTGGCGGCGCGCGAAGCCGCAGGCCGCCACGATCGCGCACCAGGCGCACAAGGTGTAGACGCAGCGGATGAGCGGCACGCACTGCATCAGGAAGGCGGCGCCGGGTGCGTCGTCCGGCGTGGCGTTCCACAGTACGACGCTGGCCCAGCCGGCGAGGGCCAGCAGCAGCGCCGGCCAGCGCTGTGCCGTCATCTGCTCCCAGAAGCGCGGGCTGCGCGCCATCAGGGCGCCGAGCAGGAAGGGCAGGAAATAGGCGGCATGGTTGTACCAGTCGTCGACCAGGCCATGGGTCGAGGGAAAACGCTGTACCAGCAGGTTGCGCACCAGACCCAGCACGGCGGCGGGCAGCAGCAGCAATTTCCAGCCGGTGAGCAGGCGCCCGATGCGGGCGGACAGGGCCTCGATGGCCGTGCCGGGAAGCAGCGCGGCAAGCAGGCCCAGCAGCATCGTGTAGACCCAGAGGTAGGCGACGAACCACAGGTGGTTCCAGGTAGGCAGATCGAGACAGTCTTCGCGGCAGAAGCCGCCATAGGCGCTGTAGTAGAGCCGCATGAAGGCGCCGAAGCCGTCGCCGTAGCCGAGCTTTTCGACGACTTCGAAATAGGGCTGGGGCGGCACGATCACGGCCATGCCGAACAGCAGCGGCACCAGCAGGCGCAGGCTGCGCTGGCGCAGGAAGGAGGGCGTGCCGAGTCGTTCGGCCAGGAAGCGGGAAGCGGCGCCGGCCACGAAGAACAGCAGGGTCAGGCGCCAGGGGGAGGACAGCATCATGAAGGGTTCGGGCGCGTCGGAAGCGTAGGGGCTTTTCACGTGCCAGTCCCAGGTCACGTAGTACATGCCGATGTGGTAGGCGATCAGGACGAAGAAGGCGAGGATGCGCACCCAGTCGAGGAAGTAGAGGCGCGCTGCCGGATGGCGAGGGTGAGTTTGCATGGTCCGCTCTCGAAATGTCGATGGCGCCAGCTTGCCGCCGCGGGTGCGCATGGGCCAGCAGAATGGGGCGAAGCGGGAGTGGGCCGGGGCGAGACGGAAGCCGGCGGGATGCGGCGCCGGCAAGCCTAGGGCTGCAGCTTTCCCACCAGGCCGGCGCGATACTGACGGCTGCACGGCACTGTTGCACCGCTGCGCAGCACGATCTCGCAATCTCCCTTGTCGAGCGCCACGATCCTGTCGATGCAGGCCAGGCGCACCGCCGCACGCCGGTGGCAGCGTACGAAGCCCGGCCCCAGGCGTTCGAGCAGGCCGGCCAGGGTCTGGCGCAGGAGCGGCGCCCCGTTGGCCGTATGTAGCGCCACGTAATTGTCGGCCGTTTCCAGCCATTCGATGTCGGCCACCGCCACCACGCGCGTGCCGCCACGCTCGCTCACCAGCAGCTGGCGCGGCGGCGCCGACGGCAGCGTCGAACCGCCCCCGGCCGCCAGACGCGCACGCAGGCGATCGAGCGCCCGGTGCAGGCGCGCCTGGTCGAAGGGCTTGAGCAGGTAGTCGACCGCTTCCGCATCGAAGGCGCGCAGCGCATACTCGTCGTAGGCGGTCACGAACACCACCAGCGGCGCCGGCGCCGGCAGCGAGGCGGCCAGGTCGATCCCCGACAGCTCGGGCATCTCGATATCGAGCAGCAGCGCGTCCGGCGCGAATTCGCCGATCCGCTGCAAGGCCTCGATCCCGTCGGCCGCTTCCTCCACGGCCTCGATCCCCGCTTCCAGCGCCAGCATGCGGCGCAGCCGCTCGCGCGCCGGGCGCTCGTCGTCGACGATCAGGATGCGCATGGCACCCGCACTTCCGCCCGCACCCCGGCGGGCTCCAGCTGCGACAGCTCCAGCGCCGCCCGGTTCCCGTGCAGGACTTCCAGGCGCGCGCGCAGGTTGGCCAGCCCGATACCCGGCCTGCCCTGGGCATCCAGCTGCCCGCCGTCATCCTCGACGCGCAGCACCAGCAGGCCATCGCGGCAGGCCGCGCTGACGGCGATCCGCGTCAGGCCGCGGCGCCGTTCGACCGTGTGCTTGAACACGTTCTCCAGCAGCGGCTGCACACTCACGGCGGGCAAGGCGGCGCCGAGCGCCTCGTCGGCAATGTCCCAGTCCAGCGTCACACGCCCCTCGAAGCGTTCGGCCATCACGGCCGCGTAGCCGCGCGCCAGGCGCAGCTCGTCGGCCAGGCTGGCCTGGGGCCGCGCGCCGAGCGCCAGAGTGGCGCGCAGCACCTCGGCCAGCTGCACCAGGGTGGCGTCGGCGCGCGCCACGTCCTGGTGCATCAGCGAGGAAATCGTGTTGAGGGCGTTGAACAGGAAGTGCGGCTGCATCTGGCGCGCCAGGCGCTCCAGCTGGGCCTCGCGCAGCAGGGCCTGCGCCTGCTGCGCGCGCACCCGCTCGCCGAGCAGCTGGCGGTAGGACAGCAGGCCGAAGCCGATCGCCGTGAACAGGCACACGAAGACCGTGATCTTGAGCGCCTCGTAGACGAACACCTCGCCCCAGGGTTCGTGATCGTAGGAGGCGCCCGCCAGCGCGTACACGGCATGGCGGATACCGAATACCAGGGGCACGAAGGCGATCCAGTACAGCGGCAGCCAACGCGCTTGCACCAGGGCCCAGCGCCAGGGCGTGGCGATCAGCGCGTCGTGGCGCCGGGTGAAGCGCCGCTGCACCAGCAGGAGGGAAGTCGCTACCAGGGCCGAGGAAGTCTCCCACAGTACCGGCTGCCAGATGGCCTGGCCGCCGTCGCGCCGGAAGTCCTCGACAGCGACCAGCACCATCAGGAGCCAGAAGAGAAGCCAGGCGAGCAGGGCGGCGATGGTGCTGCGGTTCGGAAGCATGGCGGCGGCGTGGATGAGCGATGGCCGATCATCGGCGATCGGCCGCCGCTTGTAAAGCCGGGCCGGGCTTACTCGGGCTGGAAGCTGAAGCGGCCGACCTGGCCGTCCTTGCCGATCATCAGCTTGGCCAGCATCGTTTCGCCCTCGTAGTGGAAGCGGTAGCGGTAGGCCCGGCCCTGTTCCTCGTCTTCCCGCGCCAGCAGTTCGACCGAGCGCAGCGCGCCAATCTCCTGCATGAAGGCGGCGATGCGGGACAGCGTCTGCGGCGTGAACTTGGCCGTGACCTCGGGGCCCAGCCCGGCCGGCATCTCGCCGGCGCCCAGGCGTGCGGCGATCTCGCGCACGCGGGCGGTCACGGCCGGTTCGCGATCGGCGATCGGCCTGGCCGGCGGCTCGATCAGCGTCGGCGCGTAGTGGCTGGTCACCATGCTGGCGAACTTGGACGGCCGGGCGGAGTCGGAATTCGCCAGGATCACGACCGTCAGCTTGTCGTCGACGTAGCGGCACAGATAGCTACGGAAGCCTTGCCAGGCGCCACCGTGATGGATGTGGCGGCGGCCCTTGACGGTGTCGACGTACCAGCCCAGCCCGTAGGGCGCCTCGCTGCCGTCGTTCAGCCTGGCCGGCGTGAAGCTGGCCTGGCGCAGCCTGGCGTTCAAGACCTTGTCGCCGTACAGCGCCTGGTCCCAGGCCGCCAGGTCGCGCGCGGTCAGGTAGAGGCTGCCGTCCGCCGTCGTGTTCAGGCGCGGGGCCACCCAGGACTGGTTCTTCAGGACGCCATGCTTCCACTCGTAGCCGGCGGCGCGATGGGGAACGATGTCGGCCTCGGTGATGACGCGCGTGCCCATGCCCAGCGGCGCCCAGATGCGTTCGCGCAGCTGGTCGCCGTAGAACTTGCCGCCGGCGCGGTTGGCGATGAAGCCCAGCAGGTGGTAGCCCATATTGCTGTACGCCCACTTCTCGCCGGGCGCGAAACGCATCGGGATGGACGCTTCCAGGGCGATCAGCTCCTCGTCGCTGTAGTCCTTGCGGAAGTCGAGGTTTTCGTAGGGATCGCCCAGGCCCGAGGTGTGGGTGAGCAGGTGGCGCACCGTGATCTTTTCCCAGGCCGGCGGCGTGTTCGCCAGGTGGCGCGAAATCGGATCGTCCAGGCTCAGCTTGCCGTCCTGCTCGAGCAGCAGGATCAGGGCCGCGGTAAAGGTCTTGCCGACCGAGCCGGACTGGAACACGGTGCGCGGCGTCACTGGCACCTGGTGTTCGACGTTTGCCAGGCCGTAGCCTTTTTCCTTGATGACCTTGCCGTCCTTGAGCACCAGCACGCTCAGGCCCGGCACGTGGCGCCGCTTCATTTCGGCAAGCAGCGCGTCGTCGAGGCTGTCGGCGCGGGCGCCGCCGATCAGGATGGTGGTGGAGAACAGGGCAAGGCAGGCGGCGCGCATCGGGTCTCCATGGATGAGGTCATATCAGCCAGGCATCATAGCGCCCCATGGCCTCTGCAGGACGCCTTGTCCGCATTTCATGCGCCCTGAATTTTCCGCCGGTCCGGCCCGGGCGCTCGAACGCTTCCAGGAGCCGGGCGCGCGGCCGCCAGGGGCCAGCCGCCGGCGTGCAAGAGGCCTTGCCGCCAAGGACGGGAGAAAGGTGCTGCTCAGTGATTGCCGCGCCTGCACAAGGGCATGATGGCCTCCGAGACGCATTGCTCGGGGCTCAGCTTGCGGCGCTGTCCAGGTTGGGTGAGCGTGCGCTCGATGACCGGCTCGGGCACGTGCTTGTGCTCCATGTAGCGCCGTGCCACCTCCGCGTCGCGCACGGAAAGAATATTGAGTCCACGTGCAACGGCATTCGCCGTCGCCTGGTCATGGCGTCGCTGGCGTGGTGCAGACATGTCTCCCATCCCCTTGAGTACGTAATTTTTTCAAGGACAGCACTATACGCGCTCAAGCGGGCTCGCGCCACGCATGCAATGAGGCAACTCAGTTCGGGGGAGGCAGCAAACGCTAATGAAGCCGGCTGCGCTTGTTGGCATACATTTGCTGGTCCGCAAGGACAACGTAGTTGAGCAGGCTTTGGTGTTCGTCTGGTTCGCAGGACACGATGCCGGCGCTGAGCGACAAGCGGTACGGGCGTTCCTGCATCAGGTTGAACGCGTTCAAGTTGTCCTGCAGCCTCGCAAGGATGGTCTGCGGCTGGGCGTCTTCCAGCGTGTAGGCCACGAACTCGTCGCCCCCAAGGCGCCCGACCACATCGGCACTCCGAAAGGAAGCGCGGAACACCTCGGCCGCATCGCGGATCAGATGGTCGCCAGCGTCGTGACCGAGCTGGTCGTTGACCAGTTTGAGATGGTCGACATCCGCGAACAGCACGGCGCTGGGTGCGTGCCGGCGGCGCGCCACCTTGAACACCTGTTCCGCATGGACAAAAAAACCGCGCCGGTTGTGCAGTCCGGTGAGCATGTCGGTCAGCGACAGCACCCGCATTTCGCTTTCGAGGACGTCGCGCCGCGCCAGTTCGGCGGCATGCGCCTGTGACTCTCCCAGCAGCTGGGCGCGCTGCCTGCCGACCAGGCTGGCCAGCTGGGCGTATTCATGGATACGGCCAAGGGCGGCCACGGCCAGCTCGAGCACGATGGCGAGCGTGTACCGGCGGCCGGCGATGACACCTTCGTCCGGCTCGTCGGCCCACTGGACCACCAGTGCGGCCGCGGGCGCCGGATCCGGCAAGCCGATGCCGAGCAGGCGCGCCTCGACGGCTGGCGTGGACCGGGAACCGTCCAGGATGGCCGCCGCGAACGGATACCAGTCGTGGCCCGTGTCCACGGCGCGCGGTGTGCCTTCGCGATCGAACTCGACGCCGCCGCCGCCATTGCCGCGCACAACCAGCAGCCCCGCATCCACGCGTGCGAGCTCGACCAGGGCTTGTCCGGCAAGCGTGAGGGCGGTATCGGCATCGTCCGTCTGCAGGAGACGGCGCGCCAGCGTGAGCAGGGGGCGCAAGGGGCCCGGCGGCGTGGCGGAGGCGATAGGTGATGGCATCTGGCTGGCTCCTTTCGCTGGTGGGCGCATGGCCGTCAGCTATTGTCCTGTGCGCTCGAAGGGGTGATGGCTTCCGTGACGGCCTGCCCGGCGCTGGGACGGCGCCGCAGGCCGGGCTCGGCGAGCGTGCGCGCAATGACGGTGCCCGCAACCCGTTTATATTCCATGTAGTGCCGCGCCAGCCCGGCGCCGCGAACGGACAGGATGTTCATTGCCCGCGCGACGGCGTCGGCGGTCGCCTTGTCGGCACGGCGCTGGCGCTCGGTCATGTGCGGCTCCCCTGTAGTACGGCCCGACAGGCGTCGGCCGGAAAAACCACTATACGCCTGCGGGATCGGCCGCGCCACCGCTTTGTGTGCATCCGGCTCAGCCTTCGTCCCCCGGCTTGCGCCTGCGCTCGGCATCGATCTCCGCGCGCATCGCACCGACCTGGCCGATGAACTCGGCCACCGGCGCATCGGGGCTGGCCCTTAGTTCGGGCGGCAACAAGACCGACATGTAGAGCTCGTCTGCCACGCGCCCGTGGCGTTGCTCGTTGCCCACTAGCACCAGCCCGGAAGCGAGGATGGCCATGCCGGCGCAGATCGCGCGCAGGCGTGTCCGGAGCTGGGGTTTTACGGTGGCCAGATGGAAATAGATGACCCCGGCCACCGTGAGCACCGCCGCGTGCGAGCCGTAGCGGGTGAGCCATTCCCAGGAATAGGCATAGGCCAGCAGGCTGGCCAGCAAGCGGAAGGCGAGCAGGGTCGCCAGGCCGCAGCCGAAGATGAACAAATGCCGTCCCAGGCGCGCGTGACGGCTGAAGACCCGGTTGTTGAAGGCCCACAGGCCGCTCCACAGCAGGCCGATGCCGATCCCGGCCGCGAGCGCCTGCACGTAGCGTTCCAGCTCGTAGCTGCCGCGGTCGGTCAGCCATGCAGCCAGCAGCGCCACCAGGCCGGTGAGCAGGGCGCCGGCCGCGCCCGGCAGCAGGCCTTCCCAGCCGTGCATGGTGCGGTCGCGCAGTTCCGGGCCGACGGGATAGTCGGCGCCGCGCACGCGCAGGGTGGTGTGGCCCATGCGCACCACGGTGTCGCCGTCCAGTGCGAGTTCGGTGACCCGGCGGCCCTTGTGCACGATGCCGTTGCGGCTGCCCAGGTCGCGCAGCAGCAGCTTGCCGTCCGGGCTCTCCTGGATCACCACGTGGTGCGGCGCGGCGTAGTCGTCGTCGACGATGAAGTCGTTGTCATAGGCGCGGCCCACCCGGATCGGCAGCGCGGCCACGCGATAGCGGTGCAGCACCTCGCCGTTGCGGGCCAGCATTTCAATGGTCCAGGGCCCGTTCATCGGCGTCCGCTGCGCCCGAAGGCGCCCAGGAAGGCTTGCGTCACGCGCAAGCCGTTTTCGTAGGAGACGCCGGACACGTCGACCCGGCTTTGCAGGCTGGCCTGGGCGGAGTCGGTGCTGGCGGTCAGCAGGGTGAAGTTGTACAGGCCCTCGAACTTGCGGTAGCCGCGCACGCAGGTCACGGCGCGCAGCGGCAGCGAGCGGGTGTGCACGAAGCGCTCGGTGCAGAAAGGCTTGGTCAGGCGCGGGTCGCCGATGCTGCCGAAGCCCTCGACCCCGAACAGGTCGCTGGCCAGCGCCGCGAAGCGCAGCGGTTCCATGCTGCCGGAGCGGATGTAGCGGTGGCTCAGGCCCACGGCACCAGTCTGCTGGGAATTCGACACGAACACGGCCGACTGCATCACGCAATTGATGGCGTCGACGCTGTAGGCCGCTTCCGACTTCACCGTCGAGCGGCCCCAGCAGCGCACCTGGCCGGATTCGCGCACCGGCACCAGGTAGGGGCCCATGCCCTTGAGGGTGAGCGGCTCGTCGAGCAGGCGGTCGACCATGCCGCCCTGGTGGACCAGCAGCTGCTGGGCGATCAGGGGATTGAAGTCTTTCGGCGGCGCCGGCTGGGCCGCCACCGTGCGCAGCAGTTCCTGCGCATACTTGACCGGCACCAGGAAGCTGACCGACTCACCGTCCAGGCGGCGCGCCACGTTGATCCCGGCCACTGTGCCGCTGGCCGTGATGCTGGGGCCGCCGCTCATGCCGGAATTGATCGGGCCGCTGAAGATCAGGCGGTCGTAGAAGCTGCGCTGCAGGACGCCATTGTACGAGCCTTCCGAAATGGCGAAGCCGAGGTCGAGCGGGTTGCCGAGCGAGTACAGGTACTGGCCCTGGCGCAGGGTGACTTTCCGTTCCGGCACCTTGAAGAAGCCGCTGCCGTTGCGGTTGACGCGCACCACGGCCAGGTCGTGCAGAACGTCGACCGCCATCAGTTCGACCGGGCCGGTGTTGCCGTCGGTGTCGATGTACTCGGCGGTGTAGACGTCCGGGTCGAGCGCCATCTGCGACACCACATGGTAATTGGTCAGCGCCAGGTTGGTGTCGCCGACCAGGAAGCCCGAGCCCACGGTCGACTGGGTACGGCCGTTCTTGAGCAGCATACGGATCTGCAGCAGGTCGGCGCGCGCGGACGCATACAGGTCCTGTGCGGCGGAGGACGGCGGCGGCAGCGGTTCCTGGGCCTCGACTTCGCCGGGACCGGGCGCGGGCGGCGTGGCGGCGGGCGGCAGTTCCTGCGCGGCCGGTCCGGCGGCGGCGGAGGGCCCCTGGTTGGCGACCTGGCTGGCGGGACGGGAGGCGGCGGGCGGCGCATTCGGCGCGGTCGCCGCGCTCAGGCCCAGGCAGGACAGGAGAAGAGCAATGACTACCCGTTTCATTCAATCTCTGGATGGCAAGACGTAGGCCTCTATCTTGCCACCAGATCAACGGGCTGCGCGCGCGTTAGGCGCCTCCGGGTCTTACGCGGCGTCGGAAGCCTGCGCCGCTGCGGGCGTCATCATGTGGCCCAGCTTGGCCTGCTTGGTGTTCAGGTAGCTGTTGTTGAAGGCGTTGCGGTTGACCAGCAGGGGCACGCGCTCGGCCACCTGGATGCCCAGGCGGGTCAGGGCATCGATCTTGCGCGGGTTGTTGGTCATCAGGCGCACCGACTGGATGCCGAAATGCTCCAGCATCGGGCGGCACAGCTCGTAGTTGCGGGCGTCGGCGTGGAAGCCCAGCTGCAGGTTGGCCTCGACCGTGTCGGCGCCGGCTTCCTGCAGGCGGTAGGCGCGGATCTTGTTGACCAGGCCGATCCCGCGGCCTTCCTGGCGCAGGTAAAGCAGGATGCCGCGGCCTTCCTCGGCGATGCGCTGCAGCGCGCCTTCGAGCTGGGCGCCGCAGTCGCAGCGTTGCGAGAACATCACGTCGCCGGTCAGGCATTCCGAGTGCACGCGCGCCAGCACCGGCTCGCCGGTGGACAGGTCGCCCAGGGCCATCGCCAGGTGCTCCTTGCCGGTGGCCGGCTCGACCCAGGCGTGCAGCGTGAACTGGGCCCAGGGCGTGGGCAGGGTGCACGAAGTGGCGTAGTCGAGGAGGGCGGCGGTGGCGGTGGCTTGCATGACGGTGTTTCCCAATCGGTGGCGTGATTCCATGTAACACACAAGTTTAGCGGAAATCGGCTGTGGCCGTGCGGAACGGCAGGCTTTCTAGAGGGCGGATTCGGGCGGCCCTATCCGTAGCGGGTAGCCCCGTTCGCTACTATCCGCTGGGCATCGACCTGGTGTGTTACGCTGTGGATTCAGTATTTTTAAGTGCATTATGGCAATTTTTAGCGCAATTCCTGAAGGTCTGAAGCCACGCGGCCTGGGGGCCTGGCTGGCGCTGGCGTTTTCCACCCTGACCGTCGTGCTGACCCTATTGCTGGTCGAGGTGGTGGAAAGCGCCTCCACCGAGCAGGTCAAGAGCAGCATCGGCCATGGCCTGGGGGAGCTGGCGATGCAGACCGCCGACAAGCTCGACCGCGGCATGTACGAGCGCTACCGCGAAGTCAGCCTGATGGCGCGCCGGCCCGACCTGGTCGACCCGGCCACGGGCCAGGAGCGGCGCCGCAAGGTGCTGGCCGACATGCAGGAAACCTACTGGTACTACGAGTGGATCGGCATGGCCGGCCTGGACGGCAAGGTGCTCGTGGAAGCGCGCGGCCTGCTGGAAGGCGCCAACGTGGCGCAGCGGCCCTGGTTCCGCGACGCGCTCAAGGGCGTCTACGTGGGCGACGTGCACGAAGCCGTGCTGCTGGCCAAGCTGCTGCCGGCGCCGGAAGGCGAGCCGCGCCGCTTCGTCGACGTGGCCTTCCCCTACATGGACGCGCAGGGCAAGCCGGCCGGCGTGCTGGGCGTACACCTGTCCTGGCAGTGGGCGCGCGACGTCGAGCGCTCGATCATCGCGCCGGTGCAGGCGCGCGGCAAGGTGCAGGCCCTGATCGTCAGCGCCGAAGGCGTGGTCCTGCTGGGGCCCGAAGACCTGCAGGGCAAGACCATCGATCAGCCCAGCCTGCGCGAAGCGCGCCAGCAACGCACCGGCTACCTGGTCGAGGAGTGGCCGGACGGCCGCTCCTACCTGGTCGGCTACGGCGCGACCAAGGGGCGCGGCATCTATCCGGGCCTGGGCTGGAACGTGCTGGTGCGCCAGGACGTCGAAGACGCCTACCGGCCGGTGGCGCGCCTGCGCGAGCGCGCGCTGTGGAGCGGGGCGGCGCTGGCGGTGCTGTTCTCGCTGGCCGGCGTGCTGGTGGCGCGCCGCATCACGCGTCCGCTGGGCGAACTGGCCGATTCGGCCGACCGCCTGCGGCGCGGCGACACCACCGAGCTGGTGCCGAGCCGCGACGGCTACGACGAGGTGCGCAAGCTCTCCGGCGCGCTGAACGCGCTGGTGACCGACCTGGTGCAGCGCCGTGCCGAGCTGCAGGACTTGAACGCAACCCTCGAGCGGCGGGTGGAGGAGCGCACGCGCGACCTCGAGCGCGCGCTGGCGGCGGTGCGCGCCAGCGAGCAGCGCATCGGCGCCATCGTCGACGCCGCCCAGGATGCCTTCGTCGCGGTCGACCAGCGCGGCCTGATCGTCGACTGGAACGCCGCCGCCGAGCGCATGTTCGGCTGGCGCCGCCACGAAGCGGTGGGCTGGCCGCTGGCCGAGCTGGTGGTGCCGGAGCGCCACCGCGCCAGCGTCGGCAAGGCCTTGCACGCCTTCCGCCAGACCGGCCAGCTGGGCGCGCTCGGGCGGCGCCTGGAGCGCACCGTGATCAACCGCCAGGGTGCGGAATTCCCCATCGAGATGACGGCCGGCCTGGCCGGTCAGGGCGAGGACGCCTTCTTCAGCGTGTTCCTGCACGATATATCGGAGCGCAAGAAGGTCGAGCGCATGAAGAACGAATTCATCTCGACCGTCTCGCACGAGCTGCGCACGCCGCTGACGTCGATCCGCGCGTCCTTGTCGATGCTGGACGAGGGCATGGCGGGTGAGCTGGCGCCGGACGTGGCCGGCCTGATCCGCATCGCCAGCCAGAGCGCCGAACGCCTGGTGCGCATGGTGAACGACCTGCTCGATATCCAGAAGATGGAGTCGGGGAAGATGGAATACCGGCGCGCGGCCCAGCCGCTGCTGCCGCTGGCCGAGCATGCGCTAGCCTCGATGCAGGGGCATGCGCAGCAGGCCGGCGTGCTGCTGCGGCTGGACAGCCAGCAAGGTGCGGAACATATCCGCGCCGAGGTCGATCACGACCGCATGGTGCAAGTGCTGGTGAACCTGCTGTCGAATGCGATCAAGTTCACGCCGCATGGCCGGGCCGTGACCCTCGGGCTGGCGCAGAGCCAGGGCAAGGCGCGCCTGACCGTGACCGACGAGGGGCCGGGGATTGCGCCGGAGTTCCGCAGTCGGGTGTTCGAGCGCTTCGCGCAGGCGGATGCGGCGGATACGCGGCCGAAGGGCGGGACGGGGCTGGGCCTGAGCATCAGCCGGGCCATCGTCGAGGAGCATGGCGGAACGATTGCGTTCGAAACGGAGATGGGGAAGGGGACGCGCTTTGTGGTGGGGCTGCCGACGGCCTGAGGCCTTGCGTGGGAGCACGGTATGACACCCTGGGGCGCGTGTCGCTAGCCGTCGCCGGCAGCGATTGCCGGCCACATGGCGCCGATGCGAGGATGGACATCGCGGCTAATCGACGCCGCCTTTGTCCCCACTCTCAGGCTCCCATGAAAATCAAGATCCTTTCCGCTTTTCTGCTGTGCATCTTCGCCTCGCAGCCGCACGCTGCCGATACCCCCTTGTTCCGCATGGCCGCGAGCCCCGCACCGAATGCCGGTGGCATTTCTCCGGGCATGGTGTTCCAGGAGGTCGAGCGTAGCGACACCGCTTCGACCGTCGAACTCTTGCATCCTGCGGGAAGCGTCGCGGCAAAGTCCATGTTCATGCTGCGCGGCGCTTGCGCGTTGGCGAAGGAACGGGGAAAACGGGCGTTCAGGCTCGTCCAACTGTCCAGGCCGCTGCTCCGCGTTTCGTTGCGTTTTGTGAGCGAAGAGGATGCGGGCAAGTCCGCGCCGGAGTCCTTAATGGGCGAAGACAGAGTTGTTTCGGCCGCCTATTGCGATGGGATCCGCTCGGTCTTCCCGGAATAGTCCATGCACGACGTGGGAATATGCGTATTTCTTCATCGAGTTCGCCGGTACACTGCCTGGCTATGACACCGCATAACAAACTCCGCCTCGCGAACGTTCTCATGATATTGGGAGTCGCACCCGTCCTGATCGGCCTGGTCTGGATGGTCTCCGGTTACTCGTCCGCGCCACATGGCAAGGTGTACATTGCTGAAGCGCTGATGAAGATTGGCTTCGCCTATATGTTCGCACTCGTCGTGAGTTCCGGCAGCGCTGTATGGTCGCTCATTGTCGAAAAACGCAATACTGGAACGCGCGTAGGCGGCACCACTGCTATCAGATTGCTTGCTGCTTTCTTTCTGGCTGCCCCGTTAATAATCGGTATGTTTTAAGGATCGCACGGGGATGGCGAATCACGATCATTCTGCGGGCAGCGGTGTACAAGTACGTCTGCAATCGGCCACAAGCGGTCAGCTATGCGCGGGCTCAACAAGGAACATCCATGAATAAAAAAGATGCGGTTCGAGCGAATTTTTGGAATGAATCGACAGGCCATTGCGACTGCTGCGGCAAGCAATCCAAGACAATCTGGGGATGGCGCGAAGATCATATCCAGGGAACTACAACTTCGGCCTTTCTTCTGGTAGGGCGAGATCATCGTCGTCACGGCTAAGAACGCCTAACGAAACCTTCAGAGCAAGGCGCCGCGGCGAAGACAGTACGCCTGTACGGCAAGGAGCCGGCCTGTACGGCAAGGAGCCGCAACGCGGCTACGGAGGTTTTGTTAGGCGTTCCAAGTCCGCTTGAAGTCGGAACGGACGAACCATCCGGTCGGTTGCGGATCGCTGGGAATGCACGTAGCAGTCACGCACAGGAACTTGGTTTCCCGCCTGCGCGGGAACGACGGTCAGGTGGCGGGGCGCTGGTTAGCGCCATTCGTGCAGCGCTATTCCTCCGAATCCCTTCCAAGCTCCGAAGGCGGTTTCCAGCTTCGGCAGCAAACGCGTCAACGCCGCCTTATCCGCGTGGAAGGTCGTGGCCGATCCATCGACGCTTCTGCTGCCGGCCAGCGTGAACGCCTGCGCCTTCGCATGCGCCGCCGGTTGTCTGAGCACTATTAGCACCTGTTGTCCCTCCAGTTCGAACAGCAGCATGTCGCCTGCAGCCCCTTTAGCCGCGCGCTGGTAGCGACGCTGGGTCTCTGCCCCGATCGGCCCCGCCTCCAGCGCAATGCGCACCTGCTTGCCATGCATCTCGGCCCAGTCCAGGAAGGGCACGGCGAAGCGGTAGATCTGTCCAGGATCGGTGCGGTAATCCATCACCGACAGCGCGTCGGCCGATCTGGCCAGCTCGCGCAGCAGATCCGGCTTGCCATCCCACCAGAACGGCACGACGAATTCCAGCCGCATCGATCCTGCCGCCTCGCGCAACCGCGCCGCCAGTTCCAGGTAGCGCCGGTCGCGCTCCGACGGCGGCAGCACATGCGCCGGAAGCAGGTAAGGTTCGACGTCGAACTGCATGCCTTTCAGGCGCGCAGCCGGTTCCGCCTGCGCGTTGTAGGCGGCATAGGCACGGGCGCGCGCCGCCGTGGGCGCCTGCTCTCCGGGCAGCACCATGTGCGGGTCGCCATCGACCGCGGTCACCGCGATGCCGCGCGCTCCGGCCGCCTTGACGAAGGCCGCCAGTGCTTCCGGCTCGATGACGCGTCCTTCCTGAAGAGGAACAGTGACGAACAGCTCGCCGATCTTCTCTTGCGTGGCCCAGTCGATCAGCGCCTGGCCGCGCTCGCGCCATTCGGCCTGGTTCCAGATCCAGGTCGAGCGGGGCGCCCGCGCAGCCGCGGCCGGCTCCAGAGTCAGTGCGTCGAGCGACAGGCTGGATGCCTGCGCCGGACACAGAATAGTGAACTGTTCCCACGTGTGGCGCTCCAGGCCCGCGGGCAGGGACAGCCGCCCGGTGGAGGACAGGCTGCCCATGTCGATCGCATCTTCGCGCGCGGCGCGCGCCGCGTCAGCGGCCTGCCACAGGAATTGTCCCTTGCCTGAAAACGTCGCCTGCAGGCTTGCCGCGGCACGCGGCAGGTACCAGGGGCCGCGCAGCAGCACGCCGGCAGGTTTCGTCCCGGCCTTGCACTCGATGCGCAGGCGGCCATCCTGCAGGCTCGCCTGAACGCGCTCCTCGACCCCGAAGGTACGCATCCGCATTGTCGCCAGCAGGTTCTCGCCGAAGGGCATCGGCGCCGGTAGATCGGGCTGCGGCTTGGCGGGCACCAGGGTATGTTCGCTGACCGCCAGCGTCCCCTTGCTGTCGTCACCCTGCAGCAGGATGGTCTGTTCGGGACGCGCATCCGCCGGCAGCATGTACACCGTCTCGATCCGCGCGACGTCGATTCCCAGTTCGATCTTGCGGCAGCCCGGACCATCGCCGATGAAGGCGCGCGCCGGCGCGTCGCCCGTGGCGGGACAGACGCTCAGCGTTGCGGCATGCAGCGGGGCGGTCATGACGAGCAGGGCAAGAAGGTGGCGGGACATGAGGGCAGTCTAGCGCGTCGCCTATTTCTGGGCGCCGCTTTGCCAGGTGCCCTTGCGTTTCATCGTGCCCCAGGTTGATTCCGTCTGCATGGCCCAGCGCCACAGGCCGATCAGGCGCCAGACCGAATTGAGCTGGCGGTAGCCGAAGTTCTCGAGGATCACGACCAGCCCGAGCATCAGCAGCTGCTTGCCGCGCGGGTAGATGTGGAAGGACATCTCTTCCAGCAGCAGGCCGGAGGCCGACAGCAGGATGCCCAGGCCCACGGCCACGAACAGGAAGGCGCCGAAGGCCTGCCACGAGATCAGCCCGGTGAAGAAGGCCAGCACCATGAACACATAGCCGCCCAGCTCCACCAGGGGCCCCAGCCACTCGAACAGCAGCATGAAGGGGAAGGCCAGCCAGCCCGGCACGCCGCCGTTGCGCGACAGCGGCAGGCCCCAGTTGGCGTTCAGGCTCTCGGCCAGGCCGCGCTGCCAGCGGATGCGCTGGTTCCTGAGCGTCTTGTAGTCTTCCGGCGCCTCGGTCCAGCACACCGGGTCGGGCACGAACTCGATGCGGTAGGGCTGGCGGCGTTCGCGCAGCAGGCGGTGCATACGCACCACCAGTTCCATGTCTTCCCCGATGGTGTCGCGGCGGTAGCCGCCGGCCAGCACCACGGCGTCCTTGCGGAACACGCCGAAGGCGCCCGAGATGATCAGCATGCCGTTCATCGACGACCAGCCCAGACGCCCGAACAGGAAGGCGCGCAGGTATTCGACCACCTGGAACAGCGCCCAGATGTTCTTCGGCAGCCCGACCTTGGTTAGGAAGCCGCCGCTGACCTCGCAGCCGTTGGCCACGCGCACCGTGCCGCCGGCCGCTACCACCGTCGGGTCGCGCAGGAAGGGTTCGGTCACCTTGGCCAGGCTGTCGCGCTGCAGGATCGAGTCCGCGTCCACGCCGCAGAACAGCGGGTAGCGCGAGATGTTGATGCCGGCGTTGAGCGAGTCGGCCTTGCCGCCGTTGACCTTGTCGATCACGCGTACGTTCGGGTAGCGCGTGGAGCGGTAGACCTGGCGCACTTCCTGGGTCGGGATCTGGCGCCGGTAGGCTTCGGGAAAGGGCAGCAGCGCGAACTCGCGCTTGAGCACCTCGAGGGTGCTGTCCTTGGAGCCGTCGTTGATGATGACGATCTCGAACTCGGCGTAGCTGAGCTGGAGCATCGATCGGATCGAGGCGGCAATGGTCGCTTCCTCGTTGTAGGCCGGGACCAGGATGCTGATCGGCGGCTCCAGGCCCGAGTAGGCGCGCGGCAGGTCGGCCATGAACAGTTCCTGCCCCTTGCGGCGCAGCGCGCGCAGCGAGAAGGCGTTGAGCGTCAGGTAGCCCACGTTCAGCGCGATGAAGTAGCAGAACACGAACCAGGTGATGAATTCGACCAGGAAGTGGCTGAAGCTCATGCTGTCTCCTCCTCGGCCAGCACCTGCTGCAGCATGTCGGCCGCGAAGCGGTCGGTGAGCGAGGCGCGCAGCTGTTCCAGGTCGGCGCGCGATAGGGCCGGCAGTTCGCGCAGCGCCTGCGCGGCGCGGTAGCGCACCCACCATTGCGGGTCGGCCAGCAGGGCGCCCAGGCGGTCGGCGTCTTCGCGCGTGCCGATGCGGCCCAGCGCGCGCGCGGCCTGCACCCGCACCTGCCAGTCTTCATGGGAGAGCAGGGCGCGCACCTCCTGGATGGTCTCGGGCGTGATCACGCCGCGAAGGCCGGCGATGACGATCGGCACCGCATCGCTGCGCAGGGCGCCGGCCAGCACCTCGGCCGGCAGCGATACGCGCAGCGCCTCGGCGATGCGCAGCGCGCGCGGCAGGCGATCCCGCGGCAGGGTGGGCAGCACGCGTCCCAGCACCTTCGCCGTGGGCGCTGCGGCTTGCTGCAGGATGCCGGCCACGTGCGACAGCGCCCAGTCCTCGCGTTCGATGAACAGCGGCGTCAGGTACTCGGCGGCGGCATCGGGATCGACCCGCACCAGCGCCCACAGGGCGGTGAGCGAGGCCGCGCTGTCGCTCAGCTCCGCCAGCGGCAGCAGCTGGGGCCAGGCTTCGCGGTCGCGCAGGTGGCCCAGCACCAGCACCGCCAGCAGGCGTTCCTCGCGCGCGCCACGGGCCAGCATCGCGCGCGCCAGGCGGTCCGCGCCCAGCTCGCGCGCCATGGCGTTGAGGGCCTCGGTGGCCTCGCCGCGCAGCGAACCCTGCAAATGCACCCACAGGCGCAGGAAAGCCAGGCGCTCGCGCGGGGCCAGGACAGGCAGATCGGGACGTTCGCCGACGATGGTCTGGTTCAGCAGCGGGCGCCAGCGCGCCAGCACGCGTGCTTCGTGGCGTTCGCGCCGGCGCAGCGACACCCGCAGCTGGACGATTTGAAGGCTCAGCAGGAGCGTGAGGCCAAGCGCGACGATTCCCGTCCAGAGCGCGACGGTGACGAAGGGATCAGACGACTGGACGATCGCCAATGCGGCCTCGGACGGGAATCATGAAGAATGCCACCGTCATGCGGCGGGCCTCAGGAAGCGGCGCACGCGGGCCAGCAACTCGTTCGGCTGGAAGGGCTTGATCACGAAGTCGTTGGCGCCGGCGTCCAGGGCGCGCACGGTGTCGCGCTCGGTATTCTTGGCCGTCAGCATCAGGACGGGGACCGCGGCCCAGTCGGCGCGCTCGCGCACCAGGCGCACGATCTCGAAGCCGTCGATGTAGGGCAGCATCACGTCGAGGAGGATCAGGTCCGGCGCGACGGTGGCGGTGGCGATGTGCTCGCTGGCGGCGCGGCCGTCGGCAAGGTGGGTGACGCGGTAGCCCTGGCGTTCGAGCATGAAGCGCAGGACCTGGGCGATGTGGTCGTCATCTTCGACCACCAGCACGAGCGGCGTGGAAGTGGGTTCGTTCGGCATCTGTTCAATAAGAAGAAGTTGCCCAGATTATATAGCGGCGCCGGTATGGACGGTCGCTCGTTCAGTATAGGCGAGGGTCAGGGTGACCCGCTTCCGCCTCGCGCACCCACTGGGCGGGCGCGCAGCGGGTGGAGCAGGGAGCGCAGGTCGTTGTGGTCGAGTTCGTACATCAGGGCCAGCAACTGGCCCAGCTCGCCCTTCGGAAAGCCTTCACGCGCGAACCAGCCCAGGTAATGGCCGGGCAGGTCGGCGATCTTGCGTCCCTTGTATTTACCGTAAGGCATCTCCCGGACCAGGAGCAGGGTGAGGTGTTCGGAATTCATCGTGCGTCACTTTAGCAAACAACGGCGAGCCTGTAGCATCTAAGGGACAATATGTGAACAAGGGGAGCAGAACATGAGCGACGAATTCGACCTGCAACGCTTCGTCGATGCGCAGGCGCCGGTGTACGACACGGTCGTGGCCGAACTGCGCGCCGGGCGCAAGCGCAGCCACTGGATGTGGTTCATCTTTCCGCAGATCGCCGGGCTCGGACAAAGCGAAATGTCGCAGCGCTATGCGATCCGCTCGGCCGACGAGGCGGCGGCCTACCTGGCGCATTCGCTGCTGGGCCATCGCATGAACGAGTGCGCGGGGATCGTGGCCGCGCTCGATGCCGACGCCATCGAGGATGTGTTTCCGCCGCCGGACGACGTGAAATTCCACTCGTCGATGACCTTGTTCGCCGACGTGGCGCCGGATGTGGCCGTGTTCCAGGCTTGCATCGACAAGTATTTCGATGGGGCGCCGGATCGCAATACGCTGGCGCGGCTCTGACGTGATTTGATTCGCCGGCTAGTGGGAGGAAAGTGGGCAGTTAGATGCTAGGCCTGGCCGTACTGCTTCTCTAGCACATCCTTGCGGCCACGCTCGGCGATGTGGATGATCACCGTATGCGACAGCACCAGGGTCGGATGCCGGGCCCGGTGCTTGGCGAACCAGAACACGTCGTCCAGCTCCTCTTCTTCGTGCGAGGTGGTCATGACCAGCTTGTCTTCCGGAATGTCGTCGTAGTCGTAGGCCTCGAGGTTGGCGTCGTCTACCGACTCGGCCCAGTCTTCGCAGTATTGGCCCCAGGCCAGCACGTAGCGGCAGTGCGAGCCGGCCAGCCAGCGGCTTGCTTCCCAGCGCCACATTTCTTCGCAGACCTCGTCGATGACGAGCACGGCAAGGAAAGGGGAGGACGGAAGCATGCCCGCGGGCGGCAGTTCCTCGTTGGGGCGAAGGTGAAGATAAGTCAGGGTCGGTTTTTGCATGATTGCGGTTGGATGCGTAAGCCCCGGCATTGTGCCAGATGCGGGCGTTTACAGCTTGTGCATGCCCGGCAGACCTTGTTGCGTATAATCGCCCCTGGTATTCCCAATATTTTCCAGAAAACAACAATTCATGGCTTCATCTTCCGACAATATCAGCATGGCGGTGTTCTGCGACTTCGAGAACGTCGCACTGGGCGTTCGCGACGCCAACTACGAAAAATTCGACATCAAGCCGGTGCTGGAACGCCTTCTGCTCAAGGGCAGCATCGTCGTCAAGAAAGCCTATTGCGACTGGGACCGCTACAAGGGCTTCAAGTCGACCATGCACGAGGCGAACTTCGAGCTGATCGAGATCCCGCACGTGCGCCAGTCCGGCAAGAATTCGGCGGACATCCGCCTGGTGGTCGACGCGCTCGACCTCTGCTACACCAAGTCCCACGTCAATACTTTCGTGATCATCAGCGGCGACTCGGACTTTTCGCCGCTCGTCTCCAAGCTGCGCGAGAACGCCAAACAGGTGATCGGCGTGGGCGTGAAGCAGTCGACCTCGGACCTGCTGGTGGCCAACTGCGACGAATTCATCTTCTACGACGACCTGGTGCGCGAGCAGCGCCGCACCGCCGCCAAGCGCAAGGAAGAGCAGGACGCGCGCCGCGGCCAGCCGCAGAACAAGCGCCCGAGCGACGACCGCCGCAAGGAAGAGCTGGAAGCGCGCAAGGTGCAGGCGCTGGAGATGGTCGTCGAGACCTTCGACGCCCTGGTGACCGAGCGCGGCGATACCGGCAAGATCTGGGCTTCGCTGCTGAAGGACACGCTCAAGCGCCGCCGTCCGGACTTCAACGAGACCTATTACGGCTTCCGTACCTTCGGCAACCTGCTCGAGGAAGCGCAGACGCGCGGCCTGTTCGAGTTCGGCCGCGACGAGAAATCAGGCACCTATGTGTACCGCAGCGCGCATGCGCCGGTGCTGGTTCCGGCCGCGGAGCCGGCGATCGAAGCGCCTCTCGCCGAACAGGCGTTCCAGGCCGAAGCCGACGTGGCCGCCCTGGAGGCGCCGCAGGAAGAGCCGGTGCGCGAATCGCGCCGCCGCGGCCGTGGCGGCCGCAAGCAGGGCGGGCGCGGCGAGCAGGCTGCGCCGGTGCTGGAAGCGGGCTTGCCGGATGCCGACAACGCAGTGCCGCCATTGGCGCCTGAGCCTGCACTTGAATCGGCAGCGGACGCCGTTCCCGAAGCGGCGCCGCTGGAAATCCCGGCCGCCGAGCCGGCGCCGGCGCCGGCCAAGGAGCGCCGCCGTGCCCCACGCAAGACCGCCGCCCAGAAGGCAGCGGAGGCCGCTGCTGCCGCATCCGTGGCCGAACCCGTGGCCGAGCAGCCGGCGCCTGACTCCGCACCGGCCGAACCGGCCGAACCGGCAGCGGAGCCGGCCGTGACCGGAACGGAAGAGGGCGAAGACGAAGCAGGTAAACCGGCGCGCAAGAAGTCGGCCCGTCCCGCCCACAAGGCGCCGGCGCGCAAGCCCGCCGCACGCGGCCGCCGTCCGGCCAAGCCCAAAACGGGCTCGGAGAACGGCTGACCTGGCGAAGCTGCGCGTGTGCGCCGCACGCGCGCAGCTGCTGCAATAATGGAAAGGCCTGCGATGGCGCGGGCGACGCTGCAATGACCCGCCGAAGGAGCCTGCCATGCGAGTGCCTGCCGGACTGTTGCTGTTGTTTTCCCTGAGCGGGCTGGCGGCGGCAGCGCCACCGGCCGACCATCCCATCCTCGGCATCTGGCGCCTCAGCCTGCCCGAACTGGGCTGCTCCGAGACCTACCGCTTCCGCGGCGACGGCACCACGCTCGTCACCAGCGCCGAGGAAGTGTCCGAGAGCGAATTCAAGATCCCCGACAAGCCCAGCGCCAAGGGCTTCTATCGGCTGGAAGACCGCATCACCAAGGACAATGGCAAGAAGGATTGTTCCGGCGCCATCATGAAGGTGGGCACCCGCGCCACCAACTTCATCCGCTTCCACCCGTCCGGGGCCCTGTTCCTGATGTGCGCCGACGAGACGATGGAAACCTGCATCGGTCCCTTCGAGCGGGTGCAGGGCGAGGAAGCCTAGAACCTGATGGAATAGGTGTGAACCTGTCGGCAATAGGCGGGGTCGTCGCTTCGGTGTATATTGCTGTGCGAAACGACAACCTCACCCTCCCGCCGTCCTATGTCTCCCGTCCTGCTTTTCTGTATCCTGATCGCGTATTTCGCCCTGCTGCTGGGCGTCGCCTGGGCCACCTCGCGCAACGCCAACAACGACAGCTTCTTCATCGGTAACAAGAGCAGCAACTGGATGCTGGTCGCCTTCGGCATGGTCGGCACCACCTTGTCCGGCGCCACCTTCATCAGCGTGCCCGGCAATGTCGGCGCGGACGGCTTCGGCTATGCGCAGATCCTGATCGGCTACGTGATCGGCTACATCCTGGTCGCCTACCTGCTGCTGCCGCTGTACTACCGGCTCAAGCTGACTTCGATTTACCACTACCTCGACGTGCGCCTGGGACGCCGCGCCTACCAGAGCGGGGCGGGCTTCTTCATCATCTCGCGCCTGCTGGGCGCCACGGCGCGTCTTTACCTGGTCGTCAATATCCTGCAAGCGATCATCCTCGACAGCCTGGGCATTCCGTTCTGGATCACGACCCTGGTCATCCTGGTCATGATCCTGATGTATACCTACCAGGGCGGCGTCAAGACCATTGTCTGGACCGACACCCTGCAGACCACCTGCATGCTGTTCGGCCTGTTCGCCTGCGTCTGGTTCCTGCTGAACGAGCTGGGCATGTCGGTTCCCGAGAGCCTGAACGCGATGCAGTCGCAGGGCCTGTCGCGCATCTTCACCATGGACTTCGACAGCCCCAACTTCTTCCTCAAGCAGATCGTCGCCGGCGCCTTCATCGTGCTGACCATGACCGGCATGGACCAGGAGATGATGCAGAAGACGATCTCGGTCAAGACCGTGGGCGACTCGCAAAAGAACCTGCTGACCCTGACCGCCGTGCTGGTGGTGGTGCTGATGGCCTTCCTGTTCCTGGGCGGACTGCTCTACCTGTACGCTCCGACCGCCGGCGTGACCGCCACCGGCGACAAGATCTTCCCGGCCGTGGTCATGGGCCACTTGCCGGCCACGGTGCAGATCATCTTCCTGATCGCCCTGATCTCGGCCCTGTTCCCCAGCGCCGACGGCGCCATCACCGCGCTGACCTCGTCCTTCTGCATCGACATCCTGGGCATCAAGCGCCGCACCGACCTCAGCGAAGCCGGCAAGGAACGCCTGCGCCGCCACGTGCACCTGGGCTTCGCCTTCCTGTTCCTGCTGCTGGTGCTGGGCTTCAAGATGGCCGACAGTCCGAGCATGATCGTGGTGATCCTCAAGCTGGCCGCCTATACCTACGGCCCGCTGCTGGGCCTGTTCGCCTTCGGCATGATGACCAGGCGCACCCTGCTAGATCGCCTGGTGCCGTTCGTGACGATTGGCGCACCGATCCTTTGTGCGCTCCTTGAGTACAATCAGGCTTACCTGCTCGGCTCTTACCGACTCGGGCTGGAATTGCTTATGGTTAATGGCATACTGGTATTTATCGGCCTGTTCGCGATCTCGCAGCGCGCACCGGCCGGGGCCGGACCGGCTACCGTTGCCGCCTGACAGAACGCTGCGTCCATTCATTGATGGGAGTTTCGATGGCATTCAAGCCTTTCAGCGCCGTGCGGCGCGGCTTCAGCTGGTTGTGGAGCGCGCTCGACGCGACCCGCCGCACCTTCGTCAACCTCTTGTTCCTGCTCTTTATCATCCTGCTGGCCTGGATGATCTTCGGCGGCAGCGGCGTCAAGCCGCTGGGCGCGAATACCGCGCTGGTGCTCGAGCTCAAGGGCGACCTGGTGGAGCAGTACCAGGCCTCGCTGCGTGAAACGGTGCTCGACAGCGTTGGCGGCGACAGCAAGCGCACCGTGCTGTTGCGCGACGTGATGCTAGTCCTGGACAAGGCCGCCAAGGACCCGAACATCTCCACCGTCGTGCTGCTGCTCGACGAAATGGACGGCGGCGGCCTGGCCATGCTGCGTGAATTCGGGGCCGGCGTCGACCGGGTCAAGGCTGCCGGCAAGAAGGTGGTGGCCTGGAGCGGCAACTACGACCAGAAACGCTACCTGGTGGCCTCGCACGCCAGCGAGGTCTACATGCACCCGATGGGCATGGTCCTGATCGAGGGTTTCGGCCGCCACAAGAACTATTACCGCGACGCGCTGGACAAGCTGGGCGTGACCGTCAACCTGATGAAGGTCGGCACCTACAAGAGCTTCGCCGAGCCCTACATCGCCAACGGCCCCTCGGACGCCGCGCGCGAAGCCGACACCTACCTGTTCAACGCCCTGTGGACCGGGTATACCGGCGAGGTCGAGAAGAACCGCAAGCTGAACTCCGGCGCCGTCGCACGCTTTGTCGACAGCCTGCCGCAGCAGATGGAAGCGGCGGGCGGCAGCTTCGCCAAGGTGGCGCTGGCCAACAAGCTGGTCGACGGCCTCAAGACCCGCGACGAGATCCGCGCCATGCTGATCAAGCGCGGCGTCTACGACGACGACACCAAATCCTTCCGCCAGGTTGGCTTCTACGACTACCTGTCGCGCCACCCGCAGAAGCCTTTCGGCAGCGCGGTCGGCGTGATTGTCGCCGCCGGCAACATCACCGAAGGCCTGGGCGGCCCCGGCGTGGTCGGCGGCCTGACCACGGCCAACCTGATCCGCCAGGCGCGCGAGGACGACGAAATCAAGGCCGTCGTGCTGCGCGTGGACTCCCCTGGCGGCAGCGCCTACGGCTCCGAGCTGATCCGCCGCGAACTGGAACTCACGCGCGCCGCCGGCAAGCCGGTGGTGGTGTCGATGGGCAGCCTGGCGGCATCGGGCGGCTACTGGATCTCGATGGCGGCCGACGAAGTGATCGCCGACCCCTACACGATCACCGGCTCGATCGGCGTGTTCGCCATCCTGCCGACGGCCGAGAAGGTGCGCGACAAGCTGGGCATCCATACCGACGGCGTGACCACGACCTGGCTGGCCGACGCCTACAACCCGCTGCGACCGCTCGATCCGCGCTTCGGCCAGGTGGTCCAGAGCAGCATCAACCACGTCTACGCCGAGTTCACCAGCAAGGCGGCCGCGGCGCGCAAGACCACGCCGGCCAAGATCGACGAAGTGGGGCAGGGCCGGGTCTGGACCGGCGCCCAGGCCAAGGAGCGCGGCCTGGTCGACCGCCTGGGCAGCTACGAGGACGCCCTGAACTCCGCCGCCCGCCGCGCCAGGCTCGGCCAGGGGTACCGCGTGGACTATGTCGAGCGTCCGGTATCGCGCGTCGAACGCTTCCTGCAGCTGATGGGCGCGTCCGCCTCCCAGGCGGTGACCATCCAGGTCAAGCTCGGCCTGCTCGAGGAAGCGATGCCGGCCGGCCCGGTGGCCGAGGTGGCCCGGGATATGGCCTTCCTGTCGGAGCTGACCAGGGAGCGCAAGCCGTTTGCGGCCGTCACGCACTGCCTGTGCGGCCTGCCATGATTCGACATGTAGCGAGTTTGTAACCGTTTCCTACACGGAAAAGCGGGCGCGGAATGCAGGTTCCGCGCCCGTTTTTCTTCGACTTGCTGCAAACAGGCGGCGAACGGTGTAAATCGATGTAAAGCCCCTGGCGCCAGTGTGGGAACCAGGGCGCGCGCAATGTACGTTATGAAACATATCGCGCAAAAACACCATGCTACAGTCAACCGGACACTGAAGAACACAATGCCGTTCTGGCCGGAAAGACAAGGAAGAGCATGGACACCAGGGAGCCCCCGACCACGACCCGTACGCCACTCACGCATGGCGCCCCGCCCACCGCCAAACCGCGCCGCGCGCGCATCGTCGGCACCGTCATCGCCGTGCTGGCGATGGTGGGACTGGCGGCGCTGGCCTGGTACCTGACGCATCGCCCGGCGGGCAATCCCGCCGGCGGACCGGCAGCCGCAGGAGCGGCTCCAGGAGCGCGCGGCGCCGGACCGGGAGGCGGAGGAGGCCGGGGCCGCGGCGGGCCGGCGACCACGGTTGGCGTGGCGACCGCCGAGCAGGCCGATATTCCCGTCACGCTCGATGCCCTGGGCACCGTGGTGCCTGCGGCGACGGCGACGGTGCGCCCACAGGTGTCCGGCGTGATCCAGAAGATCCATTTCACCGAAGGCCAGCTGGTCAAGGAGGGCCAGGTGCTGGCGACCATCGACCCGCGTTCCTTCGAGATGGCACTGATGCAGGCGCGCGGCCAGCGCCAGCGCGACGAGGCCCAGCTGGAAAGCGCGCGGGTGACCCTGTCGCGCTACCGCACCTTGCTGGAGCAGGATTCCATCGCGCGCCAGGAAGTCGACACCCAGGCAGCGCTGGTCAAGCAACTGGAAGGCACCGTCATGACCGACCGCGCCTCGGAAGGCACGGCGCGCCTGAATCTGGGCTATGCCTCGGTCAAGGCGCCGATCAGCGGCCGGGTCGGCCTGCGCACGGTGGACATCGGCAACCTGGTGGGCAGCGGCGACGCCAACGGCATTGCCGTCATCACCCAGCTCTCGCCGATCGATGTCGAATTCACGGTGCCGCAAGACCAGCTGCCGACCCTGCAGGAACGGATCGGGGCCAAGGCCAGGATGGAGGCGACGGCGCTGGACCGCACGCGCAGCCAGACACTGGCAACCGGCGCCTTCAGCGCGCTCGACAACCAGGTGGACGTCCAGACCGGTACGGTGCGCGCCAAGGCGCGTTTCGCGAATGCCGACGGCAAGCTGTTCCCGAGCCAGTTCGTCAACCTGCGGTTGCAGGTGAACCTGATCAAGGACGCCGTGGTCGTGCCGGTGACGGCGCTGCGGCATGGGGCGAACGGGGACTTCGTGTATGTGCTGAATGCGAAGGAGAAGACGGTGGCGATGCGCCCGGTGACGCGGGGCGAGGCGACGGTCGACAAGGTGCAGGTGCGTACTGGATTGAAGGCTGGCGAGCAGGTGATCACGGAAGGGGCGGACCGGCTGCGCGATGGGGCCAAGGTGACGCTGCCGGGCGACCGTCCGGCTGGTGGCCGTGGGCAAGGGCAGGGCCGTCAGCGCCAGGGAGCGCAGCAATGACGTATCGCCGCCGCCCCGCGCCCTCAGCTCCGTCGTCCCCGCGCAGGCGGGGACCCAAGTTTGCTGAGCAGCCGGGTACGCATGCAAACTTGGGTTCCGGCCTTCGCCGGAACGACGGTATGTTGGAGCTGGCGGCATGAGCCCATCGACCCCATTCATCCACCGCCCGGTCGCCACGGCCCTCCTGATGCTGGCCATCGTCCTGGCCGGCCTGGTCGGCTACCGCTTCCTCCCATTGTCCGCGCTGCCCCAGGTCGACTTCCCGACGATCCAGGTCCAGACCTTGTACCCCGGCGCCAGTCCCGAGGTGATGGCCCGCACCGTCACCGCTCCGCTGGAACGCCAGTTCGGCCAGATGTCCGGCCTGACCCGCATGAGCTCCACCAGCGCCGCCGGCGTCTCGGTGATCACCCTCCAGTTCGGCCTCGGCCAGACCCTGGACGTGGCCGAGCAGGAAGTGCAGGCCGCCATCAACGCCGGCGGTTCGCTGCTGCCCACCGACCTTCCGGCCCCGCCGGTCTACGCCAAGGTCAACCCGGCCGACGCCCCGGTGCTCACGCTCGCGATCACCTCCGACACCTTGCCCCTCACCGAGGTCCAGAACCTGGTCAACACCCGCCTGGCCCTGAAGATCAGCCAGGTCTCCGGCGTCGGCCTGGTCACGCTCTCTGGCGGCCAGCGGCCGGCGGTGCGCATCCAGGCCGATACCGGGGCCCTGGCTTCCTACGGGCTGGGCCTGGACAGCCTGCGCAGCGCCATCACGGCGGCCAACGCCAACAGCGCCAAGGGTAACTTCGACGGCCCCACGCGCTCGTACGCGATCAACGCCAACGACCAGCTGCTCACCGTCCCCGACTACAAGAACCTGATCGTGGCCTACCGCAACGGCGCGCCGGTCAAGCTGGAGGAGGTGGCGCGCGTGGTCGACAGCGCCGAAAACGTGCGCCTCGGCGCCTGGGCCAACATGAAGCCCGCCATCATCCTGAACGTGCAGCGCCAGCCGGGCGCCAACGTGATCGCCACCGTCGACGGCATCAAGGAGCGCCTGCCCGAGCTGCAGGCCGGCCTGCCGGCCTCGGTGCGCATGGACGTGCTGAGCGACCGCACCGCCGGCATCCGCGCCTCGGTCCACCATGTGCAGATCGAGCTGCTGCTGGCCGTGGTGCTGGTGGTGCTGGTGATCTTCGCCTTCCTGCACAGCATCCGCGCCACCGTGATCGCCAGCCTGGCGGTGCCGATTTCGCTGATCGGCACCTTCGGCATCATGTACCTGCTCGGCTACAGCCTGAACAACCTGTCGCTGATGGCGCTGACCATCGCCACCGGCTTCGTGGTCGACGACGCCATCGTCATGATCGAGAACATCGCCCGCTACATCGAGGAGGGCGAAAAGCCGATGGCCGCCGCCATCAAGGGCGCCACCCAGATCGGCTTCACCATCATTTCGCTGACCGTCTCGCTGATCGCCGTGCTGATACCGCTGCTGTTCATGGGCGACGTGGTCGGCCGCCTGTTCCGCGAATTCGCGGTGACCCTGGCGATCACGATCCTGATCTCGGCCGTGGTCTCGCTGACCCTGGTGCCGATGATGTCGGCGCGCTGGCTGCGCGCCCGCGAGGACGAGCATCCGGGCCGGCTGGCGCAAAAGACGCAAGCCTTCTTCGACCGCGTCATCCAGCGCTACGACGTGGCCCTTGGCTGGGTGCTGGCGCGCCAGGGCCTGACCCTGATCGTGGCGCTCGGCACCCTGGTGCTGACCGCGCTGCTGTGGGCGGTGATCCCGAAGGGCCTGTTCCCGACCCAGGACACCGGCCAGCTCCAGGCGCGCCTGGAAACACGCCAGTCGATCTCCTACCGTGACATGGCCCAGCTCCAGCAGGCCGCCGCGCGCGAGATCCTGCGCGACCCGGAAGTCGCCTCGCTCAGCTCCTACGTGGGCGTGGACGCGGCCAACAACACCATGCTGCATACCGGGACCATGCTGATCAACCTGAAGGCCGACCGCGGCGACCAGGAAGACATCATCGAGCGCCTGCGCAGCCGCGTGGCGAATGTCGCCGGCGTGACCCTCTACCTGCAGCCGACCCAGGACCTGACCATCGACGCCGAGAGCGGGCCGACCCAGTACCGCCTGTCGATCGAAGGCGCCGACAGCGCCACCGTCAACCAGTGGGCGCACAAGCTGGTCGAGAAGATGCGCACCCTGAAGCAGCTGCGCAACGCCACCACCGACGCCGGCGCCACCGGGGCGGCGGCCTTCATCGACATCGACCGCGACACCGCGTCGCGCCTGGGCGTGACGGCCGCCTCCATCGACGACGCCCTGTACAGCGCCTTTGGGCAGCGCATCGTCTCGACCATTTTTACCGAGACCAACCAGTACAGGGTCATCCTCGAAGCTCAACAGGACCAGGCCATGTCCCTGGACAGCCTGGCCAACCTGCAGCTGCGCACCAGCTCCGGCCAGCCGACGCCGCTGGCGGCCGTGGCCACCATCACCGAGCGCGAGGCGCCGCTGCAGGTCACCCACGTGGCCCAGTACCCGGCGGCCACGGTCGGCTTCGACACCGCGCCCAAGGTCTCGCTGGGCCAGGCCGTGGACGCCATCCGCGCCGCCGCCGGGGAGATCAGGATGCCGGCCTCGGTATCGATGAGCTTCCTGGGCGCGTCCGGCGCCTACCAGGCGTCGCTGTCGAACCAGCTGTGGCTGATCCTGGCCGCCGTGGTTTGCGTCTACATCGTGCTGGGCGTGCTGTACGAGAGCTACATCCACCCGCTGACCATCCTGTCGACCCTGCCGTCGGCGGGCGTGGGCGCGCTGCTGGCGCTGTGGGTGACGGGGCAGGGACTGGGCGTGATCGGCATCATCGGCATCATCCTCCTGATCGGCATCGTCAAGAAGAACGCCATCATGATGATCGACTTCGCCATCGAGGCCGAGCGCGACGAAGGCAAGGCGCCTGTGGACGCCATCCGCCAGGCCGCGCTGCTGCGCTTCCGTCCGATCCTGATGACCACCCTGGCCGCGCTGTTCGCCGCGATTCCGCTGATGTTCGGCTGGGGCGAGGGCGCCGAGCTGCGCCGGCCGCTGGGCCTGGCCATCTTCGGCGGCCTGATCGTCAGCCAGCTCCTGACCCTGTTTACCACGCCGGTGATCTACCTGGCCTTCGACCGCCTGGCTCGCCGCCGGACCGGCAAGGCGCGGAACAAGGGACCTGATACGCCGAAGGAGGCGGGCGCATGAACCTGTCGCGGCCCTTCGTCGAGCGCCCGATCGCCACCGTCCTGCTGACCCTGGGCCTGGCGCTGGCGGGCATCGCGGCCTTCTTCGTGCTGCCGGTCTCGCCGCTGCCGCAGGTCGACTACCCGACCATCTCGGTGTCGGCCTCCTTGCCCGGCGCCAGCCCGGAGACCATGGCCTCGAGCGTGGCCACGCCGCTGGAACGAAGGCTTGGCACCATCGCCGGCGTCAACGAGATGACGTCCAGCAGCAGCACCGGTTCGACCCGCGTCAGCCTGCAGTTCGACCTGAACCGCAAGATCGATGCCGCCGCGCGCGAGGTGCAGGCGGCCATCAACGCCGCCCGCGTCGACCTGCCGGCCACCTTGCGCAGCAACCCGACCTACCGCAAGGCCAATCCCTCCGACGCCCCGGTCATCATCCTTGCGCTCACTTCCAAGACCCGTACGCCGGGCCAGATCTACGAATCGGTCTCCAACATCGTCCAGCAGCGCCTGGCCCAGGTGAAAGGCGTGGGCGAAGTGGAAATCGGCGGCGGCTCGCTGCCGGCGGTGCGGGTCGAGCTGCTGCCGTATGCGCTCAACCGCTACGGCGTCTCCGCCGAAGACGTGCGCGCCGCGATCCAGGCCAGCAATCCGAACCGTCCCAAGGGCGTCATCGAAGGCGGCGGTACGCGCTTCCAGATCTATTCGCAGCCGGCGATGACGGGCAACGGCCGCAGCGCCGCCGACTACCGCGACCTGGTCGTCGCCTGGCGCGACGGCGCCGCGATCCGCCTGCGCGACGTGGCGGACGTGATCGACGGCCCCGAGAACATCAATACGCTCGGCCTGTTCAACGGCCAGCCCGCCGTGATCGTGCTGGTCACGCGCCAGCCGGACGCCAACGTGATCGAGACCGTGGACGGCGTGCGCGCGCTGCTGCCGTCGCTGCAGGCCCAGTTGCCGGGCGACGTGACCCTGCAGGTGGCTTCGGACCGGACCAATTCGATCCGCTCCTCGCTGCACGAGATCGAGTTCACCCTAGTGCTGTCGATCCTGCTGGTGGTGCTGGTGGTGAGCGTGTTCCTGCGCAGCGTGCGCGCCACCGTGGTGCCGGCGGTGGCGACCGTGGTCTCGCTGCTGGGCACTTTCGGCGTCATGTACCTGCTGGGGTTCTCGCTCAATAACCTGTCCCTGATGGCGCTGACGGTGGCCACCGGCTTCGTGGTCGACGACGCCATCGTGGTGCTGGAAAACACCAGCCGCCACATCGAGCAGGGCATGGACCGCATGAAGGCCGCGCTGCTGGGCGCGCGCGAGGTCGGCTTCACGGTGCTGTCGATTTCGCTGTCGCTGGTGGCGGTGTTCATACCGCTGCTGTTCATGGGCGGGCAGGTGGGGCGGCTGTTCCGCGAGTTCGCCGTGACCCTGTCGGCGGCGGTGATGATTTCGCTGGTGATTTCGCTGACCACCACGCCGATGATGTGCGCCTGGCTGCTGCGCAGGAACGAGAAAGAGCGCAAGCAGGGACGCCTGGCGCGCTGGTCCGAGAAAGGTTTTGGGCGCGTGTTGCGCGCCTACGAACACTCGCTCGACTGGGCGCTGGACAGCAAGTTGCTGGTCATGTTCAGCCTGGTGTTCGTGATCGGCCTGAACGTGTATCTGTTCGCCGCCGCGCCCAAGGGCTTCTTCCCGCAACAGGACACGGGGCAGATCAGCGGCGGCATCCGCGCCGACCAGAGCATCTCCTTCCAGGCCATGCAGGCCAAGATGCGCCAGCTGGTCAACATCATCAAGCGCGACCCGGCGGTCGACACGGTGGTCGGCTTCACCGGCGGCGGGCGCGCGGGCGGGGGCTTCATGTTCATCAACCTCAAGCCGGCCGACGAACGAAGCGAGGCAGGGCAGGCCGTGATCGCCCGCCTGCGCCCGCAGCTGGCGCGGGTGACCGGCGTGTCGCTGTTCCTCAACCCGGTGCAGGACTTGCGCATGGGCGGACGCTCCAGCAATTCCACTTACCAGTACACCCTCAAGAGCGACAATGCTGCCGACCTCAAGCTGTGGGCGACCCGCCTGGCCGAATCGATGAAGCGCCAGCCGGCCCTGGTGGACGTGGACACCGACCAGGCCGAGAACGGCGTCGAGACCTTCGTGTCCATCGACAAGGAGACGGCTGCGCGCATGGGCATCAGCACACGCGACGTCACCAACGCGCTGTACAACGCCTTCGGCCAGCGCCAGGTCGCGAACATCTACGACGAGTTGAACCAGTATCACGTGGTGATGGGCGTGGCCCAGCGCTACGCCCAGTCGCCCGAGGCGCTGCGCGATGTGTACGTTCCTGCCAGGGCTGCGTCGGCATCCACACCGCCAAACCTGACCGCCGCGCGCGACCCGTCCAGCGGCCAGGCTCTTGGCGCCAGCGCCACCTCCATGGTGCCGCTGATGGCCCTCGCGCGCTTCGACGAAAGCTCGACGCCGACCTCGGTCAACCACCAGGACGGCGAACTGGCCACGACGGTTTCGTTCAACCTGGCCGAAGGCGCCAACCTGGAGGACGGGCAGGCCGCGGTGCGCCAGGCCGAAGCCGACATCGGCATGCCGACCAATGTGCGCGGCAGCTTCCAGGGCACGGCCAAGGCGGCGCAGGAATCGAACAAGGAGCAGCCTTTCCTGATCGCGGCGGCCATCATCGTCATCTACATCGTGCTCGGCATCCTGTACGAAAGCCTGGTGCACCCGGTCACCGTGCTCTCGACCTTGCCCTCGGCCGGCGTCGGCGCGGTGCTGGCCCTGCTGCTGTTCAAGATGGAGTTCTCGATCATCGCGCTGATCGGGGTCTTCCTCCTGATCGGCATCGTCAAGAAGAACGCCATCCTGATCATCGACTTCGCGCTGGAGGCCGAGCGGGCGCGCGGCCTGAGCGCGACTGAAGCAGTACGTGAAGCCTGCCTGCTGCGCTTCCGCCCGATCCTGATGACGACCCTGGCAGCGGCATTGGGCGCGCTGCCGCTCGCGATCGGCTTCGGCGAAGGCTCCGAGCTGCGCCGCCCGCTTGGCGTGGCCATCATCGGCGGCCTGATCGCCAGCCAGGTCCTGACCCTGTTGACCACGCCGGTGGTCTACGTCCTGCTCGACAAGCTGCGCACCAAGACGGCGTCGGAGCGCGAGCTGACCCGGCATCCCCTCGACGACGAGGACGGTCCTTCCCTAGCCAAGCCATGACATTTATGCGAACCACGCCCACACTCCTGACTCTGACCCTGGCGCTGCTTGCGGGCGGCTGCGCCGTCGGTCCCGCCTACCAGCGCCCGAGCACGCCCGAGCCCGCCGCCTTCAAGGAAGCGCAAGGCTGGGTGCCCGCCGCGCCGAGCGACGCGCTCGAGCGCGGGCCCTGGTGGCAGCTGTTCGGCGATGCGGAACTGACCCGCCTGGCCGAAGAAGCCGCGCGCGCCAACCAGGAAGTGGCGGCCGCGGTGGCGAACTATGCCCAGGCCCGGGCCGTGGTCGCCCAGCAGCGCGCTTCGCTCTTCCCGGTGGTGTCGCTGGGCGCGGGCGCCGACCGGGCAGGGGGCGGCGAGCGCTCGCCTTCCAACCAATACCGGGTGTCGATCGGCGGCAGCTGGGAGCCGGACCTGTTCGGCCGCCTGCGCAATTCCGTGAGCAGCGCCCAGGCCAGCGCCCAGGCGACCGCCGCCGACCTGGCCAACGTGCGGCTGGCCGTGCAGGGCGAGCTGGCCACCAACTACTTCGCGCTGCGCCAGCTCGACGCCCAGCGCGCCCTCCTGGGCACGACCGTCGCGGGTTACGAACGGGTGCTGCAGATCACCCAGAACCGCTTCTATGCGGGCATCGCGGCCAAGTCCGACGTGCTGCAGGCCCAGACCCAGCTGGCCAACGCCCGCAACGATGCCCTGAGCCTGGCCCGCCAGCGCGCCCAGCTGGAGCACGCGATCGCGGTGCTGGTGGGGCGGGCCCCGAGCGAGTTCTCGCTGGCGGCCGCGCCCTGGGCCGTCACCATCCCGGAGGTGCCGGTCGGGGTGCCGGCGACCCTGCTGCAGCGCCGCCCCGACATCGCCGCCGCCGAGCGCGACGTGGCGGCCGCGAACGCCGAGATCGGCGTGGCCCGCTCGGCCTACTTCCCCAACATCGGCCTGAGCGCTTCCTACGGCGGCGCGACGAGCCGGGTCGGCGACTTGTTCTCGGCATCGGCGGCGGCATGGTCCTTCGGCCTGTCCGCCGCCCAGACCCTGTTCAACGCCGGCGCCACCCGCGCCGGGGTCCAGGGCGCCGAGGCGCGCCACCAGGCGGCCGTGGCGCGCTACCGCCAAACGGTGCTCGACGCCTTCGCCGACGTCGAGAACCAGCTCTCGGCCACCCGCGTGCTGGCCCAGCAGCAGGACCTGCGGCGCCAGGCAGCCGAGGCGGCGAACCTGGTCGAGGAGCAGATGCTGAACCGCTACAAGGCCGGGCAGGTGAGCTATACCGAAGTGGTCCAGGCCCAGGTGACGGCCCTGTCGGCCCGCCGCGCGCTGGTCCAGGTGCAGGCCGACCGCCAGACGGCGGCGGTGGCGCTGATCCAGGCGCTGGGCGGCGGATGGCGGGCCGATGCAGCGCAATAAAAAGGGCGTAGACTATTGCTGACGCTTGGATCACTTCGAGCTGGAAGTTTCCGTGCGGAAAGAATACAATCAATTGGTTCGCTGACGCAGAGCTACCGCTATGAAAAAATGGATTGGCCGCCTACTGAGCGGCTCGGAAAAAGAGGAACAAGCCCCGGAAGACACGGAGGAGATGCTCGACGAGGAGGAGCAGGACGCCGAGCTTCGTTCCCTGAACAAGGAGGTCGACGCCACCTATTACCGCTTCCTGACGGCGGCGGCTGGCTATGACGCGTCCAAGGAACTCCAGACCCGCATCCTCGACGGCGTGCGCATGCTGGTCCACGACCCGGGCAGCGCCGCCGAGCTGGTGCCGCGCGTGCCGGAACTGATCCCGAAGCTGCTGCGCGGCCTGATGGACGAGAATCTCTCGACCGCCGAGCTGTCGCGCGAGCTGTCGGCGGACCCGGTGCTGGTGGCGGAAGTGATCCGCGAGTCGAACAGCGCCTATTACAAGCCGCTCACGCCGATCAAGACCCTGGAAGCGGCCGTCATGATGCTGGGCCTGAACGGCGTGCGCATGCTGCTGGCGCGCGTGGCGTTGCGCCCGCTGGTGAAGATGCAGGTGGAGGGCTTTGCGCGCCACGCCTTGCCGATCGTCTGGAGCCAGTCCGAGAAATGCGCCTTCGCAGCCAGCATGCTGGCGCCGGGAATGTCGGCCAGCGTGTTCGAATCCTACCTGGCGGGCCTGATGCAGAACGTCGGCCTGATCGTGGCCTTCCGCATGGCCGACCGCCACTGCGAGGGCGGCCGCATGCCGGGGAACAGCGACTTCGGCCTGCGCCTGCTGAACATCAGCCGCCAGCTGTCCGCCGTCATCGCGGCCCACTGGAACTTCCCGCAGGAGGTGGCCGACGCCATCGCCCACGCCGGCAAGCCGGACACCCCGCTGGCGGAAGCGCTCGCCCATGGCGACCGCGTGTCCAAGCTGCGCCTGCTGATCGATGCCGACGTGATCGAGGAAGACGACGCCTTCGTCACCGAGGGGCTGGACAACTTCCAGCGCCGCTGCCTGGGCAAGCTGGGCGACCTGAACGCCTGAATCGCCCTAGCTCGCGGTTATGGCTTTGGCAAGCATTGGCATTCGCCAGCGCGCGGCCGGCGCTCTAAGATGACGCGGTCGACCGCTCATCTGGAGAACGCATGAAACCGACCGCCGCGCTGCTGGCGCTTTCCCTCGTGTCCACTGCGGCCGCAGCCGCACCGCTGCCGCCCGAGCCCGCGGCGGCCCTGACCCGGCAGCTGGAAGCGATCATGCACGATCCGGCCATGCCGCTCCCCGGCCTGTCGGTGGTCGCGATCCGCGCGGGCGAGATCGTCTACAGCAGGCAGCTGGGCAGCAAGCGCCTGGCGACCGGCACCGCGCCGGCGCGGCCGATGGATGCGGACACGATGTTCCGCATCGCCTCGATTTCCAAGCTGGTGACGGCGATCGGCGCCATGAAGCTGGTCGAGCAGGGCCGCCTGGCGCTGGACGCGGACGTGAGCGGCTACCTCGGCTACCGGCTGCGCAATCCGCATTTCCCCGACCGCCCGATCACCCTGCGCATGCTGATGACGCACACCTCCTCGCTGCGCGACGAGGGCGGCTTCAAGTGGGACCCGGCGGTCGACCTGCGCGAGGTGCTGGTTCCCGGCGGGCGGCGCTACGGCAAGGGCGAGGCATGGTCGGCGAAGGCTGCGCCGGGCGCCTTCTTCGAATACGTGAACTTCAACTCGGGCATCATCGCCACCGTCATGGAGCGTGCCGGCGGCGAGCGCTTCGACCGCCTGATGCGCAAGCTGGTCTTCGACCCGATGGGGCTGAAGGCCGGCTTCTACCTGGCCGACTTCGCGCCCGCCGGCATCGACGACGTGGCCACCCTGTACCGCAAGCGCGAGAAGGACGGCGAGGAGAAATGGGACCCCAACGGTCCGTGGATCGCCCAGTCCGACGACTTCGGCGCGGCGCCGCCGGCCGCGCCGCCGGGCCTGGAGCAGTACGTGACCGGCACCAACGGCACCCTGTTCGGGCCGCAGGGCAGCCTGCGCATCTCGGCCGGCGAGCTGGCCGCGATCATGCTGATGCTGATGAACGAGGGCCGGCATGGCGACAGGCAGATCCTCCAGCCAGAGACCGTCGCCACGATGCTGAGCCGGCAGTGGACCCTGGGCGGGAAGGGCGCAAACGGCAGCGGCGACAGCGACAATTTCCGCGGCCTGTACCACGCCTGGGGACTGGGCAACCAGCACTTCCTCGACGTCAGCACGGTCAAGGAGGGGCGCGCCAGCGGCGACCGCCTGGTCGAAGGCGGCGGCTTCAAGGGCGTGGGGCACCTCGGCTGGTCGTGGGGACTGAACGCGCTGTTCGTCTTCGACCCGCAGACGAAGGACGGCATGATCTACGTGAGCAGCGGCGTGGGCGCGAACCCCGAGCTGCAGCCCGGCCGCTTCTCGTCCGAATCGCGCTTCCAGGAGCGCATTACCGATGCCTTGTACCGGGGAGCGATCCGCCCGCACTGATGCGGGGTGAATATTTTGTAAAAAGCCGGCGCACGCATCGGGCTTGCGGCAGAATACGCATCCCTTATCGTTTTTGCATTCTTCGATGTTCCGCCCGACCGCCGCCGTACTGCTCCTCGCCGCCTATCCTGTCCAAGCCCAGACTAGCCCCGCACCTGCGCCCCAGGCGAAGCCGGGAGCCGACATCCAGACCGTCGAGGTCAAGGCCAATGCCTCTTCCTACGACCCGCGCCGCGACGATACCGCCAGCAAGATCGTGGTCACGAACGAAGAGATCCGGCGCTACGGCGACACCTCGGTGCTCGATGTGTTCAAGCGCCTGCCGGGCATCACGGTCAGCGGCGCCGCAGGGCGCGGCGGAGGCGAAATCCGCATGCGCGGCCTGGGCAGCGGCTACACGCAAATCCTGATCAACGGCGAACGGGCTCCCGCCGGTTTCTCCATCGACGAGCTTTCACCCGACGCGATCGAGCGCATCGAGATCCTGCGCGCGGCGAGCGCCGAGTTTTCGACCCAGTCGATCGCCGGCACGATCAACATCGTGCTGAAGAAGGCGATCCAGAAGGCGCAGCGCGAACTGAAGCTCGGCGTCGGCAAGAGCGGCGACGCCAGCAACCCGAACGCCAGCCTGCAGCTGTCCGACCGCGCCGGCAAGATGTCGTATTCGCTGAACGCCAGCGCCTGGCGCTTCCACTTCGATCGCCCGTCGCCGGCGGAAGAAACCGCGACCGCGCCGGACGGCCGCCTGACGCTCCTGCGCCGCACGGTCCAGCGCGACGAAGGCAGCCCCCATGGCTTGAACCTTACTCCGCGCATCAACTGGAACCTGGAGGATGGCGACACGCTCACCTGGCAGTCGCTGGTGAACCACAACCGCAACCAGTACCACGGTCACGCCGTCACCGACACGCTGCTCGGCGCGCAGCCGCGCTACGACACGCGTGACATGCGCTCGACCGGCCGCAACACGATCGCACGTACAGACCTGAACTGGGTACGCAAGCTGGGCGACGGGGCCAAGCTCGACCTCAAGCTCGGCGCCAACGGGCTGCGCGCCAAGGGCCTGTATCGCGAGAATGACGCCAGCGGTGGCGAGCTGGCCCGCGATTCCAGCGTGTGGAGCGCCACGCGGGAGCGAGGCCTGTCCAGCACCGGCAAGCTTTCCATGCCCTGGCGGACCGGCCATGCGCTGGCGATGGGCTGGGATGGCGGCCACACCCTGCGCGACGATGCACGCATCGAACGCGAGGTCTTCCCGCGCACCGGCCGCGTCGTGGAACCGAACGAAACCTATGAGGCCAGCGTCAAGCGCCTGGCGCTGTTCGCCCAGGACGAATGGAACCTGACGCCGCGCTGGTCGATGTACGCCGGCCTGCGCTGGGAAGGCATCGACACCACCAGCGAAGGCAATACCTTCGCCTCCATCAGCCGGCGCAGCAGCGTCTGGAGCCCGCTGGCCCAGACCTTGTACAAGCTGCCCGACAGCCGCGACCAGCTGCGCCTGGCGCTGACCCGCACCTACAAGGCGCCGGCCGCCAGCAGCCTGATTCCGCGCCGCTTTACCACGCCCAACAACAGCCAGACCGAGCCCGACTTCCGCGGCAATCCCGACCTCAAGCCGGAACTGGCGACCGGCATCGACGCGTCCTATGAGCACTATTGGGCCGAGAAGGCGCTGCTGAGCGCGAGCGTCTCGGTGCGCCGCATCAGCGACTTCACGCGCCAGGGCCTGATTGTCGAGAACGGACGCTGGATCCAGACGCCGGTCAACGACGGCAAGGCGCTCACGCGCAGCCTGGAGCTGGAAGCGAAGTTCCCGCTGTCGGCGGTGATGAAGGATTCGCCGGACCTCGACCTGCGCGCCAGCTTGGCGCGCAACTGGTCCCGCGTGGACGCGGTGCCGGGGCCGGACAACCGGCTCGACCAGCAGACGCCCGTATCGGCTACGCTAGGCGTGGATTACAAGACGCTCGGCGGCAAGCTGTCGGCAGGCTCCAGTTTCGCCTTCAAGAGCGGCGGGCCGGTGCGCATCAACCTCAACCAGCTGGGCTACCAGAGCGTGCGCCGCGATCTCGATGTGTACGCGCTGTGGAAGTTCAATCCGCAATACCAGCTGCGTGTGGCGCTGTCGAACCTGCTCAGGCAGGACTTCGTATCGGACTCGCAGTACAACGATGCGAACGGGACGCTGCGACGTGCTGCGATCTATCCAGGTTACACGATGGCGCGGGTAACGCTGGAGGCGCGTTTCTGAGTGTGGTTGGCGCAGCTTGTACAGCGAGCGAAACCTGATGCGGAGGAGCCCACCTATATCTCAACCGGAGTACTCAAGCAAAAGGTCGCTTGTTCTAAGGACTGCAACATAACCCGCGTTTCAGATGTCAAAAAACATTAGCCTGTTCAATGGTTCTAACCCTACCAGCGTGTTCAGCTCGTTCCCTAGAGCGATTTTTAATAATAAGTTCTTGAGACACGATTTCGAAAGATTTATTGTTTACTTCATATAAATACTATCAGTTCAAAGTTACAGTTAGTTAGATTATTAGGATGCACGAACGTTAGAATGATTATTGATAGTGCGCTGCGGCAATCGTAGCGAACCGGGAAGAGTGCAAGCTTCCGCTCGCTGAAAAGATCATTAAACTAGTGCTCCTTTATATGAGAAACAAAAATGTTATAAGATTGGTAGCCCTTCAGGTAGGCGTTTCATCAATCCTTTTGAATAGCAATTTGGCATTTGCCAAGTATTTGATCGCGCGACGACTGGCCCGATCCCTGGTGGACACAACTATGGCGACGGCCACAGCGATTACAATAAAGCCGTTCGTGAATTATATGAGAAGTGGAAGAGCCAAAATAACATTCAATGCGCGAAGATGACGCCACAGCAAGCTGATGATTTTATTAACCAAGTTAAGCGTTCTCAGGATCCTAGAATCCGAAATTTCAATCATCGAATTTTTCAACGTATCATAAACGGAGCCATGAGGCTGATGCCGATTCGTTCAAATGAATAAATCTATTGATCAAAAAGAATGGGAAATTCTGTATCATGCCTTACGTGCTGTATGTGCAAGGCACGGAAAGGAAGATCCATTTGGGAATTCTGATTACTGGGTCGTGGACGATTGCTGGGGAGGGGTGACTCAAAAGATCGTAGTCACTTCTCCTTGTTTCCTAACTCCCGAACTTGTAGATGAAATATCGAATTGTGTTCGTGATACTGGGCTATGGGGGGCGCAGGTTGTTGTGTCTCTTGACTTTAATCTTCCTGGAGAGAAGCTCCCTCCTATGGGACTGATTGTGGATGCACAGGGTGTTATCGAGCAATGGGATCTTGATTCAATACGCAAGCGGGTGGGGGGAGATTTTTACAGAAGGCCCGGTCAGATCTTGCGTTTTAAGCCAAAGTAGTATCGTTCTGTTGATGATGCCGCTCTCACTCCGATATCAGTGCGCATCAACCTCAATCAGCTGGGCTACCAGAGCGTGCGCCGCGACCTGGATGTGTATTCGCTGTGGAATCCCAGCTGCGCGTTGCGCTGTCGAACCTGCTTAGGCAGGACTTCGTGTCCGACTCGCGGTACATCGACGCGAACGGCACGCTGCGGCGTACCGCAATCCATCCGCGCTACGCGATGGCGCGGGCAACGCCGGAAACGTGCTTTTGAAGCGTCGGGGCCACGTTGAGCACATATGGAGAAATGAAACTGGATACATTCGTGCCTACCGCAGCCGAACTCAATGAGCGGCTGCTCAAGCGTTACACGGAAGTCGTCGAGATCGGCGCGTTGCGGAAGCTGGCGGCCGAGCGCGACCTGTCGAGCCTCTTCGTGCCGGCGGTCAGCGACAGCTACGCGACCAGCAAGGTGAGAACCATGATCGTGGGGCGCGAGACCGCAGGATGGGGTTCGACGCTGCGCAAGGACTTGGCTCACCCTGACCGCATGTCGTCCGTCCGCGCCTACCTCGACCACCAGATGCAGTTCCACCGGCGGAAGGTGGGAACCGTCGCCGAGCGTTCCAAGTTCTTCCAGTTTTACCGGGAAGCCGCGCGTACAATGGCGGCGCCGGCCGAGCGCGCTGCCCGGGACGCGCCCGTGTGGGCGAACCTGTTCTGCTTCGACGCCGCCAAGACGCGCCCGGTCCGTGGCGACGACACGGCTAGTGGCGAGATAGTCCGGCTGTCGGGCGCACTGCTGCGCGTCCAGCTCGAGGTTTTACGGCCGCAGCTCATCGTGTTCACGACCGGCAGCAGCTGCGACCGTTACCTGAAGCAGATGTTTTCCGGCCTTGCGGTTTCGCAGGTCCATATTCCTAAGAGGATCTGGGAATTTACCCTCCCGATCTGCAACAACGCAGGCGGGGAGGAACGAGTAACGGCCTTCCGTACTCCGCATCCGCGCCATGCCGGCTCGAACCGCGCCCGATCGGCCATCCTTGCGGAGGCATTGGCTCCGGGAGCGCTCGCCGACTATCTTGTTTCAGCGAGCGCCGCCGTCCAGGTTCCGGCCGGCCACCCCTGACAGCCTGTCAATACGCCAGAAAACCACCGCACCCCAACTCAACAAGGCTATACTCCCGCTTTGCTTTTTTTCATCCAGGGGTCCACCTTGTTCAAATCCATCGTCCTGCCCGTCGCCCTCCTGGGCGCCGCCACCGTGGCGGTCGCCGATGAAGGCCAATGGCAACCGCACCAGCTGCCGCAGCTGAAATCCGAACTCAAGCGCATCGGCATCGCCATGCCGGCCGAGAAGCTGGCCGACCTGACCAAGCACCCGATGAGCGCCATCGTGTCGCTGGGCGGCTGCTCTGCGTCCTTCGTGTCGCCCGACGGCCTGGTGGTCACCAACCACCACTGCGCCTATGGCGCCATCCAGCGCAATTCGACCCCTGAGAAGAACTACATCGTCAACGGCTTCCTGGCCAAGACCCGCGCCGAGGAACTGCCGGGCGGCCCGAACACGCTGGTGTACGTGACCGAGAAGGTCGAGAACGTCACCGACCGCGTGCTCAAGGGCCTGTCCCCGAACATGTCCGGCCGCGAGCGCCACGAGCTGGTCGAGTCGCGCATCAAGGCCCTGATCGCCGAGTGCGAGACCGACAAGTCGATCCGCTGCTCGGTCCCGGCCTTCCACCGCGGCCTGGAGTACTACCGCATCAAGCAGCTGATGATCCGCGACGTGCGCCTGGTGTACGCGCCGTCCGACCGCATCGGCAACTTCGGCGGCGACATCGACAACTACGAATGGCCGCGCCAGACCGGCGACTACTCCTTCCTGCGCGCCTACGTCGGCAAGGATGGCCGCCCGGCCGATCCGTCGCCGGACAACGTGCCCTACAAGTCGAAGGACTTCCTGGTGGTCTCGGCCGAAGGCCTGAAGGCGGGCGATCCGATCCTGCTGGCCGGCTACCCGGGGCGCACCAGCCGCTACAAGCTGCCGTCGGAAATCCGCTTCGCGCGCGACGTCGACTTCCCGGCCAAGGTCGCCAGCATCACCGCCGACCTGTCCGTGATCGCCGCCGCCACCATGGGCAACCCGGCCTGGAACGTGCGCTACGCCAGCGTGGACAAGGGCCTGAACAACGTCCTCAAGAAGACCCAAGGCCTGCTCGACGGTTTCGCGCGCAAGGACATCGCCGCGATCAAGGACGTGCAGGACGCCGAGTTCCGCGCCTGGCACAGGCAGAATGGCAACGGTTCGAAGAACCTGCTGGCCGAACTGGACGGCGTGATCGCCGCCGACATGGCGCAGTCGCGCCAGGAAGCCGCCTGGCTCGAGGCTACCCACAGCGACCTGCTGAAGAGCGCGCGCACCCTGTACCGCCTGGCGATCGAGCGCCAGAAGCCGGACGCCCAGCGCGAAAGCGGCTACCAGGAGCGCGACCTGTCCTTCATCAAGGCGCGCCTGACCCGCCTCGAGCAGTCCTTCGTGCCGCAGGTCGACGAGGCCCGCTACGGCGCGGCGCTGCAGCGTTACGCCCGCATCGACGCCAAGTTCCGCCCGCAAGGCCTGGACGGCCTGCTGCCGGCGCCGGGTTCGCTGAACGCGATGTACAAGGCCAGCGAGCTGTCCGACACCGCCAAGCGCTTGGCCTGGATCGGCAAGGACCCGGAAGCCTTCCGTAAGTCGAACGACCCCTTCATCCAGCTGGCCGTGCGCCTGTACGACACCGGCCTGGCGCTGGAGAACAACCGCAACGAGATCGACGGCAACCTGGAACGCGTGATCCCGCAGTACATGACCGCCGTCATCGCGTGGAAGAAGTCGCAGGGCAAGCCGGTCTATCCTGACGCGAACTCGACCCTGCGTGTGACCTACGGCACCGTGGCGCCGTACGCGCCGCGCGACGGCCTGGTCAAGGGGCCGTTCACCACCGTGGAAGGCATCACCGAGAAGGCCACCAACAAGGACCCGTTCATCGTCCCGGCCGTGCTGCTTGATACCATCAAGGCCAAGCGCTACGGCGTGTTCAAGGACCCGGTGCTGAATACCGTGCCGGTGAACTTCCTGTCGAGCGCCGACACCACCGGCGGCAACTCGGGTTCGGCCGTGATGAACAAGCGCGGCGAACTGGTGGGCCTGAACTTCGATTCGACCTATGAGTCGATCACCAAGGACTGGTACTTCGACAGCGCCATCACGCGCGCCATCCACGTGGACATCCGCTACATGCTGTGGGTGATGAAGGAAGTCGACAAGGCCGACAACCTGCTCAAGGAAATGACGATCAAATACCCGAGGAAGTAAGCGGGGGATAAAAAAAACCGCGCCGGGATCGCTCCCGGCGCGGTTTTTTTACGACCTTACTTCAGGTGCTTGCCGAGGAAGGTTTCCAGGCGGGTGTAGAACTCGCGGAGGTTCTTGGTGTCGTAGAAGCCGTGTCCTTCGTCCGGCGCCAGGAACCACTCCGGCTTGTTGCCTGCCTTGGCCAGGGCGTCGCGCATCGCTTCGCCATGTTCGAGCGGGGCGCGCTTGTCCTTGCCGCCGTGGATCAGCAGTACCGGCGCCTTGATCCTGGCGGCCAGGTTGACCGGCGAGATGGCGGCGACCTTGTCCTTGTCGCTGCCGACCACCTTGCGGATATACGCCGCCTTGACTTCGTCGGTGCGCAGGTTCTCAGGCTTGCCGAGCAGGCTCAGGTCGTAGACGCCGATATAGCCGACGGCGCACTTGAACATCGCCGGCTGCTGCGCCGCGAGCATCATCGCGGCATAGGCGCCGAAGCTGGCGCCGTAGACGCAAGTCTTGCCGCTGTCGACTTCGCCGCTGGCGGCCGCCCAGCGCACGCCGTCGACCAGGTCGTCCTGGATCTTGCCGCCCCATTCCTGGTATCCGGCGCTTTCGAAGTTCATGCCGCGTCCACCGGAGCCGCGGAAGTTGACCTGCAAGACCGCATAGCCGCGGCTGGCCAGGAACTGGGCGTCGCTGTCGAAGAACCAGGTGTCGAAGGGGCCGTGCGGTCCGCCGTGCGGCATCAGCACCAGCGGCGGCTTGGCGCCGTCCGCCGTCTTGGCAGGCAGGGTCAGGAAACCGTGCAGGACCTGGCCGTCGCGTGCGGTGAACCTGATCGGACGCTGCGCCGCCATCTTGGCCGGATCGATCATTTCCCAGGTCGAGAACAGCAGGTCGGCCTTCATGGTCTTGCGGTTGAACAGGTAGTAGGAGCCCGGGTCGCGGTCGCTCAGCACCCCGAACAGCAAGGTCGAGCCGTCGTCGCTGAAATCGATGAAGCTCACGAAATGGTCCGGGAACAGGCCGCTGAGGGTCTTGTGGAGCTGGGCGTCCGCATTGCTGTCGTCGAAATAGCGCATGCGCGGACGGCCGATGCTGCCGCTGGCGCCGAAGGGCTCGGCGAAGCGCGAACCGGCCTGCATGTAGTTGAAACTGGCCTCCGGATCTTCGAACAGCACGGTGCGCTTGCCGGTGCCGACTTCTTCGCGCACCAGCCGGTCGGGACCGCCGTCGGGCGACTGGGTGACGTACAGCGCGCTGTCGTCGGCGCTGAAGGCGAAGGGGCGGTAGCGCGTGCCCAGCTCGGCGCCGCTGCGCTCCCAGCGGCCGGAGGCGTCGTCGCGGCGCATCAGCAGCGGGTGCGCATCGTCGCCGATGCCGCCCGCGTAGCGGGGCTTGCCGTTGGACTGGATCACGAAGCCCAGGTCCGCCGAGGGCACGTCGGCGACCAGGGTGCGCACGGCGCTGCGCGCGTCGATTTCATAGAGTTGGCTGCGCTTGCCTTCCCACAGGTGGGAAGTGACGAAGATGCGTCCGTCGCGCTGGCGCGGAATGTCTTCGATCGAGCCGAAGCCCTGGTCGTCGCCGTAGCGCTTGCCGCGGCTCGATTCGTAATACATCTTGTAGCCGTACAGGTATTCCTGCTTGCCGCCGTCGAGGTCGACGGACAGGATCTCGCCGGTGGAAACAGGCCGCTCGCGCGAGCCGAGTTCGCGGCCCTTGCTGATCGCCAGGCGCGTATTGGTGACCCACACGTAGTCCTCCGGCACCTCGAACGCCGGCATGCGGATCGCGCCGACCTGGCGCATTTCCGGGATGGCATACATCATCACCACCGGGACATAGCGGTTCTTGTCGGGGATGCGCACGGTCACCGCGATGTGCTTGCCGTCCGGCGACAGTCGCGGTTTCGACACAGGGTCTTCGTGGAGGAAGGCCTCGAGCGGGACGGCGGGGGTGGCCACGGCGTGCCCGGACAGGGCCAGCGTCGCCAGCAGCACGGCGCGTGAGAGGAGGAAGCGTGCTTGCATGAAGACTCCGTTGTAGGGACTGACCTGCCATTATCGCGTATGTACTTGCAAGAATTATCACGCTTTCTCACAAGCAATAGACATTTCTTGCACTCCAGGACGCGGCATTTCTTGCGTTCCAGCACGCGAGCCAAGATAATCCCTCGCCGGCCTGCCGCACTGGGTCTTGCACGACCCTCCATTTCCTTTCGAACGACCGCATGAACGACACGCTTGTCCTCGCCGGGCTCACGACCACGCCCCTGGAACTGATTTCCTTCCTGCTCGCGGTCACGACCGTCCTGCTGAACATCCGCCAGAACCACTGGGCCTGGCTGTTCTCGATCGCCTCGTCCGCGACCTATGCGGTGGTGTTCTATGGCGCGCGCCTGTACGGCGACATGGGGCTGCAGTTTGTCTTCATCGCTGCCTCGGTCTGGGGCTGGCACCAGTGGCTGCGCGGCGCCGGCAATGCGCCGCTGGTGGTGTCGCGCCTCAAGCCTGCCGGCTGGGCCTGGGCGCTGGCCAGCTGGCTGCTCGGCTTCCTGCTGCTGTCCAGCTTCCTGGACCATTACACCGACACGGACGTGCCGCACGCCGACGGCTTCCTGACCGCCGGCAGCCTGGTGGGCCAGCTCCTGCTGGGCCGCAAGAAGGTCGAGAACTGGCATGTCTGGATCGTGGTCGACATCCTGTATGTCGGTCTTTACGTCTACAAAGGCCTCAACCTGACCGCGGTGCTGTACGCCGTGTTCGTGCTGCTGGCCTGGACCGGCCTGCGCGCCTGGGGCAATATCGCGCGGAGGGACGCATGAAGCCGGTCGTGCGCGTGGCCATCCTCGGCGCCGAATCCTCGGGCAAGTCGACCCTGGCCGACGCCTTGGCGGCGCACTACGGCACCGTGTGGGTGCCGGAATACCTGCGTGAATTCGTCGATACCTACGGCCGCGTGCCTTTCGAGCACGACCAGTTCGGCATCGCGCGCACCCAGCTCGAACGCGAGCGCGCGGCGATGGGCGACGCCAGGCGCTTCCTGTTCTGCGACACCACGCCCCTGATGACGGCGCTGTACAGCCGCGTGTACTGGGGCAGGGTGGACGGGGAACTGGCGCGGCTGGAGGCGGTCCACGACTACGACTGGACCTTCGTGACGGCGCCGGACAGCCCGTGGGAGCCGGACGGCCTGCAGCGCGAATCGGAAGAGGTGCGCCAGATGGTGCACCGGATGCTGCTGGAGACGCTGGACGCAAGGGGCATCCCCTACGTCCTGCTGGGAGGAAGCCTGCCGCAGCGCCTGCGGCAGGTGGAAGAGCTGCTAGGGCCGGCTTAGAAGTCGAACTGCGCCGACAGGCGGAAGGTGCGCGGGGCGCCCGGCAGCAGGTAGCCGCCCAGCGCCTGCGTCACGTCGCGCCAGTAGAACTTGTCGAAGGCATTGTCGACGCGCGCGCGGATGATCGTGTTGACGCCACCCAGGCGCAGCCCATACGACGCGCCCAGGCCGGCCACGTGGTAGCCCGGCACCGTCACGCGGTTGCCCGGATCGAAGGCCTTGTTGCCCGAGTACTGCCATACGGCGTCCACCTTCAGGCCCGGCAGCTGGGGCACGGCGTATTCGAGGTAGGCGGTCGAGCGGAATTCCGGCACGTTGGTGACGCGCTTGCCTTCCACCGTCGCATCGCCGGTGCCGGTCTGCTCGGCGTCGAGGGCCGCGACCGACAGGCTGTAGCTCAGGTTCTGGGTGGCCTTGCCCTGGGCCGACAGCTCGATGCCGCGGTGGCGCTGCTCGCCGGCGCGCACGAAGGCGTTGGCGCCATTGATGTACTCCAGGCCCTGGGTGATCTCGAACAGGCTGGCGCTGACCATCAGCTGGTAATTCACGATCCCGCGCACGCCGAGTTCCGCCTGCTTCGAGCGGCCCGGAGCCAGGGCGGTGTTCTCGTTGGCGGTCTCCATCGGGGCGATGCCGCCGTACTGCAGGCCATGGTTCACCGATCCATACACGGTCCAGTCCTTGGCCGGCTTGTAGACCAGCGCCACGCTCGGCAGCACAAAGGAGTCCTCGGCGTGCACCCAGGGCAGGCCGGCCTCGGCCAGTTCGTCGCGCTTGAGCTTCACGTAGCGCGCGCCGGCGTGCAGGGTGAAGGCCGGGGACAGGGAGATCACATCCTGCACGAACAGCGAGCGCTCTTCGTTGCTGCGGCGTTCCTTGACCGGGCCGGTACGCGGGTTGCCCGGCGCCGGATCGACGACCAGGTTCTGGTAGATGTTGCTGTAGCCGGCGTAGTCGTAGACGTATTCGCCGAAGCTGTCGTGGCGCTCGGCATAGCCCGCGCCCAGGTTGAGCGTGTGGCGCAGCGCGCCGGTGGCGAAGCGCCCCTGGACCAGCGCCTGCACGCCGAACGGCGTCTTGCGCTCGCCGGTGCTCTGGTAGTCGTAGACGTCATAGTCGCCGTTCGAGCAGTAGCCCGGATAGAAGCCGTCGCCCTCGTTGCTGCAGCCGTAGGGGAAGGCGGTGAAGTCGTCGCGCTTGAACCAGTGCTTGTTGGCGGTGACGGTGGCCTTCCAGTCGGGGTTGAAGGTGTACTCGAAGCGCAGGCCCAGGTTGCTGCTGTCGGTGTCGACCGGGCGGGTCCAGGGCTGGGCGTTGAGCAGGGTCTTGGGCGACACGCTGGCCGGCAGGACTTCGTTGCGGATCAGCTGGTAGCCGGGCGCGGTGATCTGCGACTTGCGCTGGTGGTCGACGTCGAGCTGCAGCAGGGCGTCCGGGCTGATCTGCCAGTCGAAGGCGGCGGAGACGAACTGGCGCTCGCCGTCGGCGCCGCGCACGTAGGACTTGAGGTCCTCGGCGGCGGCATTGATGCGGTAGCCGAAGCGGCGGTCCTCGAAGCGGCCGCCCAGGTCGATCGCGCCGTACACGGTGCCGCGCTCGCGCACCTCGAAGGTGGCCGAGTGCAAGGGCGCATTGGTCGGGCGCTTGGTGACGAAGTTGATCATGCCGCCCGGCGCGGCGACGCCCGCCTGCAGGCCGGCCAGGCCGCGCAGGATCTCGAAGTTCTGCTTGTTCTCAAGCGGGATCTGGGTGTCGCCCGGGATGGCGATCATGTCCTTGCGGTAGCTGGTGGCGTTGTCGAGCGCGAAGCCGCGGATCGAGAACTGCTCGGCGTAGCCGACCGCGTTATAGGCGTCGCCGACCGAGGCGTCGAAGCGCACGGCGTCGGTGGCGCTGCGGATCGACAGGTCCTGCATCTGGCCCAGGGTCACGGCGGTGATCGAGGCCGGGGTGTCCAGCAGGGAGGTCTCGGAGAAGCCGCCGACGGTGGCGCGGTCGGTGACGACCCATTTGCTGCCGGTGACGACCACGGACGGGACCTCGGTCTGGGCGGATGCGGAGTAGGCCTGCACGAGGGCGCAGGCAAGGACGGTGTACTTCAGCGTGAGTTTCATGGTTTGCTCGTCTTCGCGCGCCACGGGCGCGCTGCTTTTTCAAAAAAGCCGGAGCCAACGTGGGGGAAGGGCAAACAAGGGTGGGAACTGCGTTGCGCTTTCCTTCGCTGGCATTATCCAGATCAGGTACGAAGGGTATCTCTCACCCGGAACATCGGTTCCAGGACCCCTAGCGAAGGCGCGAGTGTACCACGTCCGCCCGGGACGTGGTGGATGTGGCAATGGTTCGCTTGTTACACGGCCAGTTCGAGCACCTTGCGGCTGACCTCGAGCGTCACGCCGCGGTCCTCGCCCAGCTTGACCAGGCGGTGCGCTTCGAGCGCCGCCAGCACCGGCTCGACATGCTCCTTGCCCAGGCCATAGCCGGACAGCCTGGTCGGCACGCCCACGCTGTTGAAGAAGGCCTCGGTGCGCTCGATGGCCGCGTCGATGCGCGCGTCCTCGTCGCCTTCAAGCAGGTTCCACACGCGCGCCGCATACTGCAGCAGCTTGGCGCGCTTGACCTCACGCCGCACGCGCAGCATGGCCGGCAGCACCACCGCCAGGGTCTGGGCGTGGTCGAGGTTGTAGAGCGCGGTCAGCTCATGGCCGATCATGTGGGTGGACCAGTCCTGGGGCACGCCGACGCCGATCAGGCCGTTCAGGGCCAGGGTCGCGGTCCACATCAGGTTGGCGCGCACGTCGTAGTTTTCAGGGTCGCTCAGGGCCTTCGGGCCGTCCTCGATCAGGGTCAGCAGCAGGCCTTCGGCGAAGCGGTCCTGCACCTTGGCGTCGACCGGATGGGTCAGGTACTGCTCCATCACGTGGATGAAGGCGTCCACCACGCCGTTGCCGACCTGGCGCGCCGGCAGGGTATAGGTCTTGGTCGGGTCCAGCACGGCGAAGCGCGGGAATACGTGGCGCGAGGCGAAGGCGCGCTTTTCCTGGGTCGCCTTGCGGGTCACCACCGAGGCCGAGTTCATCTCCGAGCCGGTGGCCGGCAGGGTCAGGACGGCGCCGAAGGGCAGGGCCGACTGCACGCTGGCGGCGCGCTGTTCGAAGATGGCCGTCCACGGGTCTTCCTCCAGCAGGCTGCCGGCGGCGATGAACTTGGTGCCGTCGATGACCGAGCCGCCGCCCACGGCGAGCAGGAAGTCGATGCGCTCGGCGCGCACCAGTTCGATGGCGCGCATGAGGGTTTCGTAGGTGGGATTCGGTTCGATGCCGCCGAATTCGAGCAATGTGTGTCCGGCAAGCGCGGCCTTGACTTCGTCGTAGACGCCGTTGGTGCGGATGCTGCCGCCGCCGTACAGCATCAGGACACGCGCGCCTTCCGGCACCAGGGTCGACAGCGTGGCGATCTGGCCCTGGCCGAACAGCACGCGGGTCGGATTGTGGAAATCGAAGTTATGCAAGGCGAACCCCTCTTTGTGATCGGACAAAGAGGGGATTATCGCCGAATCAGGGCCTGCGCGCTGTCACGCCTCGGCGGTGGCGGCCGTCGTGGCCTGGCTGGCGCCGGCGGCGCTGGGTTGCACCAGGTGGCGCAGCAGGGTGGTGCGGGTGGCGTCGCCGATCGCGCGCCAGTGCTCGCGCCGCTGCGCCGCGCGCTTGCGGTGCTTGGACGGCATGTCTTCCAGCGGCTTGAGGTAGAAGGGCAGGCGAATCAGGAAGCTGCGCTCGTTCATCTCGCTGCCGCCCAGGATGCGCCAGAAGCCGTCGTAGGCGTTCTCGAAGTGGCGCGTGTCCTGCGGGTCGTAGGCGATGTGGGCGGTGCAGCGGATCGCCACCACCCGGTCCATGCCCAGCGCCTGCGCCACGCCCTGCATCGCGGCGAAGCAGAAGAAGCTCGGCGAGTTGTTGGGGAAGACCTTGTCGAAGGCTTCGAAGGCGGCGCCGGAATCGGCCCAGCGGCCCTGGTTACGGGTGAGGAAGGGCACGGTCGGCATGTCGACGCCGGCCATCGCGCCGTCGACCCAGGTATAGGACAGGCGGTGCAGGTACTGGCCGTCGGCCATCAGCGAAATGGTCAGGTCGCCTTCGGCGTCGTGGCGCGGCGACATCTCGAGGCGCAGCACGAAGTGGTGCTCCTCGGTGTCGTGCTGCCACAGGTTCAGGCCGCCGCCGCCGTAGACGGCGTCCTTGTAGGCCGCGTTGAAGCAAGCGTCCTCGAAGCGGTAGTGCGACAGCACGCACTGCACGCGCTCGCGCGCGCTCAGGCCGCGCACCAGGAAGTCGCGGTCGCCCAGGTGGTCGAAGGGATCGCCGTTGGGCGAGGCTTCGGCGAAGCGGCGGATGAGGTCCAGGCGGCTCAGGGCCTGGTGCTCGCGCCAATAGCGCAGCATGCGCAGGCGGCGCGCAATGCCGTGCACGGGATTCGGAAGGTGAGCGATATGCATTCGGACGCTCCATTCGGCGTAAAGTGGCGGCGCCGCGTAGGCGGCAGCCGGTCCTTATCTTGTCGTCCACTAGACGTGAACGTGCTCAGCGGAATGTTAATTCCGCTCCGCAATTATCCGCCGAATCGCTAACTCGTGCCTGGATGAAACGAATAGAGTGGTGGGGAACCAACGAAACGTGACGTGTCCATGGTCTGCTCTCTCTGTGTTTTGTTGACTTTTTGTTTTTGCCAGGCAGGCACTACAAGACTACCATGTTTGCGCGGCGACAGGCTTCTAATTCATCACCGATAATGCGCGGACCGAAGCAGACCGGAGGTGGAGATGGCGTATGAACTCTATTATTGGCCCGGCATCCAGGGGCGCGGCGAATTCGTCAGGCTGGCGCTGGAGGAGGCCGGCGCGGACTATGTGGACGTGGCGCGACGCCAGGGAGGCATGGAGCTGCTGACAGGCGCCCTCGAGACCGAGGAATATCCGTCGTTCGCGCCGCCCTTCCTGAAGGCCGGCGAGCTGACGGTCGGGCAGGTTGCCAACATTCTGATGTACCTGGGCGAGCAGCACGGGCTGGCGCCGCGTACCGATCCGGGGCGCCTGTGGGCGCACCAGCTGCAGCTGACCATCGCCGACCTGGTGACCGAGGTGCACGATACCCATCACCCGATCGCCACCTCGCTGTATTACGAAGACCAGAAGCCGGAAGCGCTGCGCCGCGCGGCCGACTTCGTCGAGACGCGCATTCCGAAATTCCTGGGCTATTTCGCGCGCCTGCTCACCAATCCCGAGCCGCGCGACTTTCTCGTGGGGGACAAGCTGACCTATGCGGACCTGTCGCTGTTCCAGGTGATCGAGGGGTTGCGCCATGCCTTCCCGAAGGCCATGAAGCGCATGGAGCGGGAGTATCCGGCGCTGACGTCACTGCGCGACAGGGTGGCGGCGCGGCCCAATATCGCTGCCTATCTTGCTTCGGATCGGCGGATCCCGTTCAACCAGAACGGCATATTCCGCTACTACCCCGAGCTGGACCAATAACCTCAAAACCGTCGTTCCGGGACGACGGTCTTGAGGGTGACAATAGAGCTTAATCCCACTGAGGCCCGAAGTCCGGGCTTACAAGGCGCTCGTCCCGATCAAGAGCGTCAAGCGCAGCCAGGTCCTCCGGCGCCAGCACCAGTTCGCGCGCCTTCAGGTTACTGGCCAGGTTCTCGCGCTTGGTCGACGACGGAATCACCGCATACCCCTTCGCCAGCAGCCAGGCCAGCGTCACCTGCGCCGCCGTCGCCTGATGGCGCGCCGCGACCGCCGCGATCACAGGATCGTCCATCACCTTGCCGTAGGCCAGCGGCATATACGCCGTCAGGTGAATCCCGCTCTCCCTGGCAAACCGGGCCAGTTTCCGGCTCTGCAAATAAGGATGCAGCTCCACCTGGTTGGTGGCGATATTCTCCGCCCCAATGGCGTCGATCGCCTCGCGCATCAGCGCAATGGGAAAGTTCGAGATGCCGATCGCGCCGGTCAAGCCTTGCTCGCGCGCCGCCAGCAGCGCCTGCATCGACTCGGCCACCGGCACCGCACCGCCCGGCGAGGGCCAGTGGATCAGGGTGAGGTCGACCTGCTCGACGCGCAGCTTGCGCAGGCTTTCCTTCAGGCTGGGCACCAGCTTGTCGCCCGCCAGGTGCTCGGTCCAGATCTTGGTGGCGACGAACACCTCGCCGCGCGAGACGCCGGATTCCGCCAGCGCCTGGCCGACTTCGGCTTCGTTGTCGTAGATCTGCGCGGTGTCGATATGGCGGTAGCCCAGCTCGAGGCCGTTGCGCACCGAATCGATGACTTGCTGGCCCTTGAGGCGGAAGGTGCCGAGGCCGAGTTGAGGCATGTGCATGGTAAGTCCTTTCAAATAATTTAGTGAGTGGCGATGGCGGCGCGGCCGGCGGCGGCCTTGGCCGGCACGCCGTCGCGGCGGTCGAGCCAGCCGGCGAGGGTGGTGAGCAGCAGGGCGCCGACCACGACCAGCGCGCCGATCCAGGGCGTGGCCATCAGACCGAGCTTGGCGACGATCAGGCCGCCGCCCCAGGCGCCGAGGGCGATGCCGACGTTGAAGGCGGCGATGTTCAGGCCCGAAGCCACGTCCACGGCCTGCGGCGCGTCGCGCTCGGCGCGCTGCACCACGTAGACCTGCAGGCCGGGCACGTTCCCAAAGGCGACCGCACCCCAGGCCAGCACGGTAAGCAGCACCAGTGGCTTGCTCGGCGCGGTGAAGCTCAGGACCAGCAGCACCAGGGCCAGCAGGGCGAACACGATCTGCAGCGCGCGCACCGGACCCTGGCGGTCGGCCAGCTTGCCGCCCCAGATGTTCCCGGCCGCGACCGACACGCCGTAGACCAGCATCACCAGGCTGACGGTGCCGGCTGCGAAGCCCGCCACTTCCTGCAGGATCGGGGCCAGGTAAGTGAAGGCGATGAAGGAGCCGCCGTAGCCGAGCGTGGTCATGGCGTACACCAGCAGCAGGCGCGGCTTCTTGAGCACCGCGAGCTGGGTGAGCAGGCTGGACGGCTTGCTGCCGGCAATGTTCGCGGGCACCAGGATTGCGCTGCCGGCGATGGCGACCACGCCCAGCAGCGACACGGCCAGGAAGGTGGCCTGCCAGCCGAAGTGCTGGCCGATGAAGGTCCCGAGCGGCACGCCGGTGACCAGGGCCACGGTCAGGCCGGTGAACATGAGGGCGATGGCGCTGGCCGCTTTTTCCTTCGGCACCAGGCTGGTGGCGATGGTCGAGCCGATCGAGAAGAACACGCCGTGCGCCAGGCCGGTGAGCACGCGCGCGGCCATCAGGGCGGAATAGTTGGGCGCCATCCAGGCGACCAGGTTACCGATGGTGAACAAGGCCATCAGGCCGAGCAGCAGCTGCTTGCGCGGCACGCGGCCGGTGAGGGCGGTGAGCACCGGCGCGCCGACGGCCACGCCGAGTGCGTACAGGCTCACCAGGAGGCCGGCCGAGGGGACCGATACGCCCAGGCTGGCGGCGATGGTGGGGATCAGGCCGACGATGACGAATTCCGTCGTACCGATGGCGAAGGCGCTCAGCGTGAGCGCCCAGAGTGCGAGAGGCATGGTGTTTCTCCTTGTCGTGCGATGCCAATGAAGAGGCATGCAGTGTGCCGTGCCGGCTAGCAAGGAAAAATGGCCCGTCGTACAATTGACTTTTGAGTTGGAGTCACAAATGATCGATGTCGACGCCCTGATTGTCTTCTCCACCGTCATAGATGCGGGATCCTTCTCGGCCGCCGCCGAGCGGCTGGGGCAGACGCCCTCGGGCGTGTCCCGCACCATCTCGCGCCTGGAGGAGCAGCTCGGCATGACCCTGATGCGGCGCACCACCCGGCGCCTGCAGCTGACCGAGGAGGGGACCTGGCTGCTGGGCCGCGCGCGCAGCCTGCTGGCCGACCTGGCCAACACCGAGGCCGAAGCCGCGGCGCGCCGCTCCCAGCCTTCCGGCCTGGTGCGCGTGAACGCCGCCACGCCCGCGCTGGACCATCTGCTGGCGCCGCTGGTGCCGGCTTTCCTGGACGCCTACCCTCTGGTGCAGCTGGAGCTGGTCAGCGGCGAAACCTATGTCGACCTGATCGAGGAACGCGCCGACCTGGCGATCCGCATCGGCGCGCTACCGGATTCGACCCTGAATGCGCGCCGCCTCGGCGCCAGCCCGCTACGCGTGATGGCCTCGCCCGGCTACCTGGAGAAACACGGCGCGCCGTCCACGCCGGCGGAACTGGAGCGCCACCGCACGCTGGGCTTCGCGGCGCCGGCCTCGCTCAACACCTGGCCCTTGCAGCACGAAGGCGCCGAGGGCTGGACCATCACGCCCGCGGTGACGGCCACCAGCGGCGGCACCCTGCGCGAGCTGGCGCTGGCAGGGGCGGGCATCGTTTCGCTATCGGACTTCCTGACGCGCGGCGACGTGGCCGCCGGCCGCCTGGTGCCGGTGCTGGCCTCGCACAGCCTGCCCTGGGGCCAGCCGGTATGGGCCGTGTTCTATAAACAGGGAGCGCTGGCGCCGCGGGTCGCCGCCCTGGTCGACTTCCTGGCAGCGCGCCTGGGCGAGGTGCTGGAGCGCTAGGCTGTGGGATTTTTGCCGCCTGCTACCCAAGATGGATGACATGATGCTTTGGCGCAGCTATAGTTTCCTCATATAAATACCGACAAACGGTATCCATGGGGGAGAGAACATGTGGACATGGTTGAGAGCAGTGCTGCGGCCGGCCGGTTCGGCTTTTTTCCAGGCGGTGGGGGCGGGCGGCGCCAGGGGCCGTTTCCATGAGCTGGTCATCAAGGCGCGCGACGGCAGCATCCGCACGGCGATCAATGCCGCCCGGCTGCGCAAGGAAGTCGACCACGCGCTGACCCACGCGCGCATGCAGGTCGACGCCGCCGACGACCTGGGCGCGTCCGCCCGCGAAGTGAAGCAGCTGTCGAGCAGCGTCAAGAGCGGCACCGCCGAGATCGCGGACACGGCGGAGCGCAACCTGACGGTGGCGCGCGAGTCGATGGAAGGCCTGGTCCAGCTCGAACAGCGCATGCGCGCCATCGAAACCCAGGTCGACGGCTTCGCGCGCACGGTCGGCCAGCTGGTGGAACATTCGCGCTCGATCAGCGAGTTCGGCACCGTCATCCAGCGCATCGCCAACCAGACCAACCTGCTGGCCATCAACGCGGCCATCGAAGCGGCGCGAGCGGGAGAAGCGGGCCGCGGCTTCGCCGTGGTCGCCGCCGAAGTGCGCCGCCTGTCCCTGCAGGTCAACGAAGAGACCGCGAAGATCGCCGGCGTGAACAGCGAGATGCGCGAGCTGGTCGAGTCGACCGCCGGCGCCACCGCCGGCATCCTCGACGGCGTCAACGTCTCGACCCGGGAAGTGGGCGCGGCGGCCGGGCGCTTTTCCACCTTCGTGGCCGACTTCGAACGCATGACCGCCACCGTCAACGACATCGCCGGCGCAATGGCGGCGCTGGACGGCATCAACCAGGACATCGGCCGCAAGGTCGGCGAAATCGCCGCCAACGCCGGCGCATCCGGCAAGTCGATGACGGACGCTTCGCGCCGGGTCGACGAGGTGCGCGCCACCACCGAGGAGCTGCAGGGCGTGCTGGCCGAGCACCCGACCGGCGGCACCGCCTTCGACGCCCTGGTCGACACGACTACCGGCCTGCGCGACGCCGTGCTGGCCTGCCTGGTCCGCCACGCCGGGCGCGGCGTCGACATCTTCGACCAGGCCTACCAGCCGATCCCGGACTCGAACCCGCCGCGTTATTCCACCGCCTACGACCGCGCCGTGGAGCGCGACCTGCAGGCCCTGTTCGACGGCGTGCTCGCGCGCCTGCCGGGCTGCGCCTACGCGCTGGCGGTCGACAGGCGCGGCTACGCGCCGGCCCACAACGCCAAGTTCTCGCAGCAGCCTACCGGCAGCTACGAGCACGACCTGGTCCACTGCCGCCACAAGCGCATCTTCGACGATCCGGTCGGCAGCAAGCTGGCCGCCAACCGCAAGCCGATCCTGTTCCAGACCTACCTGCGCGACACCGGCGAAGTGATCAACGACCTGTCGATGCCGCTGGAGATCAACGGGCGCCACTGGGGCGCGGTGCGGGTCGGTTTCGACTCGGCGCGCCTGCACGGGCAAGGGGGGCGCTAGTCGCCTTCGCTTGTGTCAGAATACCGTCCTTGATCACATCGAAGACGTGTATGGAGAAGCTGATTTCCGAACTGCGCCGGCTCTACCTGCCGGCCGATGCGCCGCCTCTGGAGGCGCTGGCGCGCCACCTGCGGGGCGAGGACACGCTCGTCCTCGGGCTGACCGACAGTGCGGGCCTGAGCCGTGCCGCCCTGATCCCGTTCCGCAAGACCGGGGAGGGCGGAGAGCACTGGACCCTTTTGTGCGCGGTCGCCAACGCGCTGCAGCAGGACCTGGGCTTGCCGGCGCCGGCGGTGAGCATCTCGGGCGACGGCGCCTACGGACTGTGGCTGTCGTTCGAGCAGCCCGTGCCGGCGGCCCGGCTTGCCGAATTCGTGGCCCTGCTGCGGACCGCGTATTTTCCCGACGTGGAGCTCGATCCCGGCGCGGCGGTGGGACCGGTGGAGCTGCCGCCCTGCCTGCACCGCGCCACCGGCATGTGGGCGGCCTTCATCCATCCGGGCATGGGCGCGTCCTTTGCCGACGAGGCGGGGCTGGACATGGCGCCGCCGGCGGCCGGCCAGGCCGCCTTCCTCGAGCACCTGGAAAGCATCGGGACCGAGGCTTTCGAACAAGCGCTGGGCAAGCTGCGTCCTGTACCAGCCCTTACCGCCCAGGCGGCGCCCGCGGCGCCGGCCAAGACCGTGGACGAAGGACTGCTGCTCAAGGACGCCACCCTGGAAGACATCGTGACCTACCTGCACTCCAGGAACATCGAGCCGACCTTCCGCCACCTGCTGCCGCGCTGACGCGCCGTGGCACGCTCACAACAATTTGCATATAAGAAACTCTTTTTTCTTAAAAGAATGCACTTTTATACATACGGGTGATATTCTGTAGGAAGTATCCTACAGAAGCTCCCATGCCAACTCGTCTTGCCTCCCTCGTCGCCAGCGCGGCCGTTTCGTCTACACGAACCAGGCTGACCGCATTCGCCCTGATCGCAGCGGCGGGCGGCGTGGCGTTCTACGCGGCGCCGGCCCGGCAGGCCGCCGTCCAGCCGGCGGCGCAGCAGGCGAGGCCCGCTGTCCTGCCGTTGGCAGCCGCGCCCGTGACCGAGCAGGCGCCCGAGCAGCCCGCAGCGGCGCCGCGCCGGATCTATCCGTATTCCATCGTGCCCGGCGGCGTGGCCGACCGCGCCGAGCTGGCGCAGGCGATCAAGGCCGACAAGGTGGTCGCCGATCACTACGCCGGCTTCGACGTCGACAAGGCGCGTCCGGTGACGGTCGCCAAGCCGCGCGCCGTCTACGTGTCCTACCGCAAGGACGACAAGGTGTACTGGACGAAGAAGAAGCTGATGCTGGCGGAAGGCGAAACCCTGCTGACCGACGGCGTCGACGAGCTGCGCGCGCGCTGCGCGAACCGGATTTCCGATACGCCGATGCTGCCGGTGTCGGCCGACGAGCCGAGGCAGGTGGAGTTCGATTCATCCATCGAGGAAGGCAGCATCGTGAACACCTCGGCGGAAGTCATCGAGGACGAGGGCTTCGACGGCCAGCCTTACCAGCTCAAGACCTTCGCGAGCATCGCCGGCGAAGCGCCTTCCGACGCCACGCGGACGCCTGGCGACCGCTTCCGGTTCTCGCGCATGGGCCAGTGGGAAGGCAGTCCGCTGATGTTCTCGACCTCGCAGCTGAGCACGAGCAGCAGGTCGGAAACCTCGTCCGCGCCTCCGGTCGACACGTCACGCTCCACGACCTCGCCCGAACCCTCGGCCCCGCCAGTGTCCACTGAGGCCGAGCCAGGCCTGCCGAAGCCCGAGCAGCCCCAGGAAGACCCGTCGCCCTTCATTCCCGCGCCGCCGCTGTTGCAGCCAGAGCAGCCCGAGCTGCCCTACGGCGGCGACGAGACCCGCCTGGCCGACGTGCCGGAACCGTCGACCCTGTGGCTCGGCAGCCTGGCCGGCGCGGCCATGTTCCTGCGCCGCCGGACGCGTCGCAGCGCGCGCAGGGACTGATCAGGTCTCGAGGGCCCCGCTGCGCTCCAGGCGCTTGTAGTAGACCAGCGACCACGCTGCCGGCAGCAGCACGGATCCGATCAGCACCGCCAAGCAAGCGGGAGTCGGTACCGGCGCGAGCAGCAGGAGAAGGGAAAGCGCGGCGCCGATGACCATCGAGCGCGCCGCGAGGCGATGGGTCGCATACCAGACACGTTCGCTCGCCAGCGTCCAGGGCGTGCGGATGCCGAGCCAGAAGTTGCGCCTCACCTTGCCCATCACATTGCCGGTCAGCGCGAAGAACAGCGCGATGCCCGACAGCAGCACACGGTCGACCGCCAGGTTGCCGCTGTGCGCCGCCCAGGCCTGCACGCACTGCAGGAAGGCGAGCAGGCCCACTATCGACAGGCAGGTGTAGCCGTAGGTCGGCAGGAAGTCCTCGATCGAGAAGCGCTTGGGCGACAAGGCGGGCAGGGCGTACCACCACACGGCGATCAGCACCGCCATCGCCGCGCTGTGCCCGAAGATCGCCGCGCGCGGCGCATAGCCATCGACCTCGCCCTGCGCGTTCCAGTGCATCGGGATCTGCTGCGGCAGCTCGGGGTAGAGCCAGGCGCAGAATCCCAGCGCGGCAAGCATGACGAGGATGGACGGCAGCAGATAGGGCTTCTTCATCGCGGGTCTCCTTTGGCGCCTTGCGCCAGGTCCAGGGTCCAGGCCAGCACATCTTCCAGCACGGTCGTGTTCAGCGCATACCAGATGGTCTGGCCTTCACGCCGGCTGGTGATCAGGCCGGCCGCTTTCAGCACGGCGAAATGGTGCGACATGGTCGGCTTGGTCATGTCGAAGCGCGCCGCCACGTCGCCCGCGCTCATCTCTTCGTGACGCAGCAGGCGCAGGATCTCGCGCCGGGTCGGGTCGGCGATGGCCTTGAAGACGTCGTTGAGCGGCACGGTCATTCGATGAATATCTAATTAGATGATTGTCTAAATGCTGCGTGCGTGGAAGCGGAATGTCAAGCTGGTCCTTGGCTTTATCCTTATATGCGCGATATACTGAACGTATATGAATCATATATTGGGTGGCCATGGGCATCGTTAACATCGAAGACGAGCTGCACGATCAGCTGCGCAAGGCGACCAAGGTGTCCTGCCGCTCGATCAACGCGCAGGCGGCGTTCTGGATCCGGATCGGCATGCTGTGCGAGACCAATCCAACCCTGAGCTTCAACGAGATCATCCAGCGCGAGCTGCAGTCCGCAGGGGTCTCGGTGCCGCCGCTGGCGGTGAGCGAGCCATGACCAAGCAGCCTCACGAGCTGGCCCTGATGGCCGAAGCCGGGCGGCTGCTGGCCTCCGTCTTCGGGCTGCTGGACCGCACCACGCTGGCCGGCATGTCGACGCTCGCCGTCAACGACATGGTCGAGCGCTACATCGTCGACGAGCTGAAGGCGCGGCCGGCAAGCAAGGGGCAATATGGCTATGCCTTCGCCCTGAATTCGTCGGTGAACGAGGTGGTCTGCCACGGGGTGCCGTCGGCATCCGAGGTGCTGCGCGAGGGCGACATCGTCAATCTCGACATCACGCTGGAGAAGAACGGCTACATCGCCGATTCGAGCAAGACCTATCTCATCGGCGAAGTCGACCTGGCCGCGAAGAAGCTGGTGCAGGCCACCTACGAGGCCATGTGGAAGGGGATTCGCGCCGTGCGTCCCGGGGCGCGGCTGGGCGACATCGGCTGGGCGATCGAACGCCATGCCAGGCGCAATGGTTATTCCGTGGTGCGCGATTACTGCGGCCACGGCATCGGCCGCGAGATGCACGAGGAGCCGCAGGTGCTCCACTTCGGCAAGCCGGGGACAGGCCTGCCGCTGCGTGAAGGGATGGTGTTCACGATCGAACCGATGCTCAATCGGGGCGGGCGCAGCGTGAAGACCGAGGCGGATGGGTGGACCGTGGTGACGCGGGATGGCTCGCTGTCGGCGCAGTTCGAGCATACGGTTGCCGTGACGGCGAGTGGGGTGTCGGTGCTGACCTTGCGGCCCGATGAAGCGGGCATGACAGGCGCGAGGCGGCCTGTAGCCTAGTGAGCGACACGCGTCGAATGGTCCGCTGTCGAGGTAGGGCTGACTTCATGCCTGCTCAATCAACGCCGAATATGCCAACCAGTACCGCTTCGTTTTCTGAGAGGACTTCTTTCGCCAACTCTACAGCGGTGTGATCCATGAGTGCCCTATGCTGCTTTTTCGGGTGGAGTCAGCCTTCGGCCGCGTGACAGACCGCTTCGATGCTGCTTCCACCTGGCGCTTCGACCTCATGGATCAGCTCCAGGAGGTCGGTGACGCCGATATCGACATCCGCTTGGGTCAACAGGGTGCTGGCCTGGCCCCGATGGTGGGTCTGATGGTTAAAAAGGTGCAGGAGCAGGCTTCCAAAACGCTTCTGAAAGCGCAGCCCGCGTGAATTCTGGTACGTCAGCACTTGATCGAGATCCGATGGGCGCAATTCTTCCGCCAGGGCGGTGATGATCTTGTCCAGTCGCGTGCGATGCGCCTGCAGTTGCGGCAGGCTGTCGCCGTAAGACTGCGTCAGGCTGGTAGGCACAGGCAGGCCGCGGAGCGAATCCAGCGCGCGAAATCGAGAGGGATGCAGGGCGAAGCGGCTCAGCCAGATCGTATCTCCGACGATGAGATGGTTCATGGTCCCGAGAAGCGAGCCGAAAAACGCCTTTCGATCGCTACGCAGTTCTTCAGGAGAGAGCTTCGTTGCAGCGTCGTACAGCCTGCGATTCATGGTCTCGTTGTACTGCGCGAGCAGAACGACATCTACACAGTTGGGCATGCGTTTTTCCTTCTTATATAAGCCGTCAGCGTCCTCGGAAAACCCAGGTCACGAGGCGTGACACACGGCTTCGATATTGTGCCCATCCGGTCCGATGACGAAGGCCGCGTAATACGCGCCGCTGTACTGCGGGCGCAAACCGGGGGCGCCGTTGTCCTTGCCGCCTGCCTCCAGCGCAGCGCGATAGAAGGCATCGACCTGGCCGCGCGTCTCGGCCGCGAATGCCAGGTGAAGGTGGGCCGGCTTTTCATCGGTCTGAAACAGGATGAACGAAGCCGGTCCCTGCGCGCACAGTTCGATGCCGTAACGCGGTTCTCCTTCCGCCCCCGCCGTGACGCCCAGCGGCGCGAGCGCCTTCATGAAGAACGCTTTGCTTGCTGCAAAGTCGCTGACACCGATCTTGACGTGGTCGAACATTCACTCTCCTCAGGCCGTAAAGGAATATGACGCGTAGTGTACGACGGTATTTCCGGTCACCCAAGTGGCAGCGGCGTATCGGTGCGCTTGAGCGTGCGCAGCACGAAACTCGACTTGCTGTGCCGGATGCCCGGAATCTTGTACAGCCTTTCGCGCAGCAGGCGTTCATAGTCGCGCGTGTCCTTCACCGCGATGCGTACGAAGTAATCGTAGTCGCCCGAAATCAGGCTGGCCTCCAGCACCTCCGGGATCGACTCCAGCGCGCGGCCGAATTCGTACAGGGTCTCTTCGCTGTGGCTGTCCAGCGTGACCTGGACGATCACGGTGTCGTGGTAGCCGAGGTGGGCCAGGTCGACCTTCACCGTATAGCCCTGCAGCAGGCCGGTGTCGGTCATCCGTTTGATCCGGTTCCAGCACGAAGTGGTGGACAGTCCCACCGTCGCGCTGATCTCCTGTAGCGGTGTGCGCGAGTCCTTCAGCAGGATGGCGAGGATCGCGCGATCGGCCGCATCGAAAATTTTTCTATCATTGTCCTGATACATGGAAAACCTTTCAGGGTTGAGTGCCAAATGACGCAAGATTATGAAGCACTTTCAGCTCCAATGTGAATACCATTTGCTCATGGATACCTTCGCACCCCCACCAGCGGCCGCTGCCGCCTCTGCTCTTCCCGTCATGACCGGCGCCGGCCTGCTGCTCGACCTGCTGGTCCGCGCCGGCGTCGACACCGTCTTCGGCTATCCCGGCGGCGCCGTGCTGCCCCTGTACGACGCCCTCCAGCAGGACCGCCGCCTGCGCCACGTGCTGGTGCGCCACGAGCAGGCCGCGGTCCACGCCGCCGAAGGCTATGCCCGCAGCACCGGGCGGCTGGGCGTGGTCTTCGTCACCTCGGGCCCGGGCATGGCCAACACCACCTCGGGCCTGCTCGACGCCCTGAGCGATTCGATCCCGATCCTGTGCATCAGCGGCCAGGTGCAGACCGCCTCGATCGGCACCGACGCCTTCCAGGAATGCGACGCGCTGGGCATCTCGCGCGCCGTCACCCGCTGGAATGCGCAGGTACGCAGCGTCGCCGAGATCGCGCCCACCGTGCTGCGCGCGATCCGCGAAGCCACGGGCGGGCGGCCCGGACCGGTGCTGGTGGACCTGCCCAAAGACATCCAGGCGCAGCCGGTGACGGCGCACGAGCATACAGACGCGCCGGCACCGGCGCGCGCGCCGGTCTGCACGACTTCGCTGGACCAGGCCGCGGCTCTGATCCGCGCCGCGCGCCGCCCGGTCTTCTACGGGGGCGGTGGCCTGGTCAATTCCGGGGACCAGGCCTGCGCGGCCTTCGCCCAGCTGGTGCGCCTGAAGAACGCGCCCTGCACCCTGACCCTGCTGGGGCTCGGCGCCTTTCCCGCTTCCAGCCCGCAGTGGCTGGGCATGCTGGGCATGCACGGCACGCTGGAGGCCAACCTGGCCATGCACGAAGCCGACCTGGTGATCTGCGCCGGCGCGCGCTTCGACGACCGCGTCACGGGCAAGCTGGCGCACTTCTGCCCGCAGGCGCAGGTGATCCACGTCGACATCGATCCCGGCTCGATCGGCAAGGTGGTGCGGACCGACGTCCGCCTGGTGGGCGATTGCGGAGAGGTGCTGGGCGAGCTGGCGCGCCGCCTGGAGCGCCTGGCGCCGGACCCGGGACTCACCTTGCCGTGGTGGCGCCGCATCGCCGAGTGGCGCCGCGCGCACTGCCTGGCCTTCGGCGGGCAGGGCGAGTCCATCGTGCCGCAGCGCCTGATGCAAGCCCTGGCCGGGCCGCTGGCGTCGAGGAATGCGATCGTGTCGACCGACGTCGGCCAGCACCAGATGTGGGCGGCCCAGCACCTGCGGTTCGAGGCGCCGCGCCGCTGGCTGACCTCGGGCGGGGCGGGGACGATGGGCTATGGCCTGCCGGCCGCCATCGGCGCGCAGATCGCGCATCCCGAGGCCCTGGTGGCCTGCATCAGCGGCGACGCCTCGATCCTGATGAACATCCAGGAGCTGGCCACGGCGGTCCAGCACCGCTGCCCGGTGAAGGTCATCTTGTCCAACAACGGCTGCATGGGCATGGTGCGCCAGTGGCAGGAATTGCACCACGGCGCGCGCTACAGCCACAGCTATTCGGAAGCCTTGCCCGACTTCGTCGCGCTGGCGCGCGCCTTCGGCTGGCAGGCGCGCCGTGTCGAGCGCGCGAGTGAACTGGAGGGGGCGGTCGCCGAGTGCCTGGATTCCAGCGGCCCGTTCTTCCTGGACGTCGTCGTCGAGCAGGCGGAGAACTGCTTCCCCATGATCCCGGCCGGCTGCGGCCACCATCAGATCATGCTGGACAAGGATCGCTGGTACGACGAAGCCTCATAGCCGCGGGCGACCGACGCGGCCGACCGGGAAATCACTGCGCGGCCTCAAAGTCGAAAGCGATTGCGCGAACCCGAAGCCGGGCGTAATGTTCTTATGCTGAGTTGTCATCCGTCCAACCTGAAAGAGACCTTGAAGGAGCTAGCTATGACTGCAGGCAGCACGACCAAACCGATGGAAGAGGGCATGCACACCGTGACGGCGCACCTGGTGTGTGAGCGCGCCGTCGACGCAATCGATTTCTTTGTGCGCGCCTTCGGCGCCGAAGAAGTGATGCGGCTGCCCGACCCCGAGGGCAAGCTGGCCCACGCGGCGGTGCGCATTGGCGATTCGATGGTGATGCTGATGGATGAATACCCGAACTGGGACGCGCGTGGTCCCAAGTCGCTCGGCGGCACGTCGGTGACCCTGCACCTGTCGGTCCCTGACGTGGACAGCGCCTTCAGGCGCGCGATCGAGGCCGGGGCCGTATCGCGCATGGAGCCGGCCGACATGTTCTGGGGCGACCGCTACGGCGTGGTCGAGGACCCCTTCGGCCACCGCTGGTCGATGGCCACCCACATCCGCGACGTTCCGCCGGAGGAAATGCAGAAGGCCATGCGGCAGCAGAACTGTCCCGACGCCTGAAGCGGCCCCGGCAGGACGCCGGCGGTCCCGCTATCATGGCGGTTTCTCACCACTAGAGGGACTGTCCATGAACGCGAATCTCCATCCGCAGCTCGAGCAGGTGCTGCGTATCGCCGCTTTCGACGATGCCGGCCAGGGCGGCAACCCGGCCGGTGTCTGGATCGGCGCGTCGCTGCCTCCGGCTGCCGAGATGCAGGCCCTGGCCCATGCAGTGGGCTTCTCGGAAACCGCCTTCGCCGCGCGCGAAGGCGAGGGCTGGCGCGTGCGCTATTTTTCGCCCGAGTCCGAAGTGCCGTTCTGCGGCCACGCCACCATCGCGCTGGGCGCGGCCCTGGCGCGCCAGGGCGGCGACGGCCGCTTCGCGCTGCAGCTGAATGCGGCCGCGATCACGGTCGAGGGGCATTGCGAAGCCAGGGGCGAGGGCGAGGGCGAGGGTGGGCGCATGTTCGCAGCCCTGCAATCGCCGCCCACGCGTTCGCGTCCGGCGCCAGAGGCGATGCTGGAGCAGGCCCTGGCCCTGTTCGGCTACTCGCGGGCCGATCTCGATCCGCGCCTTCCTCCCGCGCTGGCGCACGGCGGGGCCGATCACCTGGTGCTGGCCCTGAACAGCCGTGCGCGCCTGGCGGCCATGGCCTACGACCTGCAGGCCGGCCGCGCCTTCATGCTCGAACACGGCCTGGTGACCGTGGTGCTGGCCTGGGCGGAAACCGCGCAGCTGTTCCACACACGTAATCCTTTCGCGTCGGGCGGCGTGTACGAAGACGCCGCCACCGGCGCCGGCACGGCCGCGCTGGCCGGCTATCTGCGCGACCTGGGCTGGCCACACGGCGGGCGCATCGATGTCGTGCAAGGCGAGGACATGGGCATGCGCTCGCGCCTGCGAGCAGAGTTCGGTCCGGAGCAGGGCGGGTCGATCCGCGTGTCCGGCTCGGCGCGAATGATGTAGCTATGTTAGGTGGCGCACAGAAGTTTTGCGTTAAATCAAATAGGGGGATAAAAGCACGCCTGCTCAGCAGTTAGATTAATGTATGCCGGATTGATAATTTGAACCAGACAAGTTTTGTTTCATTTAATCAATTAGGAGTACCGTCATGGAGCTGTTCCCTGCAGCCGTCTTCAACCCACCGAAAGCCTCCCGTGCACGCACCGCGCGCGAAGCGGCTGCGGGACGCATCATCGAACGCCTGCCGTTCACCGTCCGCCGCGTGGAGACCGAGGCGGACCTGCTCAAGGCGGTGCAGATCCGCCACGCCGCCTATGCGCGCCACGTTCCGGACTTCGCCCGCACCCTGGCCGAGCCGGAGGCGGCCGATTACGAGGACGACACCATCGTGCTGCTGGCCGAGTCCAAGCTCGACGGTTCTCCGCTCGGCAGCACCCGCATCCGCACCAATCTCTACCGTCCGCTGGGCGTCGAGGAATCGATCGTCCTGCCCGACTGGCTGCAAGGCAAGCGCCTGGTCGAGGCGACCCGCCTCGGCATCGACGAAGGCCGGGTCGGCCGCATGGTCAAGATTGCACTGATCAAGGCCTGCTTCATGTATTGCGAAGACAACGCCATTGACTATTCGGTCGCAACCGGCCGCCCGCCGGTGGATCGCCAATACGAGCAAATGATGTTCGTCGATGTGTTCCCGGAGCAGGGTCCGGTCCCGCTGCGCCACGTCGGCAATATCCCGCATCGCATCATGGCCTTCGAGATCGCGACCTTCGAAGAACGCTGGACCCAGGCGCGCCATCCGATGTTGAATTTCTTCTTCAACACCCATCATCCGGACATCGACATCGGACCGAGCGCGCCGCCGCCGGCCCTGGCCCTGCCTGGCCGCTTTGATACTGAACGCCCGTCCGAACGTTGTGAATTGGCAGTCGCATGAGGTAATTAGACCCCGTCAGGGTATTTATTGCATGACGGCATCAAATTTACGCTGTATCCTTGCGCCTTGAGCCGCCGCGGCGACGCGGTGGCGATTTGTTCGCACTGATACCGCTTATGCCCAATTCCACACCCAAGCTCCGTACTTCTCTGCCGGCGGCCGCGCACGCGGCCGTGGAGCTGGTGTTGAAGCTGTTCGGGTACTACCTGATCCCGATCGGCATCGGCATCGTTTCGCTGATCGCGCTGATCTTCTTCCATGACGAGTACCGTGTCGCCGGCGAAGTGCCGCTGGCGATGCACGTGAGCGTGCAGGACGACACGCGGCAGCTCACGCCGGCCGAGGCCCTGGCCCGCACCGCGCCGCAACCGCTGATCAATACCCACGAAACCCACTTGTCCGAAGCGCCGGTCTGGTTCGCCTTCGAACCGATGCCGCGCAGCGGCGAACAAGTGATCGAATTCCCTTCGCGCCACTCGCTCGACGTCGCCTGCTGGGACGGCGCCACCCTGGCGCCGCTGGGCAGCGCCTCCCGTGCCGGCGCCGCCGGCGCCGTCGAGGCGGCCAAGGCCGGCTTCGTGCTGCGCGCCAGCCCGCTGCCGCGCCAGCTGCTGTGCCGTTCCGGTCTGTCCGGCCCGGCCCGCCTGTCGGTCCTGCAATGGCCGGCCGAGCAGTTCGACAAATCGGTCGAGCAATACCATCGCAAGTCGGGCCTGCTCGACGGCGGCATGATCGTGCTGGCGCTGTTCGTCCTGATCACCGCCCTGATCAACCGCCAGCCGCTGTACGTGCTGTTCGCCGGCTGGCTGATCCTGAACCTGCGCGTCGGCGCGCTGTCGGCCGGCTGGGACATCCAGTGGCTGGGCCAGACCATCCCTTCCGACTGGCTGCTGCGCAGCCGCTCGGTGACCATCACCCTGTACGGCATCGCCACGCTCACCCTGTACCAGGCGCTGCTGAAGGACCACCTGGCCGAGATGCGCTATGTGCTGCCGATGCGCGTCATGCAATGGCTGTGCATGCCGATGCTGGCCGCCGCCATCTTGCTGCCTTACCGCATGTACCTGCCGCTGATGTGGGTGATCGTGGTGTGCTGCTTCGCCATGATGACGATTGGCCTGTTCAAGATCATCGTCGAGTCGCGCAACCGCGTCGCCGCCTGGTTCGCGGCCTCGTTCGCGCTGACCTTCCTGGCCTCGATGGCGGAAGTCGCCGCCGCGGCCCTGGGCCTGCGCGAGCTGCTGGGCATCATCAACAGCGTCACCGCCGCCCTGGCCTCCAGCCTGCTGGCCGCGCTGGCGGTGGCGGAGCAGATGCGCAGCGAAACCGAAAAGCGCCAGGAAGCCCAGGAAGAGCTGGAGCATGCCTACAAGGCAATGCCGGTGGGCTTGTTCACGCTCGACATGTACGGCCACTTCCTGAGCGTCAACCCGGCGCTGCAGAAGATGCTCGGCATCCACGCCTTCGTGGCCGGGCGTACCGCCTGGCGCCAGTTCTTTACCGAAAGCAGCTGGACCGAGCTGCACGAGCAGGTGCATGCCAAGGCCGAGGCCGAGATGGAACTCACCAGCCGCGACGGCAGCCAGCGCTTCCTGGTCAGCGCCACCCTGGCGCGCTCGCGCATCGAAGGCGTGCTGCAGGACACGACCGAAAAGCACAAGGCCACCGAACAGCTGCGCTTCATGGCCGACAACGATCCGCTGACCAAGGTCTACAACCGGCGCGGCCTCGAAAAGGAATTCGTGGCCGCCGCCGCCAGCCTGGCCGTGGGCCGCCCGATGGCGCTGGCCTACGTCGACCTCGACCGCTTCAAGCTGATCAACGACCTGTTCGGCCACGCCGCCGGCGACGAAGTGCTGCGCCAGGTGTGCGAGCGCATCGGCACCATGCTGGCCGGCGGCCAGCAGATCGGCCGCGTGGGCGGCGACGAATTCGTGATCGTGATGCCGGAGACGGCGATCCCGCTCGCATCCATCATCTGCCGCGGCATCGTCGATCGCCTGGGCAACACGCCCTACCGGGTGGGCGACAAGGCTTTCCATGTGCGCGGCTCGGTCGGCCTGATCGAAGTGGTGCCGGACATGGCCATGAAGGATGCGGTCTCGACCGCGGACCGCGCCTGCCGCGAAGCCAAGACCGGCGCCGGCGACGGCCTGGTGGTGTACGAGCGCGGGGCCGACGCCTTCCGCCAGCGCGCCGCCGAGCTCGACCTGGTGGCGCGCCTGTCGGGTCCGAACGCGACCGACAACCTGCTGCTGGAAATGCAGCCGATCATGTCGCTCAAGCACCCGGAAGAGTCGCTGAATTTCGAAGTGCTGCTGCGCATGCGCGAGCCGGACGGCCGCGTGGTGCCGGCCGGCCCGGTGATCGCCGCGGCCGAGAAGAGCGGACGCGCCAGCGTCATCGACCGCTGGGTGCTGTCGACCACCCTGGCCTGGATCGCCGAGCATGCCGACCAGCTGTGCAACACGCGCTTCGTCTGCATGAACTTGTCGGGCGCCTCGCTCAACGACGAGCGTTTCGTCCAGGACACCTTCGACATCCTGGGCCGCTATGTGCACGTGGCGAGCCGCCTGTGCCTGGAGATCACGGAAAGCGTGGCCCTGCACGACCTGGACAACACGCGCCGCTTCATCGACCAGGCGCGCAACTTCGGCGTCAAGGTGGCGCTGGACGACTTCGGCGCGGGCTACACCTCCTTCTCCTACCTGAAGGAACTGCCGGCCGACGTGCTCAAGATCGACGGCAACTTCATCGTCAACATCAACGCGCATCCGGCCAACGTGGCGATTGTCGAGGCGATCGTGAGCCTGGCGGTGAACCTGGGCATGAAGACGATTGCCGAGTGGGCCGAGGACGCGGCCACGGTGCAGACCCTGCACGAGATCGGCGTCGATTACGTCCAGGGCTGGGTGGTGGCGCGTTCGCAGCCGCCGGAGCGCATCCTAGAGGCCAGGTCGTCGGCCAGCTTCATCAAGGATGAGGATTTGCTGGAACTGCTGCGCGAACTGGCGGCGCCGGCGGTGCCGCATCTGGCGAGCGTGACGCGGTTGCACTAAGTACTGTCGATCAGCAGCAAGAAATTGGCGAGCCAGACGCCAGGCTCACAAATGCGGTCACTGAAGCAGCACTGCCGTTACGTGCCGTGTCGTTCAGTGCATTGAAGCGATACATATTTCGCCTTACACAGCTCGTAAGCGCCGTTTTTCGTCACATTCAGCACCTGGATGTGGCGTAGCACCGCCATACGTTGCGATGCACATGAGCATTATTCAGCTGTCGAAGTGGCGCGCATGCAGGGACGCTTCATTGCTGCTGTCGCGCGCTGGTCGCATAGTCCACGATGACGGTATTCGGCTGGGCCGCCTGCACGTAGTCGAAGGTCTAACGTCGCTGCCGCTGAGCGATGTTCGTTCGGCCCAGTTCTGCACCTCGATTGAGCCGCCGACGCACTCGGCTAGCTGTATCAGATGTACCTGTTTCAATATATCCAGCACCTCACGCAAGCATGATTACATATTGGTAGGTGAGCTAGCTGGTAGCAGTGCTAGACTGTAGATAGGGTTGCCGGCAGGATTTTGCTGACGTCAGGGCGGATGGCGAGTCATGTCGCTGGCTATAAACCCGCACTCGAACAGAGCAGCAACTTTTTCCACAGCCGGCGCCCCTGTGATCGCTCGAATTGACGATCAGGCTGAGCTCCTTGATGAGCACCCGTTCGAACTGTGGCAGGAACTAGTGCTCAAAAGATTACTAACATCACTCAATACGCTCTCGCATATGCCTTTCCTACATTGGCCGGCGTCAAGCAGCGTCTTTAAATAATCTATCTTCAGTCGAGTGATTCGCTTGCGCGATTGTGCTGCGCTTTATCAAGCCCAGGCGGTATCTGTGCAGCATCTTTTCAAACGACCAATGGAATAGTTGCCGAGTTTCATCGAGTGGGCGGCGGTAACGCTCCAGCGGCGTGAAAAAGAACTCCACAACTGTTCCGGCGCGATATGAGAGTTTTCCAATTTTCGATGTAATTTGCTCCGCCCGGTTAGCTATACGATACAACACGTGGTCTATCCACTTCCACGCTGGCGGATGGGTTTTCGTGTATTCGCCAAAGGCTTTTAAAGAGGCTGGGCCTAAGTACCAGTCCAGACCTTTTTTTCCGAAGGACCTGCTCATGACCTGTTTCTTTTGTCCAAAGCTTAGACGGTTTACGCCGGCTTCCTCAGCAATTCTCCTGCAGATGGGACGGTCGTAGATACCTCCCACAGTCCATGAAGCCATTTCCTCGCTGCGTGAAATGGCGGCAATTGACTTGTGTGCGCGACAGCCAAAGAAAGGAACAGCAACATGTATAAAACCTACACGCAGTCTGAACTCTTCGAGATCTGCACCACTCGGATCGCCGCGAATAATCTGATTGGAGGTTTTCTTTAAGTTTCTGTCCCATACTTTGTCGCCATGAAATCCTGAAATGAATAGGCGATTAGTGAGAATGGATTCCATTGGGGCAAAGAAGCAGTCTTCTCCGCCGGTTCCCAAAGCGAAAAACTCCCACTCCGTACCCAAAGTCTTATAAGCAACTCGAGAGTATTCGGTGATGCTTAGGCCAAGTTGTGAAGCGATTGCCGTGCCACTGTCGACGGACGGATCTGTTGACTCGGGATCAATCATGGTGAACGCATCTTGGCATCCTACTTCCTTTGCCAATACAGCACACGCAACCGAGTCATAACCTTTAGAGATGGAGACGAGGGGACTAAATTTTTTTGCTCTGCTCGGCAGATTTGCATTGCGAATAAGGCTAGCAAGACCATGACTCAAAAACTGACGATAATCCGAAAAATCCGCAAAAACAGGTGCCTGTTTTTTTGCCATAATCCCGATATTCAGGTTTTTTGTAACTTTCAAATTGCAGTGAAAGTAGAATTTGACCTGTAGTCCGCTCTCCAAGGGAATGAACTTTTTAGACTTGTTCAATCCTTTGATAACTGATGAGATGTCTTCCTGGTAATAGGCGAAGTCGTTACGGATTGCTTCGCCAGAAGCTGCGATAATAAATGCCATCGAATTCGAAATCCAAAGACTATTATCTTTTTTAATGGCGCATAGGCGTCCGATTGTGTTGCTCGAACAGGCTAGGAATAACGCATCCTCACAGGTGCTGGCTCCGGTCGCTGCGCATATATCTGCGGAAAGCATCGCGGCAGGCGTCAGCTCGCCATTCCAGCAGCCTTCGAAGAAGAAGTCATCGAAGCGCTCGACCGCTCTCCCGTGCCAAACCGTTACTTCAGACTGCCCCGCTTCAACTTTTAGACACCACGCCATTGCCGGGAGGGTATTAACTTCCTCAAAGACAAATTTCATTCAAGCTCCACTCGAAAACTATTGAAGCAAGCATTTAGTAATTACAAATCAATCGATTCGTAACTAACGCCGCTCCCAATAAGCTCTTACTCATGTAACGCGTTACGTAAGAATAGTCCTACATATAATACCCAAATCTTTCAATTATGCAATAAGTATATTTAAAGTGTAACTTTTTCGCTACATTTTTTAGAACTAAACGCTAGGTGTGGCGCGTCATCTAGCGACGTGGTTTCCGCAGATTTGGCAGGGTACTCAAGGGAAACGTGGAGGGGCGGGTTTTGTCACAGCCAGTATGCAAGCTCACTTGGTGTTGAGCTGTGAGGACGATTGAAACGGCTTTTTACAACGACATGTCGCCCTTACGGGAGCGTATTGATAGAAGACGACAGAAGAATAGTGTTCAACCGTGATATTTGTAGTAAGGCTTGGATGAGCAATCCCGCCGAACGCTATAAGACGTTGTCCGCACGATCGGGAACGGCCCGGTTTATTCCAAGTCGTAAGGGCGCACTTGGCGCGGCTGCACTAGACGCTAGCGGTGTGCGGCGTGTTATCTACGCCGTCTCCCTGAGCAAGGGCTGTGGCCAAGTTCATGCTCAACTGCAGAAAATGCAAGTTTAGGTCCGATCCTTCGCTGGAACGATGGGCTGATGCAGAGGTACTAACGTGGAGGCGTAATAGCGCTCTCTGGATTACATCCCTCACGCCTGCATTGCAGAAAGTAGCCTACTCAATGCAGCGCAACCACCGTCGACTTGATGCTGCTATCCATCAGCAAGAACTGCGCACGCGCCTCCTTCAAGGTGGCAACATCACGCTGCATCGGCTTCGCCTTGTCGCGCTGCGGCGCCTTGCGCACGGCAGGGCGCGGCGGCGGCACGCTGGCGCGCTCGACGGTGAGCGGGTAGGGCTGGACGGTCGCGTCGCCCTCGGCAGCCGGCATCTTCGCCATCCGTACCGTGGTCGTGCCTTCGCCGCAAGGCTGGTCGGTGAGAGTCACGTGGCCGGTGCTGTCGATGCACTTGACGATCTCGGCTCCAGCGAAGGCCGCGGGTGCGGATGCCGCGGCCGCGGCGATCAGGCTGAGTTGGCACAGAAAACGCTTCATGGTCGGCTCCTTCTTGTGAGCCTTGATTCTGCGCGCCGGTCCCGGCTGCTTCTGTTCGTTGACTCACCGTGTGCGCGGTTTGCTTTTTTACAAGCGCCAAGTGCTTCGCTACAATGCAGGGCGACCCCTCTGACAAGGATGCTTCCATGAATCTGTTTTCGCTCCCCACTTACGATGATGTCGTCCAGGCCGCCGGCCGCATTGCCGGGGCCGCCAACCTCACGCCGGTGCTGACCTCGCGCACCGTCAACGAGGAGTTCGGCGCCCAGGTGTATTTCAAGTGCGAGAACATGCAGCGCATGGGCGCCTTCAAGTTCCGCGGCGCCTACAACGCGCTGTCGCGCTTCAGCCCGGTGCAGCGCAAAGCCGGCGTGGTCGCCTTCTCCTCGGGCAACCACGCGCAGGCGGTGGCCTTGTCCGCACGCCTGCTGGGCATGCCAGCCACCATCGTGATGCCGCATGACGCCCCGGCGGCCAAGGTCGCGGCCACCAAGGGCTATGGCGGCAATGTCGTGTTCTACGACCGCTATACCGAGGACCGCGAGCAGATCGGGCGCGAGCTGGCCGAGAAGCATGGCCTGACCTTGGTGCCGCCCTACGACCACGCGGACGTGATCGCGGGGCAGGGCACGGCGGCCAAGGAGCTGTTCGAGGAAACGGGCCCGCTGGATGCCTTCTTCGTGTGCCTGGGCGGCGGCGGGCTGCTGTCCGGCTCGGCCCTGGCCACGCGCGCGCTGGCGCCGAATTGCGATCTGTACGGCGTGGAGCCGGAGGCGGGGAACGATGGGCAGCAGTCCTTCCGTTCGGGCGAGATCGTGCATATCGATACTCCCAAGACCATTGCGGACGGGGCGCAGACGCAGCACCTGGGCAAGCTGACCTTCCCGATCATCCAGCGGGATGTGGATGACATCCTGACGGTGTCGGATGATGAGCTGGTGCAGTGCATGCGCTTCTTCGCGGAGCGCATGAAGATCGTGGTGGAGCCGACCGGGTGCCTGGGGTTCGCGGCGGCGCGGCGGATGAAGGAGAGCTTGAAAGGGAAGCGGGTCGGGATTCTGGTTAGTGGGGGGAATATTGATTTGGCGAGGTTTGCTGGGTTGATTGCTTGAGCAGGTGGCGGCGGTGCGAACTTGGGTCCCGGCGCAGGCCGGGACCCAAGTTTTGCGTGAGTAGCCGTCAGCCTTCGAGCTCACCCACCAAAATCAGCGACACAGGCTTTCCACTCTCCGGATGCACCGGCTCGCGCATCTCGACGATCCGCAATCCGTGAGCGGCGAATAAAGTCACCCAACTGCCCACCGTCCTGAAGTACCACGGCGGCGCATCCTTGAATTCACTGCTGAACCCCGCCCAGCTCCCCTCGCGCCAGCCATCCACATACGGCTGCTCCCCGCAGGCCGCCAGCGGATGCACCGTTTGCACGATCAGCGCGCCGCCCTTGCGCAGATAGCTCGGCGCCGCCCGGAACAAGCCCTCGACGGCTTCTTTCCCGATCAGCGAGAAATTGCAGACCGCCACATCGGCCGCTAGCGCCAGCCGCCCCTGCGCGATCTCCTCGTAGGACATCACCCGGAACTCCCCGCCGCCGGCTTCGCGCGCCGACTCGACCAGTCCGGGAATCGCATCTACGCCCACCATCTCGACTTCCGGCAGCGCCCGCACCAGCCAGCCTTCGCCGCAGCCCAGGTCGACGCCGGACCGCGGCCGGCGCGCCCGTACCGTGTCCACGATGGCCGCATTGGTCACCAGCACGCGCGAGGCGATCTCGCCGCCGCGCACCGCGCCGACCCAGGGATCGGCATTGTGCGACCACGCATCCAGCACCTGGGCGTCGGATCGGATAGTCATGGTCAGCCCGCCAGCGGCAGTCCGATCTGCAGCAGCAGGCCGCCTTCGTCGCGGTTGCGCACCGTCAGCTGGGCGTTGTGGCGGGTCAGCACGCGTTCGACGATGGCCAGTCCCAGGCCGGCGCCGTTGGCCTGGCCGCGCGCGGTGTCGAGGCGGGTGAAGGGCTTGAGCAGCTGCGCGATCTGGTCTTCCGGCACGCCCACGCCGTGGTCGCAGATGTCGACTACCGCGCAGCGGCCATGGGCGGTCGATTTCACGCGCAGCAGGATCGTGATCTCGGTGTAGTCCGCGCCCGGCGTCTTGCCGTAGCGGCGCGCGTTCTCGATGATGTTGTTGACCACGCGCCGCAGGTCGGTCGCGTTGCCCAGCACGTGCACGCCCGGCATCAGGTCGGTCTTCACGCGCAGGTCGCGGATGCGCGCCGCCTCGCGGCCCACGTCGGCCAGCATCTCCGACAGGTTCACGGACACGAAGGTGGAGGCGTCGGTCGGCTTGGCGTAGTCGAGGAACTGGCCGATGATGGCGTCCATCTGGTTGATGTCCGACTGCATGCCTTCGCGCGCGTCCTGCGACAGGTTGGCCATCTCGACCTCGAGCTGCATGCGCGCCAGCGGGGTGCGCAGGTCGTGCGAGATGCCGGCCAGGATCACGGCGCGGTCCTTTTCGACCTGGGCCAGGTCCTCGACCATCTGGTTGAAGCTGCGGTTGGCCTCGATGATCTCCTGCGAGCCTTTCTCGGGCAGCGGGGTGGGATGCTCGCCCTTGGCGATGGCGCGCGCGGCCGCCGTCAGGCGCGCCAGCGGCAGGTTCACCAGGCTGGAGATCAGGGCCGCGCCCACCAGCGACAGCAGGCCGACCAGGGTCGCCCAGCCCAGCCACTGCACGCGGGTCAGGCCGGCCAGGCGCTCGCGCTCCAGCATCAGCCAGTACTTGTCGTCCTCGATGGTAAAGCTGATCCAGAAGCCCGCCACGCCGTTCACGCGGCTCGAAAAGCGGGTGTCCTTGCCCAGCTTCTCGCGCACCTTGGCGGCGATCTCGGGCATCAGGGGATTGCTGGGCGGCGGCTCGACCACGTCGCTGTCCTCGAGCGTGAAGATGCGGATGCCTTCGTTCGAGACCAGCTCGAACAGCAGCTCGCGGCGCAGGTCCGGCGCAGAGTGGGTGAGGGCGGCCTTGGTGATGGTCACCACCGACACCACCAGCTCGGCGGTCTGCTCCACCTGCGGGCCGCGCTGGTAGACGTTGAGCATGCCGATCCACGAGCCCATCGACAGGGCCGTGAGCACCGACAGCAGGAAGAAGGTCCGCCAGAACAGGCCGCTCTTGTACCAGGCGAAGCGCGCCGCCCGGCGCGCCGCCGAGAATGGTGCGAACACTAGCGCGGCTGCCCTTCCGGAATGAACACGTAACCCAGGCCCCACACGGTCTGGATGTACAGCGGGCTCGAAGGATCAGGCTCGATCAGCTTGCGCAGACGCGAGATCTGCACGTCGAGCGAGCGGTCGAAGACTTCGTATTCGCGGCCGCGCGCCAGTTCCATCAGCTTCTCACGCGACAGCGGCTGGCGCGCATGGCGCGCGAACACCTTGAGCACCGAGAATTCGCCGGTGGTCAGCGGCACGGTCTCGCCGTTCTTCTTGAGGGTGCGGGTGCCCAGGTCGAGCACGAAGTCGCCGAACTCGAAGGTCTGCGGAGTCTCGCTCGGCGCGCCCGGGATCTCGTCCGGGCCCTTGCGGCGCAGGACCGCGCCGATGCGGGCCACCAGTTCGCGCGGATTGAAGGGCTTGGGCAGGTAGTCGTCCGCGCCCATCTCCAGGCCGACGATGCGGTCCACGTCCTCGCCCTTGGCGGTCAGCATGATGATCGGGGTCTGGTCGCCCGCGCCGCGCAGGCGGCGGCAGATCGACAGGCCGTCCTCGCCCGGCAGCATCAGGTCCAGGACCAGCAGGTCGTAGCGCTCGCGCAGCCACAGCTTGTTCATGGCCGGCGCGCTCTCCGCCGTGACCACCTGGAATCCCTGTTCGGTCAGGTAGCGGCGCAGCAGGTCGCGCAGGCGCACGTCGTCGTCGACGACCATGATCTTCGCGGAATGGCCGCCTTGCGCGCCCGGGGCCGCGCTGTTTCCGGTATTCGAAGTCGATGCACTCATTTGGCTTCCAAATTTGTCAGGAGAATGTCGCTATGGTAACGTCTTATGCCTAGGCATTTCGACAACATGCCTCATCCATTACAATGTGTTACAAACTTTACCCAATCAGGCTTACACCTCGGACGGTATGCACCTACACTGGCGGCAAGTGGTCATCACAGCTTATCTGTTTATAAGGCATCACGGAAGAGGAACACCCATGAAAGAAGCGCTCAACAAGACCCAAGCAGTAGCCGGCGGCAAAGGCCGTCTGGTCCGGCTCGTGCGCCACGGTGTGCTCGCCTGTGTGCTGGCTGGTGTCGGCGCCGGTGCGCTGGCCCAGAGCTACGACCGCGGCGCCCAGCGCCAGGAAGCCCAGCAGTACCGCGAGCGTTTCCAGATGCAGGGACAGGATCTGCGCGGCTTCGACGACCGCCAGCGCGCCTACGACGAAGCACGCCAGCGCGCCTTCGAAGACCAGCAGCGCCGCCAGATGCAGATGGACCGCGACCAGCGCGAGCCGCGCGGCGAGCGCCGCATGACGCCGGACGAGCGCAGCGACCTGCGCCGCCAGATCAACGAGGCGCGCAAGGACCTCTACCCCAACGCCCAGCGCCGTTGAACGTAGCAACGCTTCCGTGATCGATACGGCGCCTTCGGGCGCCGTTGTCGTTTACGCTATCGCCCGGCCGGTTTCATTCCAAAATTTCTTTACAGAAAGTTAGTTGCTATATATTTATTTATTATGCACAACGTGTTACGCTAGCCGTCGCTTTACCTTGGCGTCGATACCGATGCCGGCTTCCCTGAGTTGACTGGAGCGTGAACGTGACCGATCCCGCCGCACACCTTGCTGCGCCTGCCGCTGCGCCCGCACCCCGTTTTGCGGGAACCGGACCGGAACACTGCATCGCCAAACGTGCCGACGGCGTCTATGCCGATCCCCAAGTCCTGGGCACGACCCTGGTGGCCGCGATCGACGGCATCCTGCTCGCCAACAATTATTTTCTCGGGCTCGATTATCCGGTCCTGATCAAGGCCTTGTACGGCCACGGTCCCGAGCTGCCGCGCGATGCGCAGGGGCGGGCGCTGGTCCGGATCGCCGACGACATCGTGCCCTTCGACCCGGTACGCCGCGCCCTGTACCGGGCCGTCAAGATCTCGGACGGCGAAGCCGGCTATTACTTCGAGCCGGTGTTCCTGCCGGACGAAGAGGGCAAGGAGGCGCCGACCCGGCTGAGCGTGGACGAGTTCATCGCCGACATGTGGATGAAGGGTATCCGCTTCGGCATCGACGCCGACGCGATCGCCGAGGCCATCGACACCGGCGCGGCCGGCCGCATCGCGGTGGCGCGCCGTCTCGATCCGCGCCCCGGCATCGATGCGCGCGTGGTCGAGGTGTCCAGCGACCTGCACCGCAGCGACGCGCCGCGCCAGCTCGCCAACGGCAAGCTCGACCTGATGAGCTTCCAGAACCGCTTCCCGCAGATCCGCCAGGGCGAGCGCCTGCTGCAAAAGCTGCCGCGCGAAGCGGGCGAGCCGGGCTTCGACCTGTCCGGCATTCCGCTGGCGCCGGACCTGCCCAAGGACCTCGAGCTCGGCGCCTATGCGGGACCGGGCACCAAAGTCGAGCAGATGCTTGACGGCGAATTCCTGGTGGCGCAGCAGGACGGCTTCCTGAATGTCGATCCCAAGACCAGCCGCATCGCGGTGGACGACAAGATCGTCAGCCATGACGGCGTCAGCGCCAAGACCACGGGCAACCTGAACCTGACGGGCGACTACGAGGAATTTGGCGAGGTGCAGGAGCAGCGCATCCTGGAGGGCGAGGGCATCACCGTGCACGCCGACGTGTTCGGGCATGTGGTCTCGCGCGGCGGCGCGATTGTCCTGAACCGCAACCTGGTGGGCGGCAGCGCGCGCAACGCGGGCGGCTCGATCACGGTGCAGGGCGTGGCCTCGCGCGCCGTGATCCAGACCGCGAACGGCGAAGTGCGCATGACGCGCGCCGAGAACTGCATCATCTCCGGCACGCGGGTGGTGGTGGAACAGGCGATCAACTGCGAGATCCTGGCCGAGGAAGTCGAGGTGGAAGTCGCCGAGGGCAGCGCCATCGGCGGCCTCAAGGTGACGATCGGACGCGCCGGTCCGCGCCGCCAGAACGAGATGCTGGTGTTCGTGCTGCGGCCCGACTGCAGCCGCTTCACCGACGCCATGGCCCAGATCCGCGAGCGCGTCGGGGAGTTCGGCGAACTTGCGAGCCGCCGGCGCGCCGAGATCGAGGCACTCGGCGCGCGCGCCGACATGCGCAAGTACCTGCAGCTGGCGCCGCGCATCCGCAAGGGCGAACTGGTGCTCACCGCCGACCAGCAGACGCAGTTCGCCCGGCTGTCGCAAGCCGTGCTGCCGGCGCTGCGCGAGCTGGGCAAGCTGACGCAGGAACTCAAGTCGCTTGAGGCCGAGCAGCAGGGCGGCATGGCGATCCTGGCCCAGCTGGAAGCCCAGCGCAGCGCGCGTGCGGGCGCCTCCAGCGTCGCCGTGGGGCAGCTGGACGGCGACGTGCAGGTGCGTGCGCTGCCCTATGAACCCGACGCGGGCAGCGTGCACGACCTGCCGGCGCGCGACGTCAAGGCGCGCCTGCGCGAGTCGGTCGGCGCCGAGATCCTGTTCGCCGGTTCGAGCGGCGAGTACCGCTGGGACCATACGGCAGCCGAAGCCAGCGCATAGCGACGGGAACACTTGACTGCAGTCAACGGGTCAAGGGCGGTGCGGCCTTAGCATGGAGGTCGCTTCAAGAATCGCCGAAAGGACCGCCATGTATGCACATACCTCTGTGACGCCGCAGGAATTCCTGAGTTTCACCTTGGGTGGCCTCGAGTATGGGCTCGATTGCGCCAAGGTCCAGGAGCTCAAGCCGCTCAAGTCGCTCGAGCGCTTTGCCGCCGACGGCGAGATCATCGGCGGCGTCGCGCTCTCGCGCGGCGTGATCCTGCCGGTGGTGGACCTGCGAGCGGCCTTCGCGCCGGGCGTGGGAGCGCCGCATCCCGATACCGACGTCATGATCGTGCGCCTGGCATCCTGCCTGGCGGGGCTGGTGGTGGAGCAGGTCAAGGAGGTGGTGCAGCTGGCGCCGTCGCAGATCGTGCCGCTGCCGGGGGCGCATCATGCCGATTACCTGATCGGGATGGGGGTGCTGCAGGAGCGGCGGCTGGTGCTGGTGGATATCGACCGGCTCATGTCGCTGGCGCCGAAGCAGCCGAAGCGGGCTGCCTGACGGACATTTGGCCAAGGTGTGAACAAGCGAGGATTTTTGGGGGCGGATTAGCGTTAAGCTGGCGGCACCCTTGATTCCCTATGGATGCCACACATGTTCCGCTCCGGCCCGCTCGTTCTCCTTCCGCTCGTCCTCTCCCTGCTGTCCTTGCCGGCCCTCGGCCAGGCCGAGACCCCGTATCCGAATACCGCCACGTTCGGCGTGCCGTTCTCCGAGGACGAGGCGTGGTACCGGCAATGCAAGCGCGTCGAGCATCGCGGCGCGACCGATGCGGGCGCGAGGGCGGCTGGTGCGGCGCAGTGCGAGGCCAGTGGCTTGTATTACGACGCGCGCAGCCAGGCCAGGGCCTCGGCGGCGCAGTGGCAGGCGGTACGCGAGTGCGCGCTGGCCAGTGGCGACAGGCCGGTCCTGATGATGCTGTATGCGAATGGCTTTGGCGTGGAGCGCGACCTCGACGTCGCCATGCATTACGCTTGCAGCCTCGATTTTTCCGCCAAGGCCGAGATGGAAGCGCGCATCGCCCATCTGGCGTCCATGCGGCCCGGCAGCCCGGTATTCGACCAGTGCGACGATATCACCAGCGGCCACATGGGGACGATCTGCGCGGACATCCGCGAAACGCAGGCCGGCCGCGTGCGCGATGCCCGCCTGGCGCAAATGGTGCGCCAGCTTCCCAAGGCTGCGCGCGACCGGTTCGAAGCGCTGCGGACAGCCGCCGAGCGCTATGCCGGCGCCGGCTCCGCCGAAACCGACATGCAAGGCACCGCGGCGCCAGGTCTCGCCATTGCGCGCCACGGCAGGCTGCGCGAGCAATTCATGCAGGCGGCGCTGGATGCCGCCGCGGGCAAGCTGCCGCCATCGTCGGCGGAGCAGGTGGCGCAACTGGACCGTGAACTGAACCGGGTCTACGGGGAAGTCATGGCGCTGCCCTCGTCGCAGGCGGAGCAGCCGGAGCGGATTGGCGAATCGACCATCAGCCGTGCGGACGTGCGCGAAGCCGAGCGCCGCTGGATCGCCTACCGGAATGCTTTCCTGGCGTTCGGCGCGCAGCGCTCGAGTGGCTCGGATATCCACGCCATCCACGCGCACTTGCTGCGCCAGCGTATCGAGGCATTGCGGCGTATCGCGCGCTACCGGTAGCGTACGCAGCGGCTAGAATGTCGGCATGCCCAAAAAGTCTCCCATCTTTCCCGGTCCCCGAACCGCGCGCGGCGCCGTGCTGGCGGTGCTGCTGTCCAATGCCGACCAGGCGGGCGCCGAGCCGCTGCGCGGGCGCGTGACCCTGGCGGCGATCGTCAGGGCGCTCAAGCGCAAGTACAACTGGCCGATCGAGACGACCAGTTTTCCGTCGAATGCGGTGGATGGAAGGGCGACTTGGGCGACGGTGTATAGCTTGCCGCCGGAGGTGATCGCGGCGGCGATGGATGCGCGTGGGAGGGATTGGTTGAGGAGTGCCCAAGCAAGTAAAGTTTAATCGGTCTCCTCACCACGTCGTTCCGGGACTCGGCGTCCCCCTCGGCCGGAACGACGGTGTGTTTAGGCTGCCAATCCTTCAAGCTGTTCCTGCAGCTCCAGCCATTCCATCTCCAGCTGCTCCAGGTCGCGCGTCGCAAACGCCTGGTCCGCCACCAGGGTCTTGAGCTTGTCCTTGTTCTCCGCCTCGTAAATCACCGGATCGAGCAGCTGGGCGTCGATTTCCGCCTTCTTCGCATTCAGCTTCGCCATCTGTTCTTCCAGCCGCTTGATGCGGTTCTCGATCGGCTTGCGCAGGGCGGCCAGGCGCTGGCGCTCCCCGGCTTCGAGGCGCTTCTGCTCCTTGCGGTCGGCCGGCGCGGCGGCAGGCGCCGATGCGGCCGCAGCGGCTTTGGCCTGGCTCGGCGCCGGCAAGGTGTCGGTACCTTTTCCCAGCTTGGTCTGGAACAGCCATTCCTTGTAGTCGTCCAGGTCGCCGTCAAAGGGCTGCAGCTTGCCGTCGGCGACGATGATGAACTCTTCGGTGGTGGCGCGCAGCAGGTGGCGGTCGTGGGAGACCAGCACCAGGGTGCCCTCGAACTGCGCCAGCGCCATGGTCAGCGCCTCGCGGGTTTCCAGATCCAGGTGGTTGGTCGGTTCGTCCAGCAGCAGCAGGTTGGGGCGCTGCCACACGATCAGGGCCAGCGCCAGGCGCGCCTTTTCGCCGCCCGAGAAGGGCGCGATCTTGCTGGTCACCATGTCGCCCGGGAAGTTGAAGCTGCCCAGGAAGTTGCGCAGCTCCTGCTCGCGCACATTCGGCGCGATCTTCATCAGGTGCCACAGGGGCGATTCGTCGTGGCGCAGCATTTCCACCTGGTGCTGGGCGAAGTAGCCGATCGACAGGCCCTTGCCGAGCGTGGCGGTGCCGTTCAGGGGCGCCAGCTCGCCGGCGATGGTCTTCACCAGGGTGGATTTACCGGCGCCGTTCACGCCCAGCAGGCCGATGCGCTGGCCGATCTGCAGCGAAAAGTTCACGCGGTGCACGATGGTCTTGCCGTCCACCCGGTCGCCGTGGGCGTCGAGGATGGGATAGCCGGCGTCCACGTCTTCCATCACCAGCAGCGGATTGGGGGCCGACAGCGGCTCGCGGAATTCGAAGGAGAACTCCGCGGCGGCGCGCAGCGGGGCCAGTTCTTCCATCTTGGCCAGCGCCTTCATGCGGCTCTGGGCCTGGCGCGCCTTGGTGGCCTTGGCCTTGAAGCGGTCCACGAAGGATTGCAGGTGGGCGCGGGTGCGCTGCTGCTTCTCGTAGGCGGCGGCGGCCAGCACCAGGTGGGCGGCGCGCTGGCGCTCGAAGCTCGAATAGTTGCCGCCATAGCGCTTCAGCTTGCGCTCGTCGATGTGCACGATCACGTTCACGATCTCGTCGAGGAAATCGCGGTCGTGCGAGATGATGATCAGGGTGCCGGGATAGCGCTTGAGCCAGTCCTCGAGCCAGATGATGGCGTCCAGGTCCAGGTGGTTGGTCGGTTCGTCCAGCAGCAGCAGGTCGGAAGGGCACATCAGCGCCTGCGCCAGGTTCAGGCGCATGCGCCAGCCGCCCGAGAAGCTGGCCACCGGCTGCTGCATCTGCTCCAGCGAGAAGCCCAGGCCGATCAGCAGCTGCTCGGCGCGCGACTGCACCGTGTAGGCGTCGGCGTCGGCCAGCGCGCCGTGGATCTCGCCCAGGCGCATGCCGTGGGTGTCGAGGTCCGGGTGGGCTTCCAGCTCTTCGAGTTCGGCCTGCAAACGGCGCAGGTTGACGTCGCCGTCGATCGCGTATTCCAGCGCCGGGCGGTCGAGCGCCGGGGTCTCCTGGGCCACGTAGGCCATGCGCCACTTGGCCGGGAAGTCGATCGCGCCCTGGTCCGGATGCAGCTCGCCGCGCAGCATGGCGAACAGGCTCGATTTGCCGGCGCCGTTGGCGCCGATCAAGCCGATCTTGTCGCCGGGGTTGAGGGTCAGGTCGGCGTCCTCGAGCAGCGGCTTGGTGCCGCGCATCAGGCTGACATTCTGGAATCGGATCATGACGGTACGGGAGGAAGCAGTGAGCGAAGAAGCGGTGGACGCGCGCCGCGGGACGGCGCGCGGAGGGGATGATTACTGTGCGTTCTGCAGCTGTTCGGCGGTCAGGAGGAACACGGCGTCGTCGCCGGTGCTGGTGGTCAGCCAGGTCAGGCCCAGGTCGCCGAAGGCGGCTTCGGCGTATTCGCGCTCGTTGCCGATTTCGACGATCAGGAATCCTTCCGGGGTCAGGCGCTCTGCCGCGCCGGAGACGATCTTGCGCACCAGGTCCATGCCGTCTTCGCCGCCCGCCAGCGCGATCTGCGGCTCGCGCAGGTATTCCGGCGGCAGCTTGCGCATCGAGTCCGAATTCACGTAGGGCGGGTTGGTGACGATGACGTCGTACTTCTTGAAGGGCACGTTCTCGTACAGGTCCGATTCGATCGGGTTGACGCGGCCTTCCAGCTTGTACTCGCGGATGTTGTGCTCGGCCACGGCCAGCGCATCCTTCGAGATGTCGACCGCGTCCACGACCGCATTCGGGAAGGCGTCGGCCATCATGATCGCCAGGCAGCCGCTGCCCGTGCACAGTTCCAGCACGTTCTCGACGCCGTCCGGATCGACGATCCAGGGGCTGAACTGCTGCGGAATCAGTTCGGCGATGAAGGAGCGCGGCACCAGCACGCGCTCGTCGACGTAGAAGTTATAGCTGCCCAGCCAGGCTTCCTTGGTGATGTAGGCGGCCGGCACACGCTCGGTGACGCGGCGCTCGATCACGGACAGCACCTGCAGCACTTCTTCCTGGAGCAGCTTGGCGTCCAGGAAGGGCTCGAGCTTGTCCAGCGGGAGCTTGAGGGTGTGCAGGATCAGGTAGGCGGCTTCGTCGAGGGCCTCGGCGCTGCCGTGGCCGAAGAACAGCTTGGCGCCGTTGAAGCGGGTGACGGCATAGCGCAGCAGGTCGCGCGGCGTGCTGAAGGAGGTCGTAGTCATGGCCTTGTTCTCGTGTTGGTGGGCTCAGGCAGCCAGCAGGCGTTCCAGCGTACGGCGGTAGATGTTCTTCAGGGGATCGATGTAGCGCATTTCGATGTGCTCGTCGATCTTGTGAATGCTGGCGTTCGGTGGGCCGAATTCTATCACCTGGGGGCAGATCCGGGCGATGAAGCGCCCGTCCGAGGTGCCGCCGGTGGTCGACAATTCGGTCTGCACGCCCAGTTCGTCGCGGATCGCGTCGCACAGCGTGTCCGACAGGGTGCCTTTCGGGGTCAGGAAAGGCTGGCCGGACAGGGTCCATTCCAGGTCGTAGTCCAGGCCGTGGCGGTCGAGGATGGCGTGCACGCGCGCTTCCAGGCCGTCGGCGGTGCTGGCGGTGGAGAAGCGGAAGTTGAAGTCCAGGGTCATGTGGCCCGGAATCACGTTGGTGGCGCCGGTGCCGGACTGGATATTCGAGATCTGCCAGCTGGTGGGGGCGTAGTATTCGTTGCCTTCGTCCCAGACTTCGGCGGCCAGTTCCGCCAGCGCCGGCGCGGCCTGGTGGATCGGGTTGCGCGCCAGGTGCGGGTAGGCGATGTGGCCCTGCACGCCCTTGATGACCAGGTGGCCGGACAGCGAGCCGCGGCGGCCGTTCTTGATCATGTCGCCCAGCACGTGGGCGGAGGTCGGCTCGCCGACCAGGCAATAGTCGAGCGTTTCGCCGCGCTCTTCCAGGCGCTCGCAGACGACCACGGTGCCGTCCACGGCCGGGCCTTCCTCGTCGCTGGTGATCAGGAAGGCGATCGAACCCTTGTGGTCTGGGTGCGCGACAACAAATTCTTCACAGGCAACGACCATGGCGGCGATCGAAGTCTTCATGTCCGAGGCGCCGCGGCCGTAGAGCTTGCCGTCGCGGCGGGTCGGTGCGAAAGGCTGCGAATGCCACTGGTCGAGCGGGCCGGCGGGGACCACGTCGGTGTGGCCGGCGAACACGAAGACGGGCGATTCGGTGCCCTTGCGGGCCCACAGGTTGGTCACGCCGTTCGATTCGATGGTCTCGCAGCGGAAGCCCAGCGGCGCCAGCAGCTCGATCAGGCGCTGCTGGCAGCCCTTGTCGTGCGGGGTGATCGAATCGAGGGCGATCAGCTCTTCGGTGAGGAGCAGGGTGCGCGAGGCTTTCATCATGCGTTCCCGAAGATGGCGCGGTACTGGTCGGCGGAGAAGCCGACGTTCAGCGGGCCGGCGCCTTCCAGGACCGGGCGCTTGATCACGGACGGGTTCTCCAGCATCAATTCAAGAGCGCTGGCCTTGTCGACGATCTGGGCCTTGCGCTCGTCGCTCAGGTTACGCCAGGTCATGCCCTTGCGGTTGACCAGGGTTTCCCAATCGAGCTGTTCCAGCCAGCCGTTCACCAGTTCACGGCTCAAGCCCTGCTTCTTGAAGTCGTGGAAGCTGAAGTCGTGGCCGTTGTCGGCCAGCCAGGTGCGGGCTTTCTTGACGGTGTCGCAGTTGGGAATGCCGTAGAGGGTGGTTTTCATGAGCGTAAATCGTTGCGTCCGCGCGGGCGCGCAGGATGATTGAATTTTGGAAACGCGGGAGGATAGCACAAGCTCCGCATTGGGAGATTGTACACAGGGATGGTTTTGGGAGGCGGTACGGTGGAGGGGGCGGGTGTGCGGGCGAACTTGGATTCCAGCCCGCGTCGGAACGACGTCCAAACGTAGCAGGCAGCCACCGCATTCGTCAGTCCGCTCTCCCTGCATGTCGTTCCGGCGACGGCCGGAACCCAAGTTCCTTGCCCAGCCGGCGGTCTGTTTCATCGAAGACGACAGCGTGAACTGGATGAAATGACACCTGTTGAGGTGTTTATTCAGAACTAGCAGCTCACCGTGCCAACACTGTCGCCCGTCCGCAGATCGATACCGATCCAGCAGCGATAAGGTCCTTCTTTGCTAGCCTTGTCCCGGACACTATACGAACAATAAACCCCTTTTTTGTCTCGAACGCGATCACCTTTCTCACCAGAGCAGCTCTCTGGCAAGTCGGGACCGATAGCATCGAACATTTCTTTTGCTGGGGGGCCATCCACCACAATAGATAGCTTACGGTCGCGAACCGTGGCAGGCTGACGATCTGCCAGCGAGCCCCCGTGAATCAGATAAATTGCTCCAGGAATCGATTTCCATCCATGAATTGGTTCAGCCGCAAGCGCCGGCGAAAGTGCGCTCGCACCAATCAGTCCCGCGGACAGCAAAGTAGCGGTACATAGCTTCAGCATGAGTCAGCCTCGCAGTTTCAGGTGGAAGTGGTCGTCGTGACGAACGGCTCTCCTTGCAAACACGATGTCCGGGTCGTTGAAAAACACAGTAACGACCGGCGCGAATGTTCTGAACAGATCGATCAGCTGTGCCGTACCTTCCTTGTCGTATTGCGATTCCCACCAGCGGACCGGTTGTTCGAGTCCGTCCTTGCGCAAGGGCCGGATGTCCACTTCAAGACCGCTGCGATGCGATTCATGGTCCGGCGTCCAAACACCATTTGCGAGACTGATGTCACCAATTCCGAAGCGCCGTTTGTCACGTGCCTGCCACTGCAAGGCGACGCGCAGAATGGCGGTCATCATGATCGGATGAGCATATTGGTACGCGCCTCGCGCAGGCCGCCCGAGGAGATTGCCATAAACATAATAGCCGGAATCTGCAGGTGCTTGCGGGAGCAGGAAAAAGCCCCGGGCGTCCTGAGGTGGGGCGGAACTCGGTTGTTGACAGCCATGACGACCCTCCGTTGATGACGGTGAGTCGCAATTGTTGTCGAGCTTAATGTGACGGCAGTTGCCAGCCGTCAAAACAGGGGGCTGCGCATCCTCAAGCGGAGGGTGCGCAGACTGCCATTCGGTCGAGGAGCTCAGGAGTTCAGCGTAAATTCCGTAAACGACGCCTCCTGCGTCTCCGCAGGCTTGTTCTGCTCATCCTGCTGCGCCTGGCTCTCCGGCCCATTGTTGAGCAGCCAGAGCAGATTGGTCGCCGAATCCGCATTCGCCAGCGCCTCGTCCTGCGTCACCAGCCCTTCGCGCACCAGGCGGAACAGGGCGGTCTCGAAGGACTGCGAGCCCGGCGACAGGCTCTTGTCCATCGCTTCCTTGATCTGGCTGATCTCGCCTTTCTCGATCAGGTCGCCGATGTAGCGGGTATTGAGCATGACTTCGACCGCCGCCTGGCGCTGACCGCCGGCGGCCGACTTGACCAGGCGCTGCGAGACGATGGCCTTGACGCTCGACGCCAGGTCCTGCAGGAGAGCAGGGCGGTTCTCGATCGGATAGAAGCTGATGATACGGTTTAGCGCGTTGTAGCTGTTGTTGGCGTGCAGGGTGGCCAGCACCAGGTGCCCAGATTGAGCGTAGGCGAGGGCGGCCGCCATCGTCTCGCGGTCGCGGATCTCGCCGATCAGGATGCAGTCCGGCGCCTGGCGCATCGAGTTCTTCAGCGCAGTATAAAAACTGGTGGCGTCGCTGCCGATCTCGCGCTGGTTGACGATCGATTTCTTGTTCTTGAACAGGTATTCGATCGGGTCTTCGAGCGTGAGGATGTGGCCGGTGCGCTGTTCGTTGCGGTGGTCCAGCATGGAGGCGATCGTGGTCGACTTGCCGGAGCCGGTGGCGCCGACCACCAGCAGCAGGCCGCGCTTTTCCATGATCAGCTCGGACAGCACGGGCGGCAGGCCCAGTTCGCCCAGCGGCGGGATGTTGGCAGGCACGAAGCGGAACACGGCCGAGATCGAGCCGCGCTGGCGGAAGGCCGACAGGCGGAAGCGGCCCAGGTTGGGCACCGACACGCCCATGTTCAATTCGTTCTCGCGTTCGAGTTCGGCCATCTGCTCGGGAGAGGCGATCTCGGACAGGAGAGAGTGGATGTTCTCGGGTTCGAGACGATGCTGGTTGATCGGGATGAGGTTTCCGTTGATCTTGATGTGGACCGGCGAATTCACCGCGAAGAACATGTCGGACGCGTTCTTCTCCTTCATCAATTGGAACAGGCGTTCCATGGCCATGGCATCGTCTCCAGCGTTATGGTGTTTTAAAGCCGGTTGAACGCGTGGACGGGGGACCCGTCCACCCTACGGCGCATCAGGTAGGGTGGACGGCTTGTCCGTCCACGCGTTCAACCATCCGATGCAATGCCGCGGAATCAGTCGCCGCGCAGCAGCTCGTTGATGCCGGTCTTGGCGCGGGTCTGCGCGTCGACGCGCTTGACGATCACGGCGCAGTACAGGCTGTACTTGCCGTCGGCGGACGGCAGGCTGCCCGAGACCACGACCGAACCCGAGGGCACGCGGCCGTAGGTGACTTCGCCGGTTTCGCGGTTGTAGATCTTGGTCGACTGGCCGATGTACACGCCCATCGAGATCACCGAGTTCTCTTCCACGATCACGCCTTCGACGATTTCCGAGCGCGCGCCGATGAAGCAGTTGTCTTCGATGATGGTCGGGTTGGCCTGCATCGGCTCCAGCACGCCGCCGATGCCCACGCCGCCCGACAGGTGCACGTTCTTGCCGATCTGGGCGCAGGAGCCGACGGTGGCCCAGGTGTCGACCATCGCGCCTTCGTCGACGTAGGCGCCGATGTTGACGTAGGACGGCATCAGCACGACGTTCTTGCCGATGAAGCTGCCGCGGCGGGCGACGGCCGGCGGCACCACGCGGAAGCCGCCCTTGGCGAAGTCTTCGGCGGTGTAGTCGGCGAACTTGGTCGGGACCTTGTCGTAGAACTGCATGCCTCCGCCCGCCGGGACCTGCACGTTGTTTTCGAGGCGGAAGGACAGCAGCACGGCTTTCTTGATCCACTGGTTGACGACCCAGCTGCCGGTGTCCTTCTGCGCCACGCGCAGGCTGCCGTTGTCGAGGCCGGCGAGGACGTGGGCGACGGCGTCGCGCACTTCGGCGCTGGCGTTCGACGGGCTGATCTCCGCGCGCTGTTCCCACGCGGTCTCGATGATGTTCTGGAGTTGTTGAGTCATGATGCTGGTCTGTTTTGGAGGAGGGGGGATTCAGGAAAGGCTCTTGCAGAACTGGACGATGCGGTTCGCGGCTTCCAGCCCTTCGTCGACGCCGGCCACGAGGGCCATGCGGATACGGTTGCGGCCCGGGTTGGCGCCGTGCGCTTCGCGCGCGAGATAGCTGCCCGGCAGGACCGTGACATTATAGTCGGCGTACAGACGGCGTGCGAACTCGGTGTCCGACAAACCGCTTCGGCGCACGTCGGCCCACAGGTAGAAGCCGGCGTCGGGCAGCTCGACGTCCATCACTTCCTTGAGCAGCGGTGTGATGAGCTGGAACTTTTCCTTGTACAGCGTGCGGTTGTCCTGCACGTGGTGCTCGTCGTTCCAGGCCGCGATCGAAGCCGCCTGCACCGGCGGCGACATCGCGCCGCCGCAGTAGGTGCGGTAGAGCAGGAACTTCTTCATCGCTTGCGGGTCGCCCGCCACGAAGCCCGAGCGCATGCCCGGCACGTTGGAACGCTTCGACAGGCTCGAGAAGACGATCAGGTTGGCGTAGGGACGCTCGCCCTCGCTGCGGCCGAGCTGGTGGGCCGCTTCCAGCGCGCCCAGCGGCGGCGTCGAGCCGCAGTAGATCTCGGAATAGCACTCGTCCGCCGCGATCAGGAAGTTCCAGCGGTCGGCGAGCTCGAACAGCTGGCGCCAGTCGTCCAGCGTAAGCGTGGCGCCGGTCGGATTGCCCGGCGAGCACACGTAGAGCAGCTGCACGCGCGGCCAGACCTCGTCCGGCACGCTGGCGTAGTCGCAGGCGAAGTTGCGCGCCGGTTCCGAGTTGACGAACCAGGGCTCGGCGCCGGCCAGGTAGGCCGCGCCTTCGTAGATCTGGTAGAAGGGGTTCGGGCACATCACCAACGCGTTCGGCTTGCTGCCGTCGATCATGCACTGGGCGATGGCGAACAGCGCTTCACGCGAACCGTTCACCGGCAGCACCATGGTCGCCGGGTCCAGGGCCGGCACGCCGTAGCGGCGTTCCAGCCAGCCGGCGATCGCCGTGCGCAGCGGCTCGCCGCCGTGGGTGCTCGGGTAGCTCGACAGACCCGACATCGCATGCATCAGGGCTTTTTCGATGAAGGCCGGCGTCGGATGCTTCGGTTCGCCGATGCCGAGGCTGATCGGCGCATACGCCGGGTTCGGGGTAACGCCGGCAAACAGCTGGCGCAGTTTTTCGAACGGGTAGGGATGGAGTTTGTCGAGATGGGGATTCACGGCTTTATCCAATTGGTGCTTTGCAATAATCTTTTGATTATAACCGTGTTGAACAGCCGGGGTTGGACACTTCCTGAAAGCGTCTGCGGCCTGGGGCAAACGGAAAAACGGCCTGGTCGGTTACCCGACCAGGCCGGCGCTGCGTCAGCTAGAACCAGTCGATGACGAGTGTCTAGTTGGGTAGCAGTCCTGTCGAAGTCACGCTTAGTTGTTGCAGCCCATCGTGGCAATGCGGTCGTAAGCCGCCTTCGCCCTGACCAGGCCATAGCCATATTTGTCGTCGCGGCCTTCGGTGCCGAGATCTTCCGCCGACTTGACGAGCGTATTGCGGATCTGGGCAGCGTTACAATACGGGAAGTAGCTCCAGACCAAGGCGGCCACGGCTGCGGCGTGCGGCGTCGCCATCGAGGTGCCATTGAAGTAGGAGTAATTGCCGACCTTGACCGACAGGTTCGCCATCTGGCCAAGCTGTGCGAGCATCGCTGCGCCTTCCGCCTGCGATGCCGCGACCGAAGGGATCGTCGTGACGGTATCGCCCAGGGTTGGGCTCAGGCTGCCTGCCACGTTGTTGTACAGGATGGCTCCCACGCCGCCGCTGGCCTGGCAATTCGCAACCTTGACGCCGAAAGCCAGGCCCGCACCGCGCGAAATCAGGCAGATCTTGCCCGCCATCGCAGGATTGACCGCGCCGCCGAAGCCGAAGTCGGCCAATGGCGCATTCGCCGCCCCGCGTGGCGAGCCGGTGACCGAACCTACTTCATATGTGCTTGCGCCCACAGTCAGCGAGGATACCAGCGCGGTGCCCATTGGCACGGTCGAGAGAACGCGCACGCCGGGCGCCGACAGTTCGACCTTCGGATTGTAGTTCGAGAACGTTGCCCAGTTCTTGCTGCTGTCGAGCGCACCGACAGAGACGACGCTCTGGTAGCCTGCAGGCCAGCGCGGTGCGGTGGTGCCGGCATTGCTGGACGCGGCAAACGACAGGATGCCCTTGGCCGCAAGCGCGTCGAACACCGCCTGCTCGGTATCGCTCGGTTCCGGGCCGCTCAGCGACATGCTGATGATGTTCGCACCAGCGTCGGCGCAGCGGTTGGCGGCGTCGGCCAGCTCGGACGAATAGGCCCAGCCGTCGGCGCCGAAGACTTTGACGATATGCAGTTTCAGCTGGCGATTGGGGATGACGCCCACCACGCCGACGCCGTTGTTGTTGACCGCAGCAATGGTGCCGGCGACGTGGGTGCCATGGCCGTTCTCGTCGGTGTGCCACCAGCCGGTGCCGGAATCGTATTCGCCGGTGACCACGCCATTGTTGTTCAGGTCCTCATGGCTGCGGTCGTAGCCCGAGTCGATAATGCAGATCTTGCGGTTGCCGGCCTTGGCTCCGCCATTCGGCAACTGGTCCGCCTGCGTCATCGTGATGCCGTAGGGGATGACCTGCCCCAGGTAATAGCTCTTTCCGGACGCCGGGTTCGCCGCAGCGCTGAGTTCGGTCGAGCTCTCATAGCCGGCTTTCATTTCCATCGACGGCAGATAGCGTGGCGGATCGGCCTCGACATACGAAACGTTCTTGTCGGCGCGCAGTGTTTCGACCTGGTCCGCGGCGACTTCGACCGACATCGCGTTCATCCCGTGGATCTTGCGCTTGACGTTACCCCGTGCGCGAACGACCGCGGCACTGACATTATTGTCCGCGCCTGCTTTGAAGCCGACGATATAGCGGGTTTGCGGTGCGGCGCTCGCAGTACTGGAAGCCAGGCTGAGCGCGGCAACCGAGCACAGCATTGCGAGGGCGCTCATCGGCAGCGCGGTAGTGTGACGATTCATGTATGTCCCCAATTTTGTATGGATGAAAAGGCAACTGGATATCGCGCCAGTCATTGCACGCCTGGTAAGCATGCCGGGCTCAGCGCTAACCGATCCTATGTGCATACATGTGGCATCGTCAACAACATTGTTGGCCGTTTTGGAATGACGAGTTTGAAAGCGACACTTATGCAAAGCGATTGACAACAAGTTTTATTCGGGTTACGCCTGCGAGCAGATGGCGCAGCGTGTCGAGCGGGATGGATGCTGGGGTTAGGGATTCACGGCTGGTCCACTTGGTGCATTGAAGTTACCTTTCGATGAACGCCGTGCTGAAACGCCGGGCCACATGCGGCCTGGACCTCACTCGTATAGATGTGCGGTAACATGAACGCAGAAATTCCTGGAGTTTTTCCGCCATGCCGATCCAGTATGCGCGCAGCCTCGCGGGGCACGACCGCACCCCATCCGCCAACCACCACCTGGGCGTGGCGCTCGCGTTCGTCGCGGGCGCGATCAACGCCGGCGGCTTTCTTGCCGTCGGCCAGTACACCTCGCATGTAACGGGCATCGTGTCCGGCGTGGCCGATCACCTGGTGCTGGGCGAGGTGATGTTGGCAATGGCCGGACTGGGCGCCGTGCTCAGCTTCCTGCTGGGGGCGGCCTGCACCGCGGTCATGATCAACTACGTGCGGCGCCGCGGACTGCGTTGCGAGTACGCGCTGCCGCTGCTGGCCGAAGCGGTGCTGCTGCTGGCATTCGGCGTGCTGGGTGCGCGCCTTGCCATCGCCGGCGCCGTGGCGATTCCGCTGACGGTGATGCTGCTGTGCTTCATGCTGGGGCTGCAGAATGCGGTCATCACCAAGGTTTCGCGCGCCGAGATCCGCACCACCCACATGACCGGCACCGTGACCGACATCGGCATCGAGCTCGGCAAGCTGCTGTACTGGAACGCCGACCGCGGCGCCGTGCAGCCGAAGGTGCTGGCCAACCGGCGGCGGCTGGCGCTGCTGGCATCCTTGCTGGTCGCCTTCCTGGCTGGCGGCATGGCGGGAGCGCTCGGCTTCAAGCACCTGGGCTACCTGTCGACCGTGCCGCTGGCGGCGCTGCTTGGCTTGCTGGCCATCGTTCCGACGGTCGACGAGGCGGTGCGCCTGTTTGCCCGGCATTCGCAAGGCTGACGCTACTATGTCATCCACAACATCCGGTAAGTAACGCATATTTGCACATGCCATTCACTCCATTTCACCTCGGCCCGGGAGCGTTGTGCAAAGCCATCGGCGGCCGTCATTTCAGCTTCATGGTGTTCGGCGGAGCACAAGTCCTGATGGATATCGAGCCGCTGATCGGCTTGATACAGAACCGGCCTGTACTGCATGGCTACACGCATACCCTGGCGGGCGCCTTGCTGATCGGTTTGGTAGCCGCACTGACGGGACGCCCTGTCAGCGAGAGGGTATTGCGCGGCTTGTCGATCCCCCATTCCCCGTTGACATGGCGCGCGGCGTTTGCCGGCGCATTCATCGGCACCTATTCCCATGTCTTGCTGGACGCCGTGATGCATTCCGACATGAATCCGTGGTGGCCGCTGGCAGCCGGAAACGGGCTTCTTGGACTGATTCCGCTCGGCTTGCTGCATCAGGTGTGTGCAGGCTTCGGAGCCGTCAGCGCGGTGTTGATTGCATTGGCGGCGCGGCGCCGCGCTGGAAAAGCGCCCTGAGCCGACGCAGGGACCAGGTTGCGTATTGGCAGCGGGAAAGTAACCGCCCGCCGGCCTGCAGGTGTGCTAGCCTAGCCATGCATCGATACCGGATCCACAGGGAGCACCCATGGGAGATTCAGGACGGCATGTATGCCTCGGATTCACGGATGAGCCCTATCCGGAAGGGGCGCATCTCTGCTACCTCTACAACAGCGACGAGGAGCGCCGCCAGATCCTGCCGCTGTACGCGCGCGAGGCCCTGGCCGGGGGCGAAGGATTCAATTACGTGGCCGATGTGCCGAGCCAGGCGGACTTGCCGCGGGTGCTGGAACGGCTCGACCTTGCCTTTGCCCTGCGCGAACGGCCGGGCCAGGCGGAAGCCGTCATTTCGGCAGAAGGATATTTTCCGGATGGCCGCTTCGATCCCGACGACATGATCGCCCGGCTGCGCGAGGCCTACGTGCAATCCCAGGCCAACGGCCTGTCCGGCGCCCGCTTCGCCGGGGAGATGACCTGGGCCCTGCGCGGCATACCGGGCGCCGACCGCATCCTCGAGGCCGAGTCGCGCATCAATGAGCTGATCAAGGAGGCGCCGATGACCATCATGTGCCAGTACGACCTGAACCAGTTCGACGGCAGCCTGATATTCGACGTCCTGAACGTGCATCCGCTCGTCATCATCGGCGGCCACGTGCTGCGCAATCCCTTCTACCAGCGCTACGGGTAGACCGATGAGCACCGTCGAACAGCCGGAAACGGCAGCGCCGGAAGCCACTGTGCTGGGGCGCCTGCTCGTGATCCAGCAGGCGATCGACGCGATGCCGGACGAAAGCCATATCGCCAGTTTCGTCTCGCGCGCCTTGTCGACCTTGCCGGGCGTGGATGAGGCCTGGGTCGACCTCGAGGGTAGCCCGGTTGCGCCGAGCGCACGGATGGCGGCATTGAAGCAGCGTTGCGAACGCGAGATTTCACCGGTTCCGGTACTGAATTTCATGCGCCATCTCGGGTCCGGCGTGCAATGCTTTCCCATCGATGCGCCGGCGCGGCGGCTCGGCTGGCTGCTGCTCACGGTACACGACGAGGACGCGCTGCGGCCCTACGTCGCTTTCCTGGGCAATATCGCCGGCACGATGGCAAGAATTCTGTTGGGACGTCACTACCAGGCGCGCCTGGCCCAGGCCAACGAGGAACTGCGCGAGGCCCGCGACGGCCTGGAGCAGCGCGTGGCCGAGCGCACGCGCGAACTCGAATACCGGGCCACCCATGACCAGCTCACCGGCCTGGCGAACCGTGCGCTGCTGGTCGACCGCCTGCAGGCCGCGATCGGCAATGCGCAGCGCGAGGGGCGCCTGATCGCCGTCGTCTATCTCGACCTCGACAGCTTTACCTTCCTGAACACCGGCCTGGGCAATGCGCTCGGCGACGATTTCCTGCGCGAGACCGCCAGGCGGCTGCGGCGCCTGGTGCGCGACGGCGACACGGTCGCCCGCATCGGCTCCGACGAATTCGTGATCCTGCTTACCGGCCTCGACAGTGTCGAGCGCAGCAGCGTGCGCCTGAGCGCGATGCTGGCGGCCGTGCGCGAGCCGGTGCCGCTGGCGGGCAAGGAAACGGTGGTCACCTGCAGCATCGGGGCGGCGGTCTATCCGCTCGATGGAGAGGAGGGGGAGCTGCTGCTACGCCGCGCAAACTCAGCGATGCTGCGCGCCAAGAATTCCGGGAAGGACAGCATCCAGCTGTATGCAAGCACGCGGGATGCGGCGGTCGCCGAACGCATGGAACTGGAAACCGAGCTGCGCCGGGCCATTCCCGCCGGCGAGCTGGTCGCGCACTACCAGCCCAAGCTCGACCTGGCGACCGGCGAGCTTTCCGGCGCGGAGGCCCTGGTGCGCTGGAATCACCCCAGGCTGGGATTGCTTGCGCCGTCGCGCTTCATCCCCATCGCCGAGGATTCGGCCCTGATCGCCGCGCTGGGAGAGCGCGTGCTGCTGCAAGCCTGCCTGCAGGCCAGGATCTGGCAGGAGGCCGGCCTGGGCAACAAGACCGTGGCGGTGAACCTGGCCGCGCGCCAGCTGCGCGACGACAGCATCATCGCGACGGTCGGGCAGGCGCTGCATTCGACCGGCCTGATGCCGTCCATGCTGGAACTGGAGATCACCGAGAGTTCGATCGTGCACGACATCGGCCACGCGACCTATCTCCTGCATCAGCTGAAAGACCTGGGCGTGGCCATCTCGATCGACGACTTCGGCACCGGCTATTCCAGTCTCAGCACCCTGCGCAACTTCCCCGTGGATAAGCTGAAGATCGACCGCTCCTTCATCCACGAGATCGATACCGTCCCCAGCGCCGCGGCTGTCGTGCTGGCGGTGATTTCCTTCGCCAGGACCCTGGGGATGCGGGTCATCGCGGAAGGCGTGGAAACCGCCGACCAGGCGGCCTTCCTGCACCGCCATGGATGCGACGAGATCCAGGGCTACCTGGTGTCTCATCCGCTTCCGCCCGAGCAGCTCATGCTGCGGCTGCGCGAAGCGACGCCGATGCCGTGGGCGGCGCCGTGACCATCGGTGAGAATTGACCCCATCCCAGTCGATATACTGTTCCGCGCATCCGTTTCGCATGGCCCGGCCTGACGCCGCGCGCCGGCGAACGCGGCGACGAAGCGGCCGTATGCCGCACATAAGACGACTGGGGAAAACATGAAGGAATCGTGGTGCAAGGACGGCGGGGCTGGGAAGGTCCCGGTGACGCAGGCGGCATGGACGCCGGTCGGTGTGCAGGAAGAGTTCGCCAGTGTCGGCGCTGGCGGACAGGACGCTGTCTCGGCTCGAGCCGTGCTCGATTATCCGATGGCCACGCCCTGGAAGCGTTGGTGCGCGCGGCTGTTCGACTTGTGGTGGGAAAACGCCGTCATCGGCATTGTCGCCGTCTATGTGCTTTCCTGGATCTGGCCGGCGTTCCTGATCTGGATCGAGTCGACCTTCGCGAGCAAGCTGTTCGACATCGCCTGCCTTCCGCTGGCCTTGGTGCTGGACGCAGCCGTGCATGCGCTTGCCGGCAACACGCCGGGCAAGGCGATCCTCGGGCTGCGGGTTGGCCTGGTCGACGGACGCCGGCTCAGCTTCGTCCAGCACCTTCGGCGCAACCTGGGTGTATGGGTCAGCGGCCTCGGTTTCGCGATTCCGCTGGTCTGTCTGTTCACCATGGGACGCCAGCATGGCCGGCTGAACGAGGGACAGCCGGCCAGCTATGACGGCGAACGATACCGCGTGCGCGCCAAGCCGATAGGATGGGGCAGGCGCGCCGCATTCGGCGCCGTCTTCATTCTCCTGTTCGCCGCCTTGACGGGCGCGGAGATCGCCGACCGGGTCGAGAGCAGGAAAACCGCGGCGCGGCTGAAGGGGCCATCCTTCAGCTGGACCAATCCGGCGACCGGCCGCAGCGCGAGCGTCTCGCCGCATTGGGAACATACCGAGCAAACCAGCGAGGATGGACTGGTGCTGCACCAGTTCACCCAGCACAGCGACCACGCCGTGGTGATCATCGCGCCCGAAGACAGTGGCGGCATGAGCCTGCCGCAGTATGCCGGCGAATTCACGCGCAGCCGTTCAGCCGACTGGCGGATGCGGGAAGGCTTCCTGGAAGACTTCCGTGGACAAGCGTCGTGGACCGCCATCGGCGAGCAGGACGACGGCAAACTGCGCCTTCAGGTGCGACTGGTGCAAAAGGGAGGCACGGTCTGGCGGGTGGTGGTAGTGCAGTCGGCGCCGATGGAGCATACCGACGAACTGGTGAACGAGTTGACCGGCAAGCTGTGGGATACAGTCGTCCCGGGCCAGGATCAGGCGCCTTAGAGCGCCTGCTCGCGCCAACTGCTGGGATTCATCCCGCTCCACTCGCGGAAGGCGTGCGTGAACGCGCTTTGTTCCTGGAAGCCGAGCAGGAAAGCGATATCCACCAGGCTCAGCTCGCGCTGGCGCAGGTAATCCCGGGCCAGCGTGTAGCGCGCCCCGTCCAGCACCTGCTGGAAGCTCGATCCCGCCTCGGCCAGCTTGCGCTGCAGGGTGCGCACCGACATGCCGAGATCCTCCGCCACCACCGCCAGGCGCACGCCGTTGTTGGGCAGCCGCCGCAGTACCGCGGCGCGTACCTGTTCCACCACGCCGCCGCCTTGCGCACGCTCGCCGAGCAGGCGCTCCGCGTGCTGGCGAAGCAGCGGATACAGGCTGACGTCGGCGTTCGGCACCGGCAGGGACAGGATCGCCGCATCGAAATGGGCCGCGTTGGAGGGCGCGCCGAACTCTGGCGCCACGCCCAGGATGCGCCGGTACTCGCCAAGACTGGCATTGCTCTCGTGCGCGAATGCGACGCGCGAGGGCGTCAGCGGCCGCCCGGCCAGCCAGCTCCCGAACACGCGGATGCCCGCGAACACGCTTTCCACCAGGTGCCGGCTGGCTTGCGGATAGTGGCTATCCCAGCCGTAGACCGCGTCCGCGCCATTCACCGTCACGCGCGTGCGCCCCAGGTCGTGGGCCAGCTGCTCGTAGCGCCGCGTCTGCGAAAGCGCCTGGCCGAAATCGCTGCAGGCCAGCAGCATCATGCCGTAGGCGCTGAAGGTGCCCGGCCTGACCTTTTCCCCGACGTGCAGGCCGAAATGCGGATCGTTGGCCAGGCGCGCGCCGGCGTCGAGCAGGGCGATGTAGTGGCGCGCGGGCAGGGTCTCGGGAAGCACGCCGAGCAGGCTTGGCGCGAGTCCGGCCCCGGCGGCCAGCTCCTCGGCGCCGACCTGGTGCTCGGCCGCGGTTTCCAGCAAGGGCTGGAGATAGGCGCCGGTCACCCGTCCGCTATCGGGCGGGGGCGCAGTGGCACGGGCGGCACGGGGGCGCGCTGGCGTCTTGGAACAAGGCTTTGTCATGAAAGCACAATACGGAGACGGACTTCGGTCTTAAGCTTGCACCATTGAGCTGGCAAGAATGGCAACAACGAGTATAACGGGAAAACAAGCATGCGGCGCTGGAATGGTTGGGGTGAAGAGTCGATAGAAATGGAGCTGGGCGCGGAGGCGCGCGCCTTCCTGGCGCAGCGCGTCGGCAAGGGTACGCCCCCAAGCGACGCCAGCTTCGAGCAGGCCTGCGCGGCGCTGCCGCCGGGACGCCTGCCTGCCCATCCCCTGATCGACGCGAGTGCGCCCACCCGCGTCCTGCACGCGCTCGGACAGAGCCTGCCGGACTGGCTGCGCCTGCGCCACGGGCGCATCGGCAAGGCGCCGGACGGGGTGGCGTTTCCGGAATCCGCCGAGCAGGTGCGCGAGCTGCTGGACTTCGCCGCGCTCTGCCGCGCCGACGTGATTCCCTATGGCGGCGGCACCAGCGTCGCCGGCCACCTGGAAGTGGGGGAGGCGACGCGCCCGGTCCTGAGCATCGACATGCGCCGCATGCGCGCCCTGGTCTCGCTCGACCGCGAGGCCCAGCTGGCCAGCTTCTGCGCCGGCGTGGCCGGGCCGGACCTGGAAGCCCAGCTGCGCGCCCACGGCTACACGCTCGGGCACTTCCCGCAATCCTTCGAATACTCGACCCTGGGCGGCTGGGTCGCCACCCGCTCTTCGGGCCAGCAATCGCTGCGCTACGGGCGCATCGAACAGCTGTTCGCGGGCGGCCGGGTGGAGACGCCGGTCGGCACGCTCGAAATCCCGACATTTCCCGCTTCCGCCGCCGGAATCGACCTGCGCGAGATGGTGCTGGGATCGGAGGGCCGGCTCGGCATCCTGACCCACGCCACGGTGCGCGTCAGTCCCTTGCCGGAGCACGAAGCCTTCCATGCGGTCTTCTTCCCGGACTGGACCCAGTCCGTGGCGGCGGTGCGCGGCATCGCGCAGGCGCGCCTGCCGCTGTCGATGCTGCGCCTGTCGAACGGTCTTGAAACCGCCACCATGCTCACGCTCGCAGGCCATCCGCGCCAGGTCGGAATCATGGAGCGCTACCTGCGCTGGCGCGGCTGCGGCGAGGGCAAGTGCATGATGCTGGTCGGCGTCAGCGGCGCGCGCAGGCAGTGCAGGCAGGCGCTGGACGCGGCACTGGCGCTGGCGCGCGTGCGTGGCGGGGTGCACATGGGACGGATGCTGGGCGAACGCTGGCGCCGCAACCGCTTCCGCAGCGTCTACCTGCGCAATGCGGCCTGGGCCCACGGCTATGCCATCGACACGGTGGAGACGGCGCTCGACTGGCCGCGCGTCACCCCGGCGATGGAGGCGATCGAGCAGGCGGCGGCGCATGCGCTCGAACCCTTCGGCGAAAAGGTGCACGCCTACACCCATTTGTCGCACCTGTATCCGCAGGGCGCCAGCGTGTACTCGACCTTCGTGTTCCGCCTGGACGGCGACTATGGCGTGAACCTGGCGCGCTGGCGCCAGCTCAAGGACCGCGTCTCCGACGCCATCGTGGCCAACGGCGGCACCATCAGCCACCAGCATGGCGTGGGCACGGACCACGCGCCCTGGCTGGCGGCGGAGAAGGGCGAACTGGGACTGAGCGCGATGGCGACCCTGTTCCGTCACTTCGACCCGGACCGCCGCATGAACCCCGGCAAGCTGGTGAACCGGTGAGCGCCCCAATTCTCGACGCTCGCACGCTGGCGGCGCGCGAGTGGGACCTGCTCGTGGTCGGCGGCGGCATCACCGGCGCCGGCATCCTGCTCGAGGCGGCGCGCCGCGGCCTGCGCGCGCTGCTGGTGGAGCAGCGCGACTTCGCCTGGGGCACCTCGAGCCGCTCGTCCAAGCTGGTGCACGGCGGCCTGCGCTACCTGGCCGAGGGCCAGCTGCGCCTCACGCGCGAATCGGTGCGCGAGCGCGAGGCCCTGCTGCGCGAAGCGCCCGGACTGGTCGAGCCCCAGGGTTTCGCCTTCGCCGACCACGGCGCGGGCTGGGCGCAGCGCCTGGGCTTCCTGGCCGTGCTGCGCGTCTACGACCGCCTGGCCGGCCGCCGTGAGCCGCACTGGGAAAGCGCCGACGGCTTCGCCATGCTGGCGCCGAACGTCAGGCGCGAGGGACTGTTGGGCGGCGTGCGCTACACCGACGCCAAGACCGACGATGCGCGCCTGGTGCTGCGCGTCCTGGACGAGGCTCGCTCCCATGGTGCGGCGGCGCTCAACTACGTCGCGGTGCGCGGCCTGGTGCGCGAAGGCGCCCGCGTCATGGGCGCGCGGCTGCTGGACGAGCGCAGCGGCCAGGAGCACGCCGTGCGCGCCAGGGTGGTGGTCAATGCCTCCGGCGCCTGGGCAGGCGCGCTGGCCGGCGCGTTGACCGGGAACGGCGCCGGCCCGCGCCTGCGTCCCCTTCGCGGCAGCCACCTGATCCTGCCTTCGTGGCGCCTGCCGCTGGCGCAAGCCGTCAGCCTGCGGCATCCCGAGGACCGCAGGCCGGTGTTCGCCTTTCCCTGGGAAGGCGCCACCCTGGTGGGCACCACCGACGTCGACCACGGAGAAGGGCTGCACCTGGAAGCGCGCATCACGCGCGCCGAATTCGATTACCTGATGGCGGCGCTGCGGGCGGCGTTCCCGCAGCTGTCCTTGCACGACGAGGACGTGATCGCGACCTACGCCGGCGTGCGGCCGGTGATCGACGGCGGCAGCCACGGCGCGCCGTCGAAGGAAAAGCGCGAGCACGTGGTGTGGTCGGAGCCAGGCCTGGTGTCGGTCACCGGCGGCAAGCTGACCACCTTCCGCGCCATCGCCCTCGATACCCTGCGCCACGCGCTGCCCCAGCTGCCCGGCTGGCGGCCCGACCTGGCGCCGCAGCCCGTGTTCGCGCCGGTCCCGCTGCCGGTGAGCCGCCTGCTTCCGGCCGGCGTGCTGCGGCGCCTGGCCGGGCGCTACGGCGCGTCTGCCCAGGACCTGGTCGACGCCGCCGGCGAGGGCGAACTGGACCCGATTCCCGGCACCTGCACGCTGTGGGCGGAGCTGCGCTGGGCTGCCCGCGCCGAGCAGGTGCGCGCGCTGGGCGACCTGCTGCTGCGCCGCACCCGGCTCGGCATCCTGCTGCCCAAGGGCGGGGCCGCCCACCTCGAGCGCGTCCGCGCCATCTGCCAGCCGGAGCTCGGGTGGAGCGACGACGAATGGCTGGCGGAACAGGCCGCCTACATGGCATCATGGCGCGAGTGCCACGGCATCCCTGCCGCATCTTCATCACCAGAACATCGATGCCTGACCCGCTGATCCTCGCCATCGACAATGGCACCCAGAGCGTGCGCGCGCTCCTGTTCGACCTGCGCGGCGATATCGTCGCCAAGTCGCAGGTCCACCTGCAAGCCTATTTCTCCACCCATCCCGGCTGGGCCGAGCACGACGCCGACGGCTACTGGCAGGCGGTGTGCCAGGCCTGCCGCCAGCTGTGGGACATGCCCGGCGCGGACCGCGCACGCGTGGCCGGCGTGGCCGTGACGACCCAGCGCGGCACCGTGGTCAACCTGGACCGGGAAGGGCGGCCGCTGCGCCCCGCGATCACCTGGCTCGACCAGCGCCGCACCGAACAGGTGCCGCCCATCGGTCCCTTGTGGCGCACCGCCTTCAAGCTGGCGCGGGTGGCCGACACCATCGATTACTTTCGCGGCGAAGCCGAGATCAACTGGATCGCCGCCCACCAGCCCGAGGTCTGGCAGGCGACCGACAAGTTCCTGCTGCTGTCGGGCTGGCTGAACTACCGCCTGTGCGGGCGCTTCGTCGATTCGTCCGGTTCCCAGGTGGCTTACCTGCCTTTCGACTACAAGCGCCGGCGCTGGGCCGCGGCGCGCGACTGGAAGTGGCAGGCGCTGGCCGTCGCGCCGCACATGCTGCCGGAGCTGGCCGAGCCGGGCACGCGCATCGGCAGCGTCACGGCCGCCGCCGCGCAGGAGACGGGTATTCCCGAAGGCCTGCCGCTGCTGGCCGCCGCCGCCGACAAGGCCTGCGAGGTAATTGGCGCGGGCTGCCGCGAGCCGCACGTGGGCTGCCTGAGTTACGGCACCACCGCCACCATCAACACGACGAGCTCGCGCTATGTCGAGGTGACGCCCTTCGTGCCGCCGTATCCGGCCGCGATTCCCGGCGCCTACAGCACCGAGGTGCAGGTCTTCCGCGGCTACTGGATGGTCAACTGGTTCAAGGAGCAGTTCGGCCACCACGAGCAGGCGCGCGCCCTGCAGGAGGATGTGGCGCCGGAGCGGCTGTTCGACGAGCTGGCCAACGCCGTGCCGCCCGGCTCGATGGGCCTGATGCTGCAGCCCTACTGGACGCCCGGCATCCGCGTGCCGGGCAGGGAAGCGAAGGGCGCCATCATCGGCTTCGGCGACGTGCACACCCGCGCCCACGTCTACCGCGCCATCCTCGAAGGACTGGCGTATGCGCTGCGCGAAGGGAAGGAACGCATCGAAAAGCGCAGCGGGACGCCCATCACCGAGCTGCGCGTCTCGGGCGGCGGCTCGCAGAGCGACGCGGCGATGCAGCTCACGGCCGACATCTTCGGCCTGCCGACCTCGCGCCCGCACGTCTACGAGACCTCCGGCCTGGGGGCGGCCATCGATGCGGCGGTGGGACTGGGACTGCATCCGGATTTCACCAGAGCCGTGAACGCGATGACGCGAGTCGGCCGGGTGTTCGAACCGATTCCGGAGAACCGCGCGATCTACGAGCGGCTGTACCGGGAAGTCTATGTGAAGATGTATCGACGCCTGCAGCCGATGTACCGCGACATCGCGCGGATCACGGGCTATCCGCGCCAGGCTTGAGCGATCAGACGATCTTCATCCGGTCGGCCAGCAGGGCCTCGTAGGTCATGTTCTGCAGCATGGTGAAATGCACGGGATCGAGGTCCAGGAACTGCACGCCGTAGCTGTAGATCTCGCCCCGGCTCGCGGCCGACTTGTCGATCGTCACGTTGCGCACGATGGCCATGGTGTCGATCCGGGTCTCCTGGTTGGCGGCCGGGATCGCGATCGTGAACTGCATGCCGACCACTTCCTCGCCGTGCGGGAAGGGCAGGGGCGAATCGACCCTGGCGCCCGTGACCGAGACATTCGTGAGCGTGCAATCGATGGGGGCGGCGGCGGGCTGCGTCGTGCTCCTGACGCGCGCCGGCAGCTCGGTCTTGACGCGCATGGCGCCGCGCAGGCTGGTGCCCTGGATCGAGGTCGGGAAGGACAGGTGCACATAGAGCAGCGGACGTCCGAACACGCGTTCGACCGTACAGGCGAAGGAGCAGACGTTGACGCCGGAGAAAACGCGCACCGTGACCCTTTCGCCTTCGATCAGGCCGATGGGCGTTCCATTTTCGATCGGAATCTTGACGATGATGTACTCGTCCTTTACATAGCCGATCAGCGTCGAGAAGTGGGAAATCGGTTTGACGCTGCGATGCGTCACCACCTGCAGGCGTACGCCGACCTGCAGGTTGAGAGTCTCGAACTGGAATTCCTGGGACTTGAGTTCCTGGGTCGCTGCGCCGGTCATGTCTTTACAGAGAGCAAGTGTTGCAAAAAAGAAATTGCGGCCATGATAACACCGCTTGCATATGCATGGTGCACGCATTCGGGACGAATCCGCCGCTTGACGGGACGAGGGACGGCGGATGGCCGGCATTGCGCTGCTATACTCCGCGCACCATGAACCAAGCTCTTCCACGCGCGCCTCTTCCTCCGGTCGGCAAGACGATCGCGTGCGCCGTGCTCGTGTGGACGGCGATCAGCGCGCTCGGCGCCCTCCAGACCTTCAGCGACAACCTGCGTGCGGGCATGGACAGCCATTATCCCGCGCTGCTGGTCACCTGGTTCATCGAATACGCGGTGCCGCTGATCGTCCTGAGCGCGGGCCTGAGCATCGCCCTGGCGCGCTGGCCGGTCCTGGTGGCGCGCCCGCGCCAGGTGGTCGCCCTGTTCGTCGGCCTGATGGCGGTATTCCAGCCGCTGCAATGGATCTACATGGCCTGGCTGCGCGGCTACCTGCCCATCGCGACCCTGGAGGAAGCCAGGCAGCTGCTGATGAAGATGCTGCTGGTCGGCTGGTTTTCGACCACCGCCACCTTCGCCGCCATCCTGGCGATCCATTACTGGCGCCACGCCATGGAGCGCGAGCTGGCCTGGCAGCGCTCGCAGACCGATATGCTCAACCTGCGCCTGGCGCTGGAGGAGCAGCGCATGCAGGCGCTGCGCGCCCAGTTCGAGCCGCACTTCCTGTTCAATGCGCTGAGCGCGATCAGCGCGCTGGTCCGCGCCAACGACAAAGCATTGGCGCTGGGCGGCATCTGCCGCCTGAGCGACCTGCTGCGCTACGCGCTGTCGGCCAGTGCGCGCAATACCGCCACCGTGGCCGAGGAACTGCAGTTCGTCGAGGACTACCTTGGCCTGCAGCGCCTGCGCTACGAAGACCGGCTGCAGGTGAGCATCGAGGGCGCCGGCGGCTACCTGCACGAAGTCACCTGTCCACCCCTGATCCTCCAGCCGCTGCTCGAAAATGCGCTGCGCCACGACCTCGATTGCCGGGAAGGCCAGGGCGACATCCGCGTGCGCTTCGCGCGCGAGGACGGCGCGCTGTCGATCCGCGTGACCAATCCCGCCAGCGGCCAGGCCTCGCCGAACCGCGGCGCGGGCCTGGGCCTGGCCAACACGCGCGACCGGCTGCGCCTGATGCACCCGGCGGCATCGCTGGCGGCAGGGCTGTACGAAGGCCTGTTCGTGGCCGAGATCCGCCTGCCGCTGGCCGGGCAGGACTAGCGCGATGCCGGTGCGTTACCTGATCGTCGACGACGAAGCGCGCAGCCGCACCAACCTGCGCCTCGCGCTGCTGGATGCCTGCGACTGGGAGCTGGCGGCCGAGTGCGACAGCGCCGCCGGCGCGCGCGGCGCCATGCAGCTTCACGAGGTCGACGTCGTTTTCCTCGACATCCAGATGCCGGGCGAATCGGGGCTGGCGCTGGCGCGCGAGATCGCCGCCCGGCCCACGCCGCCCCTCGTCATCTTCGTGACCGCCTACAGCGAACACGCCATCGACGCCTTCGAGGTGTTCGCGCTCGACTACCTGCTCAAGCCGGTGGGCGACGCGCGCCTGGCGCAGGCGGTGGAGCGGGCCAGGGCCATGCTCGGGCAGCGCCAGCGCGACAGCTACGGCGCGGCCCTGCGCGACTACGCCGATGCCGATGCAGCGCAGCGCATGGACCACGTGAACGTGCGCTCGGTGGGCTCGATCGAACAGATCCGCTTTGCCGAGATCCTGTGGATGCAGGCGGCCAGCAACTACGTCGAGCTGCACCTCGAGGCGCGCACGGTGCTGCACCGGATCACGCTCAACCGCCTGGAGGCGCTGCTGCCGCCCGCGGACTACCTGCGCGTGCATCGCAGCACCATCGTCCGGCGCGACCAGATCGCGCGCCTGGCGACCAGCGGCGACGGCGCCTGGCGGCTGGGCTTGCGCTGCGGCGCCGAGGTGGCGGTCAGCGAACGCTATCTTCCCGCCCTCAAGTCGGCCATGTGACGAAATCCCGCGCGCCTGGGACGGCTGCGCTGTTCGCCTTCCGGGGCTCTCCCTATACTTTTTGGGTCAACCACCAACGGGAGAATTCCTTGCGCATGAAGTTCGCATCCCTGTCACGCATGGCGCTCGCCTGGGCCTGCCTCTTGCCATTTGCCGCTCATGCGGCCGACGATGCGGCCGTCCGCGCCGCCGCGGACCGGGCGATCCGTCCGCTGATGGACGAATACGGCGTGCCGGGCGTAGCGGTCGGCGTGACCGTCGACGGCCGCACCCTGTTCTTCAATTACGGCCTGGCCTCGAAGGAGGAGGGCAAGCCGGTCACGGAACATACTCTCTTCGAACTCGGTTCGATCAGCAAGACCTTCGCGGCGACGCTCGCGCTCTACGCCCAGGCCCAGGGCAGGCTGTCGCTCGGCGATCATCCCGGGAAGTACCTTGCCCAGCTCAAGGGCAGCGCCATCGACAAGGCCACGCTGCTCCATCTCGGCACCTACACGGCGGGCGGCCTGCCTTTGCAGTTCCCCGACGGGATAGCCGGCGAGCGCGGCATGCTGGGCTGGTTCGGCGCCTGGAAACCCGACGCGGCGCCGGGCATGCAGCGCCGCTATTCCAATCCCAGCATCGGCCTGCTCGGCCATGCGACGGCGGCCGCATTGGGTGTGGACTTCGGCGAAGCGGCCGACCGGCAGCTGTTCCCGGCGCTCGGCCTGAGCGAGACCTTTGCGCAGGTGCCGCAGCAGGCCATGGGCCGCTACGCCTGGGGCTACGACCAGCACAACGCGCCGGTCCGTGTCAGGCGCGATGTCGCCGACGTCCAGGCCTATGGCATCAAGTCGACTGCCGCCGACATGATCCGTTACCTGCAGGCGAACATCGAGCCCGCGCGCCTGGCGGGACCGGCGCGTCGTGCGGTAGAAGGAACCCAGCTCGGCTACTACCAGGTCGGCGAGATGGCGCAGGGGCTGGGATGGGAGCAGTACCGTCCGCCCGTGACGCTGGAGCGCCTGCTGGCCGGGAACGCCGCCGGCATCGTCTTCGAGCCGAATCCGGCCACGCCGCTGGCGCCGCAGGCCGCGCCGCCCGGCACCCTGTTCAACAAGACCGGATCGACCAGGGGCTTCGGCGCCTACGCGGCCTTCGCGCCGAGCCACAAGGTCGGCATCGTCATCCTGGCCAACAAGAACCTCCCGATCCCGGCCAGGATCAAGGCGGCCCAGGCGGTGCTGGCCGTGCTTGTGCCGGAGGCCGTGCAATGAGGATCGCGAAGCCCCTCGCCGCCTACCTGCTGCTTGCCCTGTGCGCCCTGGATGGCGCCGCCGCTGCCCCCGCACCGGCCGGCTACGCCCTCGAGAATACCGAAGTGCGCGACATCCGTGCTCAGGCCCTGCGGCGCGATTACCAGCTCTATGTCGCCTTGCCCGACTCCTACAAGGACGGCGCCAGGCGCTATCCGGTGCTGTTCGTGGCCGACGCCAACTATGCGTTTCCGGTGGTGCGCAACATCGCCCAGCGCCTGCACAAGCATGCCGGCATGGAGGAGGTGATCGTGGTCGGCCTGTCGTATGCGAAGGGCGACAACGGCATGCACAGCCGGCGGCGCGACTACACGCCCAGCGTCCCGCGCAAGCAGTCCTACAGCCCGGTCATGCCCGGCCGTCCGCCGGAATTCGGCCAGGCGGCGGCCTATGGCAAGTTCCTGACCACGGAAGTGCTGCCGCTGGTCGCGCGCCACTATCGGGCCGACATGCGGCGCAAGGTCTTCGTCGGCCATTCCTACGGCAGCCTGCTGGGCCTGGAGATGCTGCTGGGCGAGCCGCGCAGCTTCGATCACTACATCCTCGGCAGTCCGTCGCTGTGGTTCGATGCGGGAGTGATGTTCGAGCGCGAGAAGGCCTACGCGGCCCGCCACAAGGACCTGCCGGCCTCGGTGTTCTTCGGCATCGGCGGGCTGGAACGGCTGGCGCCGGGGAAGCAGCGCTCGCGCAGCGAGGAAGACGCGGACATGGTCGAAGACCTGCGCGAGTTCGACGCTGTGCTCAGGACGCACCGCTATCCGAACCTGAAGACGCAGTTGCGCGTGTTCCACGAAGAGGACCATGCGAGCGTGTTCCCATCCGTGCTGACCCACGGCCTGCGCAGCTACCTCAGCTCGTCGAAGTAAGCGGGTGGCGATGCCGCCTCAGTGCGCGACCGCTTCGCGCACCGTATCCCAGGCCGCGCCCGCGCACACCGACACCACCCGGTTGCGGCCGGCCGACTTGGCCTCGTACATGGCGCGGTCGGCGGCGATGAAGAAGGAACGCAGGTCGTCGAACAGGGTCGGGACGATGGTCGCCACGCCCACGCTCACCGTCACCATCTCGGAGGTGGTGGAACGCGGGTTGGGGATCGCCAGGCGTTCGACGTGGGCGCGGATGGCTTCGGCCAGGCCGGCCGCGCCGTCGCCGGCGGTTTCCGCCAGCAGCACCACGAATTCCTCGCCGCCGTAGCGCGCCGCCAGGTCTGTGGGGCGCACCGCGTGCTCCTGCAGGACCTCGGCCACCATCTGCAGGCACTGGTCGCCGGCCGCGTGGCCCAGGCTGTCGTTGTAGCCCTTGAAGTGGTCGACGTCGAGCACGATCAGCGACAGCGGCTGGCCGCTGCGGATCGCGCGATGCCATTCCTTTTCCAGGGCGCTGTCGAAGTGGCGGCGGTTGGCGATGCGGGTCAGCGGATCGACCAGCGCCGCGCGCTGCAGCGCCGTTTCGGACTGCTTGTGGTGGGTGATGTCGTGCAGCAGGGCGACGTACAAGGGCTCGGTGCCGGCCATCGGCGTCAGGCTCAGGTCCATGGCCTTCAGCGCGCCGTCGCGCTGGCGCACCACCACTTCGCGTGTGCCGCGGCAGCGGGCGGCGAGTTCGGGATCGTCGCGGTCGGCGAAATAGGCCGCGTAGTATTCGTCGGAAGGCTCGGCCAGCAAGTCGGCCAGCGCCATGCCCGCCAGTTCCCTGATCGACCAGGCCGCGAAGCGCTCGCTGGCCGGGTTGGCGTAGACGATGCGGCCGTCGCCGTTCACCAGCATCAGGCCTTCCTCCATGCCGTCCAGGATCATCTGGAGGCGGTCGGTCTGCTGCTGCTGGCTCACGCTGTTGCTGCGGAAGCGCAGGTGAGCGCTGACGCGGGCGCAGACTTCGGCCAGGCGCACCGGTTTCGAGATGTAGTCGACCGCGCCCGTATCGAAGCCGGCCACGATGTCCTCGGTCTCGCCGCAGGCGCTGATGAAGATGACGGGAATGTGGGCGGTGTCCGGCTGGCGCTTGAGGCGGCGGCAGATCTCCAGGCCGTCGAGATCGGGCAGGATCACGTCGAGCAGGATCAGGTCGGGCTGGACGCGGGCCGCGATATCGAGGGCGCGCTTGCCGGTATTGGCGACGAAGGTCTGGTAACCCTGCTGGCGCATGATCTCCTGCAGCAGCCCGAGGCTGTCAGGGGCGTCATCGACGATCAGGATCGCGGACTGGCGCACGGGCGCGGAGAACGCGAGGGCAGGGGGAATCATGAGAGTGCTGGTCAAAACGGCATGGGCGACCAGACGATCATACAACTAAAATGAATCCGTGAGGCAACTTTTATTGCCGGTTATTCACGGGCAATGTTTAGTTATAGGCGGGTGTGTTGCGAGTCTGCCACTTCAGTTGCAGATTTGCTACTCCAGGCAGGAGCGGCGGGATGCCGCGGCCGATGGCGGCGCCAAAGCGCCGCCATCGGCCGGGAAGAATTACATCAGATCGGAGATCAGCTTGCCCAGGATGGCAATGCCTTCACGGATGCGTTCCGGCGGCACGGTCACGAAGGACAGGCGCAGGGTGTTGGTTTCCGGCTCGTTGGCGTAGAAGGGCGCGCCCGGCACGAAGGCCACGCGTGCGGCCAGCGACTGGTCGAGCAGCTTCATGGCGTCGATGTGCTTCGGCAGGGTCACCCAGATGAACATGCCGCCTTCGGGCTTGGTCCAGGTCACGCCGCTCGGGAAATGTTCACGCATCGCGTCCAGCATCACCTGGCACTGGTCGCCGTACAGCTTGCGGATGGTCGGGATGTGCTGGTCCAGGAAGCCGTCCTTGACCACTTCGTGCACGACCATCTGGGTCAGCTGGGCGGTGTGGAGGTCGGCGGCCTGCTTGGCCAGCTCGAGGCGGCGCACCAGCGGCAGCGGGGCGCACACGTAGCCGAGGCGGATGCCCGGGGTCAGGACTTTGGAGAAGGAGCCCATGTAGATCACGCCGTCCGGGTTCATCGCCACCATCTTCGGCGACGGCGCTCCCTTGTAGCTCAGGGCGCCGTAGGGATCGTCCTCGATCAGCGGCAGGCCCAGGCGGGCGCAGGTTTCCACCAGTTCCAGGCGGCGCTCGACCGACAGGCTGCGGCCGGTCGGGTTCTGGAAGTTCGGCAGCGAGTACAGCAGGCGCGCGCCTTTGGCGACGGCGTCGATCGACGAAGGCACCAGGCCGTGTTCGTCGGTGTCGACCGATTTGAATTCAGGACGGTAGACCGAGAAGGCCTGGAGCGCGCCCAGGTAGCTCGGGGTTTCCACCAGCACGCGGCTGCCTTCGTCGATCAGGACCTTGCCCAGCAGGTCGAGCGCCTGCTGCGAGCCCGAGGTCATGAGGATCTGTTCCGGCAGGATCCTGGAACCTTCCGTCGACAGCGAATTGGCAATCCATTCCCGCAGCGGGCCGTAGCCGTCGGTCGGGCCATACTGCAGCGCGACCTTGCCGTTATCGCTCAGCACCTTGTCGTAGGCGGTCTTCATGACCTCGACCGGGAAGGTGGCGGGCGACGGCAGGCCACCGGCGAAGGAGATGATCTCCGGACGCTGGGTGATCTTCAGGATCTCGCGGATGAACGAGCTTTGCAGCTGTTGCGCGCGTTCCGAGAACTGCCACTGGATGGGATTGGGATTTTCAATTTTCATTACTGTCTCACATGCTTGCAGGAAGGGAGGGGACGCCGAGTCCCGCGTGGGGTACCGGGCCATTATAAAGCACGCCGGATAGGCGGCTTCGTCAAGGCCGGGCCGGGTAGGCCCAGCCCATCATCAGGTTACTGCAACAGCTCGATCTTCAGGCGACTTCGACGATCATTTCGATTTCGACGCAGGTGCCGCGCGGCAGCGAGGCCACGCCGAAGGCCGAGCGCGCGTGCTTGCCGGCATCGCCGAACAGCTCGCCCAGCAGTTCCGAGCAGCCGTTGGTGACCAGGTGCTGCTCGTTGTATTCCGGGGTCGAGGCCACCAGGCTCATGACCTTGACGATGCGCTTCACGCGGCCCAGGTCGCCGCCCACGGCTTCCTGCAGGGTGCCGATCAGGTCGATCGCGACCGAGCGCGCCGCCGCCTGGCCGTCCGCGGTGGTCTTGTCCTTGCCCAGGATGCCGGTGTTCGGGCTGCCGTCGGCGTTCTTGGCGATGTGGCCCGAGATGAATACCAGGTTACCGGTCTGCACGTACATGACGTAGGCGGCAGCCGGGGTCGCCGGGGCCTGCAGGGTGATGTTCAGTTCTTTGAGTTTGTCGTAGACGGACATGCTATTTCCAGGTTGCGGTGGGTGAAGGCGATATTGTACGTCGTGACACGGGTGCTGGGTATTTTGCTAGCGTTATCAATCGTTTAACGAAGTCGCGCCGGATTTGTAATCACCGGCATTTAACAACGTCTTCCCCGCGAAGGCGGGGACCCAAGTTTGCTCGCACGGCGATTCACGTAGAACTTGGACCCCCGCCTTCGCGGGGGCGACGGAGGGGCGCGGAGAGTAGCTCTGAGAAGAGCGGCGCGTCGACATTCGCGCCAGTCAGCGGGATGCCAACGCGGGCAACGCCAGCCAGCCTTCCTTCCCGCTTCATCCGCATCGCCCCCGCCAGCGCCGCCGCCCCGGCCCCTTCCGCCACGTTATGCGTGCAGGCATACATCACCCGCATCGCCTCCGCCACCTCCTCGTCGCTCACCGCGATCACATCCTCCGCATACCGCAGCACCACCTCCAGCGACGCCGCATCCGGCGCCCGGCACGCCATCCCATCCGCCAGCACCGTGCTCACCGGCGCCTCGACCGCCTTCCCGGCCTGCCACGACAGCAGGTAGGCCGGCGCGTGCGCCGACACCACCCCCACGATCCGGGTCCGCAGCCCGAGCGCCTCGCGCGCCGCCACCGCCGCCGCGAAACCCGATCCCTGCCCGATCGGCGCCAGCACCAGGTCGAGCTCCGGCTGCGCGCGGAACAGCTCCAGCCAGTAGCTGGCCACGCCCGCCACCAGGTCCGGATGGTAGGAGGGCACCATGTGCAGCCGTTCGCGGTCCGCCAGCGCGTACGCGAATTCGCGGCTCTCCTGGAAATCCTTCCCGTGCTCGATCAGCCGCGCCCCCAGCGCCCGCATGGCCGCATTCTTCTCGCGGCTGTTCCCGTGCGGGACCACGACCGTCGCTTCGAGCCCGTTCCGGCGCGCCGCGAAGGCGATCGACTGCCCATGGTTGCCGCGCGTGGCCGCCACCACCCCGCGCAGCCCAGGCTCGCGGCGCAGCAGGCGTTCCATGTACACCACGCCGCCGCGCAGCTTGAAGGCGCCGGCCGGGCCGTGGTTCTCGTGCTTGACCCAGGTTTCCAGGCCGAGCGCCTCGTCGAGCAAGGGCCAGCGGTACTGCGGCGTCGGCGGCATGGCGGTGTAGACGGTGCGGGCGGCGTTCTCGAGGTCGGCCAGGTCGGGCAGCATCATGGGAGATCCCTTCTATATAGTGGATTAGTGGCGAACCTGCATGCGGCGCGCCGCGAACACGACGCCGACCACGGCCAGCGCGAACAGGCAATTGACGAGGGTGAGCGCTTCGCCGAGCAGGACGGCGGCGCCGATCAGGCTCAGGAAAGGCTGCAGCAGCTGCACCTGGCCCACCCGCGCCACCCCGCCCAGCGCCAGGCCACGGTACCAGAAGAAGAAGCCGGTGAAGGTCGAGCCGAAGGTCACGTAGCCGAACGCGGTCCAGGCATGGAACCCGACCTGGCCGAGTTGGGCGAGCTGGGGCGCGCACAGCCAGGCCACCAGCGGCAGCAGGACCGGCACCGACAGCAGCAGCGCCCAGCAGATGACTTCCGGCCCGCCCATGCTGCGCGCCAGGCGTCCGCCTTCGGCGTAGCCCATCGCCGCCAGCGGCACCGCGGCCAGCACCAGCAGGTCGGCCAGGTGCAGCGAGCCGCCGCCCTGGGCGAGCGCGAAGGCGATCACCAGCCCCGCGCCGGACAGGGCCATCACCCAGAAGCCCTGCGACGGGCGCTCGTAGCCGCGCAGCGCGGCGTAGAGGGCGGTGGCGAGCGGCAGCACGCCGACCAGCAGCGCGCCGTGCGAGGCGGGCAGGGTGCGCAGGGCCAGCGAAGTCAGGAGCGGAAAACCGACGATGCAGCCGGCGACGACCAGCGCCAGCGGCCACCACGCGGCGCGCGGCGGCGCCGGCACGCGCTTCCACGCCAGCCAGGCGCCCGCCAGCACCGCCGCGCCCAGCGCGCGCCCCAGCGCGACAAAGACCGGATTGAGCTCGGCCACCGCCATGCGCGTAAAGGGAATCGTCAGGCTGAAGATCGCGACACCAGCCAGGCCGAGCAGCATGCCGCGGGTCTCGTCGAAAGCGATGGGTCTGGCTGGACAGGTGGTGGCGGTGTTCATGAAATTCCTTGCAGTCTGGCTAACGGTAGGTCTATGCTATCCCGGCAAACCAGTACAGTCCCAGTACACTTGCGCACATACTTTTTGCACTGTGATGGCGAAATGACCAATACGCACCTACCCATGCTGCTGAGCCGTGAATCCGGCGAAGCGCTGGCCGACCAGATCGTCCGCTCGGTGGCCGCGCGCATCGACGAGCGCCTGCTGCGCCCCGGCGCACGCATGCCCTCGATCCGCCAGTTCGCCACGGCCCACGGCGTGTCGGCCTTCACCGTGGTGGCCGGCTACGACCGCCTGGTGGCCCAGGGCTACCTGGAATCGCGCCGCGGCGCGGGCTTCTTCGTGCGCGAGCGCGCGGTGGCCGAACAGCGCACACCCGCGCCGACGCCGGCCCGGGAGCGGGCGCCGGCGACGCTGGACGTGGCCTGGCTGATCCGCAGCATGTTCCGGCAAGCGCCGCTGCACCTGTCGCCCGGCGCCGGCGTGCTGCCCAGCGACTGGCTGGACGGCGCGGCGGTGGCCAACGCCTTGCGCGCGCTGAGCCGGCAGAACAGCAGCTCGCTCATGAACTACGGCGCGCCGCAGGGCTTCCTGCCGCTGCGCCAGCAGCTCCAGCTCAAGCTGGCCGAAATCGAGATCGAGGCCAGCCCGGAGCAGCTGGTGATGACGCTCGGCGTGACCCAGGCGCTGGACCTGGTGGCGCGCGAGTTCTGCCAGCCGGGCGACACGGTGCTGGTCGACGACCCGGCCTGGTTCCTGATGTTCGGCTCCTTCGCGGCGATGGGCCTGAAGGTGGTGGGCGTGCGGCGCCTGGCCGACGGCCCGGACATCGCCCAGCTGGCCCAGCTGGCCGAGCTGCACAAGCCGCGCCTGTTTGTCCTCAACTCCGTGCTGCACAATCCCAGTTCCACTTCGCTGTCGGCGGCCAAGGCCTTCCAGGTGCTGCGCCTGGCTGAGCAGCACGGCTTCACGGTGGTCGAGGACGACATCTACAGCGACCTGCACCCGGGCGGCGCCACGCGCCTGGCCGCGCTCGACCAGCTGCAGCACGTGATCTACCTGGGCGGCTTTTCCAAGTCGATGGCGGCCAACCTGCGCGTCGGCTACATCGCCACCTCGAGCGAGCGCGCCCAGCGCCTGGCCGACCGCAAGATGCTGGCCACGCTCACCACCAGCGACATCGGCGAGCGGGTCGTGTACAAGGTCCTGTCCGAAGGCCACTACCGCAAGCACCTGGACCGCATCCGCACCCGGCTCGACGCGGTGCGCCCGCGCGCCCTGCGGCGCCTGGAACAGCTGGGCATGCGGCCCGATCCCGCGCCGGCCGCCGGCATGTTCGTGTGGGTCGACGCCGGCCGCGACACCAACCTGCTGGCCGCCCAGGCAATGCAGGAAGACCTGCTGCTGGCGCCCGGCAGCCTGTTCTCGCCGAACCAGTTGCCGTCCACCTACATGCGCCTGAACGTGGCGACCTTGCAGGAGGAGGGCGTGTGGGCCTTCTTCGAAAAGGCCATGAAGCAGGCATGAAACATTTGCCGGTTTGCTTTCGGTGCCGAAATTCCTTTTGCGCAGGAAGCTATTGTGCAAATTTTGTTAGTCCGTCAACAATTTCATGTTGCCGGCCCTTGAAATTCTTACCCTTCGCCCAATATGCGCTCGGTCTGAATCAACCCTGACCACCATTCACGAGGAACAAGATGGCTGTCGCCGAAAAAGAAACCCTTGGCTTTCAAGCAGAAGTAAAGCAACTGCTGCAACTGATGATTCACTCCTTGTATTCGAACAAGGAGATCTTCCTACGCGAACTCATTTCGAACGCATCCGACGCGGCCGACAAGCTGCGCTTCGAGGCGATCAACAACGACGCCCTGTACGGCAACGACCACGAACTGAAGATCAAGGTCCTGTTCGACAAGGACGCGAAGACCATCACCATCTCGGACAACGGCATCGGCATGAGCCGCGAAGAGGTGATCTCGCACCTGGGCACCATCGCCAAGTCGGGCACGAAGGAATTCTTCAGCAAGCTGTCAGGGGACCAGCAGCTTGATGCGGCCCTGATCGGCCAGTTCGGCGTGGGCTTCTATTCGGCCTTCATCGTGGCCGAGAAGGTGATCGTCCACACCCGCCGCGCCGGCGCCTTCGCATCGGAAGGCGTGCGCTGGGAGTCGACCGGCGAGGGCGACTACAGCGTCGAGCCGATCGAGAAGGTCAACCGCGGCACCGACATCATCCTGCACCTGCGCGCCGGCGAGGAAGACCTGCTGTCCGCATGGAAGCTCAAGTCCATCATCCGCAAGTACTCGGACCACATCTCGCTGCCGATCGTGATGCAGAAGGAAGAGTGGGACGAGGAGAAGAAGCAGACCGTCCTGAAGGACGAGTTCGAGACCGTCAACCAGGCCAGCGCGCTGTGGGCGCGCAGCAAGGCGGACATCACCAAGGAACAGTACGACGAGTTCTACAAGCACATCTCGCACGACTTCCAGGAGCCGCTGACCTACACCCACAACCGCGTCGAGGGCCGCAGCGAATACACCCAGCTGCTGTACGTGCCGAGCCACGCGCCGTTCGACCTGTGGGACCGCAACAAGCGCGGCGGCATCAAGCTGTACGTGAAGCGCGTCTTCATCATGGACGACGCCGAGCAGCTGATGCCGACCTACCTGCGCTTCATCAAGGGCGTGATCGACTCGGCGGACCTGCCGCTGAACGTCTCGCGCGAGATCCTGCAGGAGTCGCGCGACGTGCGCGTGATCCGCGAGGGCTCGACCAAGCGGGTGCTGGGCATGCTGGAAGAACTGGCGAACGCGGATGAGCAGGAAACCAAGGACAAGTACGTCACCTTCTGGAAGGAATTCGGCCAGGTGCTGAAGGAAGGCATCGGCGAGGACGCGACCAACAAGGACCGCATCGCCAAGCTGCTGCGCTTCGCCTCGACCGCGAACGAGTCGGATGAGCAGACCGTGTCTTTCGAAGACTACGCCAAGCGCATGAAGGAAGGCCAGGACAAGATCTACTACGTCACCGCCGACAACTACACCGCCGCGAAGAACAGCCCGCACCTGGAGATCTTCCGCAAGAAGGGCGTGGAAGTGCTGCTCATGACCGACCGCGTGGACGAGTGGATGCTGTCCTTCCTGAACGAGTTCGACGGCAAGGAGCTGGTGTCGGTCGCCAAGGGCGGCCTGGACCTGGGCGCGCTGGAAGACGAAGCGGAGAAGCAGGAACACGCCGAGACCGAGACCCAGTACAAGGAACTGGTCGAGAAGATGAAGGGCGCGCTGGGCGACAAGGCCAAGGACGTGCGCGTGACCTTCCGCCTGACCGATTCGCCGGCCTGCCTGGTGGCGGACGAAAACGAACTGTCGGGCAACCTGCTGCGCATGCTGAAGGCGGCCGGGCAGAATGCGCCGGAATCCAAGCCTATCCTCGAGATCAATCCGAATCACCCGCTGGTGATGCGCTTGAAGTACGAGGACGCGGCGGGGCAGCGCTTCGGCGACTGGTCGCATATCCTGTTCGACCAGGCGATGCTGGCGGAGGGCGGCAGCCTGACCGATCCGGCGTCGTTCGTGAAGCGCTTGAACGAGATGCTGCTGGCGACGACCAAGTAATTGGTGGTCAGCGGAGTGAAAGGCCGGGGCAGCGATGCTCCGGCTTTTTTATTGGTGTGCACCTAAACTTGGCCGGAACCTAAGTTCACATGAACACCAACAACCCGCCTCTCAAAGATGCCGCGTCTCTTGCGGCGGCGTCACCCAGTTGTCGTTGCGCCCGTCGAACACGCGCAGCGGCGCCGCCATCAGGTCCTCCACCGGCATGTCGTCCAGGCTGTTCACGGTAACGGCCACGAAAGGCCCCAGCGCGCTGGATTCTCCGGTCGAAAACAGATTGATGCCGCATTCGCCGCAGAAGTTGTGACCGTCGCGGCGCAGGTGGAAGCGGTATTCGCGCAGCGCTTCCCGGCCTTGCAGCAGGCGGAAGTGCGCGGCCGGCAGCTGCACCGCCCAGAAGCGCATCTTGGTACAGATGCTGCAGTTGCACTTGATAGTTCCGCGCGCCAGGTCGAAATCCGCCTCGTAGCGCACCGCGCCGCAATGGCAGCTGCCGTGATAGGTCTTCATGCCGCGCCTTGCCGCCAGCCGGCGCGGTCGATCTGGTAGACCGAGACCTCGCGCTCGTGCCAGGTCTCCACGCCCTTGTAGCGCATCCCGAGCTTCTGCATCACGCGCGCGGACGCGGCGTTCTCCGGATCGCAGACCGCGCACAGCAGCGGCGCGTCCAGCTCCTCGAAGGCGAAGCGCGCCATGCGCCGCGCAGCCTCGATCGCGTAGCCCTTGCCCCACTGGTCCTGGCGCAGGCGCCAGCCGATTTCGTGCGGGTTGGCGGGATCGTGCCCCAGGTTCTGGATGCAGCCGGCGCCCACCAGTTCGCCCGTCTCGCGGTCGAGGAAGCTCCACCACGAATAGCCGAACCGCTGCCAGCGCCCCTGCACGCGCTCGATCACGGCGCGGGTCTCCTCGGGCGTCTCGGCCGCTCCGGTGATGTAGCGCATCACGACCGGATCGCTGTTCAGCGTCCTCAGGCCTTCGTAATGGGCGGCGTTCATCGGCTCCAGCCGCAGCCGTTCGGTGGTCAAGACGGTCATTGCATCCTTTCGTTCATCTGCGCCACAGGCCCCAGCAGCGGCGCGGTTCCCTGATCGCGTCCCCAAGCACGTTGTACGCCGCGGCCACGCCGCACAGGACGAGGGTCATGCCCATCACCAGCGAGAAGGGCATGTGCATCCAGCGTCCGACGAAGGAAGCGAAGCCGAAAGGGCAGAGCATCAGCACGCTTCCAACGAAGAAGTAGAGATCGCGCTTCCAGGTGGTGGCCATCGTCACCTGTCCCCACAGCAGGACGGCGAACGGCGTAGCCAGCAACAGCGACACGACGACGCTGCCGGCCAGGTGCGCGCGCACGTTTTCCAGCGAGAGGTTGAACGCGACAGCGTACAAGAACACTCCCGCCACCGGCAGGTCACCCAGGCGCAGGGAGCACGGGCGCATGCGCGGACTACTGCGACACCTGGTCGCAGAACCCGGTCAGCAGCCGCTCGCCTTCCGGCCAGGCGCCGTGTCCGGATTCGGTGTTGACGTGTCCCGCCTTGCCGATGTCGACCAAGCGGCTGCCCCAGGCGCCGGCAAGCGCGCGCGAGCGCTCGGGCGTGGCGTAGGGATCGTCGCTGCTGGCCAGCACCATGCTGGGGAAGGGCAGCGGCTCCATGGGAACCGGCGCGAAGCCGTTCGGATCGACAGGATAGGAGGACGCTTCGACATCGCTCGGCGCCACCAGGAAGGCGCCGGCCACCTTGAGCGGCGAGCCGCAGCGCGCCCAGTGCGCCACCAGGATGCAGCCCAGGCTGTGGGCGACCAGGATGGGTGCGCCCTTGCAGGCGGCGACCGCGGCGTCGAGCTCGGCCACCCACTCGTCCTTTTCCGGATTGGTCCAGTCGCGGTGCTCCGCGCGCAGCCATTGCGGATAGCGCTCGCGCCACAGCGATTGCCAGTGGCGCGGACCGGAATTCCACAGGCCGGGCACGATCAGTACGTCACACTTCATCTTCCCTCCAGCGAGAAAAATCATTCGAGCCGGCCGCCGCTGGGCGCCACCTTGCCGCCCGCAAGCTGGAACAGCCGCTCGAAAGGCGCGCGGAAGCTGTCCTTGCGCTGCTCGGTCAGCATCCCCAGCACCCAGGTCGCCACGGCCACCGCCACGGCCGCCGCGATCCAGTCGGCCGGGCTGGCGGCATGGTGCGGATACAGCGCGGGCCAGGCGGCCAGCACCAGCGCATGCGACAGGTAGAGCGTGAAGGTGTACGACGCCAGCCGGCGGATCGGCCTTGCCATTCTTATCATAACCTCGAATCCGGCATGGCGTGCGCAGGCGAAGTTGAGGCAGACAATCACGGCGACCGCATAGTCGGCCAGGAAGCGGTCCGCATTCCCGAGCGGGAAGGCTTGGGCGAGCGTCCAGGAGCGGCCGATCAGGCGCAGCTGCAGTTCGGCATTGCTCAGCTCATAGGCCGCCAGCAACGCGATGCTGAGCACCCAGCCGATGCGTGCGAGCGTGCGCGGCATGGTGTGCCGCGCCTGCCAGTGGTAGAGCAGCACGCCGCTCAGCCACACCGGCAGCAGCAGCCACAGCTTGATGCCCATGATGGCCAGCACCAGCGCGCCCACGGCCAGGCGCGCCGCGCCGCGCATGTAGGACACGACGCCGAACAGGACGTAATACCAGGCTTCGTAATTCAGCGACCACCAGGGCGCAAGCAATGGCGGCACTTCGGACAGGGTCCACACGTCGCCCAGGAACAGCAGGTGGAAAGGAATGTACAGGTAGGGCCTGGTCAGCCGGTAATCTTGCGACAGGTCCATGCCGCCCGCGCCGTGCTGCAGGGCGGCGGCCGCGAAGGCCAGCAGCAGTACCGGCAGCGCCACCGAGTACAGGCGCGCGCAGCGGGCGACCACGTAGTCGCGCGCGGTCGGGCGGCGCTGGTGGGTGGTATAGGCAATGACGAAGCCGGACAGCACGAAGAAGGCGACCACCGCTTCGCGCCCCAGCATGGTCAGCTGTCCGGCCCACGGCGCCTTCAGGATCCCGAGCTGGGCGAAATGCATCGCCACCACGGCCAGCGCCGCGAGAAAGCGGACCAGGTCGAGGTAGATCGAGAATGCGCGGTCGAGGGAAGGGGCGGCGCCCATGGCGATGTGATTGGTTGCAACAATCTCATCATAGTAGAGCCGTTGGCGGCTTGGCGCAACGCAGAGCGCCGCGCCAAGGCGTCATAGAAAACGCGACTTTACAGCTCGGTGCGCAGGGCGAACAGCTCAGGGAACAGCACCACGTCGAGCATCTTGCGCAGATAGCTCACGCCCGCCGTGCCGCCGGTGCCGGTCTTGAAGCCGATGATGCGCTCCACCGTGCTCACGTGACGGAAGCGCCAGAAGCGGAAGGCGGTCTCCATGTCCACCAGCTTTTCGGCCAGCTCGTACAGCGCCCAGTGGTGCTCGGTGTCCTTGTAGACTTCCAGCCAGGCGGCCTTGACGCTGTCGTTCATGCGGGTCGGCTCGGCCCAGTCGCCGTTGAGGCGATCTGCATCGATCTTCAGGCCGCTGCGCGCCAGCAGCATCACCGCTTCGTCGTACAGCGAAGGCGCATGCAGCTCGCGCTCCAGCAGCGCGTGGGCTTCCGGCGACTTCTCGTGCACCGCGAGGAGATTGCGGTTCTTGTTCCCCAGGATAAACTCGAGTTCCCGGTACTGGAAGGACTGGAAGCCCGAGGATGCGCCCAGGTAGGGGCGGATCGCCGTGTATTCGGGCGGCGTCATGGTGGCCAGCACGTCCCAGGCATGCACCAGCTGGTCCATGATGCGCGCCACCCGGGCCAGCATCTTGAAGGCCGGCGGCAGGTTGTCTTCCCTGATGTGGCGGCGCACGGCCTGCAGCTCGTGCAGCATCAGCTTGATCCACAGCTCGCTGGTCTGGTGCTGGACGATGAACAGCATCTCGTTGTGGTTGGGCGAGAGCGGGTGCTGGGCCGTCAGGATCTGGCCCAGGCCCAGGTAGTCGCCGTAGCTCATGGACTCCTTGAAGTCCATCTTGGCGCCGTGCCACTCGGCGCCGGCTGGTTTGGTCTTGTCGTTCATGCGTGTGTTCTCAGGTGACGGCGCTGCGCTCGGCGGCAATATCGTAGGAGGCCTGGTCCAGGATGGTGTTCAGGATCTCCACCGCGTCCCAGACGTCGGCGAAGCTGGTGTACAGCGGCGTGAAGCCGAAGCGCATGATGTGCGGTTCGCGGTAGTCGCCGATCACGCCGCGCGCGATCAGCGCCGCCATCACTGCGTAGCCGTGCGGATGGGTGAAGCTCACCTGGCTGCCGCGGCGCGCGTGCTCGCGCGGCGTCACGAGTTCGAGCGGATGGGCGGCGCAGCGGCTTTCCACCAGTTCGATGAACAGGTCGGTCAGGGCCAGCGACTTGGCGCGCAGTGCGTCCATGCTCGTGGCTTCGAAGATCTCCAGGCCGCATTCGACCATGGCCAGCGAGACTACCGGCTGAGTACCGCACAGGGCGCGGCCGATGCCTTCGCAAGGCGAGAAAGCCGGCGCCATCGCGAAGGGCCGGGCGTGGCCCCACCAGCCCGAGAGCGGATGGTTGAACCGGGCCTGGTGGCGCTGCGGCACCCAGATGAAGGCCGGGGCGCCCGGACCGCCGTTCAGGTATTTATAGGTGCAGCCGACCGCGAAGTCGGCTTGCGCCGCGTGCAGGTCGAGCGGGACGGCGCCGGCCGAGTGGGCCAGGTCCCAGACCACCAGCGCGCCCTGCGCATGGGCGTGGCGGGTCAGGGCCGCCATGTCGTGCTGGTAGCCGGTGCGGTAGTTCACGTGGGTGAGCATCAGGACCGCGCAGTCGCCGTCCACGGCCGCCGGGATTTCGTCGACGCTGTCGACCAGGCGCACGGTGTAGCCGCGCTCCAGCCAGTTGGCCAGCCCTTCGGCCATATAGATATCGGTCGGGAAGTTGCTGCGCTCGGTGACGATGACGCGGCGCTGCGCTGTCTCGCCTTGCGCCTGGAGGTGCAGGGCTGCGGCCAGGGCCTTGAACAGGTTCAGCGAGGTGGTGTCGGTGACCGCCACTTCGCCGGCGCGGGCGCCGATGAGCGGAGCAAGGCGGTCGCCCAGGCGCTTGGGCATGTCGAACCAGCCGGCGGTGTTCCAGCTCTTGATCAGGTCGACGCCCCATTCCTGGGCCACGACCTGCTGGGCGCGCGCCAGTGCGGCCTTGGGGCGGGCGCCGAGCGAGTTCCCGTCCAGATAGATGACGCCGGGCGGCAGCTCGAAGCGTTCGCGCAGGGAGGCCAGCGGGTCGGCCGCATCGCGGGCCAGGCAATCGGCGCGGGTAAGTTGGGTCATACGGATTCCTTCGGGGGGAGGGCGCGCAGGATGGCGCGCACGGGGCTGGCATCCATGCCGGCGAATTTCAGGGGCAGGGCGATCAGCTCGTAGTCGCCCTCGGGGACCTCGTCCAGCACCACGCCCTCCAGGATAGCCATGCGGTTCGCGCGCACGGCGTGGTGGGCGTCGAGGGTCTTGGAGTCTTGCGGGTCGAGCGAGGCGGCGTCGGTGCCGACCAGGACCACGCCGCGGCTGGCGAGCAGCTCGATGGCGGCCGGGGTGATGGCGGCGAAGCCGGGGTCCCACTCGGTCTGGGGAGCGCGCGCGTAAGTACGCAGCAGCACGCGCGGCGGCACGCCGTCCAGGCGGCCGGCCAGGTCGGCCGCGTCCACGGCGCGGGCGCCGATGCAGTGGATCACGCGGCAGGGGCCGAGGTAGGGCGCCAGGCCGACCTGGTCGATGCTGGCGCCTTCCGGATCGTAGTGGGAAGGGGCATCGGTATGCGCGCCCAGGTGAGTGCTCATGGTCATGCGGCTGACGTGGACCGGGCAGCCGTTCCCGATCTGCCAGGTGGGGCCGGCCTCGAATGGCGTGTCGCCGGGCCAGACCGGGATGCCGGCCGAGATCGTCGGGCTGATATCCCAGAGTTGCGGAGCTTCCATGCGTACCCTCGTGGAAAAGATTGAAGCTTCAAGTAAATGCCTAGCCTCGCAGTGTAGCAAGTTCCGGCCCCGGCCGCCGGGCTCGATGCCGTTTTGCCAACACTTTTATGCAAGCAAAAAAAATCAAAAATTTTTTGTGCCGGCCCCTAAAGTTCCCGGAAAGCCGTCCGATAACGATCTCAGATAGGCAGCAATGGGTCGAAAAAAAATTTTCAAAACACCCTAAAGTTCCTTCCCGATGCGCCGATAACGATATGGAAGGGACAACAAAGGGCGAAAAAATTTTCAAAACAAGCCTAAAGTTTCCCTAAAGCCTGACGATAACGTGTCAGGGATGCGACAGATCAAGTCTGACGCGACTCACAATTCAGGGTGTTTTCCAGCACCGTCTCCATCCCCTTCTTCATAGGGGAATCAGAGTGATTCGGAAGGGTTTGTCAGACAAACTCCTACGGGTCATGTCCGTCGTTCGCGGACGAAAAATACAGCGTTTCTCCGATTTCTAAAAAGTTGCCCCACGGCGAGAATCTATCTCAACGGCAACACACAAGTCGCCGGTTCAACGAACGAACGGAGAGAGAAAATGACTGCGAACGACATGATGGCTGAAATTCGTGATGCTAACCTGAGCTACCTGATGCTGGCCCAGCAGATGATCCGCGCCGACAAGGTCACCGCAATCTTCCGTCTCGGCATCTCGGCCGACATCGCCGACCTGATCGAAGGCATGAGCAACGCCCAGATCCTGAAACTGGCAGGCGGCAATATGATGCTGGCCCGCTTCCGCTTCGACGACACCGCCATCCTGGGCATGCTGACCAGCCACACCAAGGAGCGCAGCCTGGCCCAGTCGCACGCCGCCATCCTGATGGCCGGCCAGCCGGTCGAAGAGATCGTATAATCCGCAGTACGGCCTGTCGAGGCCGGTTGTTGAACAGGCCGCGGAGCAGTCATGAGCAAAAAAAGCGTCGTATCGGAAGCCCAGGAAATCCAGCTGGCGATCGAGCTGATCAACCTCGGCGCCCGGCTCCAGCTGCTCGAGACCGAAGTCTCCCTGTCGCGCGAACGCCTGCTCAAGCTGTACAAGGAACTCAAGGGTGTCTCTCCACCCAAGGGCATGCTGCCGTTCTCCACGGACTGGTTCCTGACCTGGCAACCGAATATCCATTCCTCGCTCTTCATCAATATCCATAACTTCCTGGTCGAACATGCCGGCGCTACCGGCATCCAGGCGGTGATGAAGGCCTACAAGCTCTACCTCGAACAAATGCCGCCCGAACCGGGCGAAGAGCCGCTGCTGTCGCTGACCCGCGCCTGGACCCTGGTGCGCTTCTTCCAGAGCGGCATGCTGGTGCTCGTGCCTTGCAGTAAATGCAAGGGCAAGTTCATCGTCAATTCCCTGGACCTGAACGCCGATTACCAGTGCGGTCTGTGCCATATGCCTTCGCGTGCGGGCAAGACCCGCAAGGCCAAGGATGCGGCGAATTCGCAGCAGGCCTGATCCGGCTGCGTGAACCGCATCCTGCGCGCGCCGGCGGCCCAGGCGCTTCTTCTCCAGGTTGCCGCTTTCCCGCCGACCCTGGCCGCCGTCTACCTGCTTGCGCGCGCCGGATTCAAGCCTGACTATCTCCACGCCGCCCTGATCCAGGGCTTGTTCGCCGCCGGCCTGACCTGGTGGCGCGGCCTGGCCAGCTGGTGGCGGGCGATCCAGTTCGCTTTTCCCCTGGCGCTGCTCGGCGCCGGCCGCCTGGCCATCCCGCCCGGTGTCTTCCTGGGCCTCTTCCTCTTTCTATTACTGCTGTACTGGTCGACCTACCGCACCCAGGTGCCGTATTACCCGTCCGGCCGCAAGGTCTGGGATGCCGTGGCCCAAGCGCTGCCGCAGGGCAGGGCGGTCAGGGTGATCGATATCGGCAGCGGCCTGGGTGGCCTGGTGCTGGACCTGCAGCGCCGCCGGCCGGAATCGCGCTTCGAGGGCATCGAGCTGGCGCCCTTGCCCTGGCTGGCCAGCCTGCTGCGCGCGAAACTGGCCCGCAGCCCGGCCCGTTTTATCCGCGGCGACTACGAGCAGCTGGATTTCGGCGCTTACGACGCCGTATTCGCCTACCTGTCTCCCGCCGCCATGCCGGCCCTGTGGAACAAGGCCGCGCGCGAGATGCGGCCCGGCTCTGTACTTTTTAGTTACGAATTCGTCATCGCCGACCGTCCACCGAGCCGTATTGTCACTCCGTACAGAGAGGGGCCGAAGCTCTACCAATGGGACTTTTAGGCGACAAAGCACAGTGAAATAGGGCTGTTTTACTTGCCCGTAGGCCATTCTCAAGCTATTGTAGTTCCCTAGGTAAATATTTTCTTAAATCACTGTTTTTGATGTGTGGGAATGGTGATTTAGGCATTTTCGGAGTGGAATTCCCTTGCTAGTCATTATTGGTTACATCGTCGTCTGCGCTTCCGTGTTCGGCGGCTTCGCCCTGAGTGGCGGCCACCTGGCATCGCTGTTCCAGCCGCTCGAGCTGCTGATGATCGGCGGCGCCGCGGTCGGCGCATTCTTTGTCGGTAACAATGGCAAGTCGATCAAGGCCACGATGAAGGCCTTCCCGACCATCTTCAAGGGTTCCCACTACACCAAGGACATGTACATGGAGCTGATGGCGCTCCTGTTCGACGTGCTGTCCAAGGTCCGCAAGGAAGGCCTGATGTCGATCGAAGGCGACATCGAGCAGCCGGAAGCCTCGCCCCTGTTCTCGAAATACCCGGCGGTGCTGGCCGACCACCATATCGTGGAATTCATGACCGACTACCTGCGCCTGATGGTGTCGGGCAACATGGACGCCTTCCAGATCGAAAACCTGATGGACAACGAGATCGAGACCCACCACCACGAAGGCGCGGTCCCGGCCCACGTGATCGCCAAGCTGGGCGACGGCCTGCCGGCCTTCGGTATCGTGGCGGCGGTGATGGGCGTGGTGCACACCATGGAATCGGTGGGCATTCCGCCGGCCGAGCTGGGCATCCTGATCGCGAAAGCGCTGGTCGGTACCTTCCTGGGTATTCTGCTGGCCTATGGCTTCGTCGGTCCGCTGGCGAGCGTGCTGGAACAGAAGCTGGAAGAGTCGACCAAGATGTTCCAGTGCGTGAAGGTCACCCTGCTGGCCAGCCTGAACGGCTACGCCCCGGCCCTGGCCGTCGAATTCGGCCGCAAGGTGCTGTACTCGACCGAGCGCCCGAGCTTCGCCGAACTCGAAGAGCACATCAAGAAGAAGAAGTAAGCGCACGATGGCTCAGCATTCCAATCACATGAACGCGGGAGGTGCGCATGGCTGACGACGGCATGCGCCCCATCGTCGTCAAGCGCATCAAGAAGGTGGCCGGCGGCCACCACGGCGGTGCGTGGAAGATCGCGTACGCCGACTTCGTGACCGCGATGATGGCCTTCTTCCTGCTCATGTGGCTGCTGGGCTCCACTTCGAAGGGCGACCTGGAAGGCATCTCGGAATTCTTCAAGAATCCGCTCAAGGTGGCGATGCAGGGCGGCTCGGGTTCGGGCGACTCCTCGTCCGTGATCAAGGGCGGCGGCACCGACCTGACCCGCCGCAACGGCCAGGTCAAGAAGGGCGACATCGACCCGACCTCGAAGACCTACGACCTGCAGGCCGCCAAGGCCGCGCTCGAGCGCCAGGAAGCCGTGCGCCTGGAGTCGCTGAAGGCCAAGATCGAATCGATCATCGAGGTCAACCCGCTGCTCAAGAAGTACAAGAACCAGCTGCTGCTCGACATCACCAGCGAAGGCTTGCGCATCCAGATCGTGGACGAGAAGAACCGTCCCATGTTCGCGCTGGCCAAGGCCGAGCTGCAGCCCTACACCCGCGAGATCCTGCACGTGATCGGCATGGTGCTCAACGAGGTGCCCAACAAGGTCGGCCTGTCGGGCCATACCGACTCGACCCCGTATTACAGCGAGGCGGGCTACAGCAACTGGGAATTGTCGGCCGACCGCGCCAACGCCTCGCGCCGCGAAATGGTGCAGGGCGGCCTGGGCGAAGACAAGGTGCTGCGCGTGGTGGGACTGGCATCGGCCGCCCATCTGGACCGCAAGGACCCGTTCAACCCGATCAACCGGCGCATCAGCATCATCGTGATGAACAAGCGCACTGAAGAAGCGGTCATGCGCGACGCGGCCACCCTCGAGGTGCCGGCGCAGGATGCCCAGACCGCGGCGGCCAGCACGGCAGCCGCTGTTGCCAAGTAGCCCGGCCAGGACTGGAGGACTAGAATGACAAGAAAAAAGATACTCGGATCGCACGTGAAGCGCCTGCTGTCGGGCGTGTCCGTCCACGGGCGCCGGCATCTGAACGAGGTCGAGACCGACCTGCTGCAGACCGAATTGCTGCTCGAGGAAGCCATCGACAAGCTGACCGGCAGCTTCATGGCCATCCACTCGGCCGTCGGTTCGCGCCAGGAGACGATCAACCGCCTGCTGGCGGGCGACACCCCGAGCCCGGAGGACAGCGAGAAGCTGTCCGCGATGTCGGGCGAGATCGGCCAGCACGTGAACTCGGCGATTACGAGCATGCAGTTCCAGGACATGACCAGCCAGCTGCTGGACCGCACGCTCAAGCGCGTCGCCGGCCTGCGCGATTTCCTCGGCACGCTCAGCGAACATGGCGCCGACATCGCACCGGAAACGGACAGCGAGGAAATCGTGGAACGGCTGGGCAAGGTCAGCATGGCGCTGGCCATCCAGTCGCTCGAGCTGCGCAGCATGCTGCGCAAGTCGGTCGAGCAGCGGCATCTCGAAAGCGGCGACATCGAACTGTTCTGAGTTCGGCGAACCCCTCAACCCATTATTTGAAGACCGGCGCAGTCCGGACATAAAACAGCAGGAGCAAAAATGGCAAAAACGATTCTCGCGGTCGACGATTCCAGTTCGCTGCGCCAGATGGTGGCCTTCAGCCTCAAGGCTGCCGGCTACAACGTGGTGGAAGCCGTCGACGGCCAGGATGGCCTCGACAAGGCGAAGCTGCAGGCCGTCGACCTGGTCCTCACCGACCAGAACATGCCGCGCATGGACGGCCTGGCGCTGATCAAGACCCTGCGCACCTTGCCGACCTACGCCAAGACGCCGATCCTGATGCTGACCACCGAATCGTCCGACGAGATGAAGGCCAAGGGCCGCGCCGCCGGCGCCAACGGCTGGCTGGTCAAGCCTTTCGATCCGCAGCGCCTGATCGAGGTGGTCAAGAAAGTGATCGGCTGATGCGCCTCGGCGCATCGCTTAACCGTCCGGACTGACATATGACCATCGACATCAGCCAGTTTTACCAGGTCTTTTTCGACGAAGCAGAGGAACTGCTCGCCGAAATGGAGCGGCTGCTGCTGGGCGTCGATGTTGCCGCGCCCGACGCGGAAGACCTGAATGCGATCTTCCGTACGGCCCACTCGGTCAAAGGCGGCGCCTCGACCTTCGGGCTGACCGACATGAGCGAAGTGACCCACGTGCTGGAGTCGCTGCTCGACCGCATCCGCAAGGGCGAGATGGCCCTGACCTCGAACCACGTGGACGCCTTCCTGGCCGCCAAGGACAGCCTCAAGATGCTGCTCGACGGCCACCGCCACGGCGCGGCCGTGGACCAGGAAGCGGTGGCCAACGTGCGCATGGTGCTGCACGACCTGGCCGAAGGCCTGGTGCCGCACGCGCCGGTGGTCGCGCCGTCCTTCCTGACCGCGGAGACCAAGGCGCACCACCCGACCGAGGGCGCGCACCGCTACAAGATCGAGTTGCCCGACGTGGCGCAGCGCGACGTCAACGCGCTGGTCGACGAGCTGGGCCTGATGGGCCGCGTCAAGGTGACGCCGCTCGACGGCGGGCGCAGCGCCATCATCATCACCACGCACGAGAGCCTGGACGACATCATCGCGATCTGCTCCTTCGTCCTCAACCCGGACGACCTCAAGATCTTCGAGGCGCCGGCCCTGACGCCGGAGCAGCGCGCCATCGAGGCCGCCGAGCGCAAGCGCATCGAGGACGGCCAGGGCTACGGCTTCTTCGACTTCGACGACGAGGCGGCGGGCGCCCAGCAGGAAGACGAGCTGTCCGACGACGAGCGCGGCTACGGTTTCTTCCAGCCGATCGAGCAGATCCGCGCGCAGGCCGGCATCGTGGCCGAGGCCGCGCCTGCGCCAGTCGCGCCGCAGCGCCCGGACCCGATCGAAGTATCGGAACTGGCGGCCGAGAAGAAGGCCGCCACCAGGAAGGATGCGCAGGGCGAATCCTCGTCGATCCGCGTCTCGGTCGAGAAGGTCGACCAGCTGATCAACCTGATCGGCGAGCTGGTGATCACCAACGCCATGCTCGAGCAGCGCAGCAGCAACCTGGATCCGATCGGGCACGAGCGCCTGATGTCCTCGATCAGCCAGCTGGGCCGCAACACCCGCGAGCTGCAGGAAGCCGTCATGTCGATCCGCATGATGCCGATGGACTTCGTGTTCTCGCGCTTCCCGCGCATGGTGCGCGACCTGGCCAGTAAGCTGGGCAAGAAGGTCGACTTCATCACCCATGGCGCCGCGACGGAACTGGACAAGGGCCTGATCGAGCGCATCGTCGATCCGCTCACCCACCTGGTGCGCAATTCCATCGACCACGGCATCGAAATGCCGGCGGCGCGTGTCGCCAGCGGCAAGTCGGAAGCAGGGCGCCTGTTCCTGTCGGCCGGCCACCAGGGCGGCAACATCGTGATCGAAGTGGCCGACGACGGCGGCGGCCTGAATCGCGAACGCATCCTGGCCAAGGCCGCCCAGAACGGGCTGGCCGTGTCCGAGAACATGAGCGACTCGGAAGTCTGGCAGCTGATCTTCGCGCCGGGCTTCTCGACCGCCGAGCAGGTGACCGACGTGTCGGGGCGCGGGGTCGGCATGGACGTCGTCAAGCGCAACATCACGCAAATGGGCGGCACGGTCGACATCCGCTCGGCGCGCGGCTTCGGCACCACGATCTCGATCTCGCTGCCGCTGACCCTCGCCATCCTGGACGGCATGTCGATCCGCTGCGGCGACGAGATCTACATCCTGCCGCTGTCCTTCGTGGTCGAGTCGCTCCAGCCTCTGCCTTCCGACGTGCGCGAGATCGCCGGCCGCGGCCGCGTGCTCAAGGTGCGCGGCGAATACCTGCCGCTGATCCCGCTGTACCAGATGTTCGGCGTCACTCCGCGCATCACCGATCCCTGCGAAGGCATCGTGGTGATCCTCGAGACCGAAGGCCGCAAGGCGGCCCTGTTCGTGGACGAACTGGTGGGCCAGCAGCAGGTGGTGGTGAAGAACCTGGAAGCGAATTACCGCAAGGTGGCGGGCATCTCCGGCGCCACCATCATGGGCGACGGCGGCGTCGCCCTGATTCTCGACGTTGCCGCGCTGGTGCGTTCTTCGCGCCAGCTGGCGGACGACCCCGTCGTTCTACAACAATCTTGACCCTGACTTGAAAAAAAGGACCTGAACATGTCTAACGTACAGACCAACAAACCGGCCGACGGGACCGCGCGCGACGGCGCAGGCAGCGAATTCCTGGCATTCAAGCTGGGCGCCGAGGAATACGGCATCGACATCCTGAAGGTGCAGGAAATCCGCGGCTACGAAGCCGTGACCCGCATCGCCAACGCCCCCGAATTCATCAAGGGCGTGATCAACCTGCGTGGCATCATCATCCCGGTGGTGGACATGCGCATCAAGTTCAAGCTGGGCACCCCGGTGTACGACCAGTTCACCGTGGTGATCATCCTGAACATCGGCGGCCGCATCATGGGCATGGTCGTGGACAGCGTGTCCGACGTGACCACCCTGACCCCGGACCAGGTCAAGCCGGCCCCGGAAATGGGCACCGCCTTCAATTCCGAGTACATGATCGGCCTGGGCACGGTGGACGAGCGCATGCTGATCCTGGTCGACATCGACAAGCTGATGTCGTCCAGCGAAATGGGCCTGATGGACAAGATCGCGGCCTAAGCAGGACAGCAAGGCACGGAGCACAACACCGGCCGTCCCGCCATGCGGGCAGGCCGGTCAACGAGACAAGAGGCAGGCAAAGTGCCGCAGCAAAAAGCAGACACCGTCAAGGAGTTCGATTTCACGCGCCGTGACTTCGAACGCGTGCGCGCGCTGATCTACCAGCGCGCGGGCATCTCGCTGGCCGACAGCAAGCAGGAGATGGTCTACAGCCGCCTGGCGCGGCGCCTGCGCGCGACCGGCATCCAGTCCTTCGGGCGCTACCTGGACGACCTGGAAGCGGGGCGCATGGCGTCCGAGTGGGAGTCGTTCACCAACGCGCTGACCACCAACCTGACCTCCTTCTTCCGCGAGGCCCACCACTTTCCGCTGCTGGCCGAGCACCTGCTGGCCTTGCACAAGCGCGAGCGCCGCACCCTGACCGTGTGGTGCTCGGCCGCCTCCACCGGCGAAGAACCGTATTCGATCGCGATGACGGCCTGCGAGGCCTTCAACACCCTGACGCCGCCGGTGCAGATCGTCGCCACCGACATCGACACCAACGTGCTGGCCACCGGCGCCAACGCGGTCTACCCGATGGAGCGCGTGGACAAGCTCGATACCGCGCGCCTGAAGCGCTTCTTCCTGAAAGGGAAGGGCGGCCACGAAGGCATGGCGCGCGTGCGCCCGGAGCTGCGCAACCTGGTCAGCTTCAAGCAGCTCAACCTGCTGGCCGACGGCTGGCCGGTGGAAGGGCCCTTCGATGCGATCTTCTGCCGCAACGTGATGATCTACTTCGACAAGGATACCCAGCGCAAGATCCTCAGCCGCTTCGTGCCGCTGATGAAGCGCGACGCGCTGCTGTTCGCCGGGCATTCCGAGAATTTCCTGTACGTGTCGGACTCGCTGCGCCTGCGCGGCAAGACCGTGTATGAGCTGGACCAACGGGGCGCCTGATCCCCACTAGGTGAATCACCATGAACAGCCAGTTCGCCACCAACGTCTATTACGACCGCACCTTCGACGTCGAAGCGGCCAAGATCCTGCCGGGCGAGTACTACTACACCGGCAAGAACATGCTGATCGTGACGGTGCTCGGCTCCTGCGTGTCGGCCTGCATCCGCGACCGGCTCACTGGCCTGGGCGGCATGAACCACTTCATGCTGCCGGACGGCGGCGACGCCTCCAGCCCGGTGTCGGCCTCGATGCGCTACGGGAGCTTCGCGATGGAGGTCCTGATCAACGACCTGCTCAAGGCGGGCGCGCGGCGCGAGCACCTGGAAGCCAAGGTGTTCGGCGGCGGCGCGGTGCTGCGCGGCTTCTCGGCCATGAACGTGGGCGAGCGCAACGCGGCCTTCGTGACCCAGTTCCTCAAGACCGAGCGCATTCCGGTGCTGGCCGAGGACCTGAACGACATCTACCCGCGCAAGGTGTATTTCTTCCCCAAGACCGGCAAGGTGCTGGTGAAGAAGCTGATGCAAACCCAAAACGATACGCTGGCGAAGCGCGAGCTCGATTACGCCAAGCGACTCAAGGTCGAGCCGGTCGGCGGCGACATCGATCTGTTTTGATCTGAAAGGGACGAACAATGAAGACCAAGGTGCTGATTGTCGACGACTCCGCACTGATCCGCAGCGTGATGAGCGAGATCGTCAACTCCCAGCCCGACATGGAAGTCGTGGCCACCGCCCCCGATCCGCTCGTCGCGCGCGAACTGATCAAGAAGCACAATCCGGACGTGCTGACCCTGGACGTCGAGATGCCGAAAATGGACGGCCTCGACTTCCTGGAAAAGCTGATGCGCCTGCGCCCGATGCCGGTGCTGATGGTGTCCTCGCTGACCGAGCGCGGTTCGGAAATCACGATGCGCGCGCTGGAACTGGGCGCGGTCGACTTCGTGACCAAGCCCAAGCTGTCGATCCAGACCGGGATGCGCGAGTATGCCGACATGATCGCCGACAAGATCCGGGCCGCCGCGCGCGCCCGCATCGCCCCGCGCAAGGCCCAGCCGGCGGCGCCCGGCGCGCCCCTGTCGGCCCTGCGCAGCCCGCTGATTTCGTCTGAGAAACTGATCATCATCGGCGCCTCGACCGGCGGCACCGAGGCGATCCGCGAATTCCTGATGCAGATGCCCTCGGACTGCCCGGGCATCCTGATCGCCCAGCACATGCCGGAAGGCTTCACGTCCTCCTTCGCCAAGCGCCTGGATTCGCTGTGCAAGATCAGCGTGATCGAGTCGCAGGGCAACGAGCGCGTGCTGCCGGGCCACGCCTACATCGCCCCCGGCCACTCGCACCTGCTGCTGACCCGTTCGGGCGCCAACTACATGACCCGCATCGAGCAGTCGCCGCCCGTGAACCGCCACCGCCCCTCGGTGGACGTGCTGTTCCGTTCGGCTGCGCAGGCCGCCGGCAAGAATGCGGTTGGTGTTATCCTGACCGGCATGGGGAAGGACGGCGCCGCCGGCATGCTGGAAATGCGCCAGGCCGGCGCCTGGAACGTCGCCCAGGACGAGGCGACCTGCGTCGTGTTCGGCATGCCGCGCGAAGCGATCGCCATCGGCGCGACCCACGAAGTGGGACCGCTGCAGGCCTTGCCGCGCATGGTCATGGACCAACTGGCGGCCCAAGGCAGCCGGGCGTTGCGCGTTTGATCCGCACGAGCTGCTTTTCAGACCATTTTATCGCCGTAGGGCAACAAAAATGCTATTCTTGAGCCTGTAAAAGTGCAGCGCTTACCATCTAACCAGAGTAAAGATTCAAACGGAGTAATTCATGGCTGATCCAAAGATGCGTTTTTTGGTTGTTGACGATTTCTCGACGATGCGCCGCATCGTGCGGAATCTGTTGAAGGAACTGGGTTATGCCAACGTCGACGAAGCCGAAGATGGCGTGATGGCGCTGGCCAAGCTGCGCAGCGAGCAGTTCGACTTCGTGGTGTCGGACTGGAACATGCCGAACATGGACGGCCTGACCATGCTGCAAAACATCCGTGCCGATCCCGCACTGGCCAAGCTGCCGGTGCTGATGGTGACCGCGGAAGCCAAGAAGGAAAACATCATCGCCGCCGCCCAGGCGGGCGCCAGCGGCTACGTGGTCAAGCCCTTCACGGCCGCGACCCTGGACGAAAAGCTGAACAAGATCTTCGAAAAACTCGACAAAGCCGGAGCCTGAGATGCTTGAGCAGAACGCCGACCAGGGCTCCCACGAGGAGGTCCTGAGCCGGATCGGCCACATGACCCGCGCGCTGCATGAAAGCCTGCGCGGGCTGGGCCTCGACAAGCTGATCGAAAAGGCCGCCAGCGACATCCCGGACGCGCGCGACCGCCTCGACTACGTGGCGCGCCTGTCCGAGCAGGCCGCCAAGAAGGTGCTGGACGCGACCGACACCGCCTCGCCGCTGCAGGACGCCATCGAGACCCGCTCGGCCGAACTCGGCAAGAGCTGGCAAGCCCTGATCGACAATGGCGCAAGCGAAGCCGACTGGCGCGCGCTGGCCGCGCGCACCATCGCCTCGCTCGACGAGTCGCGCGCCGCGGCGGTGACCACGCGTGGCGAGCTGATGAACATCATGATGGCCCAGGACTTCCAGGACCTGACCGGCCAGGTGATCGGCCGCATCACGGGCATCGCCCAGAACCTCGAGAAGCAGCTGGTGCAGGTCCTGATCGACTTCGCCCCCAGCGAAATCAAGCGCGAACTGGATAATGGCCTGCTGAACGGCCCGCAGATCAATCCGGAAGGCAGGAGCGAAGTCGTGGCCGACCAGGGCCAGGTCGACGATCTGCTGGACAGTCTCGGATTCTGAGCGCCGCGCCGCGCAACTTTGCAGGAGCAAGGGTAGTCATACCATTGGTTGATCCCACCACGGCGCATCATGCATCAAACAAACTTCATCGTTCGTGAACCGCTGCTGGATCCCAAGCAGCGCGTCATCGGCTACGAACTCTCGTGGCAACAGCAGGCCGGCCAAGCCGTGACCGACCAGCAGCTGGAAGACCTGGTCGGCTTTGTCGCCGAGCACGTCCAGCACGAGGAGCACGGCTGGCTGCTGCGCGACAAGCTGCTGTTCCTCGGCGCGGTGCCGGCCATGCTCAGCACCGACGCGCTGCACGCGCTGCCGCCCGAGAAGACGGTGCTGACCCTGAACATCCGCGACCTGACCGACACCAGCGTGCGCGCCGCCGTGCAGGCCGTGCGCGCGGGCGGTGTCGGGATCTCGATCCGCGGCGCCGACCTGAACATCCTGGCGCGCAACCTGTCGCCCTATGCGTCCTACGTCGAGGTGCGTTTCACCGGCGCCGACGTGGGCGAGCAGGCGCGCACCTATGCGGCCGCCAAGCATTCGGCGATGCGCATGGTGGGCCGCCCGGTGGCCACCTGGGCCGACTTCGACGCCTGCGCCGCGCTGGGCCTGGACGCCTTTGTCGGCAAGCTGCACCTGACGCCGCGGCCGGGCAATCCGGTCAAGGGCATGAACCCGACCCAGAGCGTGATCCTGCAGCTGATGCAGATGGTGCAGAACAACGAGGACGTGCCCAAGATCGAGGACGTGCTCAAGCGCGACCCGGCGCTGACCTACAAGCTGCTGCGCTTCATCAATTCCGCCGGCTTCGGCGCCGGCCGCGAGGTGAACTCGCTGCGCCAGGCGATCGCGCTGATGGGCTATGCGCCGCTGTACCGCTGGCTGGTGCTGCTGCTGGCCACCGCGAGCCAGAGCGGCTATTCGCCGGTGCTGATGGAAACCGCCGTCGTGCGCGGCCGCCTGGCCGAGCTGCTGGGCGAAATGCGGTTGGGGCGCGGGGAAGGGGAGAACCTGTTTGTGGCGGGCATGTTCTCGCTGCTGGACCGCCTGCTCGGGCTGCCGATGCAGGAGGTGCTGGAGACCATTCCGCTGCCGGAAGAAGTGGTGCTGGCTTTGCTCAAGCGCGAGGGCAAGTACGGGCCCTACCTGGCGCTGGCGGAGGCCTGCGAGCTGAATTCGAACCTGGTGGCGTCGCTCGCGGAATCGCTGGATATCAGTCCGCTGCAGGTGAACAAGGCGCATCTGTCGGCGCTGGCTTGGGCGCAGAGCGTGGCGGTGTAGGTCTGCGGGCAAGCTTGGGTTCCGGCCTTCGCCGGAACGACGTGCTAATGCACGTGTCCGAATCTCGCTAAACGTCTTCTTTGCGTTAACCTAAAAACCGTCGTTCCGGGACTCGGCGTCCCCCTTGGCCGGAACCCAAGTTCCTCGGCTAAATCGTTAGCGCAAGACGCCTAACGCGCCCGTCTCTCCGGCACCCCGCTGGTCACAAACCTTTCCAGCGTCTGCTGCATCTGCAGCGAAATACTCGCAAAACTGCACCCCACCTGCACCTGCTCCCCGAGCAGGAAGGTCTTGAACGGCCGCAGCAGCCGCACTTCCAGGTCGGCGATCAGGGTCAGCGCCGGTCCCAGCTCCAGCCTCGCCCCGGTAATCTTCTTCCCGACGGTCAGCCCGAAGCACTGCTCCGGCGTCGCGCGCAGCCCCACGCCACTCTGCGAGAAGTCGTACAGCGGCAATTCATACTGCCGGCCCTGCAGCGCAAAGCTGGCGGTGTAGTTCACGCCGACGGGTGTCTCGACGCGCCGCGCGGCGCGGCGATTCAGCACCAGGCAGCTTTCCGGGAATTCCGCGTGCACCATCCACGGCCGCCCGGCCAGTTCCGGCCACTCGCCTTCCAGGTCGAACTGCAGCTTGGCATTGCCCCCGATCGAGGCCACGAAGGTCAGCTTCCCCGCCGGCGGCAGCTCGCTGCCGGTGAAGTCCAGCACGAAATGCGGCAGCTCCGGATCGACCGATTCGACCCGCGCCAGCAAGGGCTCGAGATGCCCGGCCGGGAACACGGTGATGGCGTCGCCCCGCTCGGCCAGGGTGGTCAGCGCTTCCCCGATGTCGAAGGGGTCGCGCATCTCGTGCGGCTCGACGTTGCCGCCGATCCGGCTGACCGCGTCGGCGGGTTTCGGTGGGCCCTTGCGGGCAATGGCAATGACAGTATCGTTCACGGCGGATCCTGGGGCGTGAGCAGTAGGTGAAACACCTAATATACGCCCGTTCTGATCGTGTTGCAATTTCGCAAGCTTCAGTGTTGTTTTGATATCACTCAGCAAAACAACAGCGTCAAATCTCGAGGTTGTCGATGAGGCGGGTCGTGCCCAGCTTGGCCGCGGCCAGCACCACGAGCGGCTCGCCGCGCTCCAGGTCGGCGGCGCTCGGAGCCTGCAGGTCGATGCGCTTGCGGATCGAGACGTAGTCCGGCTGCCAGCCGCGTCCGGCCAGATCAAGCATCGCACGCTGTTCCACGGCGGCCACGTCGTGCTCGCCGCCGCGCACGGCGTCGGCCACGGCGTTCAGGTTGCGGTACAGGACCGGCGCCTCGGCGCGCTCGGCTTCCGACAGGTAGCCGTTGCGCGAGGACAGGGCCAGGCCGTCTTCCGCGCGGAAGGTCTCGGCGCCGATGATCTCGGTCGGCAGGGCGAACTGGCGCGCCATGTTACGGACGATCATCAGCTGCTGGTAATCCTTCTTGCCGAACACGGCCACGCGCGGCTGCACGCAGGAGAACAGCTTGGTCACGACGGTGCACACGCCTTCGAAGAAGCCGGGGCGGAATTCGCCTTCCAGGGTGTTGCCCAGGCCGTTCGGCGGCGTGACGCGGTATTCCTGGGGTTCCGGGTACATGTCCTTCTCGGTCGGCGCGAACAGCACGTAGACGCCTTCCTTTTCCAGTTTGGCGACGTCGTCCTGGAAGGTGCGCGGGTACTTGTCGAAGTCCTCGTTGGGGCCGAACTGCAGGCGGTTGACGAAGATCGAGGCCACGACCGGGTCGCCGTGGCGGCGCGCCAGGCGCATCAGGGACAGGTGGCCTTCATGCAGGTTGCCCATCGTCGGCACGAAGGCGGTGCGCAGCTGGCCGCGCAACTGGTCGCGCAATTCGTCGATGGAGGAAATGATTTTCATGGGCTGACAGAGAGTAAGAGGCCGGCGCTTCAGGCCGGCGAATAGGCCAGGCGCACGTAGATCGGCGCAAACGGTTCGGCCTGGGTGATTTCGATGAGCGTTTCTTTCGCGAGTTCCAGCATGGCCACAAAGTGTACAACCACAATCGGAACCCCGTGCTGGCCCGCGAATAATTCGCCGAACTCGACGAAGCGCTGCGACTGCAAGGTGCGCAGGATGGCGGACATGTGCTCGCGCACCGAGAGTTCCTGGCGGCTGATCCGGTGGTGCTGGGTCAGCTTGGCGCGGCGCAGGACGTCGAGCCAGGCGCGCTGCAGGTCCCAGGGGTCGACATCGGGCCAGCTAGGGGCCAGGCCCTGCTCGACGAACAGGGAAGGGCGCAGGAAATCGCGCCCTTCCTGGGGCAGGTTCCCGAGCTGGACGGCGGCGGTCTTGATCTGCTCGTAGTCCAGCAGGCGGCGCACCAGCTCGGCGCGGGGATCGCCCACGTCCTCGACCAGGTCGTCCTGGCGCCGCGGCAGCAGCATGCGCGACTTGATCTCGATGAGCATGGCCGCCATCAGCAGGTACTCGGCCGCCAGCTCCAGGTTGTGCTGGCGGATCTGCTCGACGTATTCCAGGTATTGCAGGGTCACCTGCGCCATCGGGATGTCGAGGATGTTGAAGTTCTGCTTGCGGATCAGGTAGAGCAGCAGGTCGAGCGGACCTTCGAAGGCGTCGAGGAAGACCTCGAGCGCGTCCGGCGGGATGTACAGGTCGTTCGGCAGGCGCGTGATCGGCTCGCCGTACAGGCGAGCGATCGCGCCGGCGTCATGGCCGGGATCATCCGGGGGGAGTGGCGGCGCCTCTGCGGTGACCGGCGTCGGTTCGGCCGGCTCCTGCGCGGCCTGCTCGGGCTGCATTGGCGTCTTCTACGCTCAGACCTTGGTCTGGTAGGGGTAGGCGTTCTGGCGCAGGCGCGATTCCTTGATGCGGGCCTGTTCGTCCAGCGACAGCGGAGCCTTGTCCCACAGCAGGGAACGGCCAGCCACCTGGCGCTCTTCCATGCCCGGCAGCTGGTTCTTCAGCTCCTTGATGAACTTGGTGTGCTCCGATTCGTACATCGAGTGTTGTTTCTTGAAGATCATGATTCTTAAGAGAAGTAAACGAGAGACGGGGCAGATTCTTCTGCCCCGCGCCTCCGACGTCAAGCTTATTTGTGCAGCTCGTTCAGCTGACGGGCGATGATGTCGTGGCTGAGCCACAGCACCGGTGCGATTTTCTCCGACGCGCCATGGAACATCAGCGGGCCGGCGCCTTCCAGCACCAGGCTTGAGAGGTGGTCGGTGATCAGGGCCTTGCGGTCCTTGTGCAGGGAGGTGATCTCGTCCGAGGTGCCGATCATGACGTCCGCCAGTTCCGGGGTGTTGTCCATTGGCCAAGCCTCGAAGTTGCGGAAGTGGACGCTGGTGGCGTCCTGGTTGTAGCCTTCCAGCTTGTCCAGCACGCTCTGCAGCGACACGCCGTCGTTCAGCAGGCTTTCGCAGATGCGCCACTGCTCATCGGCCCAGGCGCCGCCGCCTTCGCGCTTGAGTGCGTTCAGCAGCGGGATCAGCGGCAGCTCGACGCCGACGAAGATGTCGGACGAGTTGGTGCGGATTTCCGGGCAGTTGAACACGGTGGCCCACACGCCCTGGTTCCAGGCGGCTTCGGCGACCGATTCCAGGCGCTTCTTGGCGTAGCCCTGGGTGTAGTTGGTGTAGGTCTGCCACACATACTCGCCGCCGATCAGGACTTCAGTGCCGTGGTAGCCGTAGGCCGTGTAGCGGACTTCGCCGCCGGCCTTGGTCACGCGCTCGCGGATCTTGCTTGACGCATCGATCAGGTACTTGAGCGTGTTGGCGGTGACTTCATCGAAGTTCATCAGGATCAGCTTGCCCAAGTCGCTGTCGAGCAGGGCGCGCGAGGACATGAAGCGCTCGCCGCGGCCCTTGTAGATGCGGTTGGCGATGGCCAGGAAGGCCTTGATCTTCGGGATGCCGCCGGCCATGGTGTGGGCGAAGAAGACGTTGGCGCCTTGCGGGATCAGCTTGTCGATCTCGCCCATGACGCTTGCTGCCGAGCTGGTGAAGCGGCGCACGCCGGCTTCGCGGCAGCGCTCGATCTTGGCCCAGTCCAGCTTTTCTTCCTGCCAGTTCTTCAGGGTGATCCCCGACAGCATTTCGGTCGGGTTCTGTTCGCCTTCCGGCGCGTCCATGTCGAAACCGGCCATCAGCGGCACATTGATGATGCGGCCGCCGAGCTTCTCTTCCGCTTCGGCGTGTTCTTCGGCGGTCAGCGCGCGCAGAGCGCCCGACTCGTCGCGGCGGCCCACGGTGATGCCCACGATGGTCATGCCGGCGGCGCGTGCCTCGTCGATCAGGCCATTCACATAGCCGCGGCCGAACAGTTCGCCGAACAGGACGAACACGTCGCCCTTGCGGAACACATTGGCTTGCGGGATGTGGCGGAGAGGTTTGAATTCGGTCATATTATTAGCTACCTATCAAAGAGTATGTAGGGGCATTTGTTCTGCACAAAAAGCGTGTCATTGTAACACCCGCTACCAGGCCGGGAATCGCTTTCCTGGCCTTTGCTTGTAGTCATTCTGGCCCAGTTCGCAGGGCTTAGTTAGCCCTCGATCCGTCGCTCCGGCGAAGGCCGGAGCCCAAGTTTAGCGTTTCGTTAGCTCATGCAAACTTGGGTTCCGGCCTTCGCCGGAACGACGGTCTACAAGCTAACGAACTGAAGGCCGTTTGGGCTGCTCAGCCTCAGCGGATACGCATACCTGGCGCCGCGCCCGGCATCGGATCCAGCAGGTACAGGCCCGGATTCGCCTTCTCGTCGGCAGCCGAGGCGCACAGCACCATGCCTTCCGAGACGCCGAACTTCATCTTGCGCGGGGCCAGGTTGGCCACCATCACGGTCAGCTTGCCGACCAGGTCTTCCGGCTTGTAGGCCGACTTGATGCCCGAGAAGACATTGCGGTAGCGGCCTTCGCCCACGTCCAGGGTCAGGCGCAGCAGCTTGCCGGCGCCTTCCACGTGTTCGCAGTTGACGATCTTCGCCACGCGCAGGTCGATCCTGGTGAAATCGTCGATCGAGATTTCCGGCGCCAGTTCCTCGATGTCGCCGGCAGCAGCGGCTTCAGCGGCCGGGGCTGCGGTCTCGGCCGCAGCAGGGACTGCAGCCGGAGCGGCCGGAGCAGCCGGCTTGTCGAACAGGTTCTCGACCGTCTTCGCATCCACGCGCTGCATCAGGTGGCTGTAGGCGCCGATGGTACGGCCCAGCATGGTCTCGTAGACCGCCGCGCCGTGGGTGTCGGCCCAGCTCAGCTCGGCGTCGCCCAGGAATTCGGACACGCGCGCCGCCACCTGCGGCAGCACCGGCGACAGCATGATGGTCAGCTGGCGGAACAGGATCAGGGCGGTGGTGCAGACGTCGTGCAGCTCGGCGGTCTTGGCCTCGTCCTTGGCCAGGATCCAGGGCTTGTTCTCGTCCACGTACTGGTTGGTGACGTCGGCGATCTCCATGATCTCGCGCAGCGCCTTGCCGTATTCGCGCGCCTCGAAGCTGGCCGCGATGCTGGCCTGGCGCTCCACGCCTTCGCTCATCAGGGCCTTGCAGATCCAGCCCTTGGCGTTATCCGACAGCGTATCGGCCAGCTTGCCGTCGAACTTCTTGGCGATGAAACCGGCGCAGCGGCTGGCGATGTTCACGTACTTGCCGATCAGGTCGCTGTTCACGCGGTTGACGAAGTCTTCGCCGTTGAAGTCCAGGTCCTCGACCCTCGCGTTCAGCTTGAAGGCCAGGTAGTAGCGCAGCCATTCCGGGTTCATGCCCAGTTCCAGGTAGCGCAGCGGCGAGATGCCGGTGCCGCGCGACTTGGACATCTTTTCGTTGTTGACGGTCAGGTGGCCGTGGACGGCGACCCTCAGCTTGTCGATGATCGGGTGGCCCGAGAAATTCAGCATCGCCGGCCAGAACAGCAGGTGGAAGGACACGATGTCCTTGCCGATGAAGTGCAGCTGCTCGGCGCCCGGGTCCTTCAGGAAGGCCTCGAAGTCCAGGCCCTGCTTGTCGAAGTAGTTCTTGAGCGAGGCCAGGTAGCCGACCGGCGCGTCCAGCCACACGTAGAAGAACTTGCCCGGTGCATCCGGGATCGGGATGCCGAAGTAGGGCGCATCGCGCGAGATGTCCCAGTCGGCCAGCTTTTCGCCGGCTTCGCCCAGCCACTCGGAGACCTTGTTGACCATTTCCGGCTGCAGGCGGCCCGGGGTGTTCAGCCACTCCTTGAGGAACTGGAAGCAGCGCGGGTCGGACAGCTTGAAGAAGTACTGCTCGGACGGCTTCAGGATCGGGGTCGAGCCGGTGAAGACCGAGAACGGGTTGATCAGTTCGGTCGGCTGGTAGGCGGCGCCGCAGACTTCGCAGTTATCGCCGTACTGATCCTTGGCGTGGCAGACCGGGCACTCGCCCTTGATGTTGCGGTCGGCCAGGAACATGCCCTTGACCGGGTCGTAGAAGCGGTCGACGGTCTTGGTGACGATCAGGCCGGCATCGCGCAGCTTGCGGTAGATGCCCTGGGACAGCTCGACGTTTTCCGGGGAGTCGGTCGAATACCAGTTGTCGAAGGCGATGTGGAAACCGTTCAGGTATTGCGGGCGGCCGGCGGCGATCTTGGCCACGAATTCCTGGGGCGTGATGCCTTCCTTCTCGGCCGCGATCATGATCGGGGTGCCGTGGGTGTCGTCCGCGCAGACGAAATGCACCTCGCGCTGCATGCCGTTGTCGCGCTGCATTCGCTGGAAGCGTACCCAGATGTCGGCCTGGATGTATTCCATCATGTGGCCGATGTGGAAGGCTGCATTGGCGTAGGGCAGGGCAGTGGTGACAAACAGCTTGCGGGTCATGGTCGAAACGCTCTGGTTATATAAAAAGAAGCATTTTAACAGCGGATGGGGCTGTGCGCGCAGGGGCTTTTGCCGCCTCCGCGAGCGCTTTTGCCAATCCGGCAAGAGGCGGAAGTGCATTTTGCGCTACACTTTCGGCCATCACATTCGGAGAAACACATGAGCATCACTGAGAACGACGTCAAGCAGGCGCTGTCGGCGGTTATCGATCCTAACACCCAGAAAGACTTCGTCGCATCCAAATCGGTCAAGCACGTCCAGGTCAGCGGGGCCGACGTCAGCTTCGAGATCGAGCTGGGCTACCCGGCGGCCAGCCAGATCGCAGGCATCCGTGAACAGGTGGTGGCGGCCGTGAAAGCGCTGCCGGGCGCTGGCAATGTCAGCGCCAAGGTGTACAGCAAGATCGTCTCGCACGCGGTCCAGCGCGGCCTCAAGGTGATGCCGAACGTGAAGAACATCATCGCCGTCGCCTCCGGCAAGGGCGGCGTCGGCAAGTCGACCACGGCGGTCAACCTGGCCCTCGCCTTGTCGAGCGAAGGCGCCAGCGTCGGCATCCTCGACGCCGACATCTACGGCCCCTCGCAGCCGATGATGTTGGGGATTAACGCCCGTCCCGAAAGCCGCGACGGCAAGACCATGGAGCCGCTGGAGAACCACGGCGTGCAGGTCTCGTCGATCGGCTTCATGATCGATCCGGACGAGCCCATGGTCTGGCGCGGCCCGATGGTCACCGGCGCGCTGCAGCAGCTGCTGGAGCAGACCAACTGGCGCGACCTCGATTACCTGATCGTCGACATGCCGCCGGGGACCGGCGACATCCAGCTGACCCTGTCGCAGAAGGTGCCGGTCACCGGCGCCGTGATCGTCACGACCCCGCAGGACATCGCGCTGCTGGACGCACGCAAGGGCCTCAAGATGTTCGAGAAGGTCGGCATCCCGATCCTGGGCGTGGTGGAGAACATGTCGACCCACATCTGCTCCAACTGCGGCCATGTGGAACACATCTTCGGCGAAGGCGGCGGCGCCAAGATGTGCGCCGACTTCGGCGTCGACTTCCTGGGTTCGCTGCCGCTGACCATGGCGATCCGCGAGCAGACCGATTCCGGCCGCCCAACTGTAGTGGCCGATCCGGACGGCGCCGTGGCCGCGGTCTACAAGCAGATCGCACGCAGGATCGCGATCAAGGTGGCCGAGAAGGCGAAGGACATGAGCGCCAAGTTCCCGAGCATCGTCGTCAAGAATGACTGATCGCGGCAGGGTGGACGATCATGGTGCGTGAGGCCTGGAGCCCACAGCTCAGTGTCTAGGAATATTCCTAATTTGCAAAATCCATGCGTGCGCACGACACATAGTGTTATGATGCCAAATGTATTTCGCTTGTCTTTTGGAAATATTTTTTTGTGGGTGAATCCACTAGACCGCCTCAGCACCAGGACCTGCGCAAGCCGGACCTATGAAAGTTCACATTGTCGACCAGTATGCCGGGCTCAGTACGGGAAGACGCGTCCGAGCCGTCCCATTTCGTCCGTTTTTATCACGACGACGCAGTCCTGCTGACTGAAGTCGCCGACTTCCTCGACCGGGGCCTGCGCGGCGGCGGCTCGGCGATAGTGATCGCCACCCAGGAACACCTCGATACGCTGCGGCAGCAGCTGATGGGCTTCGGTTCGCTGAAGGGCCAGCCGGCCTGGTTCCCGGGCGAGCTCATCATGCTCGACGCGGCCGGCACCCTGGCCCGCTTCATGGTCGACGGCTGGCCCGACGAAGGGCTGTTCGACGAGGTCGTCGGCAATACGGTGCGCAAGGCCTGCGCTTCGGGGCGCGCCGTCCACGCCTTCGGCGAGATGGTTGCGCTGCTGTGCGAACAAGGCTTGTACGACGCGGCCGTACGGCTCGAGGAATTGTGGAACGGGCTCGGCGAAGCCTGCCGCTTCTCGCTGTTCTGCGCCTATCCCTGGAACCTGTTCCCGACTCAGGAGCTGGCCGCGGACTTCCGCCGCGTCTGCTGCGCCCACGACCACGTCCGCCCCGAGGGGCAGGAAGTGAAGGACGGGCAGCAGGAGCTATGCCTGCAGCTGGCGCTCATGGAGCAGAAGAACCTGGCCCTGCGGGGCGAGCTCGTGCGGGCCAGGGAAGCCGAGCAGACCCTCCGGCACCGCGAGCGCGAACTGGCGGACTTCGTCGAGAACGCCGCCGAAGGGCTGCACCGCGTCGGGCCGGACGGCACCATCCTCTGGGCCAACAAGGCCGAGCTGAGCCTGCTGGGCTACCGCTGGGAAGAATACGTGGGGCGCCACATCGGCGACTTCCACGCCGACGCGATCGTGATCGACGATATCCTCCGGCGCCTGACGGCAGGTGAAACGCTGTACGACCAGCCGGCCCGCCTGCGCTGCAAGGACGGGTCGATCAAGCACGTCGTCATCAATTCCAATGCTTGCCTGGAAAACGGCCAGCTGCGCTACAGCCGCTGCTTCACCCGCGATGCGACCGAGCGCCACCTGCTGGAACAGGCGCACCGCGAGCGCGAAGTCCTGGTGGCCGAGCTCTCGCACGCCAACCGCGCCAAGGACGAATTCCTGGCCATGCTCGCCCACGAGCTGCGTAATCCGCTGGCGCCGGTGAGCGCGGCCGCCCAGCTTCTCACGGTGGCGGCCGAGGATCCGGCCCGCGTGCGGCAGGCCGCCGCCGTCATCGCGCGCCAGGTCGGCCACATGAAGGCGCTGATCGACGACCTGCTCGACGTGGCCAGGGTGACGCGCGGGCTGGTGGTCTTGAACCGGAGTCCGCTCGACCTGCGCGACATCGTCGCCGAAGCGGTCGAGCAGGCGGCGCCGCAACTGCATGGGCGGCGCCACCAGCTCGAACTCGACCTGCCGCACGAGCCGGCCTGGATCAGCGGCGACCGCAAGCGCATCCTGCAGGTCGTCGCCAACATCCTCACCAACGCCAACAAGTTCACGCCCGAGGGCGGCCGTATCGGCGTGCGCATGCGGCTTTCCGGGAACGAGGTGGCGCTGACCGTGTCGGACAGCGGCATCGGCATGGACCCCGAGCTCGCGGCGCGGGTGTTCGACCTGTTCGTGCAGGGCCACCGCACCCTCGACCGGGCCCAGGGCGGCCTGGGCATCGGCCTGGCGCTGGCGAAGAGCCTGGTGGAATCGCACGAGGGCGCCATCTCCGCGCACAGCGGCGGCCCCGGGAAGGGCAGCAGTTTCACGGTGAGCCTGCCGCGCCTGGCGAGCGATCCGCTCGACCCCGGGGCGCCGGCCGTCCCCGCCGTGGCAGGCATGGCGGGGCAGCCGCTGCGGGTCGTGGTGGTCGACGACAACCGCGACGCCGCCGACGCGCTGGTCGGGCTGCTGGCCGCCTGCGGCCACGATGCGCGCGCACTGTATTCCAGCGGCGCGGCGCTGGAGCTGGCCGGGGCCGACTGTCCCCAGGTGTTCGTGCTCGACATCGGCCTGCCGGAAATCGATGGACTGGTGCTGGCCGGCCGCCTGCGCGCGCTGCCAGAGGCGGCGGGCACGGTGCTCATTGCCGTCACCGGTTACGGCCAGCAGCGCGACCGGGAACGGGCCTTCGCCGCGGGCTTCGACCATTACCTGGTCAAGCCGGTGGACGGAGCCGAGCTTCTCGAGCTGCTTGGACGGAGCGCCTTGCGGGCCTGAGTCCAGGCCCGCCGCTTTGGCGTGCGCGCAGCGTCAGGCGCCGCGCAGGCTGCTGACCGCCTGCGCCACCGACGACGCGTGTTCGCATATGGTGCCCGCGGCTGCCGAGCTTTGCTCGACCAGCAGGACCGTCTGGCGGGTGGTCTGTTCGATATCCTGGATGGTTTCCCTGACCTGCTCGATGCCGTCGCGCTGCTCGCGGCTGGCGCCGGAGATCGAGGCCATGATGCCGGCCGCCTGCCTGACCGACTCCACGATTTCGCTCATGGTGCGCCCGGCCTGGTCGACCAGCTGCCCGCCGGCGTCGACGCGCACCACCGAGTCGCCGATCAGGCGCCTGACTTCCTGGGCCGCCTGGCCGCTGCGGTGGGCGAGGCTGCGCACTTCGGCGGCCACCACGGCGAAGCCGCGGCCTTCCTCGCCCGCGCGCGCCGCTTCCACGGCGGCGTTCAGCGCCAGGATATTGGTCTGGAAGGCGATGCCGTCGATGACCCCGATGATGTCCTCGATCTTGCGCGAGCTGGTGCGGATCGACGCCATCGTCTGCACCACGTCGGCCACCACTTCGCCGCCCTTGACGGCCATCGCGGAAGCGGACTCCACCAGTTCATTGGCCAGCGCGGCGTGATCGACGTTGTGCTTGACCGTCGCGGTCAGCTTGTCGACCGCCTGCGCCGCCTGCTCCAGGCGCGCGGCCTGGGCGGTGGCGCTCGCGGACAGGTCGCTGCTGCCGCTCGCCACCGCATTCGAGGTGGCGGTAATCAGCTGCATGTCGCGCGCCACCTTGTCGGCGCTGGCGTGCATGGTCTGCAGGGTGTGCTGCAAGGTGGCCGCGCTGGCGCCGACCGCCGCCGTTTCGCGCTGCAGTCGCAGCGCGAGGAACAAGGTGTCGTGCCAGAACGAGAGGGCGACCGACAGCGCCAGCAGGCTTCAGAGCACAAAGAGGAACAGCCTGTCGGCGCTGAGCGCGTGCTTCTCCGCAGGGAGACCGGAAATCTGTTTCATTCTGGTTTAGTCCGTGTAACTGTTGGTTGGAAAATATTAATCCAACATTATTGGTTGTCACATGGAATTATTTTTTTCATGACAAGGCGGCCCTGTCGCGGTGTTTGCAAGAGGCGACGGCGCGGCTTTTCCGACGCCTTTCTGTCCGGCATTAAGACTGTGAAGAAATTTCCTACCTAAACTCAGTTCTTGGAGCGTCTTGCCAAGGCGCCAGGTGCGCGAAAGTGCGGGATAGGAACCATGGACGACAACAGCGTGGGGTGGGGCGGACGTTACCTGAGGCTTGCCCACCGTTTCATACCGGCGCCGCTGCAGCAGGATGCGGCAGTGATGGCGCGCGCCAAGAACGTCGTCAATGCCGCCGTCATGGCCGGCACCGCGGGGCCGCTGTACGCGCTGGCCTACTGGCTGCTCGGACTCCGGACGGCCGCCCTGGAAATCCTGGCGTGTTCGGCCTGCATGCTGCTGGCGCCGGCCGTGCTGCGCGCCACCGGCTGCATCCTGGCCGCGCGCGAGCTGTTCCTGTGCGCGCTGTTCTTCAACTTCTCCTGGCTGACCTGGCACCTGGGCGGCATCAGCGCGCCCACCGCGAGCTGGCTGATCACCGGCCCGGTGGTGGCGATGTTCCTGGGCGGCGTGCCCTCGGCCGCGTTCTGGCTGGGGATGAGCTGTGCCAGCGCCGCCGCCATCTACGGCATGCAGGTCTCCGGGCTGGGAACGCCGCCGGTCCCGGCGGCCGACATGGCGCTGCTGCACCTGGTGTGCGACATCGGCCTGTACGTGGTGGTGCTGGTGTTCGTGCTGTTGTTCGAACTGACCAAGACCGAGGGCTTCGTCAAGCTGCAGCAGGCCCTGTCCACCATCAACGAGCTGGCCATCCGCGACGAACTCACGGGCAGCCATAACCGGCGCTTCCTGCTCGGCCTGATCGACAAGGAGAAGGAGCGCAGTGACCGCAATGGGCGGGTATTCTGCCTGTGCCTGTTCGACATCGACTTCTTCAAGCGCATCAACGACACCTACGGGCACAGCGCCGGCGACGTCGTGCTGCGCGCCTTTGCCGAGGCGGTGCAGGGGCAGATCCGCGCCACCGATACCTTCGGGCGCTACGGCGGCGAAGAATTCCTGCTGCTCCTGCCGGAGACGCCCGCGGCGGACGCGGTGGTGCTGGCCGAGCGGGTGCGCGGCGTGATCGAGGGCCTGCGCTGCGAGGAGGGCGACAGCGTGATCAGCCTGACCGTGTCGGTGGGCGTGGCCGAATACCGGCTGGGCGAGCCCTGCGCCCAGGCCATCGTGCGCGCCGACGAGGCGCTCTACCTGGCCAAGTCGCTGGGCCGCAACCGGGTGCTGTGCCACGGCGAGGACGAACGCGGCGAGGTGGCGCAGGCGCACAATACGGGCAACATGAGCGACATGGGCGCGAGCGTGGGCCGGGTGCTGGACGGCGTGCACTGCGACCAGCTCACCGGCCTGCTGAACCGGCGCCTGCTGCGCGACCGCCTGCGCCACGCCATGGACCGCGCCAACCGCAACCGGCGCCCGATCGCGCTGCTGCTCCTGAACATCAACCGCTTCAAGGAAGTCAACGACGCCCTTGGCTACGAGGCGGGCGACGCGCTGCTGGCCCAGGCCGGCGCGGCGATCCGGCGCTGCCTGCGCGACTCGGACACCGTGGCGCGGTGGGGCGGCGACGAATTCATCGCGCTGCTGGAAGACCTGGGCAGCGAGGCCGACGCCCAGCAGGTGGCCGAGAAGATCCTCGACCGCTTCGCCCTTCCCATCGTCGTCGGCGGGCGCGACTGCTTCGTCAGCCTGGCGGCCGGCGTGGCCCTGTACCCGGCGGCCGACTGCGACCTCGATGCGCTGCTCAAGCGCGCCGATCTCGCCATGCGCTGCGCCAAGGAATGGGGCGAGAACAGCGTGCAGGTCTACCGCGGCATCCAGGCCCAGGCTCCCAGCGAGCGCCTGGCGCTGAAGAACGGCCTGCGCGACGCGCTCGCGCGCGGCCAGCTGTTCCTGGAATACCAGCCCCAGGTCGACCTGGCCAGCAGGCGCGTGATCGGGGTCGAGGCGCTGCTGCGCTGGCAGCATCCGGTGTACGGCCGCATCGATCCGGGCCGCTTCATTCCGCTGGCCGAGGAGACCGGCATGATCGTGCCGATCGGCGAATGGGCGCTGCGCACCGCCTGCCGCCAGAACCGCGCCTGGGTGGCCGCCGGCCTGCCCGAGATCAAGACCGCGGTCAACCTGTCGGCGCGCCAGCTCAAGGAGCCAAGCCTGGCGGGCCGCGTAATGGCCATCCTGGCCGACACCGGCATGCCCGCGCACTGCCTGGACCTGGAGATCACCGAGGGCATGCTGATCGACGACCTGGGCGCGAACTGCGCCGTGATGAGCCGCCTGCGCCAGGCCGGCGTGGTGGTGTCGATCGACGATTTCGGCACCGGCTACTCGAGCCTGAACTACCTGTGTGAGCTGCCGGTGGACATCCTCAAGATGGACGGCCTGTTCGTGCGCCGCCTCGGCAACGGCGGCGGGCGCTCCTTCGCGATCGCCGAGACCATCGTCGCCATGGCGCACCGCCTGGGCCAGTCTGTGATCGCGGAATCGGTCGAGACCCAGGAGCAGCTGCGCGACCTGTGCGCGATGGGCTGCGACGCCGCCCAGGGCTACCTGTTCGACCGTCCGCTGGCGCCGGAGAAGATCGCCGCCTTGCTGGCGCGCCAGCCCCAGGCGGCCGCGCTGCACGCCTGAACCATTCCCAACGCACTCCCTGGAGGACGCCGTGCTGAATGAATATCTTCCTTTCGATCCCGCAGAAGACTTGCCCCTCTTGTGCGCTTCCGGCGCCCTGGACGGCAACGTGGCCCAGTTCGCGCAGCCGCGCGGGCCCGACCTGCTGCGCCGCAGCGCTCCGCTGGACGCCTGGTGCGCGCTGCGCGCCCGCCACGGCGTGTGGCCCTACGCGCGCGTCCTGGAAGGTCCGCCGGAGCCGCTTGCCACCGTCGGCGGGGAAGCCGGCGCCGGGGAAGCGGTGCGCGGCATCAACTTCGCCTCCCAGGACTACCTGTCGCTGGCGGCGCATCCGGCGATCGCCGACGCCGCGCTGCGCGCGCTGGGGGAGGCCGGGCCGCACAGCGCCGGTTCGGCGGTCCTGCTAGGGAACACGCGCTACTCGCTCGAGCTGGAACAGGCGCTGGGCGAGCTGCTGGGACTGGGCCAGGTGGTGCTGTTCCCGACCGGCTGGGCCGCCGCCTTCGGCGCGCTCACCGCGCTGGTGCACAGCGCCGACTACGTCGTGATCGACCAGCTGGCCCATGCTTCGCTGCGCCAGGGCGCCCAGGCCGCCACCCGCAACGTGCTGGTGCATCGCCACCTGGATTGCGACCACGTGCGCGAGCTGCTGGCCGGGATCCGCTCGCGCGACAGCGCCAACGCCATCCTGGTGGTCACCGAAGGCCTGTTCAGCATGGACGCCGACAGTCCCGACCTGCCGCTGCTGCAGCACCTGTGCCGCGAATACAAGGCCACCTTGCTGGTGGACGTGGCGCACGACCTGGGCGCGATGGGGCCGGGCGGCTTGGGTGTGATCGGCGCCCAGCGCATGCAGGGACGGGTCGACATCGTCGTCGGCGCGTTTTCCAAGAGCTTCGCCGCCAACGGCGGCTTCGTCGCCTGCGCCGAGCGGCCGGCGCGGCGCCAGCTGCAGATGTACGCGGGGCCGCACATGTTTTCCAATGCGCTGTCGCCGGTGCAGGCGGCGGTGGTGCTGGAGAGCCTGCGCATCGTCACGTCCGGCGAGGGGGACGGCTTGCGCGCCGACCTAATGCGCAACGCGGTGGAGCTGCGCGCACTGCTGGGCGAGGCGGGGTTGCGCTGCCTGGGCGAAGCTTCGCCGATCGTGCCGGTGTGGATGGGGACGGAAGCGGCGGCGCGGGTGGCCGGCATGCTGCTGGCGCGCGACGCCGTGTTCGTCAATCCGGTCGAGTATCCCGGCGTGCCGCTGGGCGCGGCGCGCCTGCGCCTGCAGCTGATGGCGAACCACACGCCGGCCCAGGTGCGGCGTGCGGCGCCGCTGGTGGCGGCAGCCGCGGCGCGTGCCGGAGCAAGCCGTCCGCAGCCGGAGCGCCGCCGTGGCTGACCGCGAGCCGCGCCGCACCGCGCCGGTGCTGGAGAATCTGCGGCGCCACGCGCGCGACACGCCGGAGCGGATCGCCTTCACTTTCCTGCACGAGGACGGCCGCGAGGAATCGCTGGCCTTCGGCGAGCTGGCCGCGCGGGTCGACGCTCTGGGCGGCGCCCTGGCCACCCTGGCCGGACCGGGCGCGCGCGCCATGCTCTTGTATCCGCCCGGCCTGGGCTTCGTGGTGGCCTTCTTCGCCTGCCTGCGCGCGGGCCTGGTGGCGGTGCCGGCGCCGCTGCCGCGCAAGCACGGCAACCGGCAATTCGCCGCGCTGTTGCGCGACGCCTCGCCGGCGCTCGTGCTCAGCACCCGCGAGGCCGCAACCACGGTGGCGCCCCAGATGGAAGGGCAGGCCGCTTGCCTGATCTGTACCGACGGGTTCGAGGCCGGCTATGCCGCGCCCAGCGTGCCACCCAAGGTTAACAATGCGGCTGTAGCCTTTATTCAGTACACCTCGGGCTCGACCAGCGCTCCCAGGGGCGTGGAAGTCAGCCACGCGAACCTGGCCGCCAACGTGGAAGCGATCGGCGAGGCCTTCGGCTTCCACCGCGGCAGCGTGATGGTGAGCTGGCTGCCGCCTTTCCACGACATGGGCCTGGTGGGCAGCATCGTGGCGCCGGCGGCGCTGGGCTTCCGGTCGGTGCTGATGGCCCCGGCGACCTTCCTGCGCCGGCCCCTGCGCTGGCTGGAAGCGATCGCCGCCTATGGCGCGACCTGCGCCGGGGCGCCGGATTTCGCCTGGGACCTGTGCGCGCGCCGCTGGCAGGCCGGCCCCCGGATGCCGCTCGACTTGTCGCGGCTGGAACTGGCCTACAACGGCGCCGAGCCGGTGCGCGCCGCCACCCTGCGCCGGATGATGGAAGCCTTCGCGGGCTGCGGCTTGCGGCCGGAAGCCCTGTTCGCCTGCTACGGCCTGGCCGAGCACACCCTGCTGGTCTCCGGTGGACCGCGCGGCCGCGCGCCGCGCATCCTGGGCGTCAGCAAGGCGCGCCTGGAAGCGGGGCAGGTGCGTGAAGCGGGAACGGACGATCCCGACGCGCGGGAGCTGGTCAGTTGCGGACCGCCCGCACCCGGCGTGACCGTGCTCGCCGTCGATGCCGACAGCGGCCGTCCGGCCGGGATGGGACGGGTGGGCGAGATCTGGCTGGCGGGGGACTCGGTGGCGCGCGCTTACCACGGCGCGCACGCGGCCTCGGGGCCCATATTCGGCGCCCGGCTGGCGGATGGCGGCGGGCCCTGGCTGCGCACCGGCGACCTGGGCTTCGTGCGCGAGGGCGAACTGTACGTCACGGGGCGATTGAAGGACCTGGTGATCATCAACGGGCGCAATATTTATCCGCAGGACGTGGAGGCGCTGGTCGAGGAGACGGCGCCATTCCTGGAGCCGAACCGCTGCGCGGCCTTCGCGCTGGAGGAGGGCGGGCGCGAACGCCTGGCGATCGTGCTCGAAGCCGACCGTCACCTGGTGCGGGTGGCGCGCCGCGGCCTGCTCGAGGGCGCCAGCATTGCCCAGCTCGACGCCCTCAGCCAGCGCCTGCGCACCGCTGTCGCGCGCCGGTTCGGCGTCGCGGCCGGCCTGCTGGCCTTCGTGCGGCCCGGCAGCTTTCCGCGCACGACCAGCGGCAAGGTGCAGCGCGCGCGCTGCAAGGCGCTGGCCCTGGAGGGCGCACTCGACGTCGTGTATGCCTCGCGCGAGATGATGATTCGGCCGCAGGACGCTTCCCGTCCGCAGCGGCGGCGCAGCGATCCGCCGGCGCCGGACGACAGCCGCGAGCGCGCATCCGCGCTGCTCGCCTGGCTGCGCCAGTATGCGCAACGGCGCCTCGATTCGCGCCTGATGGATGAGCGGCGCGCCATGCCGCCCCATGTGCTGCTCGATTTCGGCAACCAGGGCCTGCTCGGCCTTCAGGCGCCGCCCTCGCTGGGCGGGCGCGGGCTGGCCACCACCGACCTGCTGCGCGTGATGGAGCAGCTGGCCGCCATCGACCTGACCCTGGCCACCACGGTGGGTGTGCACAACGGCCTGGGCTTGCGTCCGCTGCTGCGCTTCGGACCGGACGCCCTGCGCGCCAGGCTGGCGCCCGGACTGGCTGCCGGGCGCCAGTTGGCGGCCTTTGCCCTGACCGAGCCCGCGGCGGGCGCCAATCCGCTGGCGATGCGGACGCGCGCGCTGCGGGTGGCGGGCGGCTGGCGCCTGAGCGGGGAGAAGCACCTGATCGGGCTGGCCGGCTGGGCCGGCTGGATCACGGTGCTGGCGCGCGCCGTGGCCGAAGACGGCGCCGCGCTCGGGACCGTGGCGCTGCTGGTGCCGGAAGACGCGCCGGGGCTGCGCCAGGAGGCCGAAGCGCTGACCATGGGCATGCGCGCGATGGTGCAGAACGCGCTGCGTTTCGAGGACGTGTTCGTGCCTGACGCCCAGGTGCTGGGCCGGCCCGGCAGCGGGATGGAAGTAGCGCGCGACGCCATGGCCTTCGCGCGTTTGGGCATCGGGGCGCTGTGCGTGGGCGCGATGAAGCGCTGCGCCCAGCTGATGCTGCGCTATGCCGTGCGGCGCGATGTCGCCGGCGGGCGTCTGGCCGACAATCCGGTCACGCTGGCGCGGCTGGACGAATTGAGCTGCGCGATCGCGGCGCTGGAAAGCCTGGTGCAGGCGATCGGCGCCCTGGACGCGGGCGGGGCGCTGCCCCAGGAAGCCTGCATGGCCTGCAAGTGCGTGGCCTCGGAACTGCTGTGGGAAGCGGCCGACCGCCTGATGCAGCTGCTGGGCGGACGCGGCTACCTGGAGCCGAACCTGGCGCCGCAGCTGCTGCGCGACGCGCGCGTGATGCGCATCCTGGAAGGGCCGACCGAGGCGCTGTACGCGCACCTTGCGGCGGCGGAGCAGGCCTGCCTCGGCTTCGTCGACGAGATGCTGGGCGCGCCGGCGTTCGCGGAACCGGTGCGTGCCGCGCTGCGCGTGGCCGGACCGGATGCCGCGCATGCGGCGGGCGAGCTGTGCGCATGGACGATGCTGGCTGCCGCGGCGCCGCGAGGCAGTGCCGCCGCTGCGTGGGCGCGCGGGCGGTTCGAGTCCATGCTGGCGGCGTTCATGGCGCAGGGGAGGCGGAGCGCGCCCTTCGAGGAACTGGCGCAGCGGGTGGCGGCCTACGCCGCGGCCATCGGGGAGCCGGACCAGGACGGTGCGGGCGAGGCGCATGGCTGCGATCCGCTCCTGGCGCGCGAATGGGCTGCGGCGGCGCCGGCGGCGGCGGCGGAGCCCGCGGCCGCCCTGGCGACGCGCGAGCTGGTGCGCGAGTGCGTGCTGAACGGCCTGCGCGAGGCCGGCGTGAACGAGATCGGGGACGACACCTCGTTCGCCGAGGCTGGCCTGGATTCGCTGGCGGCGATGCCCGTGGCGCTGGAGCTGGAGCAGCGCACCGGGCTGGCGGTCAACGCCGAGCTGCTCTACGAATTTCCGACGGTGGCCCAGCTCGCAGCGTATGTCGATGCAAGGCGCGATGCAAGGCGCGACGCCGGGAAGCCGGCGCGGCAGACGGATGCCGGAGAGGGTGGCGACGCGGTAGAATAGGGGCTTTACCTTTTCGTTTCCCCTGCTATGACCGTCCGCACCCGTTTCGCTCCGAGCCCGACCGGCTACCTTCACCTGGGCGGCGCGCGCACCGCGCTGTACTCCTGGGCCTATGCCCGCCACTTCGGCGGCACCTTCATCCTGCGCATCGAGGACACCGACCTCGAACGTTCGACCCCGGAAGCCGTGCAGGCGATCCTGGACGGCATGCAGTGGCTGGGCCTGGAGCACGACGAGGGCCCGTTCTACCAGATGAAGCGCATGGACCGCTACCGCGAGGTGGTGCAGGGCATGCTGGCCGCGGGCACGGCCTACCTGTGCTACTGCTCGCCGGAAGAAGTCGAGGCGATGCGCGAGCGCATGCGTGCGGCTGGCGAGAAGCCGCGCTACGACGGCACCTGGCGCCCGGAACCGGGCAAATTGCTGCCGCCCGTGCCGGAAGGCGTCAAGCCGGTGGTGCGCTTCAAGAACCCGCTGGACGGCGAAGTCACCTGGACCGACGTGGTCAAGGGCCCGATCACCATCGGCAATAAGGAGCTCGACGACCTGGTCATCGCGCGCCCGGACGGCACCCCGACCTATAACTTCTGCGTCGCGGTCGACGACTGGGACATGAAGATCACCCACGTGCTGCGCGGCGACGACCACGTCAACAACACCCCGCGCCAGATCAACATCCTGCGCGCGCTGGGCGCCGAGCTGCCGCAGTACGGCCACCTGCCGATGATCCTGGGCGCCGACGGCCAGAAGCTGTCCAAGCGCCACGGCGCCGTCAGCGTGATGGAATACCCGGAGCAGGGCTACCTGCCGGAAGCGATGCTGAACTACCTGGCGCGCCTGGGCTGGAGCCACGGCGACGACGAGATCTTCTCGATGCAGCAGTTCACCGAGTGGTTCAACCTGGAGCACCTGACCGCCTCGGCGGCGCAGTTCAATCCGGAAAAGCTGGCGTGGCTGAACAACCACTACATCAAGCAGGCCGACAACGAGCGCCTGGCGCAGCTGGCGCTGCCGAAGCTGGAGCGCGACGGCGCTGTCTTCGACGGCGCCCCGGCGCTGCCTGCGGTGCTGGCCCTGATGAAGGAGCGCACCAACACCATCAACGAGCTGGCCGACGCCGCCATGCTGTTCTACCGCGAGCCGAAGCCGGATGCGGCCCTGCTGCAGCAGCACCTGACCGACGCGGTGTGCCCGGCGCTGGCCCAGTTCGCCGAGCGCTGCGCCACGGTGGAGTGGAACAAGGCGGCCCTGGCGGCGACGCTGAAGGAAGTGCTGGCCGCCCATGGCCTGAAGATGCCGCAGATCGCCATGCCGCTGCGCCTGCTGGTCACCGGCCAGCTGCAGACCCCGGCCATTGACGCGGTGCTGGAGTTGTTCGGCCGCGAGGTGGTGGTGGCCCGCGTAAATAAATATCTTTGAAGTGAAAAAGGATATTTGCGTAATGCAAGGGCGCCCGCTATAATGCTCGCACTTCAGCGCTGCGGGGGTATAGCTCAGCTGGGAGAGCGCTTGCATGGCATGCAAGAGGTCAGCGGTTCGATCCCGCTTACCTCCACCAACTCTGAAGTGTAGTACGGTTGTTTCCAGGTCCCCATCGTCTAGAGGCCTAGGACATCACCCTTTCACGGTGAGTACCGGGGTTCGAATCCCCGTGGGGACGCCAGGTAACTGGTTGGAACAAGCGAACGACGCAGCGACAACCCCAGCGATGTCGCTCTAGTCGGAGCAGTAGTAGCAAAATGTTGTTGCAGTATGTTAGAATCTTGTTTTTCCCGTAGGGGGGTATAGCTCAGCTGGGAGAGCGCTTGCATGGCATGCAAGAGGTCAGCGGTTCGATCCCGCTTACCTCCACCACGTTGGAAAAAACAGGTTTTAGCAGTCCAGGGTCCCCATCGTCTAGAGGCCTAGGACATCACCCTTTCACGGTGAGTACCGGGGTTCGAATCCCCGTGGGGACGCCAAGAATTTGGTAAAGGTTTCATCGCAGAGCGCGCGATTCTGAAAAGAAGACGCGGACGACGCGAGTAGTTCGGTAGCAGAGCAGTTTTAGGTCCCCATCGTCTAGAGGCCTAGGACATCACCCTTTCACGGTGAGTACCGGGGTTCGAATCCCCGTGGGGACGCCAGCTTAAAGCCGGAGTAGACCAACGCGCTTGCGCGGAGAGGTGCTCCGGTTTTTCTATTTGTGCGGTAGTATTTGTTGCAGCATCGTTTTAGGTCCCCATCGTCTAGAGGCCTAGGACATCACCCTTTCACGGTGAGTACCGGGGTTCGAATCCCCGTGGGGACGCCAGATCAGAGCCGGAGCAGACCACTTGTGGTGCTCCGGCTTTTTCTTTTGAAAAAACAAATTGGGTCACATGGCGGTTGCCACATTGTTAGCGGCCGCTGCACACGGTTAGCGGTCCACGCCAAAACCGATGCCGATGCCCACGCCGGAACCACGGCCCCAGCCGCGCGAGCTGCCAAAGCTGCCAAAGACGGACGTCGATACACCGCTATTCCTGCCATCTTTCGTGGCCAGCTGAACAATACAGTTCCGCCAGGGGTCGGTATTCGCTGCAAAGCCCAGCCGGGCGCACACTGGTCCGTACTCTGCCATCATCCGGTCCATTTCAGCTTGCTGTTTGAGTGCCTGTTCTTGAGGGGTCGTACACCCGAGCAAGCAAAGGGCGCTTGCCGTCGACAATATGAAAGCGCGCATAGCTGTTCTCCTTGAGAAAGAGATCGACTCAGCCCAGGCCCTGCGGGCTATGGAACGATCATACATCTCAATCGGATCGGGAGCTTTCTTCGGCTCCGCCAGAGTGAGTAGGTCTCTACCTCATCCGATTGTCGGACCAGGTGCGGTTCTGCCGGGCGCCAGGCAGCACGGCCTGGCTAAAGCCTGTGGAAAAAGCGCTTGTGAAATCAGGTAAAATGACCGCCCTGCCACCCGGCCCCGCGCCATCGCACATGTCCCTGCATCCCTCCGCCACTCCCACGCTCGCGATCTTTTGCAAGGTAGTCGACAACTTCGGCGACATCGGCATCTGCTGGCGCCTGGCGCGCCAGTTGAGGCACGAACACGGCGTGGCGGTGACCCTGTGGGTGGACGACCTGGCAAGCTTCCGCCGCATCTGCCCGGAGGTCGACACGGCGGCGGCCCTGCAGGACGTGCGCGGCGTCACGGTGCGTCACTGGGCCAGCCAGGACGGGAGCTTCGAGCCGGAAGAAGTGGCCGACATCGTGATCGAGTTCTTCGGCTGCGACCTCCCGCCCGGCTATATCGAGGCGATGGCGCGCCGCACGCCGCGTCCGGTCTGGCTGAACTACGAAGGCCTGACGGCGGAAGACTGGGTCGAGGGCTGCCACCGCTTGCCATCCATGCACCCGCGCCTGAAGCTGACCAAGCATTTCTTCTTCCCGGGCTTTAACGAGCGCACCGGCGGCCTGCTGTGCGAGCGCGACCTGGATGCGCGCCGCCAGGCTTTCCAGGCCGACCCGGCTGCGCAGTGCGCCTTCCTCGGCCGCTTCGGGCTGACCGAGCGGGAGCTGGATGCCCGCAAGCTGTCGCTGTTCTGCTATCCGCATGCGCCCGTGGCCGAGCTGTTCGGGATCTGGGCCCAGGGCGATGAGCCGGTGGCCTGCCTGGTGCCCGAAGGCGTCGCGGCGGACGCGGTGCGGGAATTCATCGGCGCCGACCCGGTGCCGGGCGCGACGGCCACGCGCGGCGCGCTGAGCGTGCGCGTGCTGCCTTTCGTGGCCCAGCCCGACTACGACCTGCTGCTGTGGGCCTGCGACCTGAACTTCGTGCGTGGCGAGGATTCCTGGGTGCGCGCGCAATGGGCCGGCCGTCCTTTCGTCTGGCACATCTACCCTCAGGATGAAAACCTGCATCACAAGAAACTGCGCGCTTTCCTGGCGCGCTTTGCCGAGGACTTGCCGGCCCTGGGCGCGTTTTCGCTGGGCTGGAATGGCGCACAGGACATCGAAAGCTGGCCCCAGGCCTGGGCCGCGCTGCGCGAGGAAATGCCGCGCATTGTCGAACGCACCAGCTCCTGGCGCGAGGAGGTGCTGGCGCATGGCGATTTGGCGACGAAGCTGCTCGATTTCGCACGCGAGCTGGGGCGCGCCCAGGAAAATCGGATATAATGCGCGGTTAGTCTGTTACGGATTCTCCCTGAATCCCCGAGGATCAAACGTAGGCTTCACGGCATTTGCCTCACCAGCCACCGATGATTTAATGCAACTACTTTTTTACGTACACATACTATGAAATTCGCAAAAGAAATTCGTGTTGGTAACATCATCATGGTTGATGAAAAGCCGTTCATCGTTCTGCGTTCCGACGTCAATGGTTCGAGCCGCACCGGCTTCACCTACAAGTGGAAGATGAAGAACCTGCTGACCAACGCTCCGCTGGAAAACGTGTTCCGCGGCGATGACAAGTTCGACGTCGTCGTCCTGGACAAGAAGCCGGTCACCTACTCGTACTTCGCCGATCCGCTGTTCGTCTTCATGGACGAAGAGTACAACCAGTACGAAATCGAAGAAGAAAACATGGGCGACGCCATCAACTACCTGAAAGACGGTATGGAATGCGAAGCCGTGTTCTACGACGGCAAGGCGATCTCGGTCGAACTGCCGACCATCATCGCACGCCAGATCGTGTACTCGGAGCCGGCCGTCAAGGGCAACACCTCGGGTAACGTCCTGAAGGAAGCCAAGATCGAGAACGCCATCGAAGGCCGCCAGCACACCGTGATGGTGCCGCTGTTCGTGAGCCAGGACGACACGATCGAAATCGACACCCGTACCAACGAGTACAAGAAAGTCGTGCGTAACTAAGCACCGGCTTGCCAAGAAAAGCGCTGCCTCGGCAGCGCTTTTTTTTTGCGCTGTAAGGACAGCGCAGCACCATGCCGCGCTGCTATCCTATTGCTTTAAATAAAACAAAAGGAGCGCGCATGGACCGGAGGGATTTCGTACGATTGGGTGTGGTGGCCGGCGCCGTTGCCGGCGTGGCGAACACGGCATCGGCGGCAGCGCCGGACGCCGGCGACATCCTCGACGCCGGGGTGAGGGAACAGCAGGAGGCCATGCGCGCCGGCAAGCTGACCTCGCAAGCCCTGGTGACGCGCTACCTGGAACGCATCAAGGCCGTCGACCAGGGTGGTCCGCGCATCAATTCCGTCATCGAGACCAATCCCGACGCACTCAAGATTGCGGCCGAGCTCGACCGTGAGCGCGCGGCCGGCAAGCTGCGCGGCCCGCTGCACGGCATTCCCGTCCTGCTGAAGGACAACATCGCGACCGGCGACCGCATGAGCACCAGCGCCGGCTCCCTGGCCCTCGACGGCGTGCGCGCCAGCAAGGACGCCCACGTGGCCGGCCTGCTGCGTGCGGCCGGGGCCGTCATCATCGGCAAGACCAATTTGTCCGAGTGGGCCAACATGCGCTCGACCCGTTCCACCAGCGGCTGGAGCGGACGCGGCGGCCAGACCAGGAATCCGTATGCGCTCGACCGCAACACCAGCGGCTCCAGCTCCGGCTCGGGTGCGGCGATCGCGGCCAGCCTGGCCACGCTCGCGGTCGGCACCGAGACCGACGGCTCGATCGTCTCGCCCTCGTCGAGCTGCGGCATCGTCGGCATCAAGCCTACCCTGGGCCTGGTCAGCCGCAGCGGCATCATCCCGATCGCCCACTCGCAGGACACGGCCGGGCCGATGACGCGCAGCGTGGCCGACGCCGCGCTGCTGCTGCAGGCGCTGGCCGGCGAAGATCCGCTGGATGCCGCGACGCGCGGCAGCGGGGCGCGCAAGCTGGACGCCGCCGCGGCGCTGCGCAAGGATGGCTTGCAGGGCAAGCGCATCGGTGTGGCGCGCAATTTTTTCGGCTCCCATGACGCCGTCGACGCGCTGATCGAGAAGGAACTGGCCGTGCTCAAGGCCCAGGGCGCGGTGCTGGTCGACGTCAAAGTGCCGAACACCGACAAGTACAACGAGAGCGAGCTGGCGGTGCTGCTGTACGAGTTCCGCCCGGACCTGGAAGCCTACCTGGCCGCCTATGCGCCGCACGCGCCGGTCAAGACCATGGCCGACATCATCGCCTTCAACAGCAAGCTGGCCAACAAGGAAATGCCTTACTTCGGACAGGAGCACCTGGTCGCGGCCCAGGCCAAGCCGGGCCTGGATGCGAAGGAGTACAAGGAAGCGCTGGCCAACAACCTGCGCTACTCGCGCGAAGAGGGCATCGACCAGGTGCTGCGCGAACACAAGCTGGATGCGCTGGTGGCGCCGACCGGCGGCCCGGCCTGGCTGACCGACTACATCAATGGCGACCACTACGGCGGCAGTTTCTCGTCGCCGGCCGCGGTGGCGGGCTATCCGCACGTGACGGTCCCGGCCGGCTACACGCACGGCCTGCCGGTCGGCTTGTCTTTCGTGGGCACGGCCTGGAGCGACGCGGACCTGATCGGCATGGCCTATGCCTACGAGCAGGCAAGCCGCCGCCGCCGCGCGCCGACTTTCCCGGCCACGGTCAAGGTCTAGCCGTCGTCAGCGGCTCGCGGCCTGCCTGGCCTGGGCGAACACCGGGCCCCACAGCGGGTGGCCGTGCTCGCCCTGGCCCAGGTCGAAGTCCGGATCGAGCTTGAACGCGCGGTCGAAGGTCTGGCGGCACTGGGCCTGGCGCCCCGTCACGCAATAGCTGAAGGCGGTGTACTTCAGTGCCGTCAGGCGGTTGCGCGTGGAGCCGCCGTTCATGTCGCTGGAAGTCAGGCGCTTGATGGCGGCGTTGTATTCGCCTTCGTTGTAGAGGCGGATGCCGTCGCGCAGCGCGGTTTCGTCGCGCACCGGGCTGGGCCGTTCCTGGCGCACCGGGCGCTCGGTTTTCTCCTGCCGTTCCCCGCGATCGGCGCGCTCGGAATGGGCGCGCGACTTCTCTTCCACGCGTGGAGGCGTGCGGCGCGGCTCGGGTTTGTCGAGCAGCTGCTCGAGCTGGGCGCAGCCCGACAGGATCATGATCATCAGCCCCGGCAGGGCAAAACGGTGCAGGTGGCTGAACTTCACTCACTATCCCCCTCGGTAAAATCGAGCTCGATGATTGCGTTCGCGCCCTTGACCGAGTTCACCGTCACCGTGTGTTCCGGGAAGCTCGGGTTGATGATGCGGATCGTATGCTGGCCGGCCGGCAAGGTCAGGCGCTTGAGCGGCGGACTCACACCCCGGTTGACGCCATTCACGAGGATCGTGCCCCAGGGTTTGATCTGGAGTTTGTAGGTCGCGCCGGGCTTGGCGGCGGCCGGCAGCACCGTGACCGCCGTCGGCGGCGCCACGCCGGGACGCGGCGCCGGGAGCGCAGCCGCCGGAGCTTCGGGCGTGACGGCCACGCCGCTTCCCAGAGCGGCCGGGGCGGGTGTCAGCGCCGGCGCCTGATCCATGCCCCCTTGCGCTGCGAATGCGGGCGCCGGGGGCGCGGCCGCCTGTTGCTGGGCGCCCGGTTCGGGCAGGGTCAGGGTCAGGGCGTCGCGCGAATCCGATGCATGCAGCAGCGCGAGCAAGGCCGCCAGGCCGCCCAGCAGGACGGTAGCGGCGAGCCCCAGCAGCAGCCAGCGCTGCACGCGTGCCGGCTGCCTGGCGCGCAGGAAGTCCGGTTCCGCCTCGGCGCTGAACTGCGCCACCGGCGGTGCCGCGGACGGGGCCGTGGCGGCAGCCGGCGGCACCGGGTTGGCCATCGGCGGGCCGAGCACGACGATGCCCAGCAGGTTGCGTAGTTGTTCGATGGTCTGGGGACGTTCCTGCGGGTCGGGAGACAGGCAGCGGTCGATGGCGCCGACGAAGCTGTCGCTGTAGCCGCCCGGCGCGCGGCCGCGCAATGGGGCATCGGGCGCCGCTTCGCGCGTGATGGCGAAGTGCACGACCGCCGCCAGGTCATGGATGTCCTGCGCCTCGGTGTCGCCGGGAACGGTGGACTGGGCGGGCAGCAGCATCGGGTCGCCCGAATCCAGCACCAGGACGGTATCCGGGGTGATCGGGCGATAGGGCATCTGCATCGCGTACTGCAGCTCGAGCGATTGCAATACCTGGCGGATAATGCGCCGGCACCAGGGCTCGTTCACCATCTCCTGGTTATGCTCGACGATTTCGCGGACCGTCCGGCCTTCGGTCTGCTGCTGTGGCGTGCTGAGTGTGTCCGTCATCATGGCGTTGTGCCGGGCCATGACAAGCTGGTGATGCCGGCCTGACCCGGTTAGTCTGGTTTGTTGCAAATAATGCCAGAATTGCCGAAATGACGACGCGGATGAGTCAACCGTGCGCGACTGTTACGTTCGCTTACAAGTTGATGAAACGCATCTTGAAGTAGCGCCCCTTGATGGCGCCGAATTCCGGACCCATCGGGTTGCCGGCGCTCAGCCGTTCGACGGCCTGGTGCGCCACGCGGCGGTCGAGCGCCACATAGCTGCTGAACTCGGAGATAGTGATCTTGCCGACTTGTTCCTTGGTCAGGCCAGCGTCTCCGGTGAGGGCGCCCAGCAGGTCGCCCGGGCGCAGCTTGGCCTTCTTGCCGCCGGCGATCAGGAGCGTCACCATCGGCGCAGGGCGCCCGGCTTCGGGATGCTCGCCGAGGGAGTCCAGCGCTTCCCAGACGGCGTCCTGCTGCTGGTATTCCTCGATCAGGCGCACCCATTTCTTTTCATTCGGCGCACATAGGGTGTGGGCCATGCCGGTGCCGCTGCCGCGCCCGGTGCGGCCGATGCGGTGCACGTGCACTTCCGGGTCCTTCGACACATCGACGTTGATCACGGTGTCGAGGTCGGCGATGTCCAGGCCGCGCGCGGCCACGTCGGTCGCCACCAGCACCGAGCAGCTGCGGTTGGCGAACAGCACCAGGATCTCGTCGCGTTCCTGCTGTTCCAGCTCGCCATACAGGGCGAGGGCCGAGAAGCCCTGGTCGCGGAGGTAGTCCGCCAGTTCGCGGCAGCGCGCCTTGGTGTTGCAAAAGGCCAGGGCGGACACCGGGCTGTAGTGCTTGAGCAGGCGGCCGACCGCTTCGTCGCGGCCTTCGAAACCGATCTCGTAGAAGCGCTGGTTGATCTTGTCTGCCTCGTGGCGGCTCTCGACGGCGATCTCGAGCGGATCGCGCAGGAAGCCGGCGGTGGCGAAGCGGATGTCGTCCGGATAGGTGGCCGAGAACAGCAGGGTCTGGCGGCGCTGCGGCGTGGCGCGCACGATGTTCTCGATCTCGTCGTAGAAGCCCATGTCGGTCATGCGGTCGGCTTCGTCCAGCACCAGGGTCTGCACGTTCGACAGGTCCAGGGTGCCGCGGCCCAGGTGGTCGCGGATCCGGCCCGGGGTGCCAACCACGATGTGGGCGCCATGCTCGAGCGAGGCCATCTGCGGACGCATCGAGACGCCGCCGGTCAGGGTCAGGATCTTCACGTTGCCGACGCCGCGCGCCAGGCGGCGCAGTTCGTTGGCCACCTGGTCGGCCAGCTCGCGCGTCGGGCACAGCACCAGGCCCTGGACGGCGAACCAGGCCGGATTGAGCTTGTGCAGGATGCCGATGCCGAAGGCCGCGGTCTTGCCGCTGCCGGTCTTGGCTTGCGCGATCAGGTCGCGTCCCTCCAGCACCGAGGGCAGGCTTTCGGCCTGGATCGCGGTCATCTGGTGATAGCCGAGGGTCGCCAGGTTGGCGAGGAAGGGCGGCGTGAGGGGCAGGGCGGTGAAGGCTTGCATCGTGGGCTCCAGCATCCGGCCGTGCGCCTCAGGCTTCCGGCGTGGCCGGCGCCCAGACGGGCAGGCCGGTCAGGTCGAGGTTGTCGTCGCGGCGCCAGACTGGCAGGCCGGTGGTGTCGGTTTCTTCGAGCAGCTGAAGCTGCTCTTGCTTGAGGGTAGCACGGCGGGGACGAGGACCACGTTTCGGTTCGGTAACAAGCGTGGGAGCAAGCGCAGGATCGAGCGGTGCGGCCGGCTCGAAGCCCGGCAGATCGAACGTTGCGTTGTCTTTCTTGTCTCTCATCTGCCTTTGCTGCCGCAGAAAACAAAAGCCCGGCTCGATGAGTCGGGCTTTCGATATCGGTATTCTGGTTGCGGGGACAGGATTTGAACCTGTGACCTTCGGGTTATGAGCCCGACGAGCTGCCAGACTGCTCCACCCCGCGTCTGAGAACGATAGTATAGCGCGATATGAGCCGATACGCAATGCGGGTCGGTCAGGCCGCCCGCAAACGCCACAGCGAGGTGACTTCCTTCGACCTTGCCGCATGCAGCGGATCGTCCGGATCGCTCGCCTTGCCATGCACGGGGCGCGTATCGTGGCGCGTGATCACTTCCAGCCCGGCCGCGGCGATCCAGCCCAGCAGCTGCTCGCGCGAACGCAGGCCCAGGTGCTCGGCCAGGTCGGACAGGATCAGCCAGCCTTCGCCATCCGGCACCAGGTGGGCCGCCAGTCCGTTCAGGAAACCCTTAAGCATGCGGCTGTCCGGATCGTAGATCGCGTACTCGATGGCCGAGCTGGGCTTGCCCGGCAGCCATGGCGGGTTGCAGACCACCAGCGGCGCGCGTCCTTCCGGAAACAGGTCCGCCTCGACGATGTCGACCTGCTGCGCCAGGCCCAGGCGCGAGATGTTTTCGCGCGCGCAGCCCAGCGCCCGCGCGTCCATGTCGGTGGCGAGAACCTGCAAGCCGCGCCGCGCCAGCACGGCCGACAGCACGCCGGTGCCGGCGCCGATGTCGAAGGCCAGCTTGGCGCCGGCGGGCAGCGGGGCCTGGGCCACCAGCTCGACGTACTCGCCGCGCACCGGCGAGAACACGCCGTACCAGGGGTGGATGCGTTCGTCCAGCGCGGGGATGTGTACGCCCTTGCGGCGCCATTCGTGCGCGCCGATCACGCCCAGCAGTTCGCGCAGCGAGGCCACGTAGGGTTCGTCGGCGACGCCGTAGGCTTCCAGGCACGCCAGGCGCGCATCGGGCGCGCGGCGCAGCGGGATCGTGTGGCCGGCCTCGAAGGGAACCAGGAGCATGGCCAGGGTACGGGCGCGCTGCAGCTGCTGCAGGCGGTGGCGGTGGAAGGCCTCGAGCGGCGGCACCGGCGTCTTGGCAGCCTTGGCGCGCCTGGCGCGATCGCCCTTGTGCTCGACGCGGCGCACCAGGGCCTGCAGCAGCTGGCGCGCGTTCTGGAAGTCGCCGCGCCACAGCAGGGCGGTGCCGTCCAGCGCGAGCCGGTAAGCGGTGTCCGCGTTCATGGTGTCGTCGGCGACCACGATCTTCTTCGGGGCCGGCCAGCCGCTTTCGGAACGCCAGCGCGCAGTATGGGCCGCGCCGCCTTCAGTCCACTCGATGTGCGTCATCAGTGATGGTGGTGCCAGTTACCGTCGGTGGATTCCAGGTAGGACTTGACCGCGTCCGGGCTGCCGGTCGCGTGGCGCTTGACCTCGCCGCAGTCGCAGATGCCCTGGTAAGGCTGGATGTGCGAGCAGGCCGAGACCTTCTGGAGGAAGACCTTGACCGGCTTGGCGCACTTGGCGCATTTGAAAGTGAGGATACGTGCGGGCTTCATGATTGCTCTAAAAATCGGTTCGGAAAAAGCGGCATTCTACCGCTACTCGACGATCACGAGGCTACTGCCGCCCCCGGCCGGGCGCACCAGCACCTTGGTGGCGATGCGGTCCGTCATCTCCTGCACGTGGGAAATCACGCCCACCTTGCGGCCCATGGACTGCAGCGCGTCCAGCGCGTCCATCGCCACGCCGAGCGTCTCGGTATCCAGGCTGCCGAAGCCTTCGTCGATGAACAGCGACTCCACCCGCACCCGGTTCGAGGACAGCGAGGCCAGGCCGAGCGCCAGCGCCAGCGAGACCAGGAAGGATTCGCCGCCCGACAGCGAATTCACCGAGCGCACTTCGCCACCCATGTCCTGGTCGCGCACCATCAGCGCCAGCGAAGGGCCGCTGCCGTAGGTGACCCGCTCCAGGCGGTAGCGGCGCGCCAGCTGGGCCAGGTGGGCGTTGGCATAGCCGAGCAGGACGTCCAGGGTGAACTGCTGGGCGTAGTTGCGGAATTTCTTGCCGTCGGCGGAGCCGATCAGTTCGGACAGCTTGGCCCAGCGCTGTTCGACTTCCTGCTGGCGTTCGATCTCGGCCAGCACCGACTTGGCCTGCTCGCGGCGCTGCTCGTCCTGCGCGACCTGCAGGCGCAGGGCGGTGGCCAGGTCGTGGGCGGCGCGCCGCTCGGCGCTGAGCGCTTCGAAGGCCTGGGCCACGGCTTCGTGGGACTGGCCGCCCGGCGGGGCGCTGGCCAGGTGGGCCTCGCGCTGGGCGCGGCGCTCGGACAGCACGGCGGTGGCGCTGGCGACCTGGGCGTCGAGCCCGGACAGCGCCGCGCGCTCCTGGGTGAGCCAGGTGGCGCCGACCGCCAGCAGCTGGGCCAGCTCGGCGCTGTCCGCCACAGGATCGAGGTCTTCCTGGTTGCGCCTGTAGTCTTCCAGCCAGTCGGAGAGCGCCGCGGCAGCCTTGGCGCCGGCGCTCTCGAGTTCCACGATGCGTTCCGAGAGCTGGGCCAGGGCGGCGCGGGCACGGGCCTCGCTTTGGGCGACGTCGTTGGCCGCGGCCTGGCGTGCGCTCAAGCGTTCGCGCGCGGCGGCCAGGGTGGCGCCCAGCTCGCGTTCCACTTCGCGTGCGGCGCGGCCTTCCCACAACGCGGCGCGTTCGCCGCGCATGCGCGCCAGCTCGGCCTCGATGCGGGAGAATTCCGCCGCCGTATGCGTGCCGCTGCGGTCGATCTGGGCGATGCGTTCCAGTGCGCCCGCCGCCTCCGCTTCCAGGGTGGCGATGGCTGCGCCGGCGCGCGTCTGGAGTTCGGTCTGTTCGCGCCATTGCGCAGCCTCGGCGGCGCGCATCTGGCGCCAGTCGGCCGGTGCGCGCCTCCAGGCGGCTTGCCAGCCGTCGCCGGCGGCGTTCGACAGCACCGGGTCGAGTTCGGCGAGCAAGGCATCCAGCTGGGCCGCCGCCGCTTCCTGGCGTGCCGCCTGGGTTTGCAGCTCGGCCGCCAGGCGGGCGCTGGCTTCGCGCTCGGTATCGAGGGCCTGCTGCAGGCGCTGGCGCGCAGCCTGCGCCTTGTCGAGTTCCGCCTGCGCGGCGTCGCGCGCCCCGGTCGCCTGGCGCCAGGCCAGCTCGCGCTGCGCCAGCAGGTCGGCTGCCTTGCGCAATGCCTCGCGCTGTTCGCCGAACCAGTCCGCACGCGCTTCTTCCGCGGGGGCGTCGGCGGCGACCGGGTGGCCCTCCCATTGCGATGCCAGCGCGTCGGTGCGCGCGGCAAGCTCGGACCGCTGGCGTTCGAAGGCCGCCAGGCGTTCGCGCGCCGTCTCGAAGGCGGCTTGCTGCGAGGCCTGCCGGGCGGCGTTGGCGCGCACCGCCGCGCGCGACTGTTCCACCTCGCCGCGCAGCCCGGCCAGCATCGCATGCAGGCGGTCGTCCTGCTGGTGGTAGGGGTGATCGAGGCCGCCGCAGACGGGGCAGGGCGCATCGTCCGTCAAGGACGCGCGCAGCTGTTCCACGCTGGCCGCGCAGGCCAGTTCGGCAGCGGCCAGCGAGCGCTCGGCTTGCGCCATGGCGGCTTCCAGGGCCGGCGCGGATGCGCGCGCTTCGTTCAAGCTGCGCTCGGCGGCGGCGCGCGCCGTGTCGCTGTGATCCAGGTCGCGCGCCAGCTGCGCCATGGTGTGGCGGGCGGTGCTCAGTTCCGACCAGACGCGCTGCGCATCCAGCAGGCGTTCGCGCCGCTGTTCGAGCTGCGCCCGCTCGGCCGCCATGGCGCCGCTGTCGAAACCTTCGAGTGCGGCCAGCGCCTTGCTGCGCGCGGCGTCGAGCGCGCTCACGTGTTCGGCGGCCTGGGCCAGCGCGGCCACGGCGCCCGCTTCGCGCTCGCGCGCCTGCGCCACCGCACGCTGGGTGCCGTCGATGGCGGCCTGATTCGCCCGGATACCGCTCTCTGCCTGCTCGGCCTGGGTCAGCAGCCTTTCCCAGCGCGGCCACTGGCCGGCCATTGATTCCAGGCGAGCCTGCGCCGCCAGCCAGGCGGCGGCGGCATCGCGCGACTGGCGCTGGCGCTCCAGCTCCGCCGCCTTGGCGTGGTGCTCGGCGCGCGCATTGCGGGCCTCGGTCCGTGCCGCTTCGAGAGCGGCCTGGGTCTGCTTGTGGGCCGGCGCCAGCGTTTCCAGGGCGGCGTCCAGCGCTTTGGCCTGGTCCAGCCGGGGCGTGGCGCTGCGCAGGGCTTCCTCCGCGATGTCGACCTGGGCCAGGGCGGCGTCGACTTCGCCGGTGGTCTGGCGGCGCGCTTCGAGGGCGGCGGCCAGGTCGGCTTCGGACTTGGCGATCGAGGCCAGGGCCTGGCGCCGTTCGCCGTCCAGGCGCGCCACGTCGGCCACCAGGGAGCGCGCCGGCTGGACCGCGTCGAGGGTGGCCAGGCGCCGGCGACGCTCCGCCGCCTCCTCGCGCGCGGCGACGGCCTGGGCCAGCGCTTCGGAAGCCTGGGTTTCGCCGCGCTGCAGCTTCTCGGTTTCCTGGTGCCAGCGCAGCTCCTGTTCCAGCACGGCCTGGCGCGCCTCCAGCGCCTGCAGCGCCAGGTCGGCGGTGCTGCGTTCGGTATCGAGCGCGGCGCGGGCTTCCGGCGCCAGCGGGGCCTGGTTGGCCAGCTTTGCGGTAAGGGACTGCGTGCGCGCCTGTTCAAGCTTGGAGCGCTCGTAGGCGCGGCGCGAGATCTCGCTGTAGACCGTGGTGCCGGTCAGGGTTTCCAGCAGCTCGCCGCGGTCGTTCTCGTCCGTCTTGAGGAAGGCCGAGAATTCGTTCTGGGCCAGCAGGACGGCGCGCGTGAACTGTTCGAAGGACAGGCCGATGCGCTGGACGATTTCGGCGGCCGACTCGGTATTGGTGCCGCCGATCGCCACCAGGTCGGGCAGGCGGTGCAGGGTGATTTTCGAAGGCTGCAGCGCGCCGCCCGGCTTGCCGTAGGCGCGGCGCACGCTCCAGCGGGCGCGGTAGCGGACCTCGTCATTGCCGACGAAGTCGACTTCGGACCAGCCTTCGGCCGTCCCGCGCCGCAGCAAGGTGCGTGGGTCGAGCGCGGATACCGTCTCGCCGCCCACGTCCGGCAGCGGATTGCCGGGACGTTTCAGAAGACGTGGCGTGGCGCCGTAGAGCGCCAGGCAGAGGGCGTCCAGCAGGGTGCTCTTGCCGGCCCCGGTCGGGCCGCTGATGGCGAACAGGCCGCTCGAAGCGAGCGGTTCCTGCTCGAAGTCGACCATGAAGTCCTGGGCCAGCGACGCCAGGTTCTTACCGCTGATGCGCAGGATCCTCATTCGCCGTCCACCGCATTGGCCAGTTCCGAGAAGGCTTCCATCAGGTCGGGCGGGGCATCGGCGCCGAAGCGCTGCTGCCACAGGCGGCGGAAGATGTCGTCCGGCTGCAGCTGCGCCAGCTGGTCGAGCGTGAGTGCGTCGGCGCCTTCGCTGACGGCGGTCGTCTTGCGGGTCGGTTCGATCTTGGCCAGGCGGACCGGCTTGCCTTGCAGCGCCGCCTCGACACGCGCGCGCAGGCCCGGCTCGGGGCCCTCGAGCAGCACCCGCACCTCCAGGTAGGGATGGGCCTGCGGCGGCAGGTCTTCGAGCTCCAGGGCTTCGAGCGCGGCCAGCGCCTCGTCCAGCGGGGCCGGCGTGGCGGGCACGCGCAGCAGCTGCACCGGGCGCGGCACATGGACCGGCGTCACCGACTTCGCGGCGCCGCCTTCCAGCTCGATGCACAAGACCTGGTGCTGGTAGCCGACTTCCGAGAACGACAGCGGCAGCGGGCTGCCGCAATAGCGCACGTGCTCCTGCTTGCCCACGCGCTGGGCCAGGTGCAGGTGGCCCAGGGCCACGTAGGCCAGGTCGGGATCGAACATGCTGGTCGGAAGAGCCTCGGTGCCGCCGATCACGATGCGGCGCTCGGAATCCTGCGAGGACTGGCCGTCGACCATGTGGCAGTGGCCCATGGCGACGATGGCCTGGCCTTCGCCACAGCGTTCCTTCGCCAGCGCGTAAGCCTGGCGGTAGAGCAGGGTGGTGCCGTGCAGGTAGGGGTCTGCGGGCGCCTCTCCTTCGCTCTGGCGCGCTTCGCGCGGCACGTCGCCCGGACGCAGGAAGGGCACGGCCAGGCACCAGGCGCGGGTCTGCCCTTCGCTGTCGCGCAGCGGCAGCACCAGGCGTTCGACATCGATCTCGCCGCCGCTGGTGCGCACCACGTGGCCGACCACAAAGATGCCGTAGGCTTCCAGCAGCGGGGTCGGCGCTTCCAGCCGGCCCGGCGAATCGTGGTTGCCGGCGATGACCACCACCTGCAGGTGCGGCACCGCGGCCTTGGCGCGCTGCAGGAAACGGTACAACTGGCGGTGCGCGAAGGCCGACGGGTTGGCGTTGTCGAACACGTCCCCCGCGATCAGGAGCGCATCGATGCGCTCGGCGACGAGCGTCTCCACCAGCCAGTCGAGGAAGCACTGGTGTTCGTAGATCCGGTCGAAATTGTGCAGGGTCTGGCCGAGGTGCCAGTCGGAAGTGTGCAGCAGCCGCATGGGGTCGAAAAAGCAAAGTCTGGTCGGCGCCAACTATAACGCATCGGCCTCCCGAATGCCCCAGGCTTCGACAGCCCTTGTCGAAACTTCACTACAATGGCCGCATGAGCGAACTCATTCTTTCGGCCGGCGCCGCGCGCGCCCTCCACCTGGCGGCCCAGGGACTGGATACGGCGCGCCGCCGGCGCGCCGTCAAGGCGGACGTGCTGGATGCGATCCGGCGCATGGAGATGCTGCAGATCGACACCATCAGCGTGGTGGCGCGCAGCCCCTACCTGGTGCTGTGGAGCCGGCTCGGCGACTACGATCCCGCCTGGCTGGACGAGTTGCTGGCCGAAGGCCGCCTGTTCGAATACTGGGCCCACGAAGCCTGCTTCCTGCCGATCGAGGACTACGGCCTGTACCGGCACCGCATGCTGGACCCGGAGCGGATGGGCTGGAAGTATTCGGCGCGCTGGATGCGCGAGCATGCCGACGTGGTCGAACGCCTGCTGGCCCACGTGCGCGAGCACGGTCCGGTGCGCTCGGCCGAGTTCGAGCGTAAAGACGGGAAGGGCGGCGGCTGGTGGGAGTGGAAGCCGGAAAAGCGCGCCCTGGAGGTGCTGTTCACGGCGGGGCGGCTGATGATCGCGCGGCGCCAGAACTTCCACCGGGTCTACGACCTGGCCGAGCGCGTGCATCCGGGATGGGACGACAGCCGCCTGCCGGACGAAGACGCGGTGCGGCGCGAATTCGCCCTGCGCACCGTGCGCGCCCTGGGCCTGGCCAGGGCCGCCTGGATCCCCGACTACCACCGCACCCGCCGCCCGCACGTGGATCCGGCCCGGCTGGCCGACGAAGGCTTGCTGGTGCGCGCCCGGGTGGATGGCTGGAGCGAGCCGGTCTACCTGCATCCCGAACACCTGGAACGCGCCCGCGCGGCCGCGGAAGGAGCGCTGACCCCGAGCGTGACGACCCTGCTGTCGCCCTTCGACCCGGTGGTCTGGGACCGCCGCCGCGCGCTCGAATTGTTCGGCTTCGACTACCGGCTCGAATGCTATACGCCGGCCGAGAAACGCCGCTATGGCTACTTCACCCTGCCGCTGCTGCGGCGCGGCGCGCTGGTGGGACGGATCGACGCCAAGGCGCACCGCAAGGCGGGCATGTTCGAGCTCAAGAGCGTCGCCCTGGAGCCCGGCGTGCGCCCGAGCGCGCGCTTCGCGGCCGATGTCGCCGGGGCGGTGCGGCGCTGCGCGCGCTGGCATGGATGCCCCCAGGTCGGCATCGGCCATACCGATCCCGGTGCGCTCGGTTCCCTGCTTGCCGGGGCCTTGGCCGAAGACGCCCGTGCAGTGACATGAGCTTATTTAGTTCCTACCCGGGTGTTTGACACACCTCAAGTCTGCACGTGTCCTTCTCTCTACACTTGAGTTCCCGCCGGCCAGCGACAACCCTATAAGAAACGTTGGCCGTCCCGACAAAGCATCCCCCGGTTCATGCATCCCGACCCACACGGCCGTGCTGCCATGCTGGCGGAGCCATTCTAAGAGGAGACACAATGCTGACGTCAACCTATACGCTGGTCGCCCTATCCGTCGAGCAGGCACGCGCGCGGGTCGAGGTGGAGGCGCTCATGGAGCGCTGGCGGCCCAATACCTGGTGGGGCGAAGGCCCGCATCAATGGACCTTGCGCCAGTTCGAACAGGCCTGCGAGGCGCTGCGGCGCGTGTATGAAAGCTGCCACTGGCGCAAGCTCGACAGGTTCGTGCTGCCGGCGCTGCGCCGTGCCGGGGCGGCGGCGGAGTCGCTGCTGGTGCGTCTCGAAGGACTGAGCCGGCGGGCGCTGGATGCGCGCGTCGCGGCCCAGGCCAAGGCCGCCGCGGGCAGTCCCGAATGCCTGCGCGCCGTCGAGCACTGCTGCAGCCTGCTGCTGGAAAAGCTGGAGCTCGAGGAGCGCGAGCTGTTTCCGCTGGCGCGCGCCCTGATCTCGGGCGAGACCTGGTTCGCCATCGCTAACCAGATGCTGGCGCACGACTCCAGCCAATATGAAGCCCGTTCCGCCGCCCCAGGCCTGGCGAGCGGCGCTGAATATTCCACCCGGCAAGGCCCTACGTTGCCTCTGGTTCATTGAATCAGAACAGATGGGGGAGTAGACCATTCGACGCATGGTTCTTTGCTATGATGGGGGTTTTGGAAGTGCGATTCCATCATGTTCGAATTCCTATTCAAGCGGCAGGGCGGAGACAAGTCGACGGCTGGACCCGACGCTGCCGCGCCGGGCGGGCAGCCGTCCGGCAAGGCGTCCGGGCAAGGTGCGTCCCATGGCCCGGCGCCGGGAGGGCAGGGCGGGCCGAATACGTCCCGTGAACAGCAGGCCGAGCAGCTCAGGCAGCTGAACGGCGACGAGGCCGCCGCCGTCGAATTCCTCCTCCGTTCCGAGTTTTCCGAATTGCGCCTGGCTGCTGCCGAGCTGGTCCACAGCCGGGAGCAGCTCGAGCGCGTCCATGCGGCGATGCGCAACACCGACCGCCGCGTCGCCAAGCTCACCCAATCCCGGCTGGATGCGATCCGCCACCACGAAGCCGAGCTGCGCCGCGGCCAGGAAGCACTGGCCCAGGCGCGCGCGCTGCTGGGCGACCACCTGCTGACGCCCAACCATGTTGCCGAGCTGGACCGTAAATGGGCGATCACCAAGGCGCCCGAGCTGGCGCCCGAGTTCGACGCGGTGCGCGCGGAACTGGCGCAGCGCCTGGAAGCCCAGGTGCAGCTGCAGCGCGCCATGATCGACCGCCTGGCGGCCCTGCGCCAGCTGGACGGCGCCGGCCTCGACGCCGGCGCGCTGTCCGAACGCCTGGCGAGCCTGCAGCACGAACAGGAAGCGGCGCTGGTCGCACCCGAGCACGCCTCGCTGCCGCGCGCCCTGGTGGCCGAGTTCGCCAGCGAGCATGCGCGCCTGACGGCGGGCCTGGCGACCATCGAACAGGACCAGGCGGCGCTGGCCGCGCGCGAGGCCGCGCTGAACGACTGGCAGGGCAAGCCGCAGGCCGAACTCAAGCCCGAGCAGCTGCGCAAGGACTGGAACCGCCTGCCGGCGCTGCCCGCGAACGCGGCCGGCGCCCAGCTCCAGCAGCGCTTCGATGCGCTGCTGGCCGCCTTGCCGCAGGAAGTGCGCAAGCCCAAGCCGGAGCCAAGCGCAGCGAAGCCCGCCAAGCCGCAGCAGGCGGGAGCCCCTTCCGCCCAGGACCGGAAGCCGGCGCGCGGCGCCGACCAGCAATTCATCGACAACATGGACGCGCTGGAAGCGGCCCTGCAGCAGGGCTCGCTCCACAGTGCCGCCGAGCTCGACAAGGCCCTGAAGGACAGCAAGGACAAGGGCATGCGCCTGAGCCCGGCCCAGGCCGACCGGCTCGGCCAGCTGCGTGCCGAGCTCAAGCGCCTGTCGGACTGGGCGCGCTGGGGCGGCAATGTCTCGCGCGAAGAACTGATCAAGACCGTCGAGGCGCTGCCCACCCAGAACCTGGCGATGAGCGAGCTGGCCAAGAAGGTCGGCAGCATGCGCGACCGCTGGAAGGCGCTGGACAGCTTGTCGGGCGCCGCGCCGCGCAGCCTGTGGGAGCGCTTCGACGCCGCCTGCACCGCCGCCTATGCGCCGGCCGCCGCCCACTTCCGCCAGCTGGCCGACGAGCGCCACGCCAACGCCGCGCGCGGCCAGGCCCTGGTCGAGGAAGCCCAGGCCGAGATCGCGCGCCTGCAATCGGGCGAGGCCGACTGGAAGCATGTCTCCGGCACGGTGCAGCGCCTGCGCATGGCCTGGAGCCACCTGGGCGCCATCGACCGCAAGGACAAGAAGCGTCTCGACCAGCTGTTCTCCGAAGCCTTGACCACCTTGCAAAAACCCCTGGAAACCCAGCGCCAGGTGGAGATGGGCGTGCGCGAGCAGCTGATCGAGGAAGCCCAGGCGCTCGATCCGCACGACCGCCACGCGGTCGACCTGCTGCGCGAGCTGCAGCACCGCTGGCAGGAGCACGCGCGCGCCTTGCCGCTCGAGCGCAAGGCCGAGCAGGCGCTGTGGCAGCGCTTCCGCGCCGCCTGCGATGCGCTGTTCGCGGCGCGCAAGGAACACGTCCATGCGGCCGACTCCGAACGGCGCGCCCACGAAGCGGCCAAGGAAGCGCTGTGTGCGCGCCTGGAAGCCGCCGCGCCCGAGGCGACCCCGGCCACCGCCGGCAAGCTGGTGCGCGAGGCGGCCGCCGAATGGCAGGCGATCGGCCCGGTGCCGCGCGCCCACGAGGCGCGCATCGAGAAGCGCTACCACGCCGCCGTGGCCCAGGTGCAGCACCATGCCGACGTGGCGCGCCGCGCCGCCGGCCTGGCCCTGGCCGGCGCGGTGCGCGACAAGCTGCGCCTGATCCAGGCGCTGGAAAACGCCCTGGTCAACCCGGACGCCCACACCCACGCCGCCGACTGGCGCCAGCGCTGGGAAGCCATGCTGCCGCTCGAAGGTCCCTACGAAAGCCTGCTGCATGCACGTTTCGAGGCGGCCCTCGCTGCACTGGACGGCGAGCGCGCCGGCTACGCGCGCCAGCTGGAGGCCAACCGCGAACGCGTGCAGCACGAGCTGCTGAAGCTCGAGATCGCGGCCGGCATCGACAGCGGCCCCGAATTCGCGCGCGAGCGTCTCAAGCTCCAGGTCGAAGTGCTGCAAAATTCGCTGAAGTCCGGCCAGAAGCCGGGCGCGCAGGGCGATGCGCTGCGCCAGCTCCTGAGCGTACCGGCGCTGGCGGATGCGCGCACCGAGACGCGGATCGAACAATTGTTAATGCGGCAGGCCAAGGAGGGCAAGTGAGGGTAGACGTTCGGGTGCAGGCGGGGGACTTTGACTTAAGCAGTGAGGTCGCGCGGCTGCGCGAAGGCGATGCGCGCGTGGGCGCGGTAGTGAGTTTCGTCGGCACGGTGCGCGACCTGAACGAGGGCGCGCAGGTGGCCGAGCTGGAGCTCGAACACTATCCCGGCATGACGGAAAAGTCGCTGGAGGACATCGTGGCCCAGGCGCGCGAGCGCTGGCCGCTGTACGGCGCGCTGGTGATCCACCGCATCGGCCCCATGAAGCCGCTCGACCAGATCGTGCTGGTGGCCTGCACCGCCGCGCACCGCGGCGAAGCCTTCGCCGCCTGCGAGTTCATCATGGACTACCTCAAGACCGACGCGCCGTTCTGGAAGAAGGAGCAGACCCCTGACGGCGCGCGCTGGGTCGATGCGCGCACGAGCGACGACAGCGCCAAGGCGCGCTGGGCCGCGCGTTGAGCTGGCTCGCGGTCGGCGCCGGCGCCGCCCTCGGCGCCTGGCTGCGCTGGGGCTTCGGATTGTGGCTGGGCGGTTTCCACGCCTTCGTGCAGGCGGGAACCCTGGCGGCCAACCTGGTAGGCGGCTTCCTGGTGGGGATGGCGATCAGCCTCTTTTCCGCTTATCCGCAGCTGGCGCCGGAATGGCGCCTGTTCGTCATCACCGGCTTCCTCGGCGGGCTGACGACCTTCTCCAGCTTCTCGGGCGAATCGGTGACCCTGCTGCAGCGGGGCGAGTACGGCTGGGCGCTGGTGCATGGGGCGCTGCACCTGTTCGGCTCGCTTGTCTTGTGCGCAGCGGGCTTTGCAACGTGGCGGGCGCTGCGCGGTTGAACCGCATTTCCTTTGGCGCTGTCACCGTTGAGTGTTGAATCTTCCTTAACTGCTGAGGTCTAACGAGGATCCATATCTCGGCGGAGGAAGCGATGAATGCCTCGACATTCAAGAAGTTGC
>NZ_JAGPWD010000050.1 GCF_018119395.1 Massilia sp. ZL223
GGGGCCCCCCCCCCCCCCCCGCCCGCGGGGGGGCGCAGCGGGAGCGCCTGCGGATCCGGCCCTGACGCGCCGCACCCCATTCAATCATGTGAAGGAGGACAAGCGATGGAAACCATCGTGATTGCAGGCGGCGGCGTGGCCGGGCTGGAACTGGCCACGCGCCTGGGACGAAAGCGCGGCGCGGCGCGGCGCGTGATCCTGATCGACAGCGCTCCCACCCACTTCTGGAAGCCGCTGCTGCACTCGGTGGCGGCCGGCCTGATCGATCCCAGCCACTACCACATCGACCTGGCGCGCCAGGCCATCGAAAGCGGCTTCGAATTCGTCTGCGGCGAGATCGTCGGCATCGACCGCGGCGCGCGGACCGTGAACGTGCGCCTGCGCCGTCCGCTGGCCCACGAGGGCACGGCCTCGGTGCAGTATGACCGCCTGGTGCTGTCCTTCGGCTCGATCACCAACTTCTTCGGCGTGCCTGGGGCGCAGCAGCACTGCCTGTCCCTGGACAGCGTGGGCCAGGCCGAAGCCTTCCGCCAGCGCTTCCTGAACGCCTGCGCCGCCACCGGCGGACGGCGCGAGACCTTCATGGATGCCGGTCTGCGCGACCCGGCCGCCCCGCTGCTCGACATCGTCATCGTCGGCGCCGGGCCCACCGGCATCGAGCTGGCGGCTGACCTGCGCCACACGGTCGACACCCTGGTGCGCTATCGCCTCAGCGGCCTGGCCGCATCGCGCCAGGTGCGCATCCGCATCCTGGAGCGCGGACCGCGCCTGCTGGCCGGGCTCGATCCATCGGTGTCGGCCCTGGCCGTGCGCAAGCTGGAGGAACTGGGGGTCGAGATTTGCACCAACACCGCTGTCGCCGAGGTGGGCGCGGATGAAGTGCGCACCGAAGACGGGCGCGTGTTCCCGGCGGCGCTCACCGTCTGGGCGGCCGGCGTGCGCGGCCCCGACCTGGCGATCACGCCGGCGCTGTCCGTCAACCGCAACAACCAGATCATGGTGGACGAACAGCTGCGCACCATCGACGACCACCGCATCCATGCGATGGGGGACTGCTGCTCGCTGCTCCAGCCGGAGCGCAAGCGGATGATTCCGCCCAGCGCCCAGGCGGCGCCAGCAATCGGGCTTCCTGTTCGAGCTGCTGACCCATGCCGCCGGCAAGACGCGGCCGCGCTTCCGCTACCGCGACTACGGCACCCTGGTGACCGTAGGACGTGCCGGCACCATCGGCATCCTGCTGCGCGCGGTGGGCCGCCGCAACCTGCGCGTGCGCGGCGCCATCGCCAGCATCATGTACCGCATGACCTACGAGCGCTACGTGATGTCGCATGTGGGGCCGCTGCGCATGCTGGGACACATGCTGGCGCGCTGGTGCCGCTCGAAGATGCTCATGCCGGTCAAATGGCATTGAACGCGGCCCGGCGCAGACGCGACGCGCCGGGTCTCAGCCGCCGGCCAGGTCGGCTTCCTTCGGCGCCAGGTGCCTGACGAGCAGCTGGTCGATGCGGTAGTGGTCGACATCGAGCACCTCGAACTTGATGCCCTGGTATTCGACGCTGTCGGTCCGCTTGGGCACCTTGCGCAGCATGTACATCATGAAGCCGGCGGCGGTCTCGTAGTTCTCTTCCTCGGGCAGGCTTTCCAGGCCGAGGGTGCGCTTGACGTCGCCGACCGGCGTGCTGCCGTCGATCAGCCACGAGCCGTCCTCGCGCTGCATGATCTGCTCGTCCTGCTCCATGGGATTGCCCCAGCTGCCCATCACGGTCAGCATGATGTCGCTCAGGGTGATCACGCCCATCACCAGCGCGTACTCGTTGATCACGACGGCGAAGGTTTCCTTGGTGGCGCGGAAGCGGTCGAGCAGCTCCGACAGGGTCAGGGTGTCGGGGATGATCAGGACGGTGCGGATGCTCGACTCGTTCAGCTGGAACAGCGACTGCTTGTTCAGCAGCCGCACCAGGATGTCGCGCGTGTCCACGTAGCCGATGACGCGGTCGATCGTGCCGTCGCAGACGGGGAACTTGGAATACTTGGCGATCTTCTCCCTGACGCTCTCCTCGGTCTCGTTCAGGTTGAAATACACCACGCTGTCGCGATTGGTCATGGCCGAGACGACCGAGCGCGATTCCAGCTCGAACACGTTCTCGATGAAATGCTGCTCCTGCTTCTGCAGGACACCCGCCTGGGCGCCGGCTTCCACCGCGGCGGAGATCTCGTCGAAGGTGATGCTGTCTTCCCGCGTCATGTCGACCTTGAACACGCGGAAGATCAGGTTGGCGACGAGATTGAGCGCCCAGGACAGCGGCTTGCAGATGCGAATGAATACCAGGACCGGATTGATGATCGCGACCGCGATGCGCTCCGGCGCGATCATGGCCAGGCGCTTGGGCATCAGGTCGGAAAACAGGATGAACAGGAAGGTGACAAACAGGAAGGACAGCGCGAAGCCGACGTTGTCGAGCCAGGGGCCGTTGTAGACGCCCGAGATCCATTCGATGAAATACGGACGCAAGGCGCCCTCGCCCAGGATGCCGCCGAGGATGGCGATCGCGTTGAGCCCGATCTGCGAAGCGGCGAAGAATTCGGCCGACTGGACCTGCAGTGCCATCACCTTCAGGGCGCGCTGGTCGCCCGCCTCCGCCAGCAGCTTGAGCTTGATCTTGCGCGCGCCGGCGAACGCGATCTCGGTAAGCGACAAGAATCCTGCGGCGAGCACCAGGCAGGCCAATAGCACGGCATGTTGAAACAAACTCACGGGGCACCTAAGGTTGAATACCAGCGAACGTCGCTCTCGGCAGTATAGATTTTGCAATTACCTATCGCAATAGCTGCGGACCTGGAGGGCCAACGCTAACCAGGCATCGGCCTGGGTCTGGGAATAGCGGAGCAAGATCAATCTGCGGCAGCCCCTCTTCTACCTACTGCGCCGTGCTTGTGGCGCGCAGCAGCCCGGCCACTACCGCCGCGCGACATGCAACCTGCGCCCGTGTCAGGTGTGCGTCCGCCGCACCAGCCCTCTGGTCAGTTTACCGGACCGGAGCGTCCGAACATCGCCAATCTACGCAGCGTGCGGAGGGCCGTCCGCGGGATCTTCATCCCATCCGTTCATGACGGTCGAGCTTATCGATCCTCAATTCCGCGCTTGCCTGAAAATGCCAGAATAGATTGTTCCGATTGGAAACTCACGGAGTACGCTGTGCAAAATGATAACGAGCTTGTCAATTTCATGCTGACGGAAAAAAAGCTGATCACCACCGACCGTCCTATCCGCATGACACTTGTTTATCAAAGGAAACAGATCTCCGACGTCCTGCTCCCTCAGTTTGTCCGCGGTACCGAATCCATTTGCGGTGGATTTGAGTATCAGGTCAATTGCGTTGCCACTTCCAACAGTCTGCCACTGAAGGAATTCATTGGCGTGCCCGCCGCCCTCGAGTTCGTCAATGATCGAGGCCAGTTGCGCAGGGTGTGTGGTCTCGTCACGCAGGCAAGCTCTGGCGAGTGCGATGGCGTGATCGCGAGCTACCAACTCGTCATTCGCGACGCCATGGCGGTCATGGAGCAACGTGTCAACACGCGCGTGTTCAGGAAAATGAGCTGGCCGCGGATCGTCACTGTCGTGTTGCAGGAATGGCTGCAGCTGAACAGCGCATTGAGTGGCTACTTCGACTTTGAACTCGCACCTGGCTTCCATCTGGAGAAATATCCCGAGCGCGAACAGACGATACAGTTCAACGAATCGGATGCAGCCTTTATCCGTCGACTGTTGGCGCGCTCCGGAGTTGCCTGGTTCTTCCGCCCCGGCTGCCACCCAGCACACCGGCAAGCAACTCACGACTCGGAATTGCCGGTGCATACTCTCGTGCTCTTTGACAACCCGCGTGACCTGAAGAAGAACGCGGCCGGCGTCGTACGCTACCACCGCGACAACGCGACCGAGCAGCGCGATTCGGTCACACGTTGGGGCGCGGTACGTAAGCTCCAGGCGGGCAGCGTCTGGGTTTTCAGTTGGGACTACAAGCGACCGGGAAACATTCCCGGGATGGCCGCTGAAATACCAGGCCAGATCAATCAAGGCCCATCCGGCAACCAGTTAGCTGGCGGAGTGCAAGAATACATCGTCGAATCACCGCATGCGGGCTCTGACGACAAGGAGCTATATCGCCTGGGCGTGCTGCGCATGCAGCGCAAGGAACTCGATGCAAAACGCTTCACCGGAGAAGGAAGCGTCCGCGACTTCTGTGCAGGCGAATACTTCACCATCAGCGACCACCCGGAAATCAATGGCCATCCTGGCCCCGAGCGCGATTTCATCATCACATCAATTGAAGTCAAGGCGCAGAACAACCTGCCAACAAGCTTGGAACAACGGATACAACGGCTGTTCCTTTTCAATGACTGGCGCGTTCCGGCGGGCATGCCCACTGATCTTTCCAGCGAAGATAACGCAAACCGTTTCCACATGCGATTCGAGGCGGTACGACGCACTATCCCGATCGTCCCGGCATTCGACCCGCGCACCGACCTGAGCGACCCGGGTTTGCAGATTGCAATCGTGGTTGGCAGAGAAAACGACGTCGTGCATTGCGACGAACTTGGCCGCGTGAAGATTCGATTTCCTGCGACGCGTCCGGAAGACCATCATCACGCACAAGGCGCGGGCGCATCCGACACGGATGCGGATTCCGCCTGGGTGCGGGTAGCTACAAATTGGGCTGGCAATGGATCCTCGCATTGCGGCACCCTGGCGCTACCCCGCGTGGGGACGGAAGTCCTGGTGGCTTTTCTCGGCGGCGATCCCGACAAGCCCATCATTATTTGCCAGCTTTTCAATGGGCGTGCCTTGCCTCCCCCCTTGAGCAATCGCGCCAACTTGCCGTCAACGCGCTTTCTTTCTGGCATGCGTAGCCAGGAGATTCACGGCGCGCGCATGAACCAGCTCCGGTTCGACGACACACCGCGCGAAATCAGCGCCCAGCTGGCAAGCGACGATGGCGCTTCGCAGCTGAATCTCGGATGGCTGACTCATCCACGGGGAGAAGACCGGCGCCCCCGCGGCGAAGGCGCTGAGCTGCGTAGTGACAAGGCCGTGGCAATCCGGGGTGGCAAAGGCGTGCTGGTCACCGCAAGCAATAACGACCAGGCCGAAGGCAAACAGCTGGACCGGGCCGAATTGATCGGCCTCGCCGACGGCTTGCGCGATATTGCCGACCAGCTCGCGAAACTCGCCGAAACCCACTCCAAAGACCCGGCAAACGGTCTGCAACTGGCGCAACTGGTCGACAAGCTCAGGCATCTGGATCACGGAACGAATGTCGCTGTTGGCGCAGGCGGCGGCACGGGCGGTGCACCCATTGTCGCAGTCAGCGGTCCCGCGGGAATTGTCGTGGCAAGCAATGAAAATCTGGCACTCGGTGCGGAAAAGAACGCCTACCTCATCACGGCTGCGGACACGCAGCTCACCGCTGGAGGACAAACATCGCTACGCGCGGCGCAGGGCGTCAGCGTCTTTGCCAATGACGGCGGCATGAAGCACATTGCCGCACGCGGCAACATGCAGACCGAAGCGCAGGACGGCACCATCGAACTCCTGGCAAAAAAGGTGATGGAACTGATTAGCACGACGGACTGGATCAACATCAAGGCCAGGAAGGGTGTCTGCATCTACGGCGGTGGCAGTGAATTGAAAATCAGCGAAGAGGGAATTATCGGCAGCACGACTGGAAACAGCCACGTCTACGCTGCCGACCACCAAACCTTTCCAAAACGGGCGCAGCAAACACAGTTCCCCGACGAGTTGCCGCATCACGACATTTGCATTCCTTGCATGCTGGCGGCAGCGCGTGCGCATAGTCCCTTGGTGGAGGCGGAATGAGCAACGGCGACCCGAATACCTTCGTCTATCTCCTGATCGACAACGGCATGCTCGACGAGATATCGGCAAGCTACACCGAAGATGCTCCCGAAAGCCGCCCGGCGTGGCTGGCGCCGATTTACCCAAACCGTGCCCTGGCGGTCAGCCCGCTCCTGGTCGACGTCGAAGCCGCTTACGAAGTCGGCGATCTCGATCGCGTCATGCGCCTCATGAACGCGCGCAAGCCTGCGCTGCACGTGTCGGTCATCGAGTCGGCGCTGAATATCGGCCAGCTTGCCCACCACCTGGGCAGATTCATTTTCATTCTTGATCCGGAGGGCAAGCAGTTCACGCTCAGGTATGCGGACTGCGCGGTTCTTGCATCGCTCTCGGAATTGCTGACGCCGGCACAGTGGGCCGCGATGTCAGGACCGATCGCACGTTGGACTATCCATCACCGTTCCGGCGCGCTTGTCCCGCTGCCACCGGCCGAGGCGACCACAGTTGCACTGACGCCCCTGCGCCTGGACCAGGATCAGCTGCTGGCCCTGGACGAGGCAAGCGAACCGGATCACTTCATCGCCAAGGTGAAGATGATGCGCAATGGCGAGGCCTTGCCCGGCAACGCGGTGGAACAGCACGAATGGGCGCAAGCGGCGCGCCGAGCCTGGCGAGCCGCCGGCAACGCGCACCCCCAAATTTTAATGTTCCTGACCGAGGCCGCGCTCCTGACCAAAGGCGCAATCCTGCGACGGCCGGAGGTCGCCGAATTCCTTGCGATGAATGAAGTCAGCGCGTTTCGAAGCAAATTGCGGGAACTCGTCGATGATCTACAGGCAAGACGCAGCTGGGCCAGCCAGGGAGCGGCCGTGGGCGACGATTCAAATGCAATCCCAATTGTTATCTAATACAGAGGCACTATGAAAATTCCTACCCTCTCGTTTGTGCGGTCGCATCCCATTGTGTCTTTACTGGCCTTGGGAGTGTTGCTTGGCTCCTATGCGCTACTCCACGCTCGCCCCAAGGGCAACGACCGTATGCCTGCTTCGATCGTCGGGGTCCAGCATCTAGGTTCCGACCATCTCATTCACGAATTTTACGTTAATAAAGGTTACTACGGTAACGTTGGCCAGGGGGGCGGCGGCGGCGGTTTCACATGTTGTGTCACGCTTCCGAAAAAATGGTATCCAGGATTGAAAGCAGATGTGCGATGGCAGGTGCACCGCATTATCAAACCGTCCAATCCAACGGAAGCAGAATCAGGGGAGATCGAGGGCAGATACCGTGCGCAGGTGCCCGTAGAGGAGTACCGCGAATCAGGCCTGTTTTTTGTTCACTTCTTCCCCAATGGTCGCGTGCGCATTGTTGTGAGTTCGTTTGATCATACTGCGGATGAGCACCCGATTAAATGGGGGAGTGCTCAAGAGAGCCTGTTAGCGACTGCAGGAGCGCCCATCAAGGAAATCTTCACTGCCGAAGAACACGCGGAGCTTGATCGCGAAGATGCCCGCGACAAGGCAAAATACGGAGACTGGCGATGAAACGGGCCGATGTCACCATAGCGCCCACAAAAAATGCACCGACCGCTGGAATAAGGCGAGTCGTTCCAGAATACGACTGCGATTTCAAGAAATGTGAAGTCACCTTGAACATTGGACTCTTTTTTGATGGAACAGGCAACAATAGAGACCGTGATCGTCGAGAACACGCAGACAGCAACATTGCACGGCTGCATGATGTCTATCTTCGTGAAAAAGACATGGGCTATCATCCGATTTATGTTCCTGGTGTCGGGACGAGATTTCCGGAAATCGGAGAGCACGACGAAAGCACCATGGGTTCGGCGTGTGCCTTCGGCTGTGAGGAGCGGGTCATTTTCGGTTTGTTGGCCGTTTTTAATTCGCTTCACTGGCGTTGCTTCACAAGCCTCATGTTTGATGAAGGCGCCGTGCTCGCCCTGTGCCGTAACAGCCGCAATGTAACCGACACGAACGATAGCGAATGTCTTGCCCGGCTCGGCACGCGCAGTGGCCTGCTGCAAGCGGCACTATCCAGCGACAGCGACCGCCGCGCGTTCCTGACTCGGCAGGCCCAGCTTCTGGAAGCAAAACTCAAGGGTAGAAAGCCCCACGTGGTTGAATGTTTCCTCGACGTATTCGGGTTTTCCAGGGGTGCCGCGGAAGCCAGGGTGTTCTGCCACTGGCTGGACGAATTGCTGGTCGGCGGCCGTCTGGCCGGTGTGCCCCTGCGCTTTCGCTTTGTCGGGCTCATCGACACCGTCGCCTCAGCGGGATTCTGGTCCGGCACCTCGGCGGTGCTTGCCAACTCGACCGGCGGACATGGCGCTTGGGCCAGTGGAGGATCGCTGCGAGTGCCGGCCTCCGTGCAGAATTGTGTTCACATGGTCGCAATGCATGAGCTTCGCCGGAATTTCCCTTTGGATGAAATCGGCATCGATGGGAAGCTGCAAGCAGGATGGATCCAGCACGCCTACCCGGGCGCGCACAGCGATGTCGGTGGCGGCTACCGCCCGGGTGAGTTCGGTGTCTCAGTGGGAAACAACCCGCAGCATGGCGACTCCCTGAAACTGTCCCAGATACCGCTGAACCACATGTTCGATTGTGCAGTTGCAGCTGGCGCCCCGATGAAACGCCCCATGGCAACTCCCGGTGTTCATGACCCATTCGCCGTCCACCCAGACCTGGCCAAAGCCTACGACGCATTCCTTGCACAAGCCACGCTGGCGCCCCGCCCAATGTATGCGTGGCTACAGCAGTATCTCAACTGGCGATGGCAGATGCGTAACCATTTCCACACGACCACTCAGGTCAGGCGAGCAAGCGACTCCGAACGAGAAATTCTGCTTGCGTTCAACAGGAGCCTGATCAGTGACGCCGCCGCTATGGCGCGATCCGCTGCGATGGGCCTGGGCCAGCGAACACTTGCGGTCGTCAAGGACATTTTCAATACCGGTGCGCGAAAGGACCTTCTGACAACCAGCGCATTGGACCCGGAAGCCCGGGACGTGTTTGCGCAGGCCCAGCGCGCCACACCGACTCCGCCTTCACTTGCCGCCCTGTTTGACGCTTACGTACATGATTCACTCGCAGGATTCAATATGCCAACATTGGAACTGACAGGTTATTGGCGCTATCGAAAAATCTTCCTGGGTAATGACGAGGCGCTTATCGCAGCCAATCAGGATGCCGATACGGCGCGCAGCGTCGCGTGATTCGCTCAAACGGAGCCCGCATGAAAGACCAACAAGGACGCGGAGTCATTAGGCTCGGCGACAAAACCACGCATGGCGGAGAAGTCATCTCGGCGGCGCAGGACTTCACCGTATTGGGGAAGCCGGTCGCTATCGAAGGCGATTCAACTTATTGCCCTAAATGCAAAGGAAAGTTTCCGATCCTGCCAAGCGGCAGCACGCGTAGGCACCATGGAAAGCTGGTTGCATACGATCAGGACCTCACTGCATGCGGTGCCAAGCTGATCTCATCGATCTGACGGCATCCGGGGTTATGACGCTTTTGAAACCTAGAATTCGAAAACGATTGGTATTTTCCTTTTTGGATAAGGTTGACTTCTGAGTTTGCCACGTTTGGCAAGTCATCGATTTAGACTCCCTATCCGCTTTAGCGACTTTTAATCGGTTGGGCATAGGTTCAAATGCCAAGTTACGCTGGACAGTATTAAGCAACAAAAAACCCGCTGTCTCTATGAGAGCAACGGGTTCTTTGATGCCCCTAAACATCTAGGGACTTTAATCTGGCGGAGAGGGTGGGATTCGCCTACATCCTGCAGGCCGCCCCGGCGCTTGCAAGCGCCGGTCTTCGAATCCCACGCGTGAGCCACATTGGTGGCTCACTCCTTCCGCATACGCAATAAAAAAGGCTCCCGTCGGGAGCCTTTTTTATTACTACTGGCGGAGAGGGTGGGATTCGAACCCACGGTACGGTCACCCGTACGCCTGATTTCGAGTCAGGTACATTCGACCACTCTGCCACCTCTCCTGATTCGGTCGATTCTTGCTGTGAGCTGCAAGAGGCCGCATTATAGCGGACGCCTTCTCAAGAAGGCAAGTGACGAACTGCAACTTTCGCACACCCGCTCAGAAGCACGACAAGCCCATGATGCGGTCGCCCATTTCGGCCCCCGCCATCACCATGCCCTGCCCCGCCGTCAGGCGCAGCTGTTCCCACTGCGCCAGGCCCACGTCCGGCACTGCCTGGCGCTGGCTGAGCAGCATCGCCAGCGTGAGCGCGTCGGCGGCGGCCTTCGAGGTACTGCCTGCGGTATGCGGGCGCGGCAGGAAGGCGGCGTCGCCGCACAGCAGCACCCGGCCGTCGAGCATCTTCGGCGCTTCCATGTCCATGATCGCCTGCACGTAAGGCGCCTTCGTCGTCTCGATCAGTACACGCAAGGACGGCGCCGCCAGTTGGCGTGCATCGCCGAGCAGCCCGGTAAGGTGCTCCGGACGCACCGCGCCCGGTGGCAGCGATGCGGGATCGGTGCGCCCGTCGCGGCTGGTGAGCAGCGCGGTCAAGGGCGCGCCCTGCCCCACGCGCCGGTACCAGATCCAGTTCCAGCGCCGCTCGCCTGCCTCGACCGACTCGTCCTGGCCCGGCACCAGGTAGGCCAGCAGCAGATGACTGTCGCCCTGCTGGAACACGAAGGCGCGATCGAGCTTCTCGCGCGTGGCCTGCGGCAGCAGCGCCTCGGGCACGGCGCCGCGCCAGGCCACGTAGCCGGCATAGCGCGGAGCGACATCGGGCTGCATCTGGCGACGGACCGTGGAACGGGCGCCATCAGCCCCGATGAGCAGGTCGGCCGTCTCGCTCGCGCCATCGGCGAAGTGGGCCGTGACGCGCTGGCCTTCCTGCTCGTAGCGCACGAAGGTCCGGCGGGCGTGCAGGCGGGCCTGCGGCAGTCCGCCGCGCAGCGCCCGGTACAGGATCTCGCACGAGGTCTGGGCCTGCGGCATGTGGCTGCGCTGGAGAATCCGGTCGCCTCGGTCGAGGTAGAGACGGTCGTCCGAAGGCACGCTCGGCAGCCGGTCCGGGTCCAGCTGGGCGAAGCGCAAGGCCATCAAGACGTCGGGCTGCAGCACGAGCCCGCCGCCATGCTTGCCCTGCCCGTCCGCCGAGCGCTCGAACACGTCCACCTCCCAGCCGACCGCGCGCAGCATCGCGGCCGCCAGCAGTCCGCCCAGCGAACCGCCGATGACGAGTGCACGCGGCGTGGCGGTCATGGCGCTCTCTTCCCGCGGCCGGCCATGCCCAACTTCAGCCCGTCACAACCGTGCGGACCGGCTGGCAGCATGATGGCCGCGTGTGCATGCATCGCGTCTCTCCCGGTGTATTTACCACCAGTGTAAGACGACTGACTTGCGTTGAGAACATGCCAATAAAAAGAATGTCTTGGACGGGCGTGCTGCGATACCCCACGAAGGTGTGGCCGGCAGCTCTTCCTTCGTCCGCATGGACGCGGACCGGCCCGGATTCCAGAATGGGACGGTGCGCCGCATTGGCGCCGCAACCATCCGCCTCACTGAAAGGAACAGCATGAAAGGCACCCGCACCCTCGACAAGGTCACCGTCCACGACGGCACCCAGATCCACGTCACCGACTGGGGCCACGGCGTCCCGGTCGTGTTCAGCCACGGCTGGCCGCTCTCGGGCGAGGCCTGGGAAGACCAGATGATGTTCCTGGCGGAGCACGGCTACCGCGTCATCGCCCACGACCGCCGCGGCCACGGCCGCTCGAGCAAGCCCTGGCACGGCAACGACATGGACACCTATGCCGACGACCTGGCCACCGTGATCGAGACCCTCGACCTGAGCGGCGCCATGCTGGTCGGCCACTCGACCGGCGGCGGCGAGGTGGCGCGCTACATCGGCCGCCACGGCGCCGGCCGCGTCGCCAAGGCCGTGCTGGTGGGCGCGGTGACGCCGCAGATGATGGTCTCGCCCGCCAATCCGCATGGCGTGCCGATGGACGTGTTCGACGGCATCCGCGACGGCGTGCGCGCCGACCGCGCGCAATTCTTCAAGGACCTGACCCTGCCCTTCTACGGCTACAACCGTCCGGACGCCAAGGTGTCGGAAGGCGTGCGCGACACCTTCTGGCTGCAGGGCATGCAATGCAGCCTGAAAAGCGCCTACGCCTGCATCAAGCAGTTTTCGGAGACCGACTTCACCGAGGACCTGAAGAAGATGGACATTCCCACCCTCGTGATCCACGGCGACGACGACCAGATCGTCCCGATCGACACCACCGCGCGCCGCGCCGTCGAGCTGCTGCCGCAAGGGACGCTGAAGGTTTATGCCGGCGGTTCGCACGGCCTGGCGACCACCCACAAGGACCAGCTCAGCGCGGACCTGCTGGCCTTCCTGCGGAGCTGACAGAAGCCGGGCCGTTCTGCGCGCAGCGGTAAGACATGGCCAGGTATACCATGTAGAGCGCGGAACGGCCCGCCGCATACCCGAGCAGGCACTCGTGCAAGCTCAGCGGCGCGACGAACACGGAAATCGTCATGACAAACAGCGCCACCTGCCACAGCAGCTCCATCTTCTGCTTCCCGGTCACATAGAACACGTAGCTGAGCGGGCTGGCGACAAAGTTGAGGAAGCACAAGGGAGCGAGGATGCGCGCCAGCTCCCCTGCCGGCCGCCAGGTGGGACCGAAGACCCAGCCGAACAGTTCGGGCGAAAACAGGAGCAGCACCAGCGAGGGCCCGAGGGCCAGCAGCACCAGCACCTTGAAGGTGGCGCGATAGACGTCGCGGCAATGTCCCGCAGACTCGAATTCGTGCACCGCTTGGCGCTTGAACACCTCCAGCACCGAGGTGGCGATCAGGGCGATGGGTGCATTGAGCACGCGCTGGGTCAGCGCGAACAGGCCGGCCGCCTGCACGCCGTGATGGATACCGATCATGAACAGCGGCAGCTGGCCGACCACGGTGTTAAGCAGGCTCGACGGCAAGGAAAAACGCCAGAAAGCCTGGTGCTTGGCGAGATAGCTGCGCTGCTCGTCGTCGAGGGTCAGCTTGATGCGCGCCGGCGGCGGCGACACCATCAGGCGCGCCGCCCACAGTCCGGCGCCGAGACCGATCAATTGCCCAGCCAGCAGGGCCGCGCCATGCAGGCCCGAATAGAGCAAGGCAAGCTGGCTGATGGCGGTGGTGCCGGCCGCCAGCACCTTGGCTTTCGCGGCCTTGTCGAACAGGTTGTGCGAGGCGGCATAGGCGAGCGTGGTTTGCGTGAACGCGGTGAGCCAGGTTCCCGCGCCGATGGTGAGCAGCGCGAACCAGGACATCGTACCCACGGCCGACAGGCCGGCCACGCGCGCCGCCACCACGCAGGCAGTCAGCGTCAGGGCCAACAGGGTCGCGAAATAGGCCACCACGCTGAAGCAGACGCGCTGCTGCCGCTTTTCGTGATCGAGCACCATTGCGGCTTCGAAACGCAGGGTGGCGACGATGGACGCTACCGCTATCACACCGAGCCAGACGCTGAAGGCCCCCATGTCGGAAGGCGTGCACATCCGCGTGAGCAAGGGCGCGACCAGCAAGGGCAAGGCTTGCGCACCCGTCGCGCCGGCCAGGACGGTGCTGAAGTTCTTCCAGAAGTCGGACCGCGGCATGCTCATGGGGACTGTTTGAACTTGATGACACCGCGACCATCACGGCCCTGGCGCGTGGGCATGACGGTTGCGATCAATTGACCAGCTAGCCAAGCTTCCCAGACATCGTACCGAGGCGGGGAACGGGCCTGTGCGGTGGGATCAAACGTCCGGTGTAAATTGGTGTAAATGCCCGGCGGCGGTGGATAGGGGGCGTTTCGCTCAGAGCAAGTGGCGCTCGAAGGATGCGAAAGAGGCATATTTAGTTTGCCCAAAAACCGTCGCCCCGGGCGAAGGCCGGGGCGACGGTTCTAAGACTAACTAAACAAAGTACCGCTAGTTTTGCGCAAGAAACAAAAAAGGCTCCCTTCGGGAGCCTTTTTCGCTACTACTGGCGGAGAGGGTGGGATTCGAACCCACGGTACGGTCACCCGTACGCCTGATTTCGAGTCAGGTACATTCGACCACTCTGCCACCTCTCCTGATTCGGTCGATTCTTGCTGTGAGCTGCAAGAGACCGCCATTATAGCGGCTCTCCCGGAAAATGGAAGGGAAAATTTCACGACAGTGTCATTTTCCCTGCTTTCCGTTCTCTCAGGCAGCCGGCGCCAGGCGCTCCAGGCCGCCCATGTAGGGACGCAGCACTTCCGGAATCACCACGCTGCCGTCCGCCTGCTGGTAGTTCTCCAGCACCGCCACCAAGGTGCGGCCCACCGCCAGGCCGGAGCCGTTCAGGGTGTGCAGCAGTTCCGGCTTGCCGGCGGCGTTGCGGAAGCGGGCCTGCATCCGGCGCGCCTGGAAGGCTTCGCAGTTCGACAGCGACGAGATCTCGCGGTAGGTGTTCTGCGCCGGCAGCCACACTTCGAGGTCGTAGGTCTTGGCGGCCGAGAAGCCCATGTCGCCGGTGCACAGCGACATGACGCGGTACGGCAGGCCCAGCGAGGTCAGGATGAACTCGGCCTGGCCGACCATCTCTTCCAGCGCCGCGTACGACTGCTCCGGGTGCACCACCTGGACCAGCTCGACCTTGTCGAACTGGTGCTGGCGGATCATGCCGCGGGTGTCGCGGCCGTAGCTGCCCGCCTCCGAGCGGAAGCACGGGGTGTGCGCGGTCATCTTGAGCGGCAGCTGGTCCAGCGCCACGATCTCGTCGCGCACCACGTTGGTCAGCGACACTTCCGAGGTCGGGATCAGGTAGAAGTTCTCGCCCTCGCCTTCCGCGCCGCCCTTCTTCACCGAGAACAGGTCGGCTTCGAACTTCGGCAGCTGGCCGGTGCCGCGCAGCGAGTCGGCATTCACCATGTACGGGGTGTAGCACTCGGTATAGCCGTGCTGGCCGGTGTGGGTGTCCAGCATGAACTGCGCCAGCGCGCGGTGCAGGCGGGCCATGCCGCCTTTCATCATCGAGAAGCGCGAACCAGTGAGTTTGGTCGCGGTATCGAAGTCCAGGCCCAGCTTTTCGCCGATGTCGACGTGGTCCTTGACCTCGAAGTCGAAGCTGCGCGGGATGCCCACCTTGCGCACTTCGACGTTGCCCGATTCGTCCGTGCCCTGAGGGGCGCTTTCGTGCGGCAGGTTCGGCACCGCTTCCATGAAGCGCGCCATTTTCGCCTGCACCTCGCCGAGGGCGACTTCGTTGGCCTTGAGCTCGTCGCCCAGGCCGGCCACTTCGGCCATCACGGCCGTGGTGTCTTCGCCTTTGCCCTTGAGCATACCGATCTGCTTCGACAGCGAGTTACGCTTGCCCTGCAGTTCCTCGGTACGCGTCTGGATCGCCTTGCGTTCCGCTTCGATGGCATTGAAGGTGGCCACGTCGAGCTGGAACTTGCGCGTCGCCAGGCGCGCTGCGACGGTGTCGATGTCTTTGCGAAGAAGTTGGATGTCAATCATGTCGGGGTGGACTTGCGTATGTCGAAAACACAATTGTACCAAGCCGACAGCCAATATTTGCGAGATTCAGCAGCAATGCGGGCAATCGCGCTGCCGGGCCTCCCGCCAGCCCTCGGGAATTAACCGTTCAGGCTGGCTTTCTCGGCGGCGCTCAGGCGCGGTGCGCTGATCACGATGGTCTGCACATGCATGTCGGCGAGGGCCGGGGTGGTCGATTGCAGGATCTCGACAGGACGCTCGTTGGCGGTAGCGAAGCTGACGGTCAGGCCCAGGGCTGCAGCGGCGAGGAACAGGGCTTCGAAGTTTTTACGGATGTTCATGGTGCTCTCCTTCAGGTCAAATGTGATTCGGTATGATTGAACTTTACCGATCGACCCTCGGAGCCGCCATCGACTTGCGATGAAGCGCAAAAAAGATGGCGCAGAATGCGGAATTCGCGGACGGAGCGTGCGATGAATGCGCGATGCGCACAGTAGCGCGCAGATGAGCCCAGCCTGCGCGCCCTACGTGCCCGGCTACCCTTCTCCGCCCGAGCGCGCCTCGTCGTCGAGGCTGCGCAGCCAGGCCAGTTTCTCGCCGATTTTCGCCTCCAGCCCGCGCGGCACGGGCTCGTACCAGCCGGGCTCCGGCATCCCGTCCGGCAGGTAGGTTTCGCCCGCCGCATACGCATGCGGTTCGTCGTGCGCGTAGCGGTATTCGTGGCCGTAGCCGAGTTCCTTCATCAGCTTGGTCGGTGCGTTGCGCAGGTGGACCGGCACCTCGCGCGACTTGTCCTTCCTCACGAAGGCCATGGCCGCGTTGAAGGCGTTGTAGCCGGCGTTGCTCTTGGCCGCCATCGCCAGGTAGATGACGGCCTGGCCCAGCGCCAGCTCGCCTTCCGGCGAGCCGAGCCGCTCGAAGGTGGTGGCGGCGTCGTTGGCCAGCTGGATGGCGCGCGGGTCGGCGATGCCGATGTCTTCCCAGGCCATGCGCACGATGCGGCGCGACAGGTACTTGGGGTCGGCGCCGCCGTCCAGCATGCGGCACAGCCAGTACAGGGCCGCGTCCGGGTTCGAGCCGCGCACCGATTTGTGCAGGGCCGAGATCTGGTCGTAGAAGTTGTCGCCGCCCTTGTCGAAACGGCGTGCGTTGAGCGTCAGCGCGTTCTCCACGAACTCGGCGGTGATGCGCTGGATGCCGGCCGTGTCGGCCGAGGTCTTGGTCTGCTCCAGCAGGTTGAGGAAGCGGCGCGCATCGCCGTCGGCATAGCCGACCAGGGTGTCGATGGCCACTTCGTCGAACGTCAGGTGCTGCAGCACGCGCTCCTGGGCGCGCTTGAGCAGCTGGCGCATCTCCTTGTCGCTCAGGGCCTTGAGCACATATACCTGGGAGCGCGACAGCAATGCCGAGTTGACCTCGAAGGATGGGTTCTCGGTTGTCGCGCCGATCAGGGTGACCAGGCCCGATTCGACGAAGGGCAGCAAGGCGTCCTGCTGCGACTTGTTGAAGCGGTGGATCTCGTCGATGAACAGGATGGTGTGCTTGCCCTGCTGGAGGTAATGCTCGGCCTGCTCGACGGCGGCGCGGATGTCCTTCACGCCGGACAGCACGGCCGACAAGGCGATGAACTCGCAGTCGAAGGCATACGCGGTGAGGCGCGCGAGCGTGGTCTTGCCGACGCCGGGCGGGCCCCACAGGATCATCGAATGCGGCTTGCCCGACTTGAACACCAGGTTCAGGGGCTTGCCTTCGCCCAGCAGGTGGCTCTGGCCGATCACTTCCCCGATGGTGCGCGGACGCAGGGCTTCAGCCAGGGGTGGCGAGGGTTCGGTCTTGAAAAGGTCATCCATGGCGGCCTCCGGCAAGGCGCGCCGCGCGGGCGGGCGTCTGGTTCATCTGTACATCGAGGTTGTCTAGGCGCCTAGTGTAGCCGATCAGTGCCGCCGCCGCGCTGACGCCACGCGGCACTCCTTATAATGACGGCTTCTCCTTCCTCTTTTCGCTCATCATGCCCGTCTTGATCATGCAGGACACCTGGCTGCGCTGGACCAAGGCCACGCGCGCCGCCGCCGAAGCGCCCGCCCGGCTTGCCGTGCCGCGCGCCCACCTGCTGCCGCAACTGAGCAACGACGGCACGCTGCGCCACGAGATCATGGCGCTGGAACAGGACGGTTTCATACCGGTGGAACGCATTCGCAGTTTCGGCGATCCCGCCTGGCACGAGGACCGTCCGCTACGGCCGGACAACGTCCGGGCGCACAGGACACGCGATGGGTTCGAGGTCAGGCTGGACCAGCCCTGGAGCGGGATGCTCACCACGCGCTGGCCGGGCCATCTGCCGGCGCCGCTGTTCACGGGACAGCTGGGCGAGGCGGTGCGGATCGACTGGAACGGACGCTTCCACGCATCGCTGGGCGGCTCGAACCGTTCCTACTTCTATGAAGAGCACACGGTCTGGGTCGCGCTGCTGGAGGCGCCCACTGACCGTGCGCTGGTCGACCTGGCGCCGCGCAAGCACATCGACTTGCGCACGCAGATCTATTGAGGTTTATTGCTTGACGACGTCCGCGCCCTGCGGGATCTCGAACTTGAACTGCTGGGCCGCCAGCTGGGGATTGCGCTGGAAGCTGGTGAACTTCAGCACCGAGGTCTGGCCGAAGCTGTCCTTCAGTTCCATCGCCACCGGCACCCCGCCCTTCAGGCCGATGCTGATCTGCTCGAAGGTGGTGTCCTTGGCCTTGGGCACGGCGTTCAGCCATTCGGCGCCGTCGCGCTCGCCCGCTTCGGACAGGGTGAAGTTCTGCTCCAGGTTGTTACTGCCGAACAGGATCGCGGCCGGCGAGGAGCCGAGCGCATTGCCCAGCTTCTTGACCGTCACCTGGTTCAGGTCCTTGTCGTAGATGTAGAGCTGGTCGCCGTCGGCCTGCAGCACCTGTTCGTAGGGCTTCTGATAGGTCCAGATGAACTTGCCGGGACGGGCGAACACGAAGCTGCCGCTCGACACCGGGGCGGCCTTGCCGCTCTTGGTCTTGCCTTGCTGCTGCTGGGTGAATTCGCCTTTGGCGGCCTTGGTGCCGGAGGCGAAGGCTTTCAGCTGGTCCAGGGCGCCGGCTTGGGCGGCGCCGGACAAGGCCAGGGTAGCGATCAGTGCGCTAATGTGAGTCGTGAATTTCATCGGCATTCCTCTTGTTGGGTCCGCCGCCGCGCGTAGCGCGCGTCGGCGGATTATTCGGCGCTGGCAGCCGGGACCAGGATGTCGCGGTTGCCGTTCGATTGCATCGGCGAGACCACGCCGCTCTGCTCCATCTGTTCCAGCAGGCGCGCGGCGCGGTTGTAGCCGATGCGCAGGTGGCGCTGCACCAGCGAGATCGATGCGCGGCGGTTCTTGAGCACCACCTGCACCGCCTGGTCGTACATGGCGTCGGACTCGCCGCCGCCCTCGCCCGCCGGCACCCCGTCGGCGCCGCCGCCTTCTTCCAGCGTGCCGCCTTCGAGAATGCCCTCAATGTAATTCGGTTCGCCCAGCGATTGAAGATGTTTTACAACTCGATGCACTTCGTCGTCGGAGACGAAGGCGCCGTGCACGCGGATCGGCAGGCCGGTACCCGGCGGCATGTAGAGCATGTCGCCCATGCCCAGCAGGGTTTCGGCGCCCATCTGGTCGAGAATGGTGCGCGAATCGATCTTCGACGACACCTGGAAGGCGATACGGGTCGGGATGTTGGCCTTGATCAGGCCGGTGATCACGTCCACCGACGGCCGCTGCGTAGCAAGAATGAGGTGGATGCCGGCCGCGCGCGCCTTCTGCGCGATACGGGCGATCAGCTCTTCCACCTTCTTGCCCACGACCATCATCAGGTCGGCCAATTCGTCGATGATGATGACGATGGTCGGCAGCTTTTCCAGCGGCTCGGGATTGTCCGGCATGATCGAGAACGGATTCGGGATGTGCTCCTCGCGCTTGGCCGCTTCCATGATCTTGCCGTTGTAGCCGGCCAGGTTACGCACGCCCAGCTTCGACATCAGCTTGTAGCGGCGCTCCATCTCGTTCACCGCCCAGTTCAGGGCGTGTCCGGCCTGGCGCATGTCGGTCACGACCGGCGCCAGCAGGTGCGGGATGCCCTCGTAGACCGACATTTCCAGCATCTTCGGGTCGATCAGGATCAGGCGCACGTCGGCCGGGTCGGACTTGTACAGCAGCGACAGGATGGTCGCGTTGATGCCCACCGATTTACCCGAGCCGGTCGTACCCGCCACCAGCAGGTGGGGCATCTTGGCCAGGTCGGCGCAGACCGGCTTGCCGGCGATGTCCTTGCCCAGCGCAACCGTCAGGGCCGAGGCGCTGTCGCCATAGACCTTCGAACCGACGATCTCGGACAGGCGCACGATCTGGCGCTTCGGATTCGGCAGCTCGAGCGCCATGTAGTTCTTGCCCGGGATGGTCTCGACCACGCGGATGGAGGTGAGCGACAGCGAACGCGCCAGGTCGCGCGCCAGGTTGACGATCTGGCTGCCCTTGACGCCGGTAGCCGGCTCGATCTCGTAGCGGGTGACGACCGGACCCGGATAGGCGGCCACCACCTTGGCTTCGACGCCGAAGTCGGACAGCTTCTTCTCGATCAGGCGGCTGGTGAACTCCAGGGTCTCGACGGCCACGGTTTCCTGGGCCGGCGGGGCTTCGTCCAGCAGCGCCAGCGGCGGCAGGGGCGAGTCGCCCGCCAGTTCGTGGAACAGCGGTGTCTGCATTTCCTTCTGGGCGCGCTCGGACTTGGGCACGCTGACCATTTGCGGCTCGATCTTGATGCTCGGCGCCGCGGCCTGGGCGCTCGGCAACGGCTGGGCAGCCGGCACCGGGGCCGGCGCCGCAGCGGGTGCGGCGCTCGCAGCGGGCGCGGGGGGCGGCAGCGAATCGAAAGTCGGCTCGGCCTTGACCACGGCGATCGGCGCGTTCGAATGCTTCTCGGTGAACTTGGCGCGCTCATGCACCACCACTTCGTCGCGCTTGACGGCGGCGGCTTCGCCCTGCCTGCGGTCTTCGCGGTCTTCGTAGCGCAGGCGGAACCAGTCCACGGCGCGCTCGACAGTCTCGCCGATGCGCTCGGCCACGGCCAGCCAGGATACCTGGAAGAACAGCGAAAAGCCCAGGCCGAACAGCAGCAGCAGGAGCAAGGTGGCGCCGGTGAAGCCGAAAGTCACGTGGGCGCTGTGGCCGATCAGCTGGCCGAGCACGCCGCCGGGCGCGCGCGGCAATTCGACGTCCCAGGACCACATGCGCAGGTATTCCAGGCCCAGGCTGCCGGCGAACATCAGCGCAAAGCCGATCCAGCGCACGTACAGCTCGCCGTGGTGCTCGGGCTCGTCGGACACGGTGCCCAGCTTGTCTGTCAGGCGGCGCCAGCCCTGCCATACCTGGCGCAGGAAGATCACGCCCCACCACCAGGCGGAGAAACCGAAGATGAACAGCAGCAGGTCGGACAGCCAGGCGCCGGCGCGGCCGCCCAGGTTGGCGATCTTGGGGACGACGTTGGCGTGCGACCAGCCGGGGTCGGCCTTATTATAACTTAACAAAATGAGCACGAAATACAGGAAGGCCACCGCGCCGGCGATCCAGCGCGCTTCCGACAGCAGGCGCGAAAGGCGGCCTGGCAGCGGCCGGCGAGCGGCGCCCTGGGTACGGGTGTAACCTGAAGTGCTGGCAGTTGAATTCTTGCTCATGCTGGGGTACTGCGGAAGTGTTCGCTAAGGACGATCCAGCCATTTTAAAGGATATATGGTCGCGTTGGACCACGATTCATGCTTACGTGCATCATCGTCTATAATCCCGCCTGCTCTCGCCGGACCTCGCGGGCCTTGATTCTGCCCCGGCCGTCCCCAATTTCCGTCTGTCTATATATTAGGAAGTGCCGCCATGACTACTACCAAACACGCCAAAGTCCTGATTCTCGGTTCCGGTCCCGCCGGCTACAGTGCTGCCGTGTACGCAGCCCGCGCGAACCTGAAGCCGATGCTGGTGACTGGCGTCGAGCAAGGCGGCCAACTGATGACGACCACCGACGTGGAAAACTGGCCGGGCGACCCGATGGGCGTGCAGGGCCCGGAACTGATGCAGCGCCTGCTGCAGCACGCCGAGCGCTTCAGCACCGAGATCGTGTTCGACCATATCCACACGACTTTCCTGAATGAAAAGCCGATCCGCCTGAAGGGCGACGCCCACGAATACACCTGCGACGCCCTGATCATCGCCACCGGCGCCTCGGCGCAGTACCTGGGCCTGGAATCGGAACAGGCTTTCATGGGCCGAGGCGTGTCGGCCTGCGCCACCTGCGACGGCTTCTTCTACCGCAACCAGGAAGTGGCGGTGATTGGCGGCGGCAACACCGCGGTCGAGGAAGCCCTGTACCTGTCGAACATCGCCTCCAAGGTCACCCTGATCCACCGCCGCGACAAATTCCGCGCCGAGCCGATCCTGGTCGACCGCCTGCTGCACAAGGTCGAGGAAGGCAAAGTGGTGTTGGAATATAACCACACCCTGGACGAAGTCCTGGGCAACGAAGGCGGCGTGACCGGCCTGCGCATCAAGTCGACCACCGACGGCGCGACCAAGGACCTGACCGTGCACGGCCTGTTCGTGGCGATCGGCCACAAGCCGAACACCGGGATCTTCGAAGGCCAGCTCGAAATGAAGGACGGCTATATCAAGACCCAGTCCGGCACCGAAGGCATGGCCACCGCGACCAGCGTCCCGGGCGTGTTCGCCGCCGGCGACGTGCAGGATCACATCTATCGTCAAGCGATCACCAGCGCCGGCACCGGCTGCATGGCTGCGCTCGACGCCCAGCGCTACCTGGAAGCGCTGGAGGGCTGACAAGGAACAGCGATGGCGGGCATGAAGGATTTCTCCGAACTCAAGGGCTTGCGCGACAAGCTCAAGGAAGACGAGCGCCTGCGCGCCATCGAGAAGGCCGAGCGCGAGAAGCGGGAGCGCATCGCGCGCGAGCGCGCTGTGGAATTCCGCAGCGCGATGCAGGACGTCAAGAAGATGCCCGAGTCGAACCGCTACGTGCACCGCCCGGTGTACGTAGCGCCCAACAAGGCCGCCCAGTCCGCCAGGCCCCTCACTCCCGAGGAGGAAACCGAGGCGGTGCTGCGCGAATCGCTGTCGGACCAGTTCGACGTCGAAGGCCTGCTGGACGAAGACCCCACCCTCAGCTACGCCCAGGACGGCGTCGGCCCGGACGTGGTGCGCAAACTGCGCAAGCGCCACTGGCCGGTGCAGGACGAGCTCGACCTGCACGGCATGAACCGCGACGAAGCGCGCGATGCGCTCACCGATTTCCTCCACCGCGCCAACAAGCGCGGCGTGCGCTGCGTGCGCGTCATCCACGGCATCGGCTATGGCTCGCCCAAGGGCGAACCGGTGCTGCGCGGCATCGTGCACAGCTGGCTGGTACAGAAGAGCGAAGTGATCGCCTTCTGCGTCGCCGGCAAGACCGACGGCGGCCACGGGGCGCTGATCGTGCTGCTGCGGCCTGCCCTCGACTATTGAACGTCGCCACGCCCTGTTGACAAGAAGGCGTGTCTTTCTTGTTACATACTTTCCTCTCAATGTTGCAATTCGCACCCGGAATCCTCTGTGAGCGTTAGAATGCGCACGAACCCGTGCATATGCGCGCGCCTATGCTTGACACTTCACTGAGAGGAAGGACGATTGAAGGCAATGCAAGCAGTCCCGATGGAGCATGGACGCCAGGTCGATCTCCTGTCGTGCGCGGATGAACCAATCCACCTGCCGGGCTCGATCCAGCCCCATGGCGCCCTGCTCTTCTTCCATTCGGATGGACGGCTCGAAGGCTGGAGCGCCAACGCGGCGGCCCTGCTGGGCTTCGACCCTGCCCTGGGCGCGTTCTACGATGACTTGCCCTTGCCCGATGCCGCACAGGAACTGATCGCGCTGTGCATGACGCCGCGCGACGAGGCCGATACATCGCCCGCCGTGACCTCCCTGACGATCAACGACGCGGATGTCGATTGCGTGGTGCATTGCGCGAACGGCCGCATCGTGGCCGAGTTCGAGCTGCGCGAGACCCCGGCCGAGGAAGTGGTGCTGTTCGCCGTCAAGGCGCACGGCTCGATCGACCGCCTGCGCCGCCAGAAGACCATCGATGGCCTGCTCGACGCGGCCGTGCGCCAGGTGCGCGACTTCACCGGCTTCGACCGCGTGATGGCCTATCGTTTCCGCCCAGACGACAGCGGCGACGTGGTCGCCGAAGCGCGCCGCGAGGACCTGACGCCCTACTTGCACCAGCGTTATCCGGCCACGGACATCCCGGCCCAGGCGCGCCGCCTGTACATGCTCAACACCCTGCGCATGATCGCGGACGTCGACTACAACGCCGTGCCGCTGCTGGGCGAACCGGGGGCCGCGCCGCTGGACATGAGCTTCGCGGTGCTGCGCAGCGTGTCGCCGGTGCACGTCGAATACCTGAAGAACATGGGCGTGGGCGCCTCGATGAGCGTGTCCATCGTTATCAATGGCCGCCTGTGGGGCCTGATCGCCTGCCACCACATGTCGCGCAAGCTCGTACCCTACGCCATCCGGATGGCGGCCGACGTGCTGGCCCAGGTGATCGCCTCGACCATCCACAGCATCGAAGCCAGGCAGGACGCCGACCTGGTCGAACAGGCGGCCGTCATGCGCTCCAGCCTGGTCGAGTCGCTGCTGCTGGACGAAGATCCGCTCGACACGCTGGCGCGCCACGCGCAGGCGCTGGTCACGTCCTCGCATGCCCAGGCCATGATCGCCGCCGTCGACGGCCGCATCCTCAGCCATGGCGAACTGCCGCCTGGCCTCGCGGAGGCGGTGATCGCCTCGCTGCCGGCCGAACCGCAGGACATCGTGGTGCGCGAAGGCCTGGCCGACTGGCCCGAAGAACTGCGCGAGCGCCTGGGCAAGTGGGTCGGCATGCTGGCCCTGCCCTACGACCCGGCCGCCAACGGCTGGTGCGTGCTGCTGCGCGTCGAGGAAATCGAACAGGTGGCATGGGGCGGCCGCCCCGAGAAGACGGTGCAGGTCGGCCCGCTGGGTGCGCGCCTGACGCCGCGCGGCTCCTTTGACGCCTGGTACGAGACTGTGCGCGGCAAGGCCCATCCCTGGGAAGCGACAGTGCTGTCCAATGCCCGCCTGACCCTGGCGGAACTGATGCGCGCCGCGAACTCGCGCCGCGCCCAGCACGAGGCCACGCGCGCCCAGCTGCTCGCGATGCTGGGCCACGACTTGCGCGACCCGCTCCATTCGATCAACATGGCCGGCATGGTGCTGGAGCGCGGGAACAACCAGCAGGGCCTGGGCAAGCGCATCCAGTCCTCGACCAACCGCATGCAGCGCATGATCGGCCAGGTGCTGGACATGAGCCGACTCGACCGCGGCATGGACCTCGGCGTGGCGCTCGACGCGCTCGAGCTGTCGGACCTGGTGAAGGACCTGATCGACGAGGCGCGGCTGGCCTATCCCACCATCGTCTTCGACCTGGTGTGCGACGAGCGCGCCACGGTCAAGGCGGACAAGGGACGCCTGGGCCAGGTGCTGTCCAACCTCCTGAGCAATGCACGCCACCATGGCGAGCCTGGGCAGCCGATCCGCGTCTGCCTCACCCGGCAGGAGGGGATGGCGGTGCTGGAGGTGTCGAACCGCGGGACGCCGATTCCGGAGGACGTCGCGGCCAACCTGTTCAATCCCTTCAAGCGCGGCTCGCTGAACAACCCGCGCAACCGCACCGGCCTTGGGCTCGGTCTCTACATCGCCCAGCAAATCGTGCGCGAGCACCAGGGCGAGATCGCCTATCGTTTCGAGAACGGGCACGTGGTCTTCACGGTGCGGCTCCCGCTGGCGTCCTAGACGGCTTACCAGAATGCCAAGTGGCGTGGTAGTCTAGCAAGGTCACTGGCTACCCGCACCTGCATGACCCTCATCAAGTTCATCGAAATCATGGCGATCCTGGTCGGCGCCTTCTCGGGCTTCATCGAAGCGCGGCGCAAGCGCATGGACCTGGTCGGGGTATTCACGGTCGCCTTCATCACCGCATTCGGCGGCGGCACCCTGCGCGACATCCTGCTCGACAAGCGGCCGCTGTTCTGGGTGACGCACCAGGAGTACGCGATCTTGATCTTCGTGCTGGCGCTGGTGGCCTCGCCCCTGATCCGCACGCTGCGCCAGATCGTGTCGGAGCGCCTGATCGTGATCGCCGACGCGGTGGGACTGGGATTGTTCTCGATCGCGGGCGTATCGGCGGCGCTCGATGCCGGCATGCCGATCTTCATCGCCTCGATGATGGGGGTGATTACGGGGATCTTCGGCGGCGTGCTGCGCGATATCGTCTGCAACGAAGTGCCGATGGTGTTCCGGGACGGGAAGCCCTATGCGATTTGCGCCTTCCTGGGGAACTGGCTGTTCCTCCTGATGCGCAAGTACGATGCGCCGCACGACTTCGCCCTGTGGTCGAGCGCCCTGTTCATCAGCAGCCTGCGCTTGCTGAGCTGGCGCTTCGACATGCGGATGGGCCGCTAAGCCGTCGTCCCGGCGGAGGCCGGGACCCAGGTTCCACCGTCGATCAGACCGCGTCCGCGCCCGTCTCGCCCGTACGAATACGGATCACCTGCTCCACGTTCTGTACAAAGATCTTGCCATCGCCGATCTTCCCCGTGCGCGCAGCCTTGATGATCGCATCCACCACCTGATCCGCCATCGAATCGTCCACCACGACTTCTATCTTCACCTTCGGCAGGAAGTCCACCACATACTCCGCGCCGCGATACAGCTCGGTATGGCCCTTCTGGCGGCCGAAGCCCTTCACTTCGGTCACGGTCAGGCCGGTCACGTTCACCTCGGCCAGCGCCTCGCGCACTTCGTCGAGCTTGAACGGCTTGATCACGCAGGTAATTTGTTTCATCTCTATCGTCCTTTTTATTTTAGGTTAGTCAGGAATATTCGCCAGGTCGTCCAGCCACACGGTGGCCTCGGAATCGGACGGCGCGCGCCAGTCGCCGCGCGGCGACAGCGAGCCGCCATTGCCGACCTTCGGGCCGTTCGGCACGCAGGAACGCTTGAACTGGCTGGTCTTGAAGAAGCGGTACAGGAAGATCGACAGGTTGCGCTTGATGGCCGCGAGTTCGTACTCGTTGCGCACGCCATCCGGATCCGGCCACTTGCCCTGCTCGCGCTTGTGCCACGCGCAGTAGGAGAGGAAAGCGACCTTGCTCGGCTTGAAGCCGAAGCGCAGCGTGTAATAGAGGTTGAAGTCCTGCAGCTCGTAGGGGCCGATCACATCCTGCGTGCTCTGGGCCGGCTTGCTATCGCTTGCCCCGCCCGGGACCAGCTCGGGGCTGATCTCGGTATTCAGGATATTCAGCAGCACGTCCTTGCCGCCATCGACCACGGCGCCGGTCTCGGCCACCCAGCGCACCAGGTAGGAGATCAGGGTCTTGGGCACGCTCGCGTTGACGTTGTAGTGCGACATGTGGTCGCCCACGCCATAGGTGCACCAGCCCAGCGCCAGCTCCGACAGGTCGCCGGTGCCGATCACGATCGCGTTATGGAAGTTCGCCAGGCGGAACAGGTGGTTGGTGCGCTCGCCCGCCTGCACGTTCTCGAAGGTGATGTCGTACTTCGCCTCGCCCTCGGCATACGGGTGACCGAGGTCCTTCAGCATCTGGATGCAGCTCGGACGGATGTCGATCTCCTGGGCGCTGCAGCCCACCGCCTGCATCAGGTCGCGCGCCTGCTTGAGCGTGCGCTCGCTGGTGGCGAAGCCCGGCATGGTATAGGCCAGGATATTCGTGCGCGGCAGGCCCAGGCGGTCCATGGTCTTGGCGCAGACTAGCAGCGCGTGGGTCGAATCCAGGCCGCCGGAGACGCCGATCACGACCTTCTTGATGCCGCTCGAGGACAGGCGCTGGATCAGGGCCTGGACCTGGATGTTGTAGACCTCGGTGCAGCGCTCGTCGCGGCGCGCCTGGTCGGCCGGCACGTAGGGGAAGCGCTCCACGTTGCGGTTCAGGGGCAGCACGCCCTGCAGCGGCAGGTCGAGATGGAAGGGAATCACGCGGAAAGCCGAGACGTCGGCCGCATGGCGGCGCACCGACTGCGCGAAGGTGGTCGCGTGCATGCGCTCGTTCGACAGGCGCTCCAGGTCGACGTCGGCGAAGATGACATGCGACTCGTCGCTGAAGCGTTCCGACTCGGCCAGCAGATCGCCCTTTTCGTAGATCAGCGACTGGCCGTCCCAGGCCATGTCGGTGGTCGATTCGCCCCGTCCGGCCGAGGTGTACAGGTAGGCCGCCAGGCAGCGCGCCGACTGCTGGGATACCAGCTGGTGGCGGTAGCCGCTCTTGCCCACCACGACGTTGGAGGCCGACAGGTTGACCAGCACCGTGGCGCCGGCCATGGCCGCGAAGGACGACGGCGGCACCGGCACCCAGACGTCTTCGCAGATCTCGACGTGGAAACGCAGCAGCGGCAGGTTCTCGACCTCGAACAGCTGGTTGGGGCCGAAGGGCACGATCTCGCCGAACAGCTCGATCTGGTCCACGGCGGCGCAATCCGCCGGCGTGAACTGCCGGGATTCGTAAAACTCGCCATAATTAGGCAGGAAGCTCTTTGGCACCACGCCCAGCACCCGGCCATTGGCCACCACGGCGGCGCAATTGAAGAGCATGTGGTTGACCCGCAGCGGCAGGCCGACGACCAGCGCCAGCGGCATCGAGCGCGAGGCTTCGACGATATTGGCCAGGCCGTCCAGGCAGGCGTCGAGCAGCGCTCGCTGGTGGAACAGGTCGTCGCAGCTGTAGGCGGACAGGCCCAGTTCCGGGAAGGCCACCAGCGCGGCGCCCTGCTCCGCGGCCTGACGCGCAAGAAGGATGGTCTGCTCGACGTTGTACGCGGGGTCGGCGATCCGGCAGCGCGGGATGGCTACCGCGACGCGGGCGAAGTGGTGCGAGTAGAGGTTGAAGAATGGGCTGTTCATGGTAAGGCCGTTCTCTTCTTCTTTGGTGGAAGACATTTTAGGAAGCAATTTTGAATTATCGCACGCATATCGTTTCTTCTCTGTCCGACGTCGGCCAAGCGGAATGGGACGCCCTGGTACGAGTACAGGAGCAGCCCAACCCCTTCCTATCCTACGCCTTCCTTCACGCCCTGCACGAGTCGGGCAGCGCCGCGCCGGAGACGGGCTGGCAGCCGCAATACATCGTGCTGTACGAAGGTGAAACCCTGGCCGCCGCCCTGCCCCTGTACGTCAAGGGCCACTCCTACGGCGAGTACGTGTTCGACTGGGCCTGGGCCGACGCCTACCAGCGCCATGGGCTCGACTATTATCCGAAGCTGCTGTCGGCCATCCCCTTCACGCCGGTGAGCGGCCCGCGCCTGCTGGCGCGCGACGCGAAGGCGCGCACGGCCCTGGTCGAGGTGCTCAAGGCCACCCAGTCGGCCAGCGAGGTGTCGTCCACGCATATCCTGTTTCCACCCGGGGAAGAGGCGCGCCAGCTGGAAGACGCCGGCTTCATGCTGCGCAGCGGGGTGCAGTTCCACTGGCTGAACCAGGGCTACGCCAGCTTCGAGGACTTCCTGGCCACGCTCGAACACAAGAAGCGCAAGAACATCCGCGCCGAACGGCGCAAGGTGCGCGAAGCGGGCGTCACGCTGCGCCGCGTGCGCGGGCGCGATGCGCAAGACGCGGACTGGGTGCTGTTCAACCGCTGCTACCGCAACACCTACAAGGCGCACTATTCGACGCCCTACCTGAACCTGGACTTCTTCCGGCGCATCGGCGCGGCCATGCCGGACAACATCCTGCTCGTGATCGCGGAGCGCGAGGGCCAACCGGTGGCGGCCTCGCTCGTCATCCACGACGAGACCACCCTGTACGGGCGCTACTGGGGCGAGCTGGAACACGTGCCTTGCCTGCACTTCGAGGCGTCCTACTACCAGCCGCTGGAATTCTGCATCGAGCAGAAGATCGCCGTGTTCGAAGGCGGCGCCCAGGGCGAGCACAAAATGGCGCGCGGCTTCCTCCCTACCAAGACCTGGTCGGCGCACTGGCTGGCCCATCCCTCCTTCGCCGACGCGGTCCAGCGCTTCCTGGAACGTGAAAGCGGCGGCATCGACGAGTACATGGACGAGCTGAACGAGCGCACGCCCTTCCGTTGACCATGCGTGGGGACGATAAAAAAGCCGGGCCCGTACGATGACGGGCCCGGCTTGTCGCTTGGCTGCTCGGCGGGATTACTTCCAGCCGCCGGCGTTCGCGCTATAGACTTCTTTCCACGGCTGGGAAACCTGCTCCTGCTTGAGCATGATCTGCTTGGCGCGGGCGCGCGCGGCCGCCATCAGCGTTGCTTTGACTGCATGGATAAACTTGTTCACGTTCGGCTCCTTGGACAACGATACTACCGTTATATAGGCGTCGACGATGAATTTCCAATTCCAAGTGGCAATACCAGATATTCTTTTGATGAATGTTAGTCCGCATGGCGATTCAGCCAGGAGCGTACGCCATCCAGCGAACGGAACTCCGACACCGAGCGGCAGGCGATGTGCGGGTGGCGCGCCTGCAACATGCGCGACAGGGCCGCGCCCGGCCCCAGCTCCAGCGCCACGGTCGCGCCGAATTCCGAACACGCATCCATGCAGTCTTTCCAGCGAATCGGCTCGGCGAGCTGGCGCGCCAGGTGCGATGCCGCCACCTGTGGCTGTTCGATCAACTCGGCGCTGATCCCCGAGACCACCGGCATGGCCGGCATGCGCCACTTCTGCCCGGCCAGCAGCACCTGGAAGGGCGCGACGGCGTCCCGCATGAAAGGCGTGTGCGACGCGATCTCGACCGAGAGCATGGTGGCGTGCGCCCCCGAAGCCAGGGCCCGGATCGCGAGCGCGTCGCTGCGGTCAGCGGGGCCTCCCGCGACGAAACTGTCCTCGCCCGTGACGATGGCGACGTGGAAGCCGAAAGGCTGGAGCATGTCCTCGGCGTGGCTGACGGTGAGCCCGGAGAGCGCGACCATCGTCTGGGCCGGGCCGCCCGCGCGGCAGGCGTCCATCAGCCGGGCGCGCTCGCCTGCCAGCAGGACGGCGTCGCGCGGATCGAGCGCTCCGGCGACGCCAAGGGCGGCCAGCTCCCCGATGCTGTAGCCCGCCACCAGGGACGGCGGCGGGACGGTGTCCCCGAGCGCCGTCCAGGTGGCGAGCGTCGCCGCCACGATGGCCGGCTGGGCGACGCGGTTCGTGAACAGCGTGGCATCCTCGTCCAGCCCGGCGTCGGCCAGCCAGCCGTCCAGCAAGGCACTCGCGCGCGGATCGCTGCGCGCCATGTCATACATGGCGGGCGATTGAAAACCCTGGCCGGGGCACAGGAGGACGAGCCGCGCAGCCATCTCAGACCTCTCCTCCGCAGGCGCCATGCACCAGGCAGGCCGCCGCCAGCAGGTCGGCCGCGCCGCCCGGCGACAGGCGCGCCGCGACGAAGGCACGGTGGCTGGCCAGCGCGGTCGCCTGCCAGCCGATGGCCGCCGTGGCGCCGCGGGGGCCCGCGGGGGGGGGGGGGGGGGGGGGGGGGGGGGGGGCCGGCGGGGCGCCCCC
>NZ_JAGPWD010000051.1 GCF_018119395.1 Massilia sp. ZL223
TTTTAACAACCAGGCTGCGCGGCCGTCATGGGACCGCGCAGCCTCGGCCAGGTGGCGGCGCCGCCGTCCACGAAAGGATCCGCATGCTCGAACTGCGTCCCAACTGCGAACACTGCAATGTTTCTCTCCCGCCCGACGCGCCAGAGGCCCGTATCTGCTCCTTCGAGTGCACCTTCTGCGCCGCCTGCGCCGAAGGCTTGCTGCGGAACGTCTGCCCGAATTGCGGCGGCGGCTTCGTGCCGCGTCCGGTGCGTCCAAGCCGTAACTGGAAGAACGGGAACTACCTGGGCAAGCATCCCGCCAGGACCGAGCCGAAGCTGCGCCCCGTCGACCTGGACGCCCATGCCGCACTGGTGGAAGCCGTAGGGGACCTTCCCTCAGCGGAGCGCTGAGCAGACAGGACGTTGTCCGGGAATGTCATGATTGACAACGCAAGCTGCGCGCACGGCTTTGCGAAGCCAAGCCCCCGGTTTCGCGGACTTAGCGAAGCGGACGCGCCGAAAAGGCGCGCCAAAGCCAGTCCTGCCGGACTGGCGATTGGCCTTGCTGGGCAGTAGCCAAACAAGGAACGCGACACCACACAGGGCCCGCGAAAGCGGGCCCTGCTTGTTGTCGGCGTCCAGGCCTTACTGGCCGGTGGTCGGCGGAGTCGTGGTGCCGGTGCCGGTGGTGCCGGTAGTACCCGAGGTGCCCGAGGTGCCGGTAGCCGGCGGGGTGGTGGTGTCGGTGGCCGGCGGGGTAGTGGTGGTGCCGGTGGCGCCCGTGCCCATGTCGCCGGTGGTGCCGGTCGCGCCGGTGGTGCCCGTTGCGCCGGTGCCGGTGGTATCGCCGGTGGTGCCCGTGGTGCCGGTGCCGGTTGCGCCGGTGCCGGTGTCACCGGTGGTGCCGGTGGTGCCCGAAGTGGAGCTCGGCGCGGTCGCCGACGTATCGCCAGCCGTGCCGGCGGTATCGTTCTTCTTGCAGGCGCCCAGCACGGATGCCAGGAGAGCCGCAGTCAGCAGGATTTTTGGTGCCTTAGTCAGTGCTTTCATTGTTTAAACTCCTCGTTCACGTCTATCTTGTGCCGAAGTCTCCAGGTGAGGCGCTGGAGGGTCAACGGCGCCAGTTCAGTTCCTCCATGGGTCCAGGACCCTCCGGTGGAACCATCAGGGAACCGACGCAATACGCGGCCCCGGTCAGTGCACGAATCCAACAGTGAGAATTAGACTGGCAGCCTTGCCGCCAGTTCGTCGGATTGCGCACCTTCTGCTTGTTTCCGCGTTGCGGCTGCGGAAATCCTACAAAGCCGGCGCCTGGGCGCCGAACTCATTGCCTACCGGCCAGGCCGGTTGGTGTCGCTGCCGGCGCCATCCCGGGCGCCGAGCTGTTCCAGCAGCGCCGGAATTTCATGAGAAATTTCCCGCGCTAGATATCCTAAAGTGCCAAGGCGCTGGGCCAGGCGGTCGCCGGCGCGGGCGTGCAGGGCCACGCCCCAGCAGGTGGCCTGGGCCAGGGGCGCGCCGCGCGCCGCCAGCCCGGCGACAATGCCGGCCAGCACGTCGCCCGAGCCGGAAATGGCCAGGCCGATGTTGCCCGCTCCCTCGTGCTGCCATAGCACGCCGTCGGGCGCGGCGATCACGGTGCGCGCGCCCTTGAGCGCCAGCACCGCGTTCCACTGCCGCGCGCAGACCAGCGCCAGCGCATCGGGCTCGGCCACGATGTCGGCCTTGGCGGCGCCGGTCAGGTGGGCCATCTCGCCCGCGTGCGGAGTCAGCACCACCGGGCGTTCGAAACGGAAAGGCATGCCCTCCGGCCAGCCGCGCGGCGGATGGCGCAGCACGCCCATCGCGCAGGCGTCGAGCACCACCGCGGTCCGGGTCGCGTCCAGGCGCGGCAGCAGGGCATGCACCAGCGCGGCGGTGGCCGCTTCGTCGCGCATGCCGGGGCCGATCAGGACCGCATCGACACGGTCGGCCAGCGGATCGAGGCTGTCCAGGGCCTCCAGGCTGAAGCCGTCGCTCGCATGCTCGCGCAGGCCGATCACGCGCGCCTCGGGCATGGCCAGCGCCACCAGCTGGGCCACGCTGGCGCCGGTGGCGACGGTCAGCTTGCCGGCGCCGGCGCGCAGCGCGGCCGTGGCCGCGAGGATGATGGCGCCCGGCATCTCGCTCGAGCCGCCGACGATCAGCACGTGGCCGCGCAATTCCTTGTCGCCGTCGGACTCCGGCCATGGCAGGGGCCAGCCGGCCAGCAGGGCTGCGTCGATGTCGTGCACGGCAATGGCGCGGATGCTCGATTCCATGGAGGGGCCTTATGCCTTCGGTGCGCTCGGCAGGTCCTTGCCCGCGGTGATGGGAGTGCCCGTGGCTTCCAGCGGGGCGACGAAGTTGAGCAGGTTCAGCGCGAGGTCGCCACGCTTGCCCTGCGAGGGATCGAAGCGGTAGGACGTGACCGAGCAGTTCGGCACGTCGCCGGCGCGGTCGAACTCCAGGATGGTGGCTTCGTCCAGATGTTCGAACAGGTAGCGGAAACAATTGACCGTGACCTGGTGCGCGACGATTAGCACGCGTTCGCGGCAGAACTCGCGCTCGAGCGTATCCATCACGCTGCGCAGGCGCAGGATCACGTCGCACCAGCTCTCGCCGCCGGGCGGGCGGAAATAGAATTTGCCGACGTGGCGGCGCTGCTCGTACAGCTCGGGATGGTGGTGGGCGATGCCGTGGGTGGTCAGGCGGTCGAGGATGCCGAACTCTTTTTCGCGCAGGCGCTCGTCGGCCTGGACCGCCAGCATGTCGCTGCGGTCGAGGCGCTGCATGAGCAGCTCGGCGGTTTGCTGTGCGCGCACATAGGGCGAATGCAGCACCGCGTTGGGGCGCTGGCCCGGGGGAAGGGCGGCGAACCACGACCCCAGCGCTTCGGATTGGCGGATGCCCAGCTCGGACAGGGGCACGTCGACGTCGCGGTCGGCGATGTCGATGTGGTGTCCGGCCGCCGCTTCCGCCAGATCACGCGCGACGTTGCCGGCGCTCTGTCCATGCCTGACCAGCCAGATTTCCTGCGGCCACTTCTGCTCCATCACCCGCCCGTCGTTGATATTGACATGCCGTCATCTTAGACGGATTCTGCGGCGGTTTAGCGCACGATTGCGGCCTTTCCGGACTGGCTCTTCACTCTGTCAGCACGGTCTTACAAGGGTGTTTACGGCGGTAATCAAACCGCTTGTTCTTCGCTGTCCAGATTGATTTCCGCGTCGCTATGAAACACCCGCATGTCGGTTTCGCCGAGCACGCGGCTGGTGACCGTGCCGGCCGCGATGGAGCCGCTCACGTTGAGGGCGGTGCGGCCCATGTCGATCAGCGGCTCGACCGAGATCAGGAGGCCGGCCAGCGCCACCGGCAAGTCCATCGCCGACAGCACGATCAGGGCCGCGAAGGTGGCGCCGCCGCCCACGCCGGCCACGCCGATCGAGCCGAAGGCGATGATCGCCAGCAGCGGCAGCAGGAAGCTCGCGCTCATCGGGTCGATGCCGACGGTGGGCGCGATCATGACCGCCAGCATGGCCGGGTAGATGCCGGCGCAGCCGTTCTGGCCGATGGTGGCGCCGAAGGAGGCGGCGAAGTTGGCGATGCCTTCCGGCGTGCCCAGGCGTGCGGTCTGGGTCGCCACGCTCATCGGGATCGAGCCCGCGCTGGTGCGCGAGGTGAAGGCGAAGGCCAGCACCGGGAAGATCTTGCCGACGTAGCGCACCGGATTCAGGCCGGACGCGCTGATCATGATCAGGTGCACGCAGAACATCAGCGCCAGCGCGCAGTAGGAGGCGGCGACGAAGCCGAGCAGGTTGAGGATGTCCTGCAGGCTGGAACCGGCCACCACCTTGGCCATCAGCGCGAACACGCCGAACGGGGTCAGGCGCAGCACCAGGGTCACCATGCGCATCACGATCACGTGGGCCACGTGCACGAAATGGCTGAAGGATTCGAACACGTCCGGCTTCTTGCCCGCGATGCCGGTGGCCGAGATGCCGATGAAGATCGAGAACACGACCACGGCGATGGTCGAGGTCTTGCGCGCACCGGTCATGTCGAGGAAGGGATTGGCCGGGATGAAGGACAGCAGCATGCTCGGCAGCGAGATGTCCTTGGCGGCCGCCAGGTTGCCCTGCAGGTACTCGCCGCGCGCGACCTCGGCTGCGGAAGCGGTCAGGCCCACCGCCGACAGGCCGAACAGCTTGGCCATCAGGATGCCGATGGCCGCGGCGATCACCGTGGTCACGAGCAGGATGCCGATGGTCAGGGTGCTGATGCTGCCGAGCGAGGAGGTGGTGCGCAGCTTCATGATGGCCTGCACGATCGACACCATGATCAGCGGAATCACAATCATCTGCAGCAGCTTGACGTAGCCGCTGCCGAGCACGTCGAGCCAGGCGTTGGTGGCGGCGATCTCGGGCGAGGCCGCGCCGTACACCGCCTGCAGGCCCGCGCCCAGCAGCACGCCAAGGCCGAGGCCGGCCAGCACCCGCTTGGTGAAGGACACGTGGGCGCCCTGCAAGCGCCACAGCAGGACGCAGACGGCGAGGGCGATGGCCAGGTTCAGGATCAGCGGAAGGTTCATGGGGCCTCTGAAGAGATTACTGCGTGCAACAAATTGATCGCAGCATTCTATAGGCAAACTGACATTGCCGCTTCCAGAATGGATTTCCAAGGTGAATTCCGCACTGTCATGGTGCAGGCCAAAACATGAGCAAACGGGCTTGTTGCAACGCAGCGACGGAAACCCTGTACTTTCGCAAAGGAATCTTTGCCTCAACCCATACAGTCGCGTTTGTTTCTATAATCCAATAAGCATTTCCCCTTTAATTCTCTTGGGCGTTCCATGTTCAAACACCTCAGCATCAAGTCACGCCTCGTCTTCGTCATCGGATTCCTGGCTGTCGAGCTCATCGCCGGCGCCGTGATCGGCCTGGTCAACCTCGGCGTCGCGAACGCCGAACTCAAGCAAATGTACGACCAGCGCCTGGTGGCGCTCGGCCGCGTCGGGCAGGTGATCCAGCTGGTCACCACCAACCAGTTGAACGTGGCCAAAGCGATCAGCATCGAAGACGCGGGCGTGCGCACCGCCCTCATGAACGAGGTCGACGCCAACGCCAGCCTGATCACCAGGCTCTGGGACGAGTACAAGGCCAGCGACCTGGACGACGACGAGCGCGCCATGGCGGATGCCTTCGCCGAAGCGCGCAAGGCCTTCCTGGCCCAGGGCCTGCGCCCGGCCCAGGCCGCGATCCGCGCGGGCGACAACGCCCAGGCCGTGCAACTGCTGAACGGTCCGATGCTGTCGCTGTACAAGCCGATGCAGGAGCAGGGCGGCAAGCTGATCGCGCTGATGCAGGGCGACGCGAAGGCCGAATACGAGGCCTCGCAATCGACCTACGAGCTGGTGCGCCTGGTCTGCCTGGCCGGCCTGGCCGTGGGCCTGGTGCTGGCGGCCGTGATCGGCTGGCTGCTGGTGCGCGCCATCGTCGGGCCGCTGGAAAAGGCGGTGGCCATCGCCGGCGCCGTCGCGGCGGGCGACCTGACCCAGCACATCGACGCCACTTCGAACGACGAGACCGGCCGCCTGCTGCACGCGCTCAAGGACATGAACGACGCGCTGGTCAAGATCGTCAGCCGGGTGCGCAACGGCACCGATACCATCGCCACCGCCTCCAGCCAGATCGCGGCCGGCAACCTGGACCTGTCGGCGCGCACCGAAGAGCAGGCGGGATCGCTGGAAGAGACCGCAGCCTCGATGGAAGAGCTGACCTCGACCGTCAAGCAGAACGCCGACAACGCGCGCCAGGCCAATGCGCTGGCCGCGTCGGCCTCGGAAGTGGCGGGCAAGGGCGGCGCGGTGGTCGAGCAGGTGGTGCAGACCATGGGCGCGATCAACGCCTCGGCCACCCGCATCGTGGACATCATCGCCGTCATCGACGGCATCGCCTTCCAGACCAATATCCTGGCCCTGAACGCGGCGGTGGAAGCGGCCCGTGCGGGCGAGCAGGGCCGCGGCTTCGCGGTGGTGGCGGGCGAGGTGCGCAACCTGGCGCAGCGCAGCGCCGCGGCGGCCAAGGAGATCAAGGCCCTGATCGACGACTCGGTAGAGAAGGTGCAGCACGGTTCCGAGCTGGTCGACCAGGCCGGCGCCACGATGGCCGAGATCGTGCAGAGTGTCAGCCGGGTGACCGACATCATGGCCGAGATCACGGCCGCCAGCCAGGAGCAGACCGCCGGCATCGAGCAGATCAACAGCGCGGTGACCCAGATGGACCAGGTGACCCAGCAGAACGCAGCGCTGGTCGAGCAGGCATCGGCAGCCGCCCAGTCGCTGCAGGAAGAGGCGACCGGGCTGGCGCAGACCGTCGGCGCCTTCAAGCTGATCCACGCCGGTCAGGCGCCGGTGCGCGGCACGGCCCTGGCGCTGCCGGCGGCACGCCCGGCCAAGGCGCAGGCCACGCCGGTGCGCGCCAAGCCGGTTCGCAAGGAGGCGCCGGCCGCGGTCCCCACCGCGAAGACTGCAAGGACTGCCAAGGCCGCCAAGCCCGAAGCTGTCGAGGCGAGCGACGGCTGGGAAGAGTTCTAGGCAGCCGCCGCCCAAACGACAAAGCCAACCGCGAGGTTGGCTTTTTCTTTTCAAGGCATCGCGGCGCACACCCGCCCTCGCAGCGGCCGGAACACGGTCCGGCCGCCGATGCGCGATCGTGCGCTGCGGAGCCGCTTATTCGAAGACGATGACCAGCGCGGCCAGGCCGATGCACAGGCCCACGCTGACGGCGATGCGCTGGCGCAGACGGCGGCTGCTCGTGACGATGTCCTTGGCGATGTTGCGGCGAGGCGCGCGCGGGTCGGTGGTATCGACGGTGGCGGTGTGGATGCTACGGTGTTGGCGTTCGGTATGTTCGAGTTCCATGAATGTCTCCTGGCGCCGTTTCGATGGGAAACGGCTGGTTAGGCCGGCAAGGGCCATGTGTTCTGTATTCGGTAGTGACGGGCCCAGCGAACTGTGTTCGCCGGGCTCAGGCAAGCCGGGCAGCGGCCTGGCAACCCTGGCGGGCGCGCGGCGCGTAGAAGCGGATTGTCTGGCGGCCACGCCGCACGGCCGTGGCGCAGCAAGTGCGCAGGCCGGGGTAGTGCAGATAGGTGCGTGACATGTGGTGCCAGTACGTTGCTTCTGTTTTGGACAAACCGTGAGCGCGGCGGAGTAAGGCGCAAGAAGTGCATGGATGCACGAGCGCGCCAAATGGTTCGCGAGCGTCCCGGGACGTTATTTATTTTACATTTTTCTCTCTCAAAGGCAATAAGCGCACGATTGGTGCCAGCGCCGAGTTGACTCAGGAGAAACTAAGATCATCCTAGCACGGTTGACCGTTTGTGAAACGCTCTCCAGCATAGAAATTGGCTGTCTGTGGCGTTTTGCGAACGGTCTTGAAACAGGTGGTTACAAATCACTGGGCGAGTCCTGTTCAGCCAGGGAGAGATTGGCTCCTCGGACACCGAAATCGATACATGGGCCGGTAGCAATGGAAGCTCGGCCGGACCAATTGAACCGAGCAAGGAAGGGCTGTAATTTGTGGTATTAATGATAAGCTTACCGGGTATCGAAGAGCTTTTTTTAAGGGGATAACGAGATGCGGATATCCGAATCCGATGCACGGAAAGCGCTGCAAACGATCAGCCCTGCCAGCGAGAATGCGAAATCAGTCGAGCAAAACGAAGATCTGTTCAATCTGTTTGTTGGTGTCGTTAATGCTTCCTTGGCTGGAGTAGAAGGCAAGACCGCAGCAGCCGCTCGGCTTGATCGACAAGCATGCCACCATCGCCGGATTCGCTGGGAAGCAGGGCGATATCAAAGGATTGATGATTGCCGGGAGCGCCATCCAAATCTCTACGCAGACGCTTGCGCTGCTGAAGTTGGGAGCGAATGCAACGCCGGGTGCAGTCATTGCCGCCCTCGGTGCCATGTTCACCAAAAACGCGTCGCTGGCGTTCGGCCTGGCAGAAAACAATAAGCAGGCAAAGCTACTTGAAGTGACGACAGATTGCGCATCCTCCTTGTTTACACTTGGAGGCGCGATAGCAACCGGGGTTACCACAGGTGCTGCTGGAATTGCTTTTTCATTGACGCCAGTAGGCTGGGTGCTGTTGGGCGCGGCGCTGGCCCAGGCTGGAGCGAGTGCCTACCAGGCTTACGCGACTAGTCAGCAGGAATGACGGCGCCGTGAAGTTGTCGCTTGTGCTGAGTTCCGTCTCGAGAAGAAACGCATGCGTTGACTGGTGCAGGGGGGGGCGCAAAGCAAAAAGCCCACGAAACAAAATTCGTGGGCTTCCTGTTGAATCTTTGGTAGGCCGTGCTGGGCTCGAACCAGCGACCAACGGATTAAAAGTCCGCTGCTCTACCAACTGAGCTAACGACCCGAAAGAAGCAAGATTATAGGTCGCGTTAGCGCAGCTGTCAAATACCCATCGCGGCTAATGCTTACTTCAGCGAAGCCAGGCGGTCGCGCGCCGTCTGGGCCGCGCTCGAGGACGGGTACTTCGACACCAGCTGCTGCAGGGCCTTCTTGGCGTTCTTGTTGTCCTTCAGCAGGGCATAGCTGCTGGCGATGTTCAGCATCGCATCCGGCACCTTCGGGCTGGCGTTGTAGGTGCTGGTCACCACTTCCTGGGCCGCGATGGCTTTCTTGTAGTCGCCCAGCGCGTAGTAGGCGTTGCCCAGCCAGTACTGCGCGTTCGAGGCATAGGCCGATTCCGGGTAGCGCTTGACGAAGTCCTGCAGCGCGGTGGCGGCGGCCTTGTAGTCGCCCGACTGGAACAGGGCGGTGGCGGCGTCGTAGGCGGTCTTTTCGGACGGCAGGACCTCGGCGGTCTGGCCGTCGATGGTTTCCTGGCGCGGTTCGAGTTTCTTGATGCGCGCGTCGAGGTCGGCGTACAGCTGCTTCTGGCCGTTCTGGGCCTTGGCGATCTCGTTGGCCAGCACCTCGATCTGGCCGCGCAGGCGCGCCAGTTCCTGCATGGTCTGCTCGTGCTGGTTCAGCATCTCGATGGTGGAGCTCTTGTCCGCCTTGGTGTCGACGCGGGCGTTCAGCTCGCGCGCGATGTTGTCGACCTTGGCACGCAGGTCGAGGATCGCTTTGCGCGCTTCGTCATCGTCGAGCAGGCCGGCGGACGCCTGCAGCGGCATCCAGGCCGCCAGGAACAGGCAGGCAAGACGGGACGGGGTCAGTTTCATCATGGCGTTGTTCTTTCTACTAAAACCAGTTGCAGATATAAAACGGGGCGGCTAGCAGTCTGCACTGCATGCCGCCCCGCTGTCAATCAAGCGAATCTTAAGTCAGCGATTACTGATAGACGATGTCGGCGCGACGGTTTTCAGCCCAGGCGGCTTCGTTGCTGCCGGTTGCCTTCGGCTTTTCTTCGCCCAGCGACACGGCTTCCATCTGACCTTCGGCCACGCCCAGCGAACCCATCGCACGACGGACGGCTTCGGCACGCTTCTGGCCCAGGGCCAGGTTGTACTCGGTGCCGCCGCGTTCGTCGGTGTTGCCTTGGATCAGGACCTTGCGCTGCTTGTTCTTGTTCAGGTAAGCCGAGTGGTTTTCGACGACCGGACGGCCGTCGTCGCGCACGACGAAGCTGTCGTAGTCGAAGTAGACGCTGCGGTTGGCCAGCACGCCTTTCGGATCGTTCAGCGGATCGACGACGCCGGTTTCGACCGGCTTGATTTCGCGGTTGTCGACTGGCGCCGGTGCGGTTTCGGTCGATTTTTCCTGGACGGTGGTCTCGGTCAGCTTGGTCGGCGACGAGCAAGCTGCCAGCAGGGCGGCTGCCGAGGCGATGAAGGCGACGCTCTTGAAGTTGCGCATGGTTTTTCTCCTGTTCTGGTAAAGGTTTTACTTCGTTACTTCATGAAGGGACCCCAGCTGGGCTCCCGAATGTTTCCCGCTTTGGTGGTTAAGCGCTGCTTGACCCGTCCATCCACCGACACCACGGCCAGCGAGGTTCGCCCGCCGCCCTTGGTCGCATACATGATGTACTTGCCGTTAGGCGAAAAACTCGGTTCGGTGGCCCCATCGGCCAGGCGCAGCTCCTGGCCGCTGGCCAGGTCCATCGCATATAAGGAGAAACCGCCGTCGCGCTGGGAGATCCATGCCAGGGTCTTCCCATCAGGAGACACGCGCGGGCTGATGTTGTAGTTGCCGTTGAACGTCACGCGGGTGGCATTGCCGCCCGAAGCGCTCATCTTGTAGACCTGCGGACCGCCGCTGCGGTCGCTGGTGAAGTAAATGGTCTGGCCGTCGGCCGAGAACTGCGGCTCGGTGTCGATCGCGTTGTTGGTGGTCAGGCGGCGCAGGCCGCTGCCGTCATGGCGCACCGTGTAGATCTCGGTATTGCCGTCCTTCGACAGGGCCACGGCGAGCGTGCTGCCGTCCGGCGCCCACGAGGGCGCCGAGTTGTTGCCCTTCTGATTGGAGATCTGGTTGCGGCGGCCGGTCATCAGGTCCTGCAGGTAGACCACCGGCTTGCGGTCTTCCAGCGAGACGTAGGCGACCTTGCTGCCGTCGGGGGACCAGGCCGGCGAGATGATCGGTTCGCGGCCGTGCACGGCGACGATTTCGTTCTCGCCGTCGGCGTCGGCCACGGCCAGGCTGAACTGGCGCGCGGCGCGGTCTTCCTTGACGTAGGCGATGCGGGTCGAGAAGATGCCCTTCACGCCGGTCAGCTTTTCGTAGACGTCGTCGGCGATGCGGTGCGCCTGCAGGCGGGTGTACTTGGGCTGGACTTCGCCGCCCATCTGCGAGAGCTGGCCGCCCTTGACGGTATCGAGCAGCTTGTAGCGCACGGCGAGGCGGCCGTCCGGCTGGCGCGCCACGCTGCCGACCACCAGGGCATCGACGCCGCTGGCCTTGAAGGCGGCCAGGTCGACATTGGCGCTGTCGCTGATCACCTGGCCGGCATCGACCACCTTGAACACGCCGGAACGCTCGAGGTCGGCGCGGATCACGGCCGACACCTGTGCCGGCGCCACGCCTTCGTCGGCGAAGGCCGCGACCGCAACCGGGATCTGGTTGCTGCCGACACCGGCGATCTCGACCTTCAGCTGGGCCTGGGTTGCAGTGCCCATCAGCATCGTTGCACTAAACAGCAGTATGTGAAGTTTTTTCATAGTCTGTGAGTCAGATTGAGGTCGAACCGATCAGTCGAGGTCTTTCATAGAGAAATTGACCTCGAGGTTGCGCTCTACCGTACCATCTTTCTTCTTGGGTAGTGGGGACGCTTTGCGGATGCCGTTTTCCACCGCGCGGTCGAATTCCGGCACGCCGCTGCTCTTGCTCAGGCGGACCGACATGATTTCGCCGGTGGGCAACTGGTCCACCTTGAACACGGCCTTCGGGTTGCCCGGCGTATCGGTGCTGCCCGCATAGGTCGTGTTGCTCTTGATCTTGGCCGTGATCGCGGCGACATAGCCGCTGTCGATCTTGGGCGCGGTCGATTTCTCGGCCGAGCCGCTGCTGCCCATGGCGCCGGCCATGCGCTTGAGATCTTCCTGGCGAATCTTGTCCAGGCGAGCCGCTTCGACCTTGGCGGCATCGGCAGCCTTTTTCTTGTCGGCGAGTTCTTTCTTCTTTTTCTCGTCGGCTTCTTTCTTTGCCAGCTCCTTGCGGTCCGCTTCTTCTTTCTTCTTTTTCTCGTCCTCTTTCTTCTTCTGCTCGGCGAGTTCCTTCTTCTTCAGCTCTTCACGCTCGCGCTTCTCGGCCAGCTCCTTCTTGAGCTGCTCGGCCTTGCGCTCCTTCTCGCGCTCGAGGGCGATATCGGGCGGCGTCGGCGCAGGACGCTCGACGGGCGGCGGCGGCTCGGCGCGCTGGACCGGCTGGGGTTCCGGTTCCGGCTCGGGCGGTGGCGGTTCGACCGGCAGGGGAGGCGCGGCGGCGGTCTGGACCGACATGTCCCAGACCTCGGCCTCGACCGCGACCGGCTCGTTGCTTTGCCAGCTGATGCCGAACCACAGGAAGAACAGCAGGATGGCGTGCACGAACACCGCCAGCAGGAAAGATGGCAGGCGGTTCGGTTCGGGCGGCACGTAGTACGGGGTGCCGGCGCTGGCAGGCTTCATGGCTGACATGGTTCCGACATCACTTGGTAGCGAGTCCCACGCGGTTGATGCCCATCTTCTTGGCTTCGGAAATCAGCTGGATGACATCGTCGTATTTGCTGTCGCGGTCGCCGGCAATCAAGACCGGATAGTCGGGATTTTCCTCGTGCAGGGCGCGCAGGCGCTGGAGCAGGGCGGCGCGGTCGCCGACGTCCTCGCTCGCCACCTTCCGCTCGCCACGCACGCCGATCGCCAGCCGGCCTTCCGGCTTCACCTCGACCTGGATATAGGTGCTGGGCGGCAGCGCCGACTTCTCGGCGCGCGGCAGGTTGACCACGCTCGGGGCCTCGTTGGCCGGCACCGCCATGAAGATGATGAGCAGCACCAGCATCACGTCGATGTAGGGCACGACGTTGATCTCGGACTTGAACTTGCGGCGGCGCCCGCCGCGCATGCTGCTGGAAAAAGCCATCCCGTCCTCCAATCAGCGCGCCTGGCGCTGCAGGATGTTCGAGAATTCCTCGACGAAGCTCTCGAAGCGGTTCGCCAGGCGGTCGATGTCGTGCGTGAAGCGGTTGTAGGCGACGACGGCCGGGATTGCCGCGAACAGGCCGATCGCGGTGGCGATCAGGGCTTCGGCGATGCCCGGCGCGACCACCGCCAGGGTGGCTTGCTGCACGTTGGCCAGGCCGCGGAAGGCGTTCATGATGCCCCACACGGTGCCGAGCAGGCCGATGTACGGCGACACGGAGCCGACCGAGGCCAGGAAGTTCAGGTGGGTGTCCAGCATGTCGAGTTCGCGCTGGAACGAGGCGCGCATGGCGCGGCGCGAGCCGTCCAGCACGGCGCCCATGTCGAGCGCTTCGCGCGAGGCCTGCTTGCCCTTGATGAATTCGCCCATGCCGGCTTCGAAGATGCGGGCCAGCGGGCCGCTCTGGTCGCGCTGGCTGCTGGCGCTCTGGTGCAGGGTGTGCAGGTTGCCGCCGGCCCAGAAGCTGCGTTCGAATTGCTCGGTCTGGCTACGGGCGGCGCGGATCGCGAACAGCTTGCGGAAAATGTAGGTCCAGCTGATGATCGACAAGGCCAGCAATAAGGCCATGATCAGCTGGACGAGCAGGTGGGCGTTGCTGATCAGGGCGATAAACGAAAGGTCTTGGGTCGCGGTCATCGGTAGAATAAGTTGTGTAAATATATGGGCAGGGCGCTACGCGCCGCGCATTTTATCAGCCACATCGTCCGGCAAGGAGCGGGGGCGCATGGTGGCGAGGTCGACGCAGCCGACTTTCACGCTCGCGCTCGTCAGCAAGGTATCGCCGCGCCAGGCCTGCTGGACGAACTGGACCGAAGCGCGGCCGAGCTTGTCGACGATGGTGCGGATGGTCAGCTCATCGTCGAGACGGGCAGGCGCGTGATAGTCCAGGCTGGCGCTTTTGACGACGAAGGCGGTGCCGTCGGCGTCGAGCAGCGCTTGCTGCTGGATGCCGGTCGCGCGCAGCCATTCGGTACGCGCACGTTCGAAAAACTTCAGGTAGTTAGCGTAAAACACGATACCACCGGCGTCGGTGTCTTCGTAATAGACCCGGACTGGCCAGTCAAAAGCTGAAGGCATTTCCCCTGCCATTAAATGTAAATAGGAAACATTTTACGCGATTTTTCCCTTTTCTATGTACGCTGGCGAACATTAAACGGGAAAAAACGGCCTCTGCATGTTCCGTCAGGCATGCATGGCCGCAGTAGTAGACGTGAAACAGTGCAAGAAGGCCAATTACTGTAACACTTTCTCACAATTGCAGAGCGCGCGTTACAAACGGTATTTCCTATGGGCGAGAGCGCTGTCCGTAGGGTGGACGGCTGCGCCGTCCACGCGCTGATTGTTAGCGTCGCCCATGCCGGAAGCGGGTTGGCAGGCGCAGGTCGAACGCGTGGACGGCGGAGCCGGCTGCGCGCCCCGGTCCACCCTACGTGCGCTTGATGGCGAAGGGCGAGAAGCCCTGGCAGGTCGGCATCAGCTCGATCAGGTTGACGTTGACGTGTGGCGGCAGGGTGGCGATCCAGTAGGCCGTCTCGGCGATGTCCTTCGCCGTCAGCGGCGTCGTGCCCTCGTAGACCTTGGCGGCGGCCGCATCGTCGCCCTTGAAGCGCACGTTCGAGAACTCGGTCCCGCCGCACAGACCCGGCGCCAGGTTGGTGGCGCGCACGCCGGTGCCGATCAGGTCGGCGCGCAGGTTGAGCGTGAACTGCTCGACGAAGGCCTTGGTCGCGCCATATACGTTGCCGCCCGGGTAGGGGTAGTGGCCGGCCACCGAGCCCAGGTTGATCACCAGGCCGCTGCCGCGCTTGACCATGTCCGGCAGCACCGCGCGGGTCATGGTCACCAGGCCCTGGCAATTGGTGGCGATCATGGTTTCCCAGTCTTCCAGCGGCACCTCGTGGGCCGGCAGGGTGTTCAGGGCCAGGCCGGCGTTGTTGATCAGGACGTCGATCGCACGCCAGTCCGGCGGCAGCGAGGCGAGCGCCGCGTCGATCGAGGCGCGGCTGGTCACGTCCAGGGTGACGGGCAGGGCGGCGCCGCCCAGTTCGGCCGCCAGGTCGGCGATGCGCTCGGTGCGGCGCGCGGCGAGCACGACGCGGTGGCCATTGCGGGCGAAGGTGCGCGCCATCTCGGCGCCGAAGCCGGCCGAGGCGCCGGTGATGAATACGATCATGGAAGTGTCCTGGAACGAGTGATTCATGCTGGGTCGGGAAATTGTAGCCGAAACGACCACGTTCCCGCTGGCGTCCCCTGCATTCGCCTGGACTTGCCAGGGCGACAGCAGTTTCCTTGCCCTAAGGGGGCCACATCACATACAATCTGGAGTCCCTACGTCTCACGTAACTGGCGAAACACCGCGCGCCGCAGCCTCGGGCTCTGCGCTCGGCAAGGTGGAGTCCCACCGGGGAACCTGAGACGTCATTTCGCCGTTCGCCTGGGCTGCCATTCAACTGGTTCGTGCTGGAATCGTGAAGATTCGCGCGGATGCCCGTTCGTTTCCAGGCGCCCGCCCACGTCCAACGCTGCCCGTTGCCTGGTTTACTATCGATTGGAGTTTTACATGTTTGCAAAAGACCATACGCTCGCCAACATCGACCCGGAACTGTGGGATGCCATCCAGAAGGAAAACGTTCGCCAGCAGGACCACATCGAACTGATCGCGTCCGAAAACTATACCTCGCCGGCCGTGATGCAGGCGCAGGGTTCGCAGCTGACCAACAAGTACGCCGAAGGCTACCCGGGCAAGCGCTACTACGGCGGTTGCGAATACGTCGACGTCGTCGAGCAGCTGGCCATCGACCGCCTGAAGCAGATCTTCGGCGCCGAAGCCGCCAACGTGCAGCCGAACTCCGGCTCGCAGGCCAACCAGGGCGTGTTCTTCGCCATGCTCAAGCCGGGCGACACCATCATGGGCATGTCGCTGGCCGAAGGCGGCCACCTGACCCACGGCATGGCCCTGAACATGTCGGGCAAGTGGTTCAACGTCATCTCCTACGGCCTGACCGCGGAAGAAGACATCGACTACGAACAAATGGAACGCCTGGCGCGCGAGCACAAGCCGAAGATGATCATCGCGGGCGCCTCGGCGTTCTCGCTGCGCATCGACTTCGAGCGCTTCGCCAAGATCGCCAAGGAAATCGGCGCCTACTTCATGGTCGACATGGCCCACTACGCAGGCCTGATCGCCGCCGGCGAATACCCGAACCCGGTGCCCTACGCCGACTTCGTCACCTCGACCACCCACAAGTCGCTGCGCGGCCCGCGCGGCGGCATCATCCTGATGAAGGCCGAGCACGAGAAGGCCATCAACTCGGCGATCTTCCCGGGCATCCAGGGCGGTCCGCTGATGCACGTCATCGCCGGCAAGGCCGTGGCCTTCAAGGAAGCCCAGTCGCCTGAGTTCAAGGAATACCAGAAGCAGGTGGTCAAGAACGCCAAGGCGCTGGCCGACACCCTGACCGCACGCGGCCTGCGTATCGTCTCGGGCACCACCCAGTCGCACGTGATGCTGGTGGACCTGCGCGCCAAGGGCCTGACCGGCAAGGAAGCGGAAGCCATCCTGGGCCAGGCACACATGACCTGCAACAAGAACGGCATCCCGAACGACCCGCAGAAGCCTTTCGTCACCTCCGGCATCCGCCTGGGCAGCCCGGCCTTCACCACCCGCGGCTTCAAGGAAGAAGATGCGGTCAAGGTGGGCAACCTGATCGCCGACGTGCTGGACAACCCGCACGACGCCGCGACCATCGAGCGCGTCAAGGCCGAAGTCAAGCAGCTGACCGACAAGTACCCGGTCTACGCGGCCTGATAGCCCGACCAGGAGCCGGCCCCGCCGGCTCCGCCAAGTGAGCCCAGCGCCATGAAATGTCCCTTCTGCCAGCATGAAGACACCCAGGTCCTCGATACCCGCGTATCGGAGGAGGGAGATTCCATCCGGCGCCGGCGCCGCTGCACCAGGTGCGACAAGCGTTTCACGACCTACGAACGGATCGAGCTGTCGATGCCGATCATCGTCAAGAAGAACGGCAGCCGTACGGAATTCGAGTCCGGCAAGCTGCGCGGCAGCCTGATGCTGGCGCTGCGCAAGCGCCCGGTGGCGGCCGAGGCCATCGATACCGCGGTCGCCACGATCGAGGAAAAGCTGCTCACCAGCGGCCGGCGCGAAGTCGATACCGGCTACGTGGGCGAACTGGTGATGCAGGAGCTCAAGCGCCTGGACAAGATCGCCTACATCCGCTTCGCCTCCGTCTACAAGAACTTCGAAGACCTGGACGAGTTCCAGGAAGCGCTGGCCGAAGTCGGCCACCCGCGCAAATAAGCTCCGTCGTTTAGTTCCCCAAACCCTGCCGTTCGTGCTTAGGCCAGCTCATGGCCGGCCGGCGTGCGCCTGTTACCTTGTGAACTCCATTGCATCGCGCCGCCGCACAGGCGGCATCGTGACGGGGAGGGGCTGGCATGCGGGTGCATCGACATGGCGGATTCACGCTCACACGGGGCTTTACGCTCATTGAAGTGCTGGTGGCGCTGTTCGTGCTCGCCGTCGGCGTGGTGGGCGCCGGTGCGGCCCAGCTGGCCGCCCAGCGCACGCGCCAGCAATCGGCGCTGATGTCCGAGGCCGCGCAACAGGCGGCGTCGCTGGGCGCGCGCATGCGCGCCAACGCGGCCGCCGCCGGCCTGCCCGATTCATCCAATCCTTATCTTTCGCTCGACTACGACGCCGCCGATGGGAATCCGGGCGCGGCGCCGGCCTCCTGCTACGGCGCCAGCGCGTGCGACCCGCTGCAGCTGGCCGCGTTCGACCTGCACGAGGCGAAACAGGGCGTGTACGCAGCCTTCCCCGGCGGCCGCATCGCCGTGTGCCGCGATGCCGCACCGTGGGACGCCGGCACGCGCCGCTATCGCTGGGCATGCACGGCGGGAGCCGGGGCGCCGATGCTTATCAAGCTCGGCTGGAGCGGTACCGGCGCCGCGCCGGGCCTGGTGGCGGTGGCGCCGCTATGAACCGCCGCCGACAGCGCCAGCGCGGCCTGAGCCTGGTGGAACTGATGATCGCGATGGCCCTTGGCCTCGCGGTGCTGCTGGCATGCGGAAATCTCCTCATCGGGGCCACGCGCGCCTACGCCATGCAGGTGGAGGCCGACGCGATGGACGAGGCGGGGCGCTATGCCCTGGACGCCCTGGCGCGCGCCGTGCGCCAGTCCGCCCACGTGGACTGGGCGGCTTCGCCGACCCAGGAGCCGGCCCTGCCGGCCCGCATCGCCGGGCTGGATGCGCGCTCGGTGCCGCGCAACGGCACGGGCATCGACGGGGCCTTGCCGGACTCCGTGAACGGCAGCGACGTGCTGGCGCTGCGTTTTCCCGGCAGCGGGGCGCCGCCGAACGGCGACGGCGGGACGGTCGATTGCGCCGGCTTTCCGGTGCACGCCGGGGAGGACGGCTGGAGCATCTTCTACGTCGCCCGCAATGCGCAGGGCGAAGCGGAGCTGCGCTGCAAATACCGCGGCAACAGCAACTGGTCCGCGGACGCGGTGGCGGGCAGGGTGGACGGCTTCCAGGTCCTGTACGGGCTCGATGGCGACGGCGACCGCGTGCCGGACCGCTACGTGAATGCGTCCACGCTGGCCGCGCTGGATGCCGGGCTGGTGTTGAACGGCGCGAATCCCATGCAGCGGGCCGAGGACCTGAACCGGCGCACGCACTGGAAGCGGGTGGCGGCCGTGCGGGTTGCGCTGCTCCTGCACGGTCCCAGGCTCGACAGCGCGGCGGACATGGGCGCGAGCTACGCCCTGTTCGGACCGGACCATGCGTCGGCGCAGGCGGCTGGCGACCCCGGGACTTCGCTCGCGGAGCTGACCCTGGCGGGGCGGGAAGGGGCGCGGATACGCAAGGTCTACTCCACCACCGTCGCCTTGCCGGCGATGCCGGAGTAGGGAGGACGCGGGCATGCGAAGGCTTCATCCACGGCGAGGAGAAAGCGGCGCGGCGCTGCTGACGGCGATGGTGCTGATGCTGGCGGTGCTGATGACGGGCCTGGCCGGCGCCCGCACCGCCTTGTATGGCGCGCGCGCCGCCGCGCACGAACGCGACCGGCTGCTGGCCTTGCAGATGGCGGAGGCGGCGCTGGCCGATGCCGAGCGCGACATCGAAGGCGGCGCCAGTCCAGGCTCGGCGCGTGCGCTCGCCCTCGCGACCGGGCTCCCTTCCGCCTTCGCGGACGGATGTGCAGGAGGGACGCCCTACGATGGATTGTGCACCGTCGAGGACGATATCGAAGAGCACGCGCAGCGCCTGGCCGCGGGCGATGGCCCGGCGGTACGCTTCGGCAGCTTCACCGGGAGGCAACTACCTGACAACGAGGGCTTGAGCGCCGACCACCCGCGCTACCTGATCGAGCGTGTGCCGGCGGCCGGCACGGATCACCTGTACCGCATCAGCGCACTCGGTTTCGGGGTGATGCCCTCGACCCAGGCCGCCGTGCAGGGGTATTACCGCAAGCCTGCGGCTACGGGAACGCCGGGCAGGCGGGTGGGCTGGCGCGAGATCGGCAACTGGGCGGCGCTGGTGGATGCCGGCGGCCAGAACGGGAACGGAGGCGGGCCATGACGCGATGCACTGCAGGGGTGGCAGGATTCACCCTGGCCGAATTGCTGGTTGTCCTGGCGATTGTCGCCTTGCTCGGCGCGGTGGCCTATCCCTCGTATTCGCGCCAGGTCGTCAAGTCGCGCCGCGTCGAGGCACAGCTGGCGCTGGTCGACACCATGCAGCGGCAGGAACAGTTCCGGGCGCAGCACCGCAGCTACCTGGCCTTTTCATCGCAGGCGGACACCGAGGCGGCGCACCAGTTCAAGTGGTGGCTGGGCCGCGACGCCGCTGCCAGTGCCTACGAGCTCGACGGCTACGCATGTCCAGGCCACGAGATCGAGGAGTGCATCGAATTGCGGGCGCGGCCGGGGACGGACAATGTCGATGCCGGTTTCGCCGATGACGAATGCGGCACGCTGACCTACAGCAGTACCGGTGCGCAGGGAGCAAGCGGACCTTCCGAGAGGTGCTGGCCATGAGCAGACAGCGTTTTGCGAACGGGGCGTCGCCACGGGCGAGCAGGGGAAAGATACCGCCGGCCTGCGGGCTGGGCAGGTCTCCTGGCCGGGGAACGGGTTTTCACGCCGTCAGCCGGCGCCAAGCTGGCTTTTCCCTGAGCGAGCTCGTCATTGTCCTCGCCATCGCCGCGATCGCGGCGGGCATGGCCGCCCCGAACTTGCACAGCCTGCTTCGCGCCCAGCAGCTACGCTCAGCCACCGGCGACCTGTTCGGCGCGGTCGCGCTTGCGCGCGCCCAGGCCATCGCCCGCAACGACATCGTGAAACTGGTTCCGAACGACCCTGGCGGCGAGGACTGGGCCAGCGGCTGGACTGTCTTCGTCGACCGCGACGGCGACCGCCAGCCCGGCCCGGACGACGAAGTGCTCGCCGTCCACCCGCCGCTGCCTGCGGGCATGCACGTCGACTTTTCCTTCACCAGCCCGGCGCCGCCGCACTACATCGCCTACAATGGCGCCGGACGCAGCTGCAGCGACACCAACAGCGCGGCGGCGCGGCTGGGTAGCTTGTCGCTATTTCACGGCGACCACATCCGGCGTATTAAAATCAACATGCTGGGCCGTGCGCGGAGCTGCAATCCGGCGCGCGAGCGCGGCTGCGATGGCGCACAGGCGCCGCCCTGAAGGAAAGAGCAAGTGACAGAGGACACCGTACAGATACGCAGCGATGCCGAAGGCATGGCCCTCGCCCTGGCGTGGGCCGCCAAAGGCATGTATATCACCGCGCCGAATCCGCGCATCGGCTGCGTGATCGTGCGCGATGGCAAGGTGATCGCCGCCGGCCACACCCAGCAAGCCGGCGGCCCGCATGCCGAGATCGTCGCCATGCGCGACGCTGCCGCTCGCGGCGTCGACGTGCGCGGCGCCACCGCCTACGTGACCCTGGAACCCTGCAGTCATTACGGCCGTACCCCGCCGTGCTCGAATGCCCTGATCGAAGCCGGCCTGGGCCGGGTCGTGGCCGCCATGGTCGACCCCAACCCGCTGGTGGCCGGGCGCGGCCTGGCGCAGCTGGAAGCCGCGGGCATCGCGGTGACTTCCGGCGTGCTGGCCGGCGAGGCCAACGAGCTCAACATCGGATTCTTCTCGCGCATGCGCCGCGGGCTGCCCTGGGTGCGCCTGAAGGTGGCCGCCAGCCTGGACGGCGCCACGGCGCTCGACAGCGGCGAGAGCCAGTGGATCACCGGCCCCGAAGCGCGCGCCGACGGCCACGCCTGGCGCGCGCGGGCCCAGGCGATCCTGACCGGCATCGGCACCGTCAAGGCGGACGATCCCCAGCTTACCGTGCGCGGCGTCGAGACGCCGCTGCCCCCGCGCCGCGTGATCGTGGACAGCCGCCTTGAGATTTCGCCTGACGCCCGCATTCTGCAGGGTGAGCCATGCTGGATCGTGGCTGCCCAGGCCAATCCGGAACAGGAAGCCGCGCTGCGCGCCGCCGGCCACGAGCTTATCCATCTGCCCAACAGCGCCGGCAAGGTCGACCTGCCGGCACTGATGCGCGAGCTGGGCCGGCGCGAGATCAACGAAGTGCATGTGGAAGCGGGATCCAAGCTGAACGCGTCGCTGGTGCGCGAGGGCTGCGTGGACGAGCTGCTGGTCTACCTGGCGCCGAGCCTGATCGGTCCGGGGCAGGGCATGTTCGACCTGCCGCCGCTGGCGCGCCTGGCCGACCAGCGCACGCTGCGCTTCCACGACGTGGCGCGGGTCGGGAACGACCTGCGCATCATGGCAAGGTTCGCAGGCGAGAGCGGCCGGCCAGGCTGAAGAAATCTGAAACCAACCTGAAGGATAAGGCTGTATGTTTACTGGAATCGTCGCCGCAGTCGGCAACATCACTTCCGTCGCGCCGCTGGCGGGCGGCCTGGACGCGGGCGTGCGCCTGGCGATCGACGCCGGCCCGCTGCCGCTGGCGGACGTCGCACTGGGCGACTCGATCGCCATCAACGGCGCCTGCATGACCGTGGTCGACAAGACCGCCAGCACTTTCACCGTGGACGTATCGCGCGAGAGCCTGAACAAGACGGTGGGCCTGGACGCGCCGGGCGAAGTGAACCTGGAAAAGGCATTGACCCTGGCCGAGCGCCTGGGCGGCCACCTGGTCTCGGGCCACGTCGATGGTCTCGGCACCGTGCACAGCTTTGAGCCGGTGGGGGAATCGCGCGAGCTGATCATCGACGCGCCTCACGAGCTGGGCAAGTTCCTGGCTTATAAGGGTTCGGTGGTGGTGAACGGCGTGTCGCTGACCGTGAACCGCGTCGAGGATCTCGATGGCGGCGCAGGGAAGGTGTGCCGCTTCTCGATCAACCTGATCCCGCACACGATCGAGGTCACGACCCTGAAGCACCTGCGCGCGGGTTCCAAGGTGAACCTGGAGATCGACCTGATCGCGCGCTACGTCGAGCGCATGCTGTCGGCCAAGGGCTGACCGCGATTCTCTGTACCGGCGCCGACCAGCCGTAGGGTTGGCGGCTTCGCCGCCGACGCGCTCAGCTCAATGGTGAGCAGGCGCGCTATTTTTTCCTGGGCCGCATGAACGCGTCGGCGGCAGAGCCGCCAACCCTACGATGGGCCCAGGCCGGAGGTCCGCCCGGTGAGGCGCCGGAGCCCTCAGTTCCCCGTTCCCACCGATGCGGCGACATGCGCCGCCCCCGGTTTCTCCGGATTGAGCACCACCTGTACATAGTTCTGCGTGTCGATATACCGCCGCGCCGCCGCCTGCACGTCCTGCGCGCTGAGCGCCTGCACCTGCCGCTCCACATCCAGGATCGAGGCCGGATCGGTCCCCTCGGTCAGCGCCGCCTGCAGGTTGGCCACCCAGTACCCGTTCTCGCGCAGCGAGCGCCGGTGATTCTGGATCCAGTTGGTCTTGACCTTTTCCATCTCTGCCGCGCTCGGCCCCTGTTCCTGCAGGCGCCTGATCTCGGCGAAGGTTGCCGCCAGCACCTTGTCCACGTGCTCGGGGCCGGTCGGCAGGCTGATGCCGATCGAGTAGTTCCCGTAAGGGATCTTGCTCAGCGCGCCGTTGGCGCCGCCGCCGTAGATCATGGCCATCTGCTCGCGCAGCACCTCGATCAGGCGCAGGTTGATCACCTCGATCAGGGCCGCCAGGCGCAGCTGCTCGGTTTCCGAGAACTCGGCCTGTCCCGTGAAGTTCAGCGAAATCGTGCTCTTCGGTTCGAGCCCGCTGCGCACCTCGCGCTTGACGACGCCCGTCACCGGTCGCAAGCCCACGTCGCGGTAGGCGACCGGAATATCCGGCGTCGGCAGGCTGCCGAGGTAGGTCGCCAGCAGCGGCCGGACCGCGTCGGCATCGAAGCTGCCCACCATGATGAAGGTCAGGTCCTTGGCGCTGGAGAAGCGCTGGCGGAAGATCTCGATGCTGCGGTCCAGGTCGATCTTGGCGTAGTCGTCGGCCTCCAGGGCGCGCGGCGCGCGCGGATGGTTGTTGTACAGCGCGGACACCACCGCGTCGCCGAAGCGCCGGCCGGGCTGGCCGCTCTGGTTGCGCGCCAGCTCGGCCTGCTTGCCGACGTAGGCGCGGAACAGGTCTTCGTCGCGCCGCACCGTCGAGAACTTCAGCCACAGCAGCTGCAGCATGGTCTCGATGTCCGAGGCGCCCGAGGCGCCCGCCACCAGGTCGGTGTAGCTGCCCAGGCCGACCGTCACGCCGGCCGCCTTGCCGGCCAGGATCTTGCGCATGTCGAGCGGCGAGAAGTCCTTCACCCCCATGCTGGCCACGATGGCGTTGGCGAAGCGCGCGTTGAGGATGTCCTGGTCGCCGAACAGGCTCTGGCCGCCGAAGCGGGCCGCGCTCAGCATCACCTGGTCGTTGAGGAAGTCCGTCGGCTTGAGGATCACCTTGACGCCATTCGACAGGCTCAGGTGGGTCAGGCCCAGGGCCTTGTCGTGGCGCTCGGCCACGATGCGGCCAGGCGCGGGCGGCTTGTCCATCAGGCGCGCGGCCACCGCCTTGTCGTCGTGCGGCAGGACCGGCTGGCGCGCCGCCTCGGCCACGGCCGCAAGCAGCTGGGCGCCGGTCGGCGCGTCCGGCTTGTTCATGCCGGTGTACAGCACCAGCTTGCCCGAATCGGCGGGAATCGTGCGGCGCGCATAGGCGTTCAGCTCCTCGAGCGAGATGCCGGGCACCAGCTCCTGCACGTAGCGGTATTCGGTGTCGATGCCGGGAATCGCCTCGTGCTGCAGGAAGTTGCGGATATATTCGGCCGCGTAGGTGGCGGAATCGCTCTTGGCGCGTTCGTTCCAGGCCTGCTCGTAGCTGCGCATCAGGTTCTTCTTGGCCCGCTCCAGTTCCTGGGCGCCGAAGCCGTGGCGGCGCGCGCGTTCGTTCTCCTGCACCAGGGCCGCGATCGCCGGCGCCGCGCCGCGCGGGCCGAGCGAGGCGCTGGCGTTGTAGGAGTGGTAGCGCGGGGTGAGCTTGCCCAGGGCGCTGCTGGCCGCCATGAAGGGCGGTTCGGGCTGCTGGGCCAGTTCGATCAGGCGCTGGTTGAGCATGGCGCCGAACAGGGCCTGCACCAGTTCCTCGCGGTAGGCGCGGATGGTGCCGGGCTCGCGCACCGGCTGCAGCGGATAGCGGATCAGCACCGAATTGCCGCTCGCCTCATGGTCGAGCACCACCAGCGCCTCGGTGTCCGCCCGCGCCGGAATCGCGGCGTATTCGCGCGCGCGCGGCCTGGCGGGATTCTTCAGGCGCGAGAAGTGCGACCTGATCAGCGATTCGGCGCGCGCCGGATCGATGTCGCCGACCACCACCACGGCCATCAGGTCCGGCCGGTACCAGTCGCGGTAGAAGCGCTTGAGCGCCGCGGGCCGGAAGCTGCGCAGCACGTCTTCGTGCCCGATCGGCAGGCGCTCGGCGTATTTCGAGCCGTTGAAGATCTTCGGATAGATCTGCTTGCCCATGCGGTCCGACGCCCCTTTGCCCAGGCGCAGCTCCTCGAGCACGATGGCGCGCTCCTTGTCGATGGCCTCCGGCTCGAAGCGCACACCATGCGCCCAGTCTTCCAGCACCTGGAAGGCCTTGGCGACGCTTTGCGGCTGGTCGGTCGGAATCGGCAGGATGTAGACGGTTTCGTCGAAGGAGGTGTAGGCGTTCAGGTCGGCGCCGTAGCCGACTCCGATCGACTGCAGGTAGGACACCAGTTCGTGCTTGCGGAAGTGGGTGCTGCCGTTGAAGGCCATGTGCTCGACGAAGTGGGCCAGGCCGCGCTGGTCCTCGTCTTCGAGGATGGAGCCGGCCTTCACCACCAGGCGCAGCTCGAGCTTGCGTTCCGGGCGGGCGTTGCGCTGGATGTACCAGGTCAGGCCGTTGGCCAGCTTGCCCACCTTGACCTGCGGCCCGACGGGAATCGGCTCGTCCAGCCGCAGCGCGGAGGGCGCGGCATTGGCCAGCATGTGCGCGAACAGCACCGCGGCCAGGCACAGGCTGCGCACGAAATTGTTGCTCATTGGCTTATCCCGGATGTATGTGTCGGAGCATTCTAACCCGGCCCGGGCCGCCGGCAGGGGGCGCACAGCCGACTCTTGCACCCCTTTATTTCGTCAGCCGGCCCTGGGCCAGCAGCTGGGCCATCTCGACGGCGGCCACCGGGCGGCTGTACAGGTAGCCCTGGAACACGTCGCAGCCGATGGTGCCGAGGAAGTCGCGCTGGCCGACCGTCTCCACGCCTTCGGCGACCACCGCCAGCGACAGGCCCTGGGCCAGGGCGATGGTGGCCTGGGCGATGGCGGCGCTGCGCTGCTCGGTGGTGATGTTGCGGACAAAAGCCTGGTCGATCTTGAGTTTGTCGAGCGGGAAGCGCGACAGGTAGCCGAGCGAGGAGTAGCCGGTGCCGAAATCGTCCAGCGACAGCGAGACACCCATCGCGCGCAGCTCCGCCATCTGGGCTTCGGCGGCGGTCGAATCTCCCATCATCACGCTTTCGGTCAGTTCCACCTCGAGCCAGGCCGGCGCCAGGCCGCTGTCCTGCAGGGCGGCGCGCACCACGGTGGCCACGTTGCCGGCCTTGAACTGGTGGGCCGAGACGTTGACGGCGATGCGCACCGGCGCCAGGCCGGCGGCCTGCCAGGCCATGCTCTGGAAGCAGGCCTGGCGGATCACCCACTCGCCGATCGGCAGGATCAGGCCCGTCTCCTCGGCCAGCGGGATGAAATCGGCTGGCGAGACCTGGCCGATGTCGCCGTTGCGCCAGCGCAGCAGGGCTTCCATGCCGACCACGCTGCCGTCCAGGCGCGAGATCTGCGGCTGGTAGTGCAGGGCCAGCTCGTCGCGCTCGATGGCGCGCCGCAGCCGGGTCTCGAGCGCCAGCCAGCGCATGGCTTCGGCGTTCATCTCGCCCTTGAAGAAGCGGAAACCGTTGCGCCCCGACTGCTTCATGCTGCCCAGGGCCGCGTCGGCGGCCTTGAGCAGGTCGCCCGCCGCGCCGCCGTCGCGCGGATAGATGCTGATGCCGACGCTGCCGGTGACCACCACGTCGTGCCCGCCCACCTCGTGCGGCTGGGCGATGGCGTCGATCAGGCGGCGCGCGCAGTGGATGATGGCGTCGGTGTCCTCGCAGCCGTTGACGATCATGACGAATTCGTCGCCGGACAGGCGCGCCACGGTGTCGGTCGGCCCGGCCACCTCGCTGGCGCGCCGTCCCACCTCGCGCAGCACGGCGTCGCCGGCGGCGTGCCCGAGGCTGTCGTTGATGCGGGACAGGCGGTCGACGTTGAACAGCAGCAGGGCGACCTGGCCGCCGCTCTGGCGCGCGGAGGCCAGCGACTGCTGCAGGCGGTCGTTGAACAGGGAACGGTTGGGCAGCAGGGTCAGCGCGTCGTGGTTGGCCAGGAAATCGAGCTGGTGGTGGGCCGCCTTGAGCGCCGACAGGTCGGTCGATACCGACACGTAGGCGGTCAGCTTGCCTTTGTCGTTGCGCACCGCGCTGATGCTGGCGCGCTCCGGATAGACTTCGCCGTTCTTGCGGCGGTTCCACAGCTCGCCGCGCCACTGGCCATCCTTTTCCAGGCAGCCCCACATGGCCTTGTAGAAGTCCTCGTTGTGGCGCCCCGAGCGCAGGATGCGCGGATTCTCGCCCATCACTTCGGCTTCGGTATAGCCGGTGATCTGTTCGAAGGCGGGATTGACGGCCACGATATTCGCGTTCGCGTCCGTCATCATGATCGCTTCCTGGGTGCTGTCGAACACCTGGCGCGCCAGTTCGAGCCGGTGCTCGCTCTCGCGCAGCGCGGCGTCGGCCTCGGCGCGCGCGATCGCTTCCAGCTGCAGCTGGGCGGCGTGGCGCTGCACCACCTCGTACAGGTTCAGGTTCTCGTAGGCCACGGCCAGCTGCGCCGCCAGCGCGGTGGCCCAGCGCTCCTCCTCGTCAGTGAAGGGGCGGGCGCCGGGACCGCGGCCGCAATACAGCCAGCCGAGCGGATGCTGCAGGTCGTGCACCTGCAGCCCGAGCAGGTGGGCCAGCGGCGGGTGGGCGAAGGGCAGGCTGTCGAGCAGGGAGTCGCCCTGGGACAGGCGCAGCGGCGCGCGCACCCGCAGCAGCGCGCCCGGCAGGTGCGCATCGTCCAGGGCCGCCGCCTGCAGCAGCGCGCCGTCGATCCCACGGGTTTCGAGGTGGCGCACGCCGCGCTCGGTGCTCTCCTGCAGGCAGACGGCGGCGACGTCGGCGTCCAGCACGCGGCGCGCGGCGTCGAGGAAGGCGCTGGCCAGCGCATCGACGCGGCGCTCGCCGACCAGGGTCAGGCACAAGCGCTCCAGTTCGGACAGGCGGGCGCACAGGTCGAAAGGCAGCCCGCGCTCGCGCTCATGGTCTTGCGGCAGGGGCGGGGAGGGGGCGCCTTCGAGGACGCCCAGCTCGGCGTTGACCGCTTCCAGGATCTGGTGGGCGTCGGCCGGCTTGCTCAGCACCGTGGACACGCCGCAGCGCGCGGCCATCGCCAGCGTCTCGCGCTCGGCGTACACGGCGGAGAAGAAGATCACCCTGGTCGCGGCCAGGGCCGGGTCCGCGCGCAGCTGCTGGACGAACTCGTAGCCGTCCATGGTGGGCATCAGGATGTCGGTGATGATCAGGTCGGGACGCTCGGCGCGCGTGAGCGCCAGCGCCTGGGCGCCGTCTTCGGCCTCCAGCAGCCGGTGGCCCGTGTAGCCGAGCAGGGCGGCCAGGAAGGCGCGGTTGCTCGGCCGATCGTCGACGATCAGGATCGTGGCCATCAGCACCGCCCTCTCGCAACGAGGGCGGCACGGGCGCTGGAATAAGGAACTACCACCATCGGCAACTCCGTCGGGAGGGCGGCCGTGCGTCGCGTGTGCGAACGGCTGCGATGTCTTTATCATAATCGACTCGCGCTCAGGCACGCTAGGATGTTGCGCGCGGAAATGTGGAACTTAACAATTTGCCCGTGGTATGAGGTGATGCCTGCGACACTTGTTGTTGCATATTGACAACCAGATGCCGGGCGGATCGCGCGCCGCGGCGGCCTCATGCCGCGCCATGGCGGGTCTCCCGGGGGAAAGCCGGTTGAAAGGCTGCAAATCCTTTAAAATAGCGGATTACGCATAACCGTCCCGATTCAAGGAATTCGCATGTCTATCTCCAGCACCGAGGAAATCGTTGCCGAACTTCGCGCCGGCCGCATGGTCATTCTGGTCGACGAAGAGGATCGCGAAAACGAAGGCGACCTCGTGCTCGCCGCCGATTTCGTCACTCCCGAAGCGATCAACTTCATGATCCGCCACGCGCGCGGACTGGTCTGCCTGACCCTGACCGAAGAGCGCTGCGACGAGCTGGCGCTGCCGATGATGACCTCGAAGAACGGCACCTCGTTCGGGACCAATTTCACCGTGTCGATCGAAGCGGCCGAAGGCGTCACCACCGGCATCTCGGCGGCCGACCGTGCGCGCACCATCCAGGTGGCCGTCAACAAGGGCACCACCCCGGACGACCTGGTGCAGCCGGGCCACATCTTCCCGCTGCGCGCCCAGAAGGGCGGCGTCCTGATGCGCGCCGGCCATACCGAGGCGGGCTGCGACCTGACCGCGATGGCGGGCCTGACCCCGGCTTCGGTGATCTGCGAGATCATCAAGGAAGACGGCACCATGGCGCGCCTGCCGGACCTGATCGAATTCGCGCACGAGCACGGCCTCAAGATCGGCACCATCGCCGACCTGATCCACTACCGCAGCCAGAACGAAAGCCTGGTCGAGCGCGTGGCCGAGCGCGCCATCTCGACCGAGCACGGCGAGTTCAAGCTGGTGGCTTTCCGCGACGGCCCGAGCGGCTGCGCCCACCTGGCCCTGGTGCATGGCGAACTGTCGCCCGAGAAGGAAGCGCTGGTGCGCGTGCACCAGCCGGTGTCGCTGCTGGACCTGCTGGAAAACCGCTCGTCCACCCACTCTTGGGACATGGCCTCGGCCATGCGCACCATCCAGGCCAGCGAGCGCGGCGTGCTCGTGCTGCTCAATTGCGGCGAGAGCGCCGAGCAGCTGTTCGCCCAGTTCGCGCCGCCGGAAGCCAAGGGCCGCGCCAGCGCGCGCGCCGCGTCGATGGACCTGCGCACCTACGGCATCGGCGCCCAGATCCTGCGCAACCTCGGCGTGGGCAAGATGCAGCTGCTGGCCAATCCGCGCAAGATGCCGTCGATGACCGGCTTCGACCTGGAAGTCACCGGCTACCTGCCGTGCCCGGCCGCCTGACGCAACGCGCTACCATACACACATCACCTATATATACACAGACAAGAAGAGGTCAGCCATGACGGTAGGAACATATGAAAGCAATCTGGCAGGCGAAGGCCTGCGCATCGGGATCGTGCAGGCCCGTTTCAACGCCGACATCGGCCACGGCCTGCTGTCGTCCTGCCTGGCCGAGCTGAAGCGCCTGGGGGTGGCGGACGAGGATATCCTGCACGTGACCGTGCCGGGCGCGCTGGAAGTGCCGCTGGCGCTGCAGAAGATGGCCGAGACCCAGCAGTTCGACGCGCTGATCGCGCTGGGCGCGGTGATCCGCGGCGAGACCTACCACTTCGAGCTGGTGGCGAACGAATCGGGCGCGGGCATCACCCGCATCGGCCTGGACTACGGCATGCCGATCGCGAACGCGATCCTGACCACCGAGAACGACGAGCAGGCCGAGGCCCGCATGGCGGAGAAGGGCGCGGACGCGGCGCGCGTGGCGGTCGAGATGTCGAACCTGCTGATCGGCCTGGAAGAGCTGTCGGCCGAAGAAGAGTAAAGAAAGAAGCGAAGATCATGACTGACAAGAGTATGCACGCCAACCCCAGCAAGAACCGCACGCCGCGCCACCGCGCGCGCGAGTTCGCGCTGCAGGGCCTGTACCAGTGGCTGCTGAACAATGAAGCGGCCCGCACCGTCGCCACCAACATCCGCGGCGCGCACGGTTTCGACAAGGCCGACGGCGAGTTCTTCGCCGAACTGCTGAACGGCACCATCAGCACCTCGGTCGAGCTGCGCGAATCGATCGCCCCGCTGATCGACCGCCAACTGGCCGAACTGTCGCCGATCGAGCACGCGGTGCTGCTGCTGGGCGCTTACGAGCTGAAGAACCATCCGGAGATTCCTTACCGCGTCGTGATCAATGAAGCGGTGGAACTGACCAAGTCCTTCGGCGGGATCGACGGGCACAAGTACGTCAACGGCGTGCTGGACAAGCTGGCGGGCAGCCTGCGTCCGGACGAAGTGGGGGCGGACGGACGGCGTTGATGCCGTTTGTGCTATCTATATAGAGAGAAGCCACCGTGCGGGAGTACGGTGGCTTTTTTGTTGGCTGTGCGTGGTATTCGTGCAACTTGGGTCCCGGCCTTCGCTCTAATCTATGCCCACATCGTTGCAAGTCTCCAGCCCTGCACTATGCCGTCGAAACGCTG
>NZ_JAGPWD010000052.1 GCF_018119395.1 Massilia sp. ZL223
CCCCCCCCCCCCCACCCCCCCCGGGGGGGGGGGGGGGCGGGCGCGGGCGCCGCCCGCCTGGCCGGGCATCGGCGGATGCTCGGGCGGCGTGCCGTCCTTGAACAGCTGCCGCAGCTGCTGGCGCAGTTCCGGCGAATCGCTGTGATGATGCACCGACACCGCGTGTTCCACCGCGGCCTGTAACAGCTCTTCTTCGCTGTCGGCCGCGATGGCGACCGTGCACCCCATATCGCTCGGGAATTCCCGGCAATCGATGAATTTGCGCGTCATGATCGACTCCTTCACTGGACAAGAGCGGGGACGGTCCCCGCTATTTTCAGTATAGGCAAACGGCGCCGCGTGCACCGGCAAACATGGCTCAGGCCTGGCCGCGCTGGCCGGCCAGGACCACCAGCGCAATGCCGCCCAGGATCGCGACCGATGCGGCCAGCAGCCGCAGCGTAACAGGCTCGTCCAGCAAGACAACGCCACCCAACCCTGCAAGCACGGGAACGCTCAGTTGCACCGCGGCTGCGGTCGTCGATCTCAGGGAAGGCAAGGCCGCATACCAGATGGCGTAACCGACGCCGGAGGTGAGGGCGCCGGACAGGAAGGCGTACCAGCTCCCGGCCGGGTCGAAGGCGGCGCCGCGCAGCAGCAGCAAACTCAAGCCAAGCGCCATCGGGACGGAACGCAGGAAGTTTCCCGCCGTGACCTGGAGAGGGTCACCCGTGCCCTTGCCGCGCACCGAATACACGCCCCAGGCGGCGCCGGCGCCCAGCATGAGCAGGGCGCCCGTCAATGGCGGTGCGGACAAGCCGGGCAGCAGCAGTCCGGCCAGGCCGGCGCTGGCCAGCAGCAGACCCGCGAGCCGGGCGCCGCGCAGGCGCTCGCCCGACCGGAGACCGTGGGCGATCATCGTGGTCTGGACCGCGCCAAACAGGATCAGGGCGCCGGCTGCGGCGGACAGCTGGAGGTAGGCGAAGGAAAGGCCGGCCGCATAGGCGAACAGCGCCAGCGCGGACAGCCAGTTGCCCCTGCCGGCCCGGGCGCCGCCGCGCAGCCATACCAGCACCCATAGCACGAGCGCGCCCGAGAGCAGGCGCACGCTCGTGAAGCTGGCGGCATCGATGTGGGTGCGGGACAGCGCGGCCCGGCAAAGCAGGGAATTTCCTGCGAATGCGACCAGCGCCAGGATCGTCAGGACCACGATGCGCGCATACGGCATGGAACGATCTCCCGAGAGCAACAGATGAAGGGCTATCCTACATGTTGCAGTTAGCTATTGCTATATGCGCAAGATTGCCGCCGATTCGCGGGCATTGCATTGGGAACCGAAAAGGGGAGAGGTGCTGGAAAGCAAAAACGCCGACCTGGGAGGATCGGCGTTTCTTGAATTCTTGGTGGCCCGGGGCGGAATCGAACCACCGACACAAGGATTTTCAATCCTCTGCTCTACCAACTGAGCTACCAGGCCAAGAGAGGCATGATTATAGCCAGGGATTTTCAGCTTCGCAAGCCCCCGGCATGCCGAAATGCATGCTTGTCTGATAAAAGCGGTCGCGCAGCAGTCCGGCGCACCCTTGCCATCTCGTTATAATGTCTTCATGACCACGTCCATCACCACTACCTTCAAGACCGACGTCTGCATCGTCGGCAACGGCGCCATCGCCAAGACCGCCGCCCTCGGCTTCGCCCAGGCCGGGCACAGCGTGACCCTGCTGGTCCCGCCCGCGCGCCCTGCGCCGGAAACGGCGGCCGGCGTCTCCTCGGCCGCCGACAAGCCCTGGGACGTGCGTGTTTACGCGCTCAACCACACGGCGCACAGCCTGCTGGCCTCGCTGAAGGTCTGGGGCGCGCTCGACCTGGCGCGGGTGCAGGCGGTGGACGCGATGGATATCCGCGGCGACGGCGAGCAGGGCGGCAACCTGGGCTTCGACGCCTTCGGCGCCCACGTCGGCACCCTGGCCTGGATCGTCGAGGACAGCAACCTGAACCAGGCGCTGGATGCGGCGATCAAGTTTTCCCACAACGTGCACGTGGTCAGCGGCTGCGCCGTCGACCTGAGCTGCGGCGAACTGGGCGCCGGGGTGCGCCTGGAAGACGGCCGCAAGATCGACTGCGAACTGGTGGTCGGGGCGGACGGACGCGAATCCTGGGTGCGCGGGCAGTGCGACATCGGCGTCGACTACCGCATGTACCACCAGCGCGCCATCGTCACCAATTTCGCCTGCGACAAGCCGCACCATGGCGTGGCCTACCAGTGGTTCACCTGCGCCGACGGCATCATCGCGCTGCTGCCGCTGCCGGGCAAGCGCGTGTCGCTGGTCTGGTCGGCGCCCGAGACCCTGGCCGAGACCTTGATGGACGAATCGCTCGGCGAGCTGGCGATCCGCCTGGCCGAATACGCCGAGGACAAGCTGGGCGCCCTGCGCCCCCTGCAGCCGGAGGACGTCAAGGCGGTGCCGCTGGCGCTGGTGCGCCCGCACGCCATCACCGCCCCGCGCGTGGCCCTGGTCGGGGACGCGGCCCACGCCGTGCACCCGCTGGCAGGCCACGGCATGAACCTGGGCTTCGCCGACCTGGTCGACCTGCTCGACGCCATCAAGGAGCGCGAGGACCGCCGCGGCATCGCCGACGAACGGGTGCTGGCGCGCTACGCCCGCAAGCGCAAGGAAGACGTGCTGCTGATGCAGATCGCGACCGACGGGCTCGAACGTTTGTTCGGCGCCAATCTTGAACCCCTGCGCGTGGTGCGCAATTTCGGATTAAACTTGCTCGATAAATTGCCATCGGTAAAGCGACGCCTGATGGCGCACGCCATGGGCAAGTCCACACTCTAAGGAACGAACATGTTGAAAACCAAGCTCGCCGTCCTGCTGGCGACGGGGCTGATGGCATCCTGCGTCGATGCGCAGAACACGGTCGAGGCCAATATCAAGAAGGCGCTCGAGCCGCGCCTGGGCGGCGCCAAGATCGAAGCGGTCAAGGAAACGCCCTACGCCGGCCTGTACGAAGTGCGGGTGGCGGGCGACATCCTGTACACCGATAAGAAGGGCGAGTACCTATTCATCGGCCATGTCTACGACGCCAAGTCCTCGCGCAACCTGACGCGCGAGCGCATCGACGACATCAACAAGATCAAGTTCAACGAGCTGCCGCTGGAAATGGCGATGAAGCAGGTCAAGGGCAACGGCAAGCGCGTGATCGCCGTGTTCGAGGACCCGAACTGCGGCTACTGCAAGCGCCTGCGCCAGACCACGCTCAAGGAGCTCGACAACGTCACCATCTACACCTTCATGTACAACATCCTGTCCGAGGATTCGTTCGTGAAGTCGAAGAACATCTGGTGCGCGCCGAACCGCGTCAAGGCCTGGGATGACTGGATGATCAACGGCAAGGTCCCGCCGGCCGCCCCGGCCGCCTGCGAGACCCCGAACGACAAGATCGTCGCCCTGGGACAGAAGCTGAAGATCACGGGTACCCCCGCGATCTTCTTCACCGACGGCACCCGCATTCCGGGCGCGGTCGACCTGAAGGCGCTGGAATCGAAGCTGTCGTCGCTGGAAGAGAAATAAGCAGTTCCCATGCCGTACACAATTAACGCATGAACGTCGCCCCAGGCTCTGCCGGGGCGATGGTTTTTGAGTGCCGTAACCGTCCATAAGCCGTCAAAACCGCAACACCAAAACAGGGAGCAGTACATGGTCACCTTGAACATCAACGGGCGCGACCTGCAGGTCGACGCCGATCCCTCCACGCCCATCCTCTGGGCGCTGCGCGACAACCTGAACATGACCGGCACCAAGTTCGGCTGCGGCGCCGCCCTGTGCGGCGCCTGCACCGTGCACCTGAACGGCGCGCCGATCCGTTCCTGCATCACCCCGATCTCGGCCGCCACCGGCCAGAAGATCACCACCATCGAAGCGATGGAGAACGACAAGGTCGGCAAGGCGGTGCAGGACGCCTGGGTCAAGCACGACGTGCCGCAGTGCGGCTACTGCCAGAGCGGGCAGGTGATGAGCGCCACCGCGCTGCTGCGCACCAACAAGCGCCCCAGCGACGCCGACATCGACAACGCCATGAGCGGCAACATCTGCCGCTGCGGCACCTACCAACGCATCCGCGCGGCCATCAAGGACGCGGCCAAGACGATCGCCTGAGGAGGCCGCCATGCGCATCGAATGGATCAACCGGGAGGCGCTCCCGCAAGCAGTCACGTCCCGCCGCGGCTTCCTGAAGGCCGGCGCTGCCGCCACCGGCGGCCTGGTGCTGGGCTTCTTCCTGCCCGGCTCGAACAAGTTCGCCCAGGCCGCCGACCCGGCCAAGGTCTACGCCCCGAACGCCTTCCTGCGCGTGGCGCCGGACAACACCATCACCGTGATCGTCAACCGCCTCGAATTCGGCCAGGGCGTGCAGACCTCGCTGCCGATGCTGATCGCCGAGGAGATGGACGCCGACTGGTCGCAGATGCGCGGCGAGCTGGCCCCGGCCGGCGAGGTCTATAAAGACCCGGCTTTCGGCATCCAGATCACCGGCGGCTCCGGCTCGATCAGCCGTTCCTACATCCAGTACCGCGAGATCGGCGCCCGCGCCCGCGCCATGCTGGTGGCGGCAGCCGCCGAGCAGTGGAAGGTGGCGCCGGCCCAGCTGCGCACCGAGAAGGGCATGGTGATCGGCCCGGCCGGCCAGAAGGCCAGCTACGGCGCGCTGGCCGAGGCGGCGATGAAGCAGCCGGTGCCGGCCACCGTTACGCTCAAGGAACCGAAACAGTTCCGCTACATCGGCAAGCCGACCCGCCGCATCGACGCGCGTGCCAAATCCACCGGCAAGCAGCAGTTCGGCATCGACTTCAAGCCGGCCAACGCCAGGACCGTGCTGGTGGCGCGTCCGCCGGTGTTCGGCGCCAAGGTGGCGCGCGTGGACGCGGCCGCGGCGCGCGCCGTCAAGGGCGTGATCGACGTGTTCGAAGTGGACCTGGACCGCGGCGCGCGCGGCGTGGCCGTGGTGGCCGAGGGCTACTGGCCCGCCAAGCAGGGCCGCGACGCGCTGAAGGTCGACTGGGACGACTCGGCGGTCGAGAAGCTCAGCTCCGACAAGCAGCTGGCCGAGTACCTTGCCCTGGCCAAGGCCGAGGGCGGCGCCGTGGCGCGCCAGGCCGACGTATCGAAGCTGGCCGCCAGCGCCCAGCGCATCTCGGCCATCTACGAATTCCCCTACCTGGCGCACGCGCCGATGGAGCCGCTCAACTGCGTGGTCGAGCTCAAGGGCGATGCCTGCACCATCTGGGCCGGCACCCAGTTCCAGACCGTGGACCAGGAGGTCGCCGCCAAGATCCTGGGCATCAAGCCGGAACAGGTGACGATCAACACCATGACGGCGGGCGGCGGCTTCGGCCGGCGCGCGGTGCCGAACTCGGACTGGATCGGCGACACCGTGCGCGTGGCCAAAGAATGGCGCGCGAAGGGCCATGCGGAGCCGGTCAAGCTGGTGTGGAGCCGCGAAGACGACATCAAGGCCGGCTACTACCGCCCGGCCTATGTGCACCGCGCGGAGATCGGCCTGGACGCCAAGGGCGAGATCCTGGCCTGGGACCACAAGATCGTCGGCCAGTCGATCATGGACGGCACCCTGTTCGCGCCGATGATGATCAAGAACGGCGTGGACGGCACCACGATCGAAGGCATGGGCGAACCCTATGCGGTGCCGATGCAGCTTACCGTGCACGCGGTGAAGGCCAACGTGCCGGTGCTGTGGTGGCGCTCGGTGGGCTCGACCCACACCGCCTTCGTGATGGAGACGCTGATCGACGAGGCGGCCCACCTGGCGAAGATGGACCCGGTGGCCTACCGCAAGAAGCTGATGGGCGAGAAGCACGTGCGCCACCTGGCCGCGCTCGACCTGGCGGTCGCCAAGTCCGGCTACGGCAAGAAGACCCTGCCGAAAGGCCGCGCCTGGGGCGTGGCGGTGCACGAGTCCTTCAACACCGTGGTCGCCTACGTGGTCGAGGCCTCGATCGCCAACGGCGCGCCCAGGCTGCACAAGGTCACCGCCGGCGTGCACTGCAACCAGCCGGTGAATCCGCTGTCGATCGCGGCGCAGGTGGAGGGCGCGGCCCTGATGGGCCTGGGCATGACCCTGCCGAACGCCGCCATCACGCTCAAGGACGGCGTGGTCGAGCAGCAGAACTTCGGCGACTACGCGGTGGCGCGCCTCAGCGACATGCCGCAGGTCGACGTGCACATCGTGCCCTCGAACGACCCGCCGACCGGCCTGGGCGAACCCGGCCTGCCGCCGCTGGCGCCGGCGCTGGCCAATGCCGTGTTCCGCCTGACCGGCAAGCGCCTGCGCAAGCTGCCTTTCGACCTCACGGCCGCCTGATGGGTGAGTGGGCCGGCATCCTGCTTGCCGCCGGCCGGGGGCGCCGCTTCGACCCGGGCGGCGTCCGCAACAAGCTGCTGCAGCGCCTGCCCGGCGGCGAACTGGTCGTCGCCGCCAGCGCGCGCCGCCTGCTTTCCGTCTTTCCTCGCGTGATCGCGGTCGTGCCGCCGGACGATGGCGGCGTGGCCGATGCGCTGCGCGCGCTCGGCTGCGAAGTCACGGCCTGTCCCGATGCCGACAGCGGCATGGGCCGCTCGCTGGCCCACGCCATCCGCCATTCCCTGCCGGCCGGCGGCTGGCTGGTGGCGCTGGGCGACATGCCCTTTGTCCGGGAATCGACCCTGCAAGCCCTGCGCCGTGCGCTCGACGAAGGCGCGGGTATCGCGGCGCCCGTGTTCGAGGGCCGGCGCGGCAATCCGGTGGCCTTCGGCGCCCTGCATCTCGACGCGCTGCTGGCGTCCAGCGGCGACCAGGGCGCGCGCCGCCTGCTGGCGTTCCACCCCGTCACCGAGGTGGCGGTGAGCGATCCGGGCATCCTGCGTGATATCGACAGTCCGGCCGACCTGGCGTCCTGACGGTTTTGCTGTATGCATGGGAATCCGATTACACTAGGTAAAACATCGGCGCGAGAGCATTCTCCATCATGAAAAAAACATCCCAGAAAAAGCAGCCCGCAATCCAGTACACCATCGTCCCCAAGGACCTGGCCGGCCACCTGTTCAACGTGACCCTCACGGTCGCGGCCCCCGATCCGGAAGGGCAGGTGTTCGCGCTGCCGGCCTGGATCCCGGGCAGCTACATGATCCGCGAATTCGCCCGCAACATCGTGCGCATCCGCGCCGAAGCCGGCGGCGTGGCGGTGGCGCTCACCAAGCTGGACAAGCATAGCTGGCGCGCCGCGCCGTCCGCCGGCCCCTTGAGCGTGCACTACGAGGTCTACGCCTGGGACCTGTCGGTGCGCGCCGCCCACCTCGACCAGACCCATGGCTTCTTCAACGGCACCAGCGTGTTCCTGCGCGCGGTGGGCCAGGAAGAGACGCCGCACGTGGCCGACATCCAGCGCCCCGCCGACCCGGCGGCCAGGACCTGGCGCGTGGCCACCGCGATGCGCGAGCTGGGCGCCAAGCGCTACGGCTTCGGCACCTATGTGGCGGCCAACTACGACGAGCTGATCGACCATCCGGTCGAGATGGGCGACTTCGAGCTGGCCACCTTCAAGGCGCACGGCATCCCGCACGACATCGTGATCACCGGCCGCGTGCCCAACCTGGACATGGCGCGCCTGCAGGCCGACCTGAAGGCCATCTGCGAAACCCAGATCGCCTTCTTCGAGCCGAAATCGAAGAAGGCGCCGATGGAGCGCTACGTGTTCATGACCATGGCGGTGGGCGACGGCTACGGCGGCCTGGAGCACCGCGCCTCGACCGCGCTGATCTGCGCGCGCGCCGACCTGCCCAGCACCGCCACGCCCAAAAGCGCCGAGCCGAACGAGGGCTACCTGCGCTTCCTGGGCCTGTGCAGCCATGAATACTTCCATACCTGGAACGTCAAGCGCATCAAGCCGGCGGTGTTCGCGCCCTACGACCTGCAGGTCGAGAACTACACCCCGCTCCTGTGGCTGTTCGAAGGCTTCACCAGCTACTACGACGACCTGATGCTGGTGCGCAGCGGGATCATCGGCGAGGCGACCTATTTCAAGCTGCTGGCCAAGACCATCGGCGGCGTGCTGCGCGGCAGCGGCCGCACCAAGCAGAGCGTGGCCGAATCGAGCTTCGACGCCTGGAGCAAGTACTACCGCCAGGACGAGAACTCGGCCAACGCCATCATCAGCTACTACACCAAGGGTTCGCTAATCGCACTGGCCTTCGACCTGACCATCCGCGCCAAGACCAATGGCGCCAAGTCGCTGGACGACGTGATGCTGGCCCTGTGGGAACGCTACGGCCGCGATTTCTACCCGTCCGTGGGCCGCGGCGTGACCGAAGCGGAAGTCGAGGCGCTGTTCGACGAGGCCAGCGGCCTGAAACTGAAGAGCATGTTCGAGCGCTACGTGCGCGGACTCGAGGACCTGCCGCTGGCCAAGCTGTATGCGCCGCTGGGCGTCAAGCTGGTGGACGAGCGCAAGAACGGCAAGCCTTCGCTGGACGCCGGCATCGGCCGCGATCCGCTGGGCGCCAAGCTGACCCAGGTGCACGAGGGCGGACCCGCCCACCAGGCCGGCCTGTCGGCGCTGGACGTCGTGATCGCCATCGATGGCCTGCGCGTGAGCGGCAATCCGCCTAACGTCGATGCGCTGCTTTCCCGCTACCGGGTGGGCGACAAGGTGACCGTGCACGCTTTCCGCCGCGACGAACTGATGAGCTTCGAGCTCACCCTGCAGGGCGACCGCGTGCCGGGCATCAGCCTGGCGCAGGCGGTGGCCGGCAAGAAGTCCGCGGCCGCCATCAAGCGCCCCAGCGCAGTGTAATCCTCCACTTCACGACCAGAGGCTGACTTGACCCCGACCCGCATCGCCGCCGCCGCCATCCTCGCCTTGTCCATCCTGCCGGCCCAGGCCCAGCAGGCCGCCCCGCTCAAGGGCGAGGTCGCCGCCCGCGTCAACGCCATGTACCCCTGGCTCGACACGGTCTACAAGGACTTGCACGCCCATCCGGAGATCGCCTTCCAGGAAGTGCGCACCTCAGGCAAGCTGGCCGCCGAGATGCGCGCCCTCGGCTTCGAGGTGACCGAAAAGGTGGGCAAGACTGGCGTGGTCGCGGTCCTGCGCAACGGCAAGGGCCCGACGGTCCTGGTGCGCACCGACATGGACGGCCTGCCGATGGAAGAGAAGACCGGCCTGCCGTATGCGAGCCGCGCCAAGGCGGTGAGCGGCGGCCGCGAAAGCTTCGTCACCCACAGCTGCGGCCACGACATCCACATGGCGAGCTGGCTGGGCGCGGCGCGCACCCTGGTGGAGCTGAAATCGCAATGGAAGGGCACCCTGGTGTTCATCGGCCAGCCGGCCGAGGAGATCGTCTCCGGCGCCAGGGCGATGCTGGACGACGGCCTGTTCAAGCGCTTCCCCAAGCCCGACTACGCCTTCGCCCTGCATTCCTGGCCGCTGGCGCACGGCACCGTGGGCTTCAACGACGGCCCGGTCTCGTCCAACTCGGACGCGCTCGAGATCGTGTTCAAGGGCCGCGGCGGCCACGGCTCGGCGCCGGACAAGACCATCGACCCGATCGCCATCGCCGCGCGCTTCGTGGTGGACGTGCAGACCGTGGTCAGCCGCGAGAAGGACCCCAAGGAATTCGGCGTCGTGACCATCGGCGCGATCCAGGGCGGCACGGTGGGCAACATCATCCCCGACAGCGTGCAGGTGCGCGGCACCATCCGCTCCTACAGCCCGCAGGTGCGCGCCAAGCTGCTGGAAGGCGTGCGCCGCATCGCCAATGCTTCCGCCGCGATGGCCGGCGCCCCGGCGCCCGACGTGCAGGTGGGCGGAGGCGGCGCGGCCATCGTCAACAGCACGGATCTGGTGAACCGGACCGAAGCCGTGTTCAAGGACGCCTTCGGCGCCGCCAACGCGCAGCGCATGCCGGCCATGACGGCCAGCGAGGACTTTTCGATGTTCGTGAACGAGGGCGTGCCCTCGATGTTCTTCTTCACCGGCGTCTACGATCCGAAGACAGTGGCGGAGGCGGAGCGCCCGGGCGGCAAGCCGATCGCCTTCAACCACTCGCCGTTCTACGCGCCGGTGCCGGAACCCTCGATCAAGACCGCCGCCCAGGCCATGAGCCTGGCGGTGCTGAACGTGCTCGGCAAATAAGAAGGGTCAGCCGGCCTTCAGGCAGTCGGCGCAGCGGCCGTAGAGCGTCAGTTCATGGCGCTCGACGCTGAAGCCTTTCGGCGCCATGTGCTCGATGTCGCCGGGGCAGGCGTGCACGTCGAACACGCGCTGGCACTGGGTGCACTGGAAGTGATGGTGGTGGTGGTCGGCCGCCGTCGTCGATTCGTAGCGCGCGCTTTCGCCCGGCAGGGTCACCACCTTCAGCGCGCCATCGTCGACCAGGGACTTCAGGTTGCGGTACACGGTCGCCATGCCCAGCTGGCTCACGTCGCGGCTGGCCTCGGCAAGGACTTCCTGAGGAGAGAGCGGACGGCGCGCATGCTCGATCGCATGCAGGATGGCGGTTTTTTGACGTGTATTGCGTTGCATAACGCGAAGAATACCTGAAGGAGTGCGCACGGACCAGTAAAGACTTGAGCTCTTAATGATAATGCCTTATCATTAGCCGCTAATGATAATGACTTATCATTATTCTACATCATCAAAGGAATAGCTCATGTCTGTCCGTACATGCAAACGCACCCCGCTCACGCTCGCCCTCATGCTGGCCTTCCCGCTGGCGGCCCAGGCCCAGTCGGCCCAGGATCGTTTGCATTCCAAGGATCCGGACAGCATCCCGACCGTGGTGGTGTCGGCCAGCGCGCTGGGCGTGGTGAGCGACGACATGATCACCCCGGTCAACGCGCTTGGCGGCGCCGAACTGGTGCGCGCGCGCGAATCGACGCTGGGCGAGACCCTGGCCAACCAGCCGGGCATCACCTCCAGCCACTTCGGCGCCGGCGCCAGCCGCCCGGTGATCCGCGGCATGGACGGCCCGCGCGTGAAGATCCTGTCGGACGGCGCGGAAGTGCAGGACGCCTCCACCATCAGCCCCGACCACGCGATCGCCTTCGAACCGGTCCTGGCCGAGCGCATCGAAGTGCTGCGCGGCCCCTCGGCCCTGGCCTATGGCGGCGGCGCGGTGGGCGGCGTGGTGAACATCCTGGACCGCAAGATCCCGACCGAGATGCCGTCCAAGGCGGTCGAGGGCAGCATGGAATTGCGCGGCAATTCCGCCGCGCACGAGCGTACCGGCGCATTTGAAGTGACCAGCGGCGCCGGCAACATCGCCGTGCACGCCGAAGGCGTCAAGCGCGACGCCGACCCCTACCGCGTCGGCAGCGGCTGGGCCGAAGGCAAACGCGTGGGCGGCAGCTTCAAGAACACCGAGTCCGGCACCGTCGGCCTGTCCTGGATCGGCGCACACGGCTACCTGGGCGCGGCCTTCACCAAGGAACGCACCGAATACGGCATTCCCGGCCACGGCCACGAATTCGAGAGCTGCCACCCGCACGGCGCCCAGCTGCACTGCGGCAGCCATGAAGAGGAAGGCGAAAAGGACCACGAGCACGAGCACGAACACGGCAGCGAGGAAGTCCCGGTCGTGCGCATGAACAGCGACCGCTGGGACATCCGCGGCGAATACCGCAACCCGGTGGCCGGCATCGACAAGATCCGCATGCGCGCCTCGCTCACCGACTACCAGCACGACGAGCTGGAAGAGGGCCAGGTCGCGACTTCCTTCCTGAACAAGGGCCGCGACCTGCGCGTCGAAGCCGTGCATGCGCCGCTGGCAGGCTGGCGCGGCGTGGCCGGCGCCCAGACCAGCAAGCGAGACTTCAGCGCGCTTGGCGACGAAGCCTATGTGCCGTCCAGCGTCACCAAGAAGCATGCGGTATTCGTGACCGAGGAATACAAGCTGGACGCCTGGCGCTTCGAAGCCGCCGCGCGCCACGAATGGCAGGACATCGACGTCGCCGGCGCCCTGCGCGACCACGAATCCAAGGGCACCTCGGTCTCGGTCGGCGCCGTCTGGAAGCTGGGCAAGGATTATTCGCTGCGCAGCTCGCTGTCGCGCAGCCACCGCCTGCCCACCGCCGAAGAGCTGTACGCGGACGGCGTGCACCTGGCCACCAGCACCTTCGAGCTCGGCAACCAGGACCTGAAAAAGGAAACCTCGAACAATCTCGACCTCACCTTCCGCAAGTTCGAGGGCGACACCACCTGGTCGGTGAGCGCCTTCCGCAACCGCGTCAAGAACTACATCTACGCCCACACGCTGGACGATGTCGAGGGCTTCCAGCTGGTCGAGTACGCCCAGCGCGACGCCACCTTCACCGGCCTGGAAGGGGAACTGCGCCACAAGTTCTCGCCGCTGCTCAGCGCCACCGTGTTCGGCGACTACGTGCGCGCCAAGTTCGACGGCGGCGCCGGCAACCTGCCGCGCATTCCGGCGCACCGCGTCGGCGTGAAGCTCGACGGCGAGTGGAAGCGCTGGCACGGTCTGGTCGAGTTCTACCGCGTGAGCCGGCAGGACAAGGTGGCCGACTTCGAGACCGCGACGCCGGGCTACAACATGCTGAACCTGGGCACCCACTACACCACGCGCATCGGCGGCGTGCCGGCCCAGCTCTATGCCCGCATCAACAACGTGACCGATGAGCTGGCGCTCAGCCACACTTCCTTCATCAAGGAAGTGGCGCCTCTCACCGGCCGCAACCTGACCGCGGGCCTGCGCCTGATCTTCTGATCGGCTCAAGCGCGCCAACGTGTTCGACAACCAGGAGAGGGAAATGAAAAGCTTGATCAAGTTCGGCGACTACGCCGGGATGACGGCATCGGCCCTCTGCCTGGTGCATTGCCTCGCGATGCCGCTGCTGATGGCGGCCTTCCCCATGCTGGGACTGGCGCACGAACACGACAGCTTCCACAACAGCATCCTGGCCGCGGTCAGCGTCCCGGTCCTGCTGTCGCTGCTGCCCGGCTATTTGCGCCACCGCGACCCGGCGGTCCTGGTGCTGGGCTTCCTGGGCCTGGGCAGCTTCCTGGGCGCCGTCTTCATCCTCAGCCCGGTTTATGGCGAAATGGCCGAAGCGGCAGGTGCGGTGCTGAGCGGCGTGCTGCTGCTGACGGCCCACATCCGCAACCGGCGCTTCTGCACCCGCTGCGCATCGAGTGCGCACGCGAAGCCGGCGCACGGCGCCGGCTGAACCACACTATTCGAACAGGCGCTGCAGCTCGCGTCCCGGGTTCTCGGCGCGCATGAAGGCTTCGCCGACCAGGAAGGCATGGACGTTCGCCGCGCGCATGCGTGCCACGTCGTCCGGTCCCAGGATGCCCGATTCGGTCACCACCAGGCGGTCTTGCGGGATGCGGTCGAGCAGGCCCAGGGTGGTGTCGAGCGTGACGTCAAAAGTGCGCAGGTTGCGGTTGTTGATGCCCACCAGCGGCGTGCGCAGCTTCAGGGCCGCGTCCAGTTCCTCGCCGTCGTGCACTTCGACCAGCACGTCCATGCCCAGCTCGAGCGCGCAGGCTTCGAGTTCGGCCATCAGGCCATGGTCGAGAGCCGAGACGATCAGCAGGATCGCATCGGCGCCCATGGCGCGCGCCTCGTACACCTGGTAGAGGTCGACCATGAAGTCCTTGCGCAGCACCGGCAGGGCGCAGGCGGCGCGCGCCTGGCGCAGGTAGTCGGGCGAACCCTGGAAGAACTGCGCGTCGGTCAGCACCGACAGGCAGGCCGCGCCGTGTTCGGCATAGCTCTGTGCGATCGCGGCGGGCTGGAAGTCCGGACGCAGCACGCCTTTGGACGGCGACGCTTTCTTGACCTCGGCGATCACGCCGGCCTGGCCGGCGGCGATTTTCGCGCGCAGGCTGTGCTCGAAGCCACGCAGTGCGCGGCGCGCTTCCTGGTCGCTCTCGACCTCGCTGCGCAGGCTATACAGGTCGCGCTGCTTCTTGGCGGCCGCCACTTCGTCGGCCTTGACGGCCAGGATCTTGTTCAGGATGTCGGACATGGAAAACCTTTAGTGTTGCTTCGAGAGCGCCAGCTTGACGCCGAGCCAGACGAACAGGCCGCCTGTGGCGCGGTTGAGCCACAGGGTGACGGCGGCGGGCGGCTTGAGGCGCGCGCTGGCCTGGGCGGTGAACACGGCCAGCAGGTGGCAATAGAGCGTGCCGTTGATGTTGAAGATGCAGCCCAGGACAATGAAGGCCAGCGCCTTGTTCGGCGCATCGGCCCCGATGAACTGGGGCACGAAGGCCAGGAAGAACAGGGCCACCTTCGGGTTCAGGACATTCGTCAGGAAGCCCTGCGCGAAGATCTTCCGGTAGGGCAGCACAGGCAAGTCCGGGGCCGCTTCCGCCGCCGCGTCGCGCGGCTTGCTGCGCAACAGGCCGAAGGCCATGTAGAGGATGTAGGCGGCGCCCACCAGCTTGACCACGGTGAAGGCGGTGGCCGAGGTCGCGAGTACGGCCGACAGGCCCAGGGCGGCGGCGAAGATGTGCACGAAGGTGCCGGCGCCGATGCCCAGCGCCGCGGCCGAACCGGCGCGCCAGCCCTGGGTGGCGCTGCGGGTCATGATGAGCAGCGAATCCGGGCCCGGCATCAGGTTGAGCATCAGGCCGGCGGCGATGAAGACGCCCAGGTCCTGGATGCCGAACATCAGGCCACCCCGCCGAGCTGGCGGGTGACGCCGACGAACTGGTCGAGCTTGGCCAGCGCCGCGCCGGACGAGATGGCCTCGCGCGCCTTGGCCAGGCCTTCCTCGATGGAAGGCGTGACGCCGGCAGCATACAGCGCGGTGCCGGCGTTTAGGGCCACGATGTCGGTCGCCGGGCCCGGTTCGCCGCGCAGGGCTTCGAGCACGCGGGTCTTCGATTCGTTCTTGTCGGCCACCTTCAGGTTGCGGCTGGAGATCATCTGCATGCCGTAGTCTTCCGGGTGGATTTCGTACTCGCGGATCTCGCCGTCGATCAGCTCGCCGACCAGGGTGCCGGCGCCGAGCGAAACTTCGTCCATGTTGTCGCGGCCCCAGACCACCATCGCATGCTGGGCGCCGAGGCGCTGCAGCACGCGCACCTGGATGCCGACCAGGTCGGGGTGGAACACGCCCATCAGGATATTGGGCGCGCCGGCCGGGTTGGTCAGCGGGCCCAGGATGTTGAAGATGGTGCGCACGCCCATCTCGCGGCGCACCGGCGCGGCGAACTTCATGGCGGCGTGGTGGTTGGGCGCGAACATGAAGCCGATGCCCGTCTGGGCGATCGACTGGGCGATCTGTTCGGGCTTCAGGTCGATGTGGGCCCCCAGGGCCTCGATCACGTCGGCGCTGCCCGAGGACGAGGATACGCTGCGCCCGCCGTGCTTGGCGATGCGCGCGCCGGCGGCGGCGGCCACGAACATCGAGGCGCTGGAAATATTGAAGGTGTTGGCGCCGTCGCCGCCGGTGCCGACGATGTCGAGCAGGTTGGTGGTGTCGGCCATCGGCACCTTGGTCGAGAATTCGCGCATCACCTGGGCGGCGGCGGTGATCTCGCCGATGGTTTCCTTCTTCACGCGCAGGCCCATGGTCAGGGCGGCGATCATGGTGGGGGACATTTCGCCGGACATAATCTGGCGGAACAGGTGCAGCATCTCGTCGTGGAAGATCTCGCGGTGTTCGATGCAGCGCAGCAGGGCTTCTTGTGGGGTGATCGGCATGGCGGGTCCAGTATTCTCTAAGAGTGAACGTCTGCGTTACTCCGTCATCCCGGCGAAGGCCGGGATCCAAGTTTGCGTGCGTAGCGACTGCGCTCGAAGCAGGTGGTGCGCGGCGGACTTGGGTTCCGGCCTTCGCCGGAACGACGGTTCAGGGGCTGGTGGCTCGAATCAGCGCGTCAGGAAATTCTTGAGCAGCGTATGGCCATGCTCGGACAGGATCGACTCGGGATGGAACTGCACCCCTTCGATGTCGAACTCCTTGTGCCGCACACCCATGATCTCGCCGTCGTCGGTCCACGCCGTCACTTCCAGGCAATCCGGCAGCGAGGAGCGCTCGATAGCCAGCGAGTGGTAGCGGATCACCGTAAATGGCGTCGGCAGATCCTTGAACACACCTTCGCCGGTATGCGCGATCAGCGAGGTCTTGCCGTGCATGACCTGCTTGGCGCGGATCACCTTGCCGCCGAACGCTTCGCCGATCGCCTGGTGTCCCAGGCACACGCCCAGGATCGGCAGCTTGCCCTTGAACTCGCGCAGGATGTCCAGCGACAGCCCGGCATCCTTGGGCGCCTTCGGTCCCGGCGAGATGCAGATGCGCTCGGGCCGCATCGCTTCGATCTGCTCCAGCGTGATCTCGTCGTTGCGCACGGTGACCACCTCTTCGCCCAGCTCGCCGAAATACTGGACGATGTTGTAGGTGAACGAGTCGTAGTTATCGATCATCAAAAGCATGTCAGAACTCCCCATCCAGGCCGTCTTGCACCTGCTCGGCCGCACGCAGCACGGCGCGCGCCTTGTTCTCGGTTTCCTGCCATTCCATCTCGGGAATGGAGTCGGCCACGATGCCGGCCGCGGCCTGCACGTAGAGGTTGCCGTCCTTGATCACGCCGGTGCGGATCGCGATCGCGACGTCCATCTCGCCGCCAAAGGACAGGTAGCCGCAGGCGCCGCCGTAGATGCCGCGCTTCACTGGCTCGAGCTCGTCGATCACTTCCATCGCGCGCACTTTCGGCGCGCCGGTCAGGGTGCCGGCCGGGAAGGTGGCGCGCAGCACGTCGAGGTTGGACATGCCGTCCTTCAGCACGCCCTCCACGTTGGAGACGATGTGCTGCACGTGCGAATACTTCTCGATCACCATGCGGTCGGTGACCTTGACGCTGCCGGTCTGGGCGATGCGGCCGATGTCGTTGCGCGCCAGGTCGATCAGCATCACGTGCTCGGCGACTTCCTTCGGATCGGACAGCAGCTCGTCCGCCAGCTCGGCGTCGCGCTCGGGCGTCGAGCCGCGCGGACGCGTTCCCGCGATCGGGCGCAAAGTGACCTTTTTGCCTCCCTCCGGCAAGGCTTCGTTGCGCACCAGGATCTCCGGCGAGGCGCCGACGATCTGCATGTCGCCGAAGTTATAGTAGTACATGTAGGGCGACGGGTTCAGCGAACGCAGCGAGCGGTACAGCGACAGCGGCGAGTCCACGTAGGGCTTGCGGATGCGCTGGCCGATCTGCACCTGCATCAGGTCGCCGGCCATCACGTATTCGTGGGCGCGGGCCACCGCCTTCAGGTAGTCTTCCTTGCTGAAGTCGCGCACGGCTTCGGTGCGCACCGAGCTGGACGTCACCGGCGCATCCACGCTCCGGCGCAGCATCATGCGCAGGTCCTTCAGGCGCTGGCGCGCCTTGGCATAGGCTTCCGGCTGCGACGGGTCGGCGTAGACGATCAGGTAGAGCTTGCCCGACAGGTTGTCGATCACCGCCAGTTCTTCGGTCAGCATCAGCTGGATGTCCGGCAGGCCCAGTTCATCCGGCGGGCAGCTGTCGGCCAGCTTGCGCTCGATGTGGCGCACGGTGTCGTAGCCGAAGTAGCCGGCCAGGCCGCCGCAGAAGCGCGGCAGGCCGGGGCGCAGCGCCACCTTGAAGCGGCCCTGGTACTGCTCGATGAAGTCGAGCGGATTGCCATCGAAGGTCTCGATCACTTCGCCGCGCTTGACCACCTCGGTGCGCTTGCCGCTGGTGCGCACCAGGGTGTGGGCCGGCAGGCCGATGAAGGAGAAGCGGCCGAAACGCTCGCCGCCGACGACCGACTCGAGCAGGAAGGTGTTCTTGCCGGTCTGCTGGGACTGGGCCAGCTTGAGGTAGAGCGTGAGTGGGGTCTCGAGATCGGCGAAGGCTTCGGCGATGAGCGGAATGCGGTTGTAGCCCTGGTTGGCCAGCGATTTGAATTCGAGTTCGGTCATGTTCTTCTCCAGGCCGCCCGTGAGGGAAGAGGGCGGTGGTTCACTTCAAAAAACCTGCCGGTGGACGAATGCAGCCGGCAGCAATCAAAACGGGTTCAGTTAGCCCAGGATTGCCAGCGTCGCCACAGCCAGGCCTCAAGGGCGCCGGTCTGGTTGACAGTGTGTTTTTTGGTGAAGAACATGTATAGATAAGTTCAGTTGACGGTGCGATTGTGCGCGATGATCAAAGTTGCCGCATCCAGCAGCGAACTCACTATACCATCAGAATTAATTTCTTGTATAGGCCGTCCGTGGTTATAACCATATGGCACGGTGAGCACATAGCAGCCCGCGGCGCGCGCGCTTTCCGCGTCGTTGGACGAGTCGCCGATGGCCACGACGCTCGACGGCGGCAGGTCCAGCGCGGCGCAGGCGCCCAGCATCGGCATCGGGTCCGGCTTCTTTTTGGCGAAGGAATCGCCGCCGAATACCTGCTCGAAGTACGGCGCCAATCCCTTCTGGCTGAGCAGCGGCAGGGTGAAGGCGACCGGCTTGTTGGTCACGCAGACCAGGCGCAGGCCGGCGGCGCGCATCGCTTCCAGGCCTTCGGTCACGCCGTCGAACAGGGTGCTGCGGTCGCCGTTGATGGCCAGGTAGTGGCGCTGGTAGGCGGCCATCGCGTCAGGATGCGCCGCATCCACGCGTTCCGCGTCCCAGTCGAGCAGCAGCGCGTCGCGCACCAGCTTCTCGGAACCCTTGCCCACCATGGGCTTGATGATGGCCTGGGTGATGGGACCCAGGCCGAGCTCTAGACGCATGCCATTCAGGGCCGCCTCGAAATCGGGCACCGTGTCGAGCATGGTGCCGTCCAGGTCGATGATGGCGGCCTTGATCGCCGCTGCGCCGGCGCGCATCCTTATTTACCGACCTTGGCCAGCTCGCCGCGCATGGCGTCGATCACGGCCTTGTAGTCCGGCTTGCCGAAGATGGCCGAGCCGGCGACGAAGGTGTCGGCGCCCGCGGCGGCGGCTTCGGCGATGTTGTCGGCCTTGATGCCGCCATCCACCTCCAGCATGATGTCGCGGCCGGATTCGTCGATCATGCGGCGCGCCATCGCGATCTTCTTCAGCGCCTGCGGGATGAAGGACTGGCCGCCGAAGCCCGGGTTGACCGACATGATCAGGATCATGTCGATCTTGTCCATCACGTGCTCCAGGTAGTGCAACGGAGTGTGCGGATTGAACACCAGGCCGGCCTTGCAGCCGTTGTCGCGGATCAGCTGCAGGGTGCGGTCGATGTGTTCCGATGCTTCCGGGTGGAAGGTGATGATGTCGGCGCCGGCCTTGGCGAAGTCCGGGATGATGCGGTCGACCGGCTTGACCATCAGGTGCACGTCGATCGGCACCTGCACGTGCGGACGGATCGCCTGGCATACCAGCGGGCCGATGGTCAGGTTCGGAACGTAGTGGTTGTCCATCACGTCGAAGTGGATGATGTCGGCGCCGGCGGCGACGACATTGCGCACTTCCTCGCCCAGGCGGGCGAAATCGGCGGACAGGATGCTGGGAGCGATGCGATAGGTGGTCATGATGGCAATGCTGGTAAAGGGAAGCCGCTATTTTACGCTGCACCACGGCAAGGCGCAGCGCGCAGGCGACCTGAATCGGCGGCAGGGGGTATGATTGTCGTTTGCGCCACACAGCGCCGCCCTGTAGGGCAAACAGAATTACGCAAGGAAAACCCATGCCTGTCTACGATTTCGCCGTCACCGTCCGAACGCAGTACCTGGAAGACCAGTCCAACCCGGACAAGGACCATTTCGTGTTCGCCTACGCGATCACGATCAAGAACACGGGCGACATCGCCGCGCAGCTGATCTCACGTCACTGGGTGATCACCGATGCCAACAATAAAGTTCAGGAAGTACGGGGACTCGGCGTGGTCGGCCACCAGCCGCTGCTGCAGCCGGGCGAACAGTTCGACTACTCGAGCGGTACGCAGATCGCCACGCCGCAGGGCTCGATGGGCGGCGAATACTTCTGCGTGGCCGAGGACGGCCACCGCTTCGAGGTCACGATTCCCGAGTTCCTGCTCTCGCTGCCGCGCACCTTGCACTGATCAGGAGTCCGTTTTATCGTTGTCGCGGTCGACATCCTTCCTGCCGGCGAACATCGTCCACCAGACGATAAATACAAGCAGGAACAGCGCCACGCCGGCTTCCACCATCAAGATCCACATATCGGTCCTTATGCTTTCGACACGCCGCAGTGTACCCGCTTCGCTTGCTCTCGTCGCCTTCCTGAGCGCCTGTTCGACCACGCCGCAGCCGCCGGCCCCGCCGCAGCCTCCGCAGCCGCCCGTGCCAAGCCCGCCGCCGGGCCAGCCGGACATCAGGATGCCGCCGCCGCTGGGCCCCGTCGTGGTGCCACCCGTGCAGCCTCCGCCCCCCGCGCCGCCCATGACCCCGGTCGACTTCAGTGCGCTGCCCGGCTGGCAGCAGGATGACCTGCGCCAGGCCTGGCCGGCCTTCATGCAGTCCTGCCGGGTGCTGGCGTCGCGTGCCGACTGGGCCGCTCCCTGCGCGGCCGCGCGCACGGTCGACGCCCAGGACGGCGCCGCCATCCGCAGCTATTTCGAGGCGAATTTTGTGCCGAACATGGTGCGCAACCCGGATGGCGCCGACGTCGGCCTGATCACCGGCTATTACGAAGCCATGCTCTACGGCGCCCGCAAGCGCGGGGGCGAGTACCAGACCCCGCTCTACCGCGTGCCGGACGACCTGCTGACCATCGACCTGGGCAGCGTCTACCCGGACCTCAAGGGGCGGCGCCTGCGCGGCCGCCTGCAGGGCAAGACCGTAGTGCCCTACAGCAGCCGCGCCGAGATCGTGCGTGCGCCGCTGGCGGGCAAGGAACTGCTGTGGGTGAACGATCCGGTCGAGGCCTTCTTCCTGGAAGTGCAGGGCTCGGGCCGCGTGCAGCTGGATACCGGCGAAACCGTGCGCGTCGCCTATGGCGACCAGAACGGCCATCCCTACAAAGCCATCGGCCGCTGGTTCGTCGAGCAGGGCATCATGACCGCCGACCAGGTCTCGGCCCAGTCGATCCGCGCCTGGCTGGCCGCCAATCCCGAGCGCCGTCAGGAGCTGTTCAACGTCAATCCCAGCTATATCTTCTTCCGCGAGGAGAAGGTGACGGACCCGAACGTGGGCCCGCGCGGCTCGCTCAATGTCCCCTTGACGCCGGGACGCTCGGTCGCCATCGACAGAACCATCCTGCCGCTGGGCGCGCCGATCTACCTGTCGACCACCTTCCCGAAAGACGGCGCGCCGCTGCAGCGCCTGGTGATGGGCCAGGACACGGGCGGGGCGATCCGCGGCGCGGCGCGCGCCGACTTCTTCTACGGCTTCGGGCCGGAAGCGGTCGAGAACGCGGGCCTGATGAAGCAGCCCGGCCAGCTGTGGGTGCTGCTGCCGAAAGCCGCGCCGGCCCAGGCTGCGCGCTGAATCAGCGAACCTGGCCACGCCGAAGGCTTTACTCTTTCACGCTGCGCAGGCTGGTGCCGTACACCGTGGCAGCAGCCAGGACGATGGCGCCCGCGGCGATGCAGCCCAGGCCTTCGCGCACGCCGAAGCCTTGGCCCAGGGCGCCGGCAAGCAGCGCGCCCAGCGGCGCGGCGGCCACGGTCAGCGCGCGCATGGTGGCCACCATGCGGCCGAGTACCGCGTCCGGCGTCACGCGCTGGCGCAGTGCGATGTAGGGGACGAAGAACAAGGTGGCGCCGCAGTCGATCCAGAACACCACGATCGCGTAGGCCGCGACGGTCCATCCCGCGTCGCCGCCCGGACCCGCGGGGATGGCCGGCACCAGGGCGAAGCCGAGCGCCGACACGCACAGCCCGATCAGGATGCCGCCGCCGGTGCCGAAGCGCCGCGACAAGGGCTTGACCAGCAGCGAGGCCGCCAGCACCCCGGCGCCGCCGAGCATGTTCGCCAGTCCCATGGTTCCTGGCGTCATCCCGAGCACGCGAGTGGCGAACAGCACGTGCAGCGCTGTGTAGCCATAAAAGAGCAGGTGCCAGCAGGCCGACACCCACGCCAGGGTGCGCAATAGCGGCTGGTTCCAGACGAAAGCCAGGCCTTCCTGGATGTCGCGCAGCGGATGCGCCTGCGAAGGCGGCGGTTGCGGTTCGCGCGCCCGGATGCGGCGCAGGTTCAGCAGCGACACCACGAAGCCGGCCACATTGCACAAGATGGCGAGCGGCGCGCCCATCAGCTGCACCAGGCCGCCCGCCATGCCCGGGCCGACCACGCGCGCCGCGGATTCGGTGGAAGCGAACTTGGCCTGGGCGTCGACCAGGCCCTCGCGTCCGACCAGGAAGGTGAGGAAGACCTGCTCGGCGCTGCCGCCCACCACATGGCCGGCGCCGATCACGAAGCCGACCGCGTACAGCCAATGGATGCTGAGCAGGCCGACCCACCAGGCCAGGGGCACGCTGGCAAGGGCGATCGCCACCATCAGGTCGCTGCACATCATGACGGGAAGGCGGCGGCTGCGGTCCAGCAGGACGCCGGAGGGAAGCCCGAACAGCAGGAAGGGGAGGGACTCGAAGGCGGCCAGGGTGCCCATCTGGGCCGGGCTGGCGTGCAGCATCAGGACCGCGCAGATCGGCAGGGCCAGCAGCGTGATCTGGGCGCCGAAATGGGCCAGGATGCTGCTGAACCAGAAGCGGCGGAAGTCGGGGTTGTGCATCACCGAGTCGGCGGCGATGCGCTTCTGCAGCCAGTTCTTGATGGTGTTCTCACACAGATATTGCTGAATTAGTAATCATACCTGTGTTCGGCGCGATCCGAGACGTTACAATCGCGGCCAAACCGTCTAAACCACTGAAGGGATGTCACATGGAATATGCAGATCTGCTGATCGAACAGCACGGCAAGGTCGCCGTGATCCGCCTGAACCGTCCGAAGGCGATGAATGCGCTGAACGACAACATGATGAACGAACTGGGCGACGCGCTGTACAAGTTCGACGCCGACCCGGCCGTGCACGTCATCGTGCTGACCGGCAGCGAGAAGGTCTTCGCCGCCGGCGCGGACATCGCGGCCATGGCGAATTACACCTATGCGGCGGATACCTATCCGGGTAACTATATTGGCCGCAACTGGGAACACATCCTGAACATCCGCAAGCCGGTGATCGGCGTCGTGTCGGGCTACTGCCTGGGCGGCGGCTGCGAGCTGGCCATGATGTGCGACTTCCTGATCGCCGCGGACAGCGCCAAGTTCGGCCAGCCGGAGATCAAGGTCGGCGTCACCCCGGGCGCAGGCGGCACCCAGCGTCTGCCGCGCGCGATCGGCAAGTCGAAGGCCATGGACCTGCTGCTGACCACCCGGATGATCGACGCCGCGGAAGCAGAGCGCACCGGCCTGGTGTCGCGCGTGTACCCGGCCGAGAGCGTGATGGAAGAGGCGCTCAAGGTGGCGCAGGGCATCGCGGATATGCCGGTGTCGGTCGCGATGCAGATCAAGGATTGCGTCAACCAGGCTTACCAGATGCCGCTGACGGAAGCAGTGCGCTATGAGCGCCGCTACTTCCACGCCGGCTTCGGCACCCCGGCGCAGAAAGAGGGCATGTCGGCCTTCCTTGAGAAGCGCAAGCCGAACTTTGAAGGTCTGTGACTGTCTATAGTTAGTGGGGCGTGAGCCCCGGGGCCCCGCGCCCGGGCCCGCGGGGGGGGGGGGGCCCCCCCGGCGTGTTAAGGTTGATTGGGGG
>NZ_JAGPWD010000053.1 GCF_018119395.1 Massilia sp. ZL223
GCTCGGACGCGGGCATACAATGAACCGACGAGAATCCCGAGCGAGGTTCATCATGAAGACGATCGTTGCGACGGGCGCGCTGGCCGCGGCCCTGGCGGGCTGGGCATTGCCGGCCCAGGCACAGACCCCCTCCCTGCTGGATCCCGTCCTGCACGGCCAGCTCGAACGCTGGCTCGGGGCGGGCGAGCTACAACTGGACAACATCTATACCCGCCAGACCGGCCATTTCGCGACGGACTTCCACGCGGCGGCCGACGGCAAGGGTGACACTTTTACCCTGATGCAGGTGAGCGACGATCAAGGCGGCAGCTGGCTGGTCGGCGGCTACAACCCGGTCAGCTGGTCCACCACCGACGGCTGGCACATCGCTGCCAGCCAGTGGGAGCGCACCGCCTTCATCTTCAACTACACCGACCCGCAGGTCCTGCGGCCGGTGCCGGTCACCCACAGCCTGCCGAGCCAGGGCGCCAAGCTGACCTACAACTGGCCGGACCATGGACCCACCTTCGGCCAAGGACCCGACCTGTTCGTCAGCGAGGATCTCTCGTCCACCCTGTCCTGGCAGCTGACCTATGGCGATCCGGCCCTGCAGGGGCGCAGCCTGATCGACGGCACCTACGGCGGCCAGTTGCGGCGCATCGACGCGCTCGAGGTCTATTCGGTGGCGGTGATTCCCGAGCCGCATACCTGGGCCATGCTGGCGGGCGGTCTCGGCGTGGTGGGCTGGGCGGCGCGCCGGCGCAAGGCGCAGGGCGCGGCGCGCAGCTAGCCTCGTCGAAGCGCAGCCATTCGTGACAGGGACTGCGGCAGAGCTATGGCATGATGGGGGAAGCAGTTCGCCTTCGGCACGAAGGCGAAGCTCCTTTTGCCAGAGGCCGACCGATCCATGACTTCGCATCTTGCCGTGCGCCTGCGCGACCGTGTTCTCTCCCTCCTGATTGCCCTGTGCGCCATGTGCGCCCTGAGTGTCCTGACCAGCGCTGAAGCCGCCGCGGCCCTGCGCCCGGAACAGCTGGCCATCGTCATCAACGACGCGGAACCGAACAGCGTGGCCGTCGGCGAGTACTACCGCAAGCGGCGCAGCATCCCCAAGGCGAATGTCGTGCACGTCAGTATTCCCGGCAAGCCGCAACGCATCAGCCTGGAGCGCTTCCGCCTGCTCAAGGAAGAGATCGACGGCAAGCTGGGGCCGCAGGTGCAGGCGGTGCTGATGGTCTGGACCGCGCCCTATGCGGTCGACTGCAATTCGATCACGGGCGCCTACAGCCTCGGCTTCGACGCTTCCCAGTGCAGCAAGACCTGCGCCGCCGGCACGCCCAGCCCGTATTTCAACGTCAAGTCGAAGGCGCCGTTCACCGACCACGAGGTCCGGCTGTCGATGCTGCTGCCGACCGAATCGGTCGAGCAGGCCAAGGCGCTGATCGACCGCGGCGTGGCGGCCGGTTTCCGCACCTTGCCGGCTACCGCCTATTACCTGGCGACCTCGGAGAAAGCGCGCAACTCGCGCGCCGGTTTCTTCCCGCCGCAGGGCAAGGTGGCGGCGCGCCGCCTCACGCTCAAGCCCATGCAGGCCGACGTGCTGGAAGGCGCCCGGGACATCATGATCTACCAGACCGGCATGGCCCAGGTGGCCAAGCTCGAGACCCTGAAGTTCATGCCGGGCGCGCTGGCCGATCACCTGACCTCGCTCGGCGGCGACCTGCTCGGGACCTCGCAGATGAGCAGCCTGCGCTGGCTGGAGGCGGGCGCCACCGCCAGCTACGGCACCGTGAGCGAGCCCTGCAACCACTGGCAGAAATTCCCCAATCCCGCCGTGCTGCTGCGCCACTACCTGTCCGGCGACAGCGCCATCGAAGCTTATTGGAAGAGCGTGGCCTGGCCGGCCCAGGGGCTGTTCATCGGCGAACCGCTGGCCGCGCCGTATCGCGGCCGCCGCTGAGGGCCGGAGCCTTCTCATCCCTGCGCGCCATCTGGACGTGCGCACGCGATCCCGGTATAACCTTGCATTCGGTTCATATTTTGACAATGCGGGGGACTTCTTGAAGCGTAAATATGGTGTGACATGGCGTATCGCGCCACTGTGCATGGCGCTGCTGGCCTGGCCGGGTGCGCAGGCCGCCGACGTGATCATCACGGCAGACCGGCTGCTCGACGTACGCGCGGGACGCATGATCGCGAATCCCGAGATCCTGGTGCGCGACGGCCGCGTCGTCAGCCTCAAGCGCGATGCTGGGACGCCGGCTGCCGCCGGCGCCACGCGCATCGCCTTGCCCGGCATGACCCTGGTGCCGGGCCTGATCGACATGCACGTGCATCTCGACTCCGACCCCACCTATGGCGGCTACAGCTACCTCGAATACAACGACCGCTTCTGGTCGGCGCTCAGCGTTGCCCACGCCGGCAAGACCCTGGACGCCGGCTTCACCACCGTCCGCAATGTCGGCGCCTCCGACTGGAACGACGTCGGGCTGAGCCAGGCCATCGCCGCCGGCAAGGTGCGCGGCCCGCGCATCATCCCTGCCGCCTGGTCTTTCGGACCCACCGGCAGCCACTGCGACAGCACCTATTTCCCGCCGTCGATGGAAGAGAAGAACCCGTACACGGCCGACGGTCCGGAGGAAGTGCGCAAGTCGGTGCGTGCGCTGCGCAAGTACGGCGCCCAGGTGATCAAGGTCTGCGCCACCGGCGGCGTGTTTTCGCGCAACACGGAACCTGGCCAGCAGCAGATGAGCTACGCCGAACTGCGCGCGGCGGTCGAGGAAGCCGCCCAGTGGGGCCTGAAGGTGGCGGCCCACGCGCACGGGGCGGCCGGCATCAAGGATGCGATCCGCGCCGGCGTGACCACCATCGAGCACGCCAGCCTGATCGACGACGAAGGCATCGCGCTGGCGAAGAAGCATGGCGCCTGGCTGTCGATGGACATCTATAACGGCGACTACACGGCGCTTGAGGGCAAGAAGAACGGCGTCCTCGAGGACAACCTGCGCAAGGACCGCGAAGTCACCGAGATCCAGCGCCAGAACTTCAAGCGTGCGCACGCGGCCGGGGTCAAGATGGTCTACGGCACCGACGCGGGCGTGCACCCGCACGGCGGCAACGGCAAGCAGTTCGCCGTCATGGTCAAGTACGGCATGACGCCGCTGCAGGCCATCCAGAGCGCCACCATCAACGCCGCCGAGGCGCTGGCCAGGAAGGATCTGGGCGTGGTCGAAGCAGGGCGCTTCGCCGACATGGTGGCCGTCAAGGGCGACCCGACGGCGGACGTGCGCCTGCTGGAGGCGCCGGCCGTCGTGATCCAGGGCGGGGTCGTGGTCAAGGGCAGCGCGCCCTGAGCCGAAGCTTCTGATTCCACTTACCGACAATACCTACAACACGAAAGACAACATGAAAAAACTGCTGACCACCTGCCTCATCGGCGCCACCCTGGCGCTCTCCGTCACCGCCTGCAAGCGCGCCGATGCGCCGGCCCAGGCCGAAGCGGGCACTGTGGCCTTCCAGAAGATCGACTCCGTGACCGGCACCGGCAAGGAAGCCGTGTCCGGATCGACCGCCGTGGTCAACTATACGGGCTGGCTCTACGATCCCAAGGCCGAGATGCAGCGCGGCGCCCAGTTCGATTCCTCGGTCGGGCGCTCGCCGTTCAGCTTCCAGGTCGGCGGCGGCCAGGTCATCACGGGCTGGGACGTGGGCGTGGAAGGCATGAAGGTGGGCGGCAAGCGTACGCTCATCGTGCCCGCCAGCATGGGCTATGGCGCCGGCGGCGCAGGGCCGATTCCGCCTAACGCGACCCTGGTGTTCGAGGTGGAGTTGCTGGACGTGCGCTGAGCACCGGACATCCGGCATCCAGGAAGTTCCGATCTCACATGAGGAGGGGATGCGACGATTGGTCCGAACGGACTAATCAGTGGTCATGATGTTGTCAATATGCGCATTTAATATGCATTTTGTTAATTTTCCGCATTGTGCATATCCGCGTCCCCACCACAGGAACTTCCATGACGACATTCGCAGCCCTTCCATCCCCGCGCCGTATGCTGCTGGCCAGCTTGCTGGCCAGCCTTGCCGCCTCCGCCTCCGCCTTCGCCGCTCCCGGCGGCGGCGTCGTGATCAGCCAGGTCTACGGCGGCGGCGGCAACAGCGGCGCCACCTGGAACCGCGACTACATCGAACTGTTCAACCGCAGCGGCGCGCCGGTCAGCCTGGCCAACATGAGCGTGCAATACCAGTCGGCCACGGGCACCACCTGGCAGGCGATCGCGCTGCCGAGCGTGACCCTGGAGGCGGGCCAGTATTTCCTGGTGACGGCCGGCACCAACAGCACCTCGGTCGGCGCCAACCTGGCGCTGGGCGACCAGACCGGCGGCATCAACCTGTCGGGCACCTCCGGCAAGGTGGCGCTGTCGCGCATCCCGACCGCGATGCAGACCGCCGACGGCGGCTCGGACGTGATCGACCTGGTCGGTTTCGGCAGCGCCAACCGCTTCGAGGGAACGGTCGCGCCGTCGCCTTCGAACACCACCGCGCTGCACCGCGCGGCGCTGGGCTGCACCGACAGCGACAACAACGGCACCGACTTCAGCGCCGTGGCGGCCACGGCCCCGCGCCGCGCCGGCTCGCCGCTGAACAACTGCGGCGGCCCGGTGGCGGCCCCGATCGTCCTGTCCTGCCCGGCGGGCGTCGCGACCCAGTTCGGCAGCGCGATCACGGCCCTGCTGTCGGCCACCGACGCGGACAGCGCCGTCAACAGCGCGGTCATCCTGTCCGGCGCCGCGCCCGGCATCAGCCTGGTCGGCGCGAGCCCGGCCGGCGGCACCGGCGGCAAGATGGAAGTCACCCTGCAGGTGGACGCCTCTGTGGCCGCCGGCAAGTATCCGGTCAAGGTCCAGTTCGGCAATAGCGACGGCCAGACGGATTCCTGCACGGTCAACGTGGCCGTGGCGGGGGAGGCGACCATCCCCCAGATCCAGGGATCGCAAGCCGCCAGCAGCTACAACGGCGTGGTCATGAGCACCCAGGGCGTGGTCACCGCCAAGGTCGGCAGCGGCTTCTTCCTGCAAGACCCGAACGGCGACGGCGACCCCTCGACCTCGGACGCGATCTTCGTGTTCGGCGCCCAGGCCGCCGGCTCGGTCGCGGTCGGCGACCTGGTCAAGGTCACCGGCACCGTGGACGAGTACAAGCCGAGCGGCGCGGCCCGCACCTACACCGAGCTGAAGGACATCTCCGCCGTCGCCAAGCTGGGCAGCGGCCACACCATCGCCCCGACCAATGTCGGCCTGCCGAACGCCGACCTGGCGCGCCATGAAGCCATGCTGGTGCGCTTTACCACGCCGCTGACCGTCAACCAGAACAAGTACCTGGGCGAGCGCGGCGAACTGACCCTGGCCTACGGCCGCCGCGAGAACCCGACCAACCGCTACCCGGCCGGCTCGCCGGAAGCCGCGGCGCTGCAGGCCGAGAACGCCGCCAACGAGCTGGTGCTCGACGACGGCCTGTTCACCACCCCGGCCACGATGCCCTACCTGGCGCCGGACGGCACCGTGCGCGCCGGCGACACCGTGACGGACCTGACCGGCGTGCTCGATTTCGGCGCCATCGGCGGCGGCGGCGCGGCCTTCAAGCTGCAGCCGACCGAGACCCCGGTGTTCTCGCGCACCAACGAGCGCCTGCCGGCGCCGGTGCTGCCGGCCGGCGTCAAGGTCGCCAGCGCCAACGTGCTGAACTTCTTCACCACCTTCACCGACGGCAAGGACGCCTGGGGCCGCAGCGGCCAGGGCTGCACCATCGGCAGCCGCACCAGCGCCAGCGAGTGCCGCGGCGCCGACAACACCGAGGAATTCGTGCGCCAGCGCGACAAGATCGTCGCTTCGCTCAAGAACCTGGACGCGGACGTGGTCGGCCTGATGGAAATCCAGAACAACGGCGACGCCGCCGTCGGCTACCTGGTCGAGCAGCTCAACGCCGCCTACGGCAAGGCCACCTATGCGGTGGTGCCGAAGCCGGCCGCGACCGGCACCGACGCGATCCGCGTGGCGATGATCTACAAGCCGGCGGCGGTCACGCTGGTGGGCGGCGCCCTGTCCGACGGCGACGTCATCAACAACCGTCCGCCGATGGGGGCCACCTTCAAGTCGCTGGCCAGCGGCGGCAAGTTCTCGCTGATCGTCAACCACTTCAAGTCCAAGGCCAGCTGCGGCGGCGCCGGCGAGGGCAACACCGATCCGGGCAACGGCCAGGGCTGCTGGGACAAGACCCGCACCCAGCAGGCGCAGCGCCTCGCGACATACTTCATCCCGCAAGTGGTGGCGGCCGCCAACGATCCGGACGTGCTGGTGATCGGCGACCTGAACGCCTACGGCTTCGAAAACCCGATCAATTACCTGACCGGCAGCGCCGGCCTGGTGAACCAGATCGAACGCTTCGTGCGTCCGCACGGCACGCCGTATTCCTATGTCTTCGACGGCCAGTCGGGCTACCTCGACCACGCCCTGGCCAGCAGCTCGCTGAGCGGCCAGGTGGCCGGCGCGGCCGAATGGCACAACAACGCCGACGAACCGGAAGCGATCGACTACAACCTGGGCGACACGCCGCAAGACCAGTTCACCATGGATCCGTACCGCGCGTCCGACCACGATCCGGTGGTGGTGAGCCTGGCCCTGACCCCGACCTTCACGGACGTCAGCGGCTCGGCCAGGATGGCGATCGGCGGCTTCAGCATCAACCGCCTGACCGGCAAGTACAGCGGCACGGTGACCATCACCAACACCAGCGGCCAGCCGATCAACGGTCCGCTGCACTTCCTGCTGCAAGGCCTGCCGGCCGGCGTGAGCCTCGATAACAAGACCGGCATGCAAGGCGCCTCGCCCTACATCAGCTTGCCGAACGCCGCGATCGCGGCCGGCGCCTCGGTGAGCGTGGGCACCACCTTCAGCAACCCGGGCAAAGTCAGCATCACCTATACGCCGAAACTGTTCAACGGCACGTTCTAAGGAAACCGACACCATGATGAAAGCACTCTTCCTGCGCGCCATGCTGGCGCTGGCCATGACGATCGGCGCATCCGGCGCCATGGCCGAGCCGGTCTACCGCGTGACCCTGGATACTTCCGAGTATGCGGGGACCAGCGGCTTCCTCGACTTCGGCTACAACGGCCCCGGCGACGCCGGCCCGGGCCTGGCCCGCGTCACCAACCTGGCCGGCGACTTCTTCGGCGCGCCGATGCTGGAAGGCGGCGCCAGCGGCGATGTGGTCAACGGCATCGAACTGGTCAACACGACCGGCTACAACTTCTTCGACCAGGCGGTGAACTTCACCGATGCGCTGAGCTTCGACATCTACCTCGATCCGCTGGCCGGCATTAACGGGATGGTGTTCAGCGTGGCCCTGTTCAATGCGGACTTCAACGCCTACCTGGGCGGCGCGGGCAATCTGCTCGAGATCTCGGTGCTGCCGGGCGTGCCGGCGGAAGTGATCGTGGTGCCGGGCGCGCCGCTGGATGTGATCGCCGTGCCGGAACCGCGCGACTGGGCGCTGGTGCTCACCGGACTGTTGCTGATCGGCTTCACGCGCCGCATGCGCCGGCAGCGCTGATCCGGTCCAGGGGACCGCTTGAACAACACCTGCCCGAGGGCAGGTGTTTTTATTTGTGCAATTTATTCGCAAAATGTATTAATTCTTAAACGAAATTGTATTGTTCAGCCGCGGGGGCTTGCGGCATATTCGGCCCATTGTCATACAGACAGTGTGCGCACCATGTCAGCCCATGTATTCGTGGTCGATCCCGACCCTTTCACCCAGCAGTTGCTGACGCAGAACCTGAACAGTGCCGGGCATGCGGTCGCCTGCTGTGCGGATGCCGAATCGGCCCTGGTCCTGCTCGACGAGCAGCTGCCCGACCTGATCGTCCTCGAGTGGGACCTGGACGGGCAAAGCGGCGAAGCCCTGGTGCGCCGCCTGCGCGCCCGCGCCCGCACGCGCGACCTGCCGGTCATCATGCTGAGCGCGCGCGCGGCCGAGCACGACAAGATCATGGCGCTCGAATCGGGCGCCGACGACTACCTCACCAAGCCCTGCAGCCCGCGCGAACTGCTGGCGCGCATGGGCGCGGTGCTGCGCCGCCGCGCGCCGCTGCCGGCCGAGGACACCATCCAGCTGGCCGGGCTGCGGCTCGATCCCGCGACCCAGCGGGTGACGGCCGGCGCGCGCCGGATTCCCCTGGGGCCGGTCGAATTCCGGCTGCTCAACTTCCTGATGCACCATCCGGAGCGCGTGCACACCCGCTCGCAACTGCTCGACCAGGTCTGGGGTCGCCATGCGGTGCTGGACGAACGCACCGTCGACACCCACGTGGGCCGCCTGCGCAGCGCGCTCCAGGCCAGCGGCCACCAGCGCCACATCGAAACCGTGCGCGGCACCGGCTACCGCTTCGTGGCCTGGAACGTGCAGGCGCGCCTCGGCTGGCCGACGGCGGCCTGAACCTGTGGTCATTCTGAGCAAGCTGGAGCAGGAATACCTGCTGCGGACGATCGAGTCCGGCATGGATCTGGCCGATTTGCGCCAGCTGTTCCTGTGGGCGCAGGGGCCGCTGCAATCGCTGCTGCCGCACGAAGCGCTGCTGTGCATGCAGGTGGACGGCGCGGGGCAGGTACAGCGCAGCGAGTGCCTGCACCGCAGGCTGCTGGATGCCGCCGCGCTCGGATTGCTGCATGGGGAGCTGGGGCCGCGCCTGGCGCAGGCCTGGCGCGGCGGACGCGCGCAGCCGGCGGTGCTGGAGGCGGAGGAGGACGGCGGCCCGCTGGCGGCGTGCCGGGGCTTACTGCTCAGGAGCGGTTTCGAGAATGCGCTGGTGGTCGGCAGCGCGCCGGTGGAGGGGGCGGCGAGCGTGTTTGTGCTGCTCGGCCTGCCGTTCAGGCCGGGGGAGCGCCACGGCTACTTCCTGCAATTGCTGCTGCCTTACCTGCATATGGCGCTGCTGCGCCTGCCGGCCACGGCGCATGTCCGGCCGGGCCGCATGGCGCCGGAACGGGCGCTGTCGGCGCGCGAGGTGGCGATCCTGGAGCAGGTGCGCGAGGGGCGCTCGAATGAGGAGGTGGCGCAGTCGCTCGGGATCAGCGCGCTGACGGTCAAGAACCACCTGCAGCGCGTGTACCGGGTACTGGGAGTCGCAAACCGGGCTCACGCGGTGGCGCGCTGCCTGGAGCTGCGCCTGCTGTGAGCCGGGCCGGCGGCCCGGAGAAGACAGGATTACGACTGGGGCAGGCTGGCCTGCAGGGCGTCGCGGCGCTGGATGTCGAGACGGAAGGCCTCGGCATTGCCGTCGATGATGCGCAGGCTGCTGCAGCCTTCGGCAGCGCAGTCCGGCGCCGGCATGTTGGCGGCGACGCGCGGGGCGACCGGAGCGCCGGTGCTCGGGACGGCGGCGACGGCGGTGCTGCTGCTGGCGCTGACTGCCGCGGTCTGCGACTGGATTGCCTGGCTTTCCTGTTGGCCTGCGCCGCAAGCGGTCAGCAGGGCGGCGGTGGCGAGGGCGGCGATGGTGCGGAGGCTGAAGAATTTCATGATCTGATTGAGCAAGCTCGTCTGTAACGCTGCTTATTGTAGTGCGTAAATTTTTTCCAGTGCTCAATAATTTCCGTTAGCGAACAGCAAATATTAAAAAAATGAAATAAAGATCGCCGCATTTAGAAGCAGATGGGTGCAGATCGCTGATCTATCCTCAAGGCAATAAAAATACTTTACGGAAAATGTTTTTGTGTACGTGTTGTTGCCACGTGGCATTATCGCGACACCGGATTGTGTAGTGTTTTCATGCTGTAAAGAGCTGTGATTCGCTTGACCACACCGCGTGACGGCGCGAAGATGAGGCATGAACAAACTTCTACTCATCCTCTTGCTCGGCTGCGCCGCCTGCACGACCCAGGCGCAGGACCCGAAGCCTTCCACGCCCTCGGCGCCGCCCGCCGCCAGGTCCGACGCCCCGTCCAACCTGTTGACGCAGATCCGCGCGCTGACGGCGGACAAGACCTGCAGCGACACCAGCCAATGCCGCAGCCTGCCGATCGGCGCCATGGCCTGCGGCGGCCCGCAAGACTATTTGCCGTACTCGAGCTTGCGGACCGACGAGAAGGCGGTGCGCGAGCTGGCCGAGCGCTACAAGGCCGAGCGCCAGGGACAGATCGCCAAGCGGGGGGAGATGTCGATTTGCCGCTTCCACCCCGATCCGGGCGCAGTATGCGTGTCCGGGGCCTGCCAGCTCGGGGCATCGCCGGAAGCCGTGCAGGCGCGCTGATTCGGCATCCGATCATCTTGCCCGACAGGCAAAAAAAACCGCGTGCCAAGGCACGCGGTTTTTGTTTGAAGGGACCTTGCGGTCCCGTCGACCCTGATCAGATCTCGATATTGGTCGGGTTCTCGCGCGGCACCGGCTCGCCCACCGGCACCGGGCCATTGGTCTCGACCTGGAACACGGTCATCGACGCCGGGGCCTTGTTCTGGTCCAGCAGCTGCACGGCGCCCAGGAAGCGCTTGCCGGTCGGCAGGCCGAACCAGCTGGTGCTCACCGAGGCGGTGCTGCCCGCCACCACCTTCGCCGGCAGCAGCACCTTGAAGTTGCCGCCGCGATCGACGTTGGTCACGACCGCCGAGTGCAGCGAGAACTGGGTCGGCTGGCCGTCCGAGGTGCGGTAGCCCACGGTGCAGACCTTGTAGGTGCCGGCCGCCGGGACATTCAGGGTCACCAGCTCGTTCGAGGTGGTGTTGCCCGAATAGCCGATCAGCTTGCCGGCCGGCGACAGCAGGGCCAGGTCGAGGTCGTCCTTGCCGTTGCCGGTGGTGTCGCGGTCGAACAGCTCGAACTGCATGGTCAGGGCGCCGGCCGGCACCGTCACCGGGACCACCTGCACGCCGGCCGTGCCGGCGGCGCAGGCCGCTTCCACCTGGGCGGTGGTGCCGACCGAACCGCTGGTCGCCTGCACCACGCTGTGGCTGCTGCGGGTGATTTCCTTCAGGCCGCCGAAGGCCGCGCCCATCACGCCCGAGAAGCCGGTGCTCACGGTCATCGGCTTGCTGCCGTTGACACGGTCGCTCTGGATGAAGGTCGGTGCGATGATCGGCTTGCCGGAACGGGCCACGACCGGGCTCTTCACTACGTGGCTGCCGTCGGTCCACACCAGTTCGCCGAACTGCCAGACATTCTCGGGCGCGCCGTTGCGGGTCAGCTTGACGGTGAAGGAGCGGGTGGCGCCGGCCGGGATCGACAGGGAACTCGGGCTCAGCACCGCGGTGTAGCCCGGCACGTTGACCGTGCCGGTATAGGTCGCGTCCGCGCCGCCCACGTTGGTCACCGAGCGGTTCACGGTGACGGTGCCCAGCACGTTGTTGACCGAGATGGTCGGCAGGTTCAGGTTATAGCCCAGCATGGTGCCCGATGCGCACTGGCTGGCCACGCCGGCGCCGCACATGTATTTGCGGTAATCCACCTGGGTGGCGTTGTACACCAGGCCCGGATCGGACGCGCCATTCGGGTTGGCGTGGCCCGCGCCCTGGCCGAAGGGCAGGATGCCGCGGGTGTCGCCCGAGGCGATGGTGTCCGCGAAGGTCTGGGTCGCGGTGGTCATCAGGGCCGACTTGATCATCGCCGGGGTCCAGGTCGGATACTGCTGGCGCAGCAGCGCGGCCATGCCGGCCACGTGCGGGCTCGCCATCGAGGTGCCCTGGTAGGCAGCCTGGGCGGCCGGCGGCACGAAGGTGCCGACCAGGATACCCGCGCGATCGGCCTGGGTCAGCGCCGGGGTCACGCCGGCGATGATGTCCACGCCCGGCGCGGCCAGGTCCGGCTTGAGCACGTTGCCGTCGTAGCGGTTCGGGCCGCGCGAGGAGAAGCCGGCCACCACCGGGGCCTTGACGGCCGAGGTGCCGATCACGAACTTGCTCATCGAGGCGGTCGCGCCGGCGCCCGCGGCATAGGCCTTGATGGCGGCGCCGTCGGTCTGGTTGACGTGGACGGTCGGCACCGAGTGGATCTCGGCCACCAGGCCCACGCCGTTGTCGGCCTGGATCATGCCGACGCCGCCGGCTTCCTTGACCGCCAGGCTCTTGTCGACGCGCGCATTGGTGCCGCGGGTGCAGACCACGATCTTGCCGGCCACCTTGGATGGATCGAGGGCCGGCACGCCCTTGTTCTCGCCGGTGCTGTAGCACAGGCGCACGGCGTCGGCGCTGGCGCCCGCCATGCCGGCGTCTTCCGCCCGGATCACCGGCGCGGAAGGCAGGGGCGCGGTGTTCATCGAGGCGCCGGTGTACTTGGCGCCGTTACCCAGCAGTACGTCGGCCTGCAGCTCGCGGTTGTGGGTCGAGGCGGCGACGGTCGCCTGCCACGGGCTGACGTGGGCGACGGTGTTGGCCGGGCCGTTGTTGCCGGCCGAGGCGGCGACGAACACGCCGGCGTTCGAGGCGTTGAAGAAGGCTTGCTCGACCGGATCGGTGATCGCGGTGCCGCCGCTGATCGAGAAGTTGATCACGTGGACGCCGTCGGCCACCGCCTTTTCGATCGCGGCCACGCTGTCGCCGGTGTAGCAGCTGTTCTTGCGGCCGGTGGCTTCGGCCGGCTCGTCGTAGGTCCAGCACACCTTGTAGGAAGCGATGCGGGCGCGCGGCGCCACGCCGCTCATGGCGCCGACGGCGATGCCGCCGATGACCGCATCGGCGCCGTCGTTGCCGCCCGCGGTGCTGGCGGTGTGGGTGCCGTGGCCGCCTTCGCCGACGCTGCCGCCGATCGAGTCGCGCGGCGAGCGGAATTCGGTCCAGTGCGTGGTCTTGCCGACGCTGCGGTAGATGGCGTCGAAGAAGCGCGCGCCGATCAGCTTGTTGTTGCAGTGGCCGGCGTTCCAGCCTTCGCCCGTTTCGCAGGCGCCTTTCCAGCCGGCCGGGGCGGCGGTGTAGGCCACCGAGGCGCTGTTGTCGAAGGACGGCTTGCCGTTGCTGTCCACGCGGTCGGCGAAGGAAGGGCTTTCCGGCCACACGCCGCCGTCGACGATGCCGATGATGATGCCTTCGCCGGCGCCGGCCTTGCCGCCCAGCTTGCTCCACAGGCCGCCCGGCTTGTCCAGGCCGAGGAAGGTATGGGTCGAGGTGGTGGTCAGCTGGCGCGGGATGTCCGGGGTGACGGCGGCGACGTCGGTGCGCGCCATCAGGGTGCGCACTTCGGCGTCGGTCAGCATGGCGGCGAAGCCGTTCAGCACCACGCTGTAGTTATGCAGCACCGGCGCGCTGGACACGGCTTCCAGCACCACCTGCTGCTTGTTTTCCAGATAGCCGTTATACAGCTGGACGTCGCTCGAGGCCAGGTCGAGGCGTTCGCCCTCGGCCGGCTGGGTGGCGGGCAGGCCTTCGATGCCGCCGCTGTAGGAGGCGATCGGCTTGTCGGCCAGTTGCACGATATAGGGGCGGCGCAGGTCGTCGGCGCCGGCGTTCAGGGCCAGGCAGGACAGCGACAGCAGGACCGCGGCGGTGATCGGACGGAGTTTCATGTTCATGGTTTCCTCGTTCTGTCGTGTGCGTTCAGGCGGCTTTGCGGCGGCGGGCGCCGGCCAGGCCGAGCAGGCCCAGGCCGACCATCAGGGCGGAGGCCGGTTCCGGCACTTCGACCAGTTCCAGGTTATCGATGCCGAATTGGCCTTGCATGGTCTGGAAGGCCGAGCAGTTGCCGCCGGTGTCGCAGGTGAAGCCGAACATCAGCAGTTCGACGAACTTCTCGGCGGCGAACGAGGCGGTGGTGTTGTAGTGGCCGAACTGGAAGCCGGCCGCGGGCGGACGGCCGAACAGGAAGTCTTGCAGCGCATAGGTGCCGTTGGCGCGGATGCCTTGCAGGCGCAGGAAGCCCGGGTAGGTCGGGTAGCTGCCCAGGACCGTCGAGGCGCCGATGAAGCTGGCGTCGAGCGACTTGACCTGGAAGCTGCGGCCGGCGGTTTCCGAGGTGATGTCGATATAGCTGTCGTTCAGGGCGCCGTAGTACATGCTGGGGTTGTTCACCGGGCAGGCCATGTTGACGCAATAAGTCGGATCGGCGCCGTCGATGAATTCGCCCACGAAGTTGCCGGCGCCGCCCCCCGCCACGTTGGCGTAGAAACCAAAATTGAAACCGCTTTCCGAATACACCTGCGTGCCCTCGACCGGGCCGTAATAGCCCTCGAAGCCGATCACGCCGGCCTGGGCCGGTGCGGCGGCGAAGCTGGCCGCGCCCAGGGCTGCGGCTGCAAGTTTCTTGAAGGTACCACTGGGACGAGCTGCTGCGAAGTGCAATTTCCGGATCATGGTTGTGCCTTTATGGTTGGGTCTTGTCACGCCTGGATAGGGCGGGGCGAGCTGGGCTCTCTGCACCTGAACGGTCTCAGGATGACAATAAATATATCAACGGAAACAACTTATGTGAAAAGAATTTCAACGGTGAAAATTTTGAATTTGCAATGTTTGCGTAACAAAATTCGGTTTCCACTATGAAAATGTACGTATGCAATCAAACAGGGGAGTTGCGTATGCGCAGCGAATTGTTGCCATATTGGCACGCCTCAAGTGTGCTGCTTGGAGGTAAGGTGATACTGGCGGACTGCTTGCGCCGGAGGCCCCTGGCGCCCCGCACAAACAACAGTTGTCGGCATGGGGAAGGGCGTGGTAGCCTTCACCGCCGAAGCTTTTCATAAAAGCAATTTAGGAGTTGGTCGATGGTTGGAATGAAACAAGGCGCCGCCGCGCGACGCCGCGCGGGCTTCACCCTGCTGGAACTGCTGGTGGTCATCGTCATCATCGGCTTGCTTGCGGCCTATGTCGGTCCCAAGTATTTCTCCCAGCTGGGGAAGTCCGAAGTGACCGTGGCCAAGGCCCAGATCGAGGCCTTCGACAAGTCGCTCGACACCTACCGCCTGGACGTCGGCCGCTATCCGAGCGCCGAAGAGGGCCTGGGCGCCCTGATGACGGCGCCGCCCAGCGCCGGCGCCAAGTGGAATGGCCCCTACCTGAAGAAAGGCGTTCCCCAGGATCCATGGGGCCGCGCCTATCTGTACCGCTCGCCGGGCAGCAAGGCCGAGTACGAGATCCTGTCCCTGGGCAAGGATGGCCAGCCGGGCGGTAGCGGCGACAACGCCGACATCTCTTCGCAGTAAGCGGCGCTTTTTCTTCACGCAGACGCAGCAGCCGGGCCACCCATGCAGTTCGCCGTACGCACCCTTGCGCCCGACATGTCGATCGCGAATATCGTGGTCGACGCTTCCGACGCCCTCGATGCGCGCCGCCAGGTCGAGGCGCGCGGCCTGTTCGTCAGCAGCATCGAGCCGGCCGGCGGCGCGCGCCTGGCGCGCCAGCGCGGCGGCAAGCTGTCGCTGGTGCTGTTCAGCCAGGAACTGCTGGCCCTGCTCAACGCGGGCCTGGGCATCGTCGAGGGCCTGGAAGCCCTGCTCGAGAAAGAATCCACTCCCGCCGCGCGCAGCGTGCTCGAACGCCTGCTGGCCGGCCTGCGCGAAGGCAAGCGCTTTTCCGCGGTGCTGGCAAGCCAGCCCGAACTCTTCCCGCCGCTGTACGTGGGCATCGTGCGCGCCGCCGAAGGCACCAGCGACCTGCCGCGCGCGCTGGCGCGCTATATCGACTACCAGCAGCGCATCGACACCGTGCGCGCCAAGATCGTCAGCGCCTCCATCTATCCCGTGATCCTGCTGATGGTGGGCGGCGGCGTGAGCGCCTTCCTGATCGGCTACGTGGTGCCCAAGTTCGCCGAGGTCTATCACGGCGCGGGGCGCAACCTGCCGTGGATGTCGCAGCTGCTGCTCGACTGGGGCCAGTTCGCGGCGTCCCACGGCAGCGCGATCGGCGTGGCTGCCTTGCTGCTGGTGTCCGGCGCCGTCGCCGGCGCGCGGCGCCTGCTGCGAACCGGCGGCATGGCCAGGCTGCTGGCGCGCCTGCCGGGGATCGGCGAGCGCGCCCGCATCTACGAACTCTCGCGCCTCTATCTCACGCTCGGCATGCTGACCGAAGGCGGCATCACCATCGTCAACGCCATCGAGACGGTGCAGCCGATGGTGTCCGGCACGGTGCGCAAGGGCCTGGCCACGGCGCGCGCCGCCATCGAATCGGGCCAGCCGCTGTCGAGCGCCTTCGAGGCCAACGGCCTGACCACCCCGATCTCGCTGCGCATGCTGCGCGTGGGCGAGCGCACCGGTGAGATGGGACCCATGCTGACCCAGTCGGCCGCTTTCTACGACGGCGAGATCGGACGCTGGATCGACCGCTTCACCCGCACCTTCGAGCCGCTCCTGATGGCCGCCATCGGGCTGGTGGTGGGCGCCATCGTGGTGCTGCTGTACATGCCGATTTTCGACCTTGCCGGAGACATGTCGTGAACGCTCCCGAAGCTCCCGCAACCCTGGACGCCGCCGTGCTGGCGCGCGCCCGCGCCCAGGCCAGGGCCTCGCAGCGCGGGCTGGTGGCCGAACTGCAGGCGCTCAGCGGCGAGGATCCGCGCCGCCTGGTGCGCGCCCTGGCCGCGCCTTTCGCCATGCCGGTGATGGAAACGGCCGACATGCTGGCGCTGGCGCCGGCCTTCGACCTGCTGCCGCTGGCCCAGGCGCTGTCGCGCCATTGCGTGCTGCTGCGCGCACCGAACGGACGCCTGACCGGCGTGCTGGCCGATCCCTTCGACCTCGATTTGCAGACCTGGCTGGGCGCCCAGGCGCGCGCCACGCTGAAAAATCCGCTGGACCTGTGCCTGGCGCTGCAGGCCGATATCCAGGCCTACCTGTCCAAGCAGGAGGAGTCGGCGCGCGCCGTCGACAGCCTGGTGGGCGGGGCGGGGGATGCGCGGCGCGACGCCAAGACGGCCGCCGTGCTGTCCTTCGCCTCGGTGTCGGAAGCCGGCAGCCCGGCGGTCAAGCTGGTCAACTCCACCTTGTACGATGCGCTCAAGGCCGGCGCCTCCGACATCCACCTGGAGAGCACGGCCGGCGGCCTGGCGGTGAAATACCGGGTCGACGGGGTGCTCGACCACGCGGCCACGGTCGGCGGCATCGAGCTGGCCGAGCACATCATCTCGCGCCTGAAGGTGCTGGCCGAACTCGACATCGCCGAGCGCCGCGTTCCGCAGGACGGCAGCTTCCGGGTCGAATCCGGCGGGCGCGACATCGACCTGCGGGTCTCGATCATGCCCAGCATCCACGGCGAAGATGCGGTGATCCGTATCCTGGACAAGCGCGCCATGATCGAGTCCTACGGCTCGCTCACGCTGGAAGCCCTGGGCTTCGACGCGCCTTCGCTGGCGACCCTGCGCAGCCTGGCCCAGGAGGCCTACGGCATGCTGCTGGTGACCGGCCCGACCGGCTCGGGCAAGACCACCACCCTGTACGCGGCCCTGACCGAGATCCACAACGGGCGCGAGAAGATCATCACCATCGAGGACCCGGTCGAGTACCAGCTGCCCGGCATCCTGCAGATCCCGGTCAACGAAAAGAAGGGCCTGACCTTCGCCAAGGGCCTGCGCTCGATCCTGCGCCACGACCCGGACAAGATCATGGTCGGCGAGATCCGCGACCGCGAGACCGCCGAGATCGCGGTGCAGTCGGCCCTGACCGGCCACCTGGTCCTGACGACGGTCCACGCCAACAACGTGTTCGACGTGTTCGGGCGCTTCACCCACATGGGCATCGACCCGTATGCCTTCGTGTCGGCGCTGAACGGGATCTGGGCCCAGCGCCTGATCCGCATGAACTGCCCGCACTGCGGCGAACGCTACGATCCTTCGGACGCCGAGCTGGCCTCGGTGCACCTGGAGCGCCACGAGGTGGCCGACTACGTCTTCATGCGCGGCAAGGGCTGCGGCGACTGCCGCGGCACCGGCTACCGCGGCCGCCGCTCGATCGCCGAGATCCTCACGCTCAACGACGAGATCCGCGAGCTGATCGTCGACAAGCAGCCGATCCGCCGCATCAAGGCCGCCGCCCACGCCAACGGCACCCGCAGCCTGCGCCTGGCCGCGCTCGACCTGGTCAGGCGCGGCGCCACCACCATCGACGAAATCAAGCGAGTGACCCTGCATGCGTAGGCGTTTTGGACAATCCCTGCGCATCGGCCTGGCCGCGCACGGCGTGGCGCTGGTGCGTACCGGCCGCATGTTCGGCGGCGAACCCCTGGCCCTGGCCGAGCGCCACGGCGAGCTGAGTGCGCCCGACGGCATCGTGAGCGCCTTGAATGCGGTATTCGCCGACGACCTTGCGCCGGCGGGCTGGCCGGTGACCGTCGTCCTGGCCGACGACCTGGTGCGCCTGTGGCAAGTGCCGCCGCCGCCCGGCGCCAGCCGCCTGGGCGACCTGGAGGCGGCGGCCGCGCTGCGCTTCCAGCACCTGTTCGGCGGCGCGCTGGCCGACTGGCGCCTGAGCGCCGACTGGGATGCGGCGCGTCCCTTCCTGGCCGCCGCCGTGCCGGCCAGCCTGCTGGCCCAGCTCGAGTCGGCGGCGCGCAGCCACCGCTTCCACCTGGTCGAAGTGGTGCCGCAGTTCGTGGCGGCGATGAACGCCTGGCGGCGCGAGCGCCGTCCCGGCGCCTGGTTCGGCCTGGTGCAGGGCGGGGTGCTGTCGCTGGCCGCCTACGAAGGCCGCAGCCTGGCGGCGGTGCGTACCGCCGTGATTCCCGAAGGCGCCGACCGCGACTGGCTGGAAGCCCACGTGGCGCGCGAAGCGCTGCGGGTCGGCGTGGGCCGCCCGGAACGGCTGCAGCTGTGCGGTTCCGCGCCCGCCGGCTGGGCGAGCAGCGCCGGACGCCTGAAATTCGCCTGCACGCTGTTCGAGAACGATGAAGAGCAGGGCTGGACCGAGCTCGCGCGCCTGGCGCGCACGGGGAGCACGGCATGAGGCGCACCCGCATCGATTTCGCTCCGCGCAGCCTGCGCCGCCTGATGTTCCAGACGCCGCCGCGCATGCTCGCCTTGCTGGCGGGCGCACTGGTGACCTGCACCCTGGCCGGCGTCCATGGCTGGGACTATCTGGAGCAGCAGCGCGAGCTCGACGCCTTGCGCGCCGCGCTGGCCGCGCGCGTGGCGGCGCCGCCTCCCGTGGCCCAGGCGGCGCGCAAGGTCGTGGTGCCGGAGCAGCAGGCGAACGCCGTCAACGAGGCCGTCATGCAGCTGAACCTGCCCTGGCGCGACCTGTACGACACGGTGCGCGCCGCGACCCCGGCCTCGGTGGCGCTGCTGGCGCTCGAACCGGACGCCAAGCGCCGCACGGTGCGCCTGACGGCCGAAGCGAAGACCAGCGACGACATGTTCGCCTACGTCGCCAGGCTGCAGGAGCAGGCCTGGTTCACCAGCGTGGTGCTGACCCGCCACGAGGTGGCGGAGCAGGACCCGAACCGCCCGCTGCGCTTCCAGGTCAGCGCCCAGTGGGGTGAGCAATGAACCTGAACGCGATGAATTTGTCTTCCGCCTGGCTGCGCCTGCGGCTCGCGCTGCGCCGCGTGAATCCGCTGGTGGCGGGCATCCTGGGCTGCATGTTCGCCGGCGCGCTGCTCACCGGCTGGCTGCTCGGTGCGCGCGACCGCCTGGCGCTCGAGTACGAAGCGGCGCGCACCCAGGCGCGCGCCCCGGCGCCCGCCGCGCCGCCGGCGCCGCCGCCCACCAGCGACCAGAATTTGTCCGCCTTCTATGCCGCGCTCGGCGAACGGCGCGGCGTCGAACGCCAGCTCAAGGAGGTGTTTGCGCTCGCCGCCAGGCACGGCTTGAGCCTGCGGCAGGGCGAATACCGCAGCAGCTACGAGCGCAACGCCAAGCTGGCCACCTACCAGGTCAACCTGCCGGTCAAGGGCAGTTACACGGCCATCTGGCAGTTCGTGTTCGATACCCTGCGCGCGCTGCCGCACGTATCGCTCGACGATGTGAGCTTCCGCCGCGACAGCATCGGCGACCCCCAGGTCGAAGCGCGCGTGCGCATGACCTTCTATCTGGCGGCCACGCCGGGAGTGCCGCGATGAAGCCGCGCCATCTTGCCATGGGCGCGGCCCTGCTGGTGGCCGCCGGGCTGCTGGTGTTCGGCGACAGCTCGCCCGAGACCGAGGTGGCCGAGCCGGTCGAACGCGCGGCGGCGGCGCCGGCTTCGGCGGCTCCGGCTGCGCCTGCGCAGGTGGAGAAGGCCGGCGCGGCGGACCCGGTGGTGCAGCGCCTGATCCCGCGCGAGACCCTGATCGGCGGCGAGGACCGCTTCGGCGCCGGCGGCCAGGATGTGTTCGCGCGCCAGGACTGGACCCCGCCGCCGCCGCCACCGCAGCCGGCGCCGCCTCCGCCTCCGCCGAGCGCGCCGCCGCTGCCCTTCACCTTCATCGGCAAGTCGCTGCAGGACGGCGTCTGGCAAGTGTATCTGGCCAGGGGCGACCGCACCTACCTGGTGCGCGACAAGGAAGTCATCGACGGCACCTATCGCGTGGACGCGATCAAGCCGCCGGTCCTGACCCTGACCTATCTGCCGCTGGACAAGGTCCAGCAGCTCAATATTGGAGTATTCGACTGATGGTTCGTTCGCGGATTCACGCCTTCGGCGCCGGCCCCCTGACCCTGGCCGTGGCCTTGCTGCTCTCGGGCTGCGCGGCCCAGCGCGCCTACCAGGAAGGCAATGCGCTGCTCGCCCAGGACAAGGTGGCGGCGGGCCTGGCCAAGTACCAGGAAGCGGTGGCGGCCGATCCCACCAATCCGCTCTACAAGGCGGCCTGGCTGAACGCGCGCGACGGCGCCACCGCGCGCCTGCTGGGACAGGCCGACCGCGCGATGCAGGACGGCCAGGTGGAGCTGGCGGCCCAGGACTACCGCCGCGTGCTGGCGGTCGATCCCGCCAACGACCGCGCCCGCGCCGGCCTGCGCCAGGTCGAGGCCGACCGCCGCCACGGCGCCATGTTCGAGAGCGCCCGCGAAGCCTTCGACAAGAACGACGTGGAAGGCGCGCGCCTCAAGCTGAACGCCTTGCTGACCGAGCGCCCGTCGCACGAGCCGGCGCGCCAGCTGCTGGTGCGGGTCAACGAGAAGGCGATGGAAGAGCCCACCGGCGAAGCGGCCCTGGCCGCGGCCTACCGCAAGCCGATCAGCCTGGAGTTCCGCGAGGCCCCGCTGAAGCAGGTATTCGAGATCATCTCGCGCCACTCCGGCCTGAACTTCATCTTCGACAAGGACGTCAAGGCCGACCAGCGCACCTCGATCTTCCTGAAGAACAGCACGGTCGAGGCGGCGGTGTACTACCTGCTCATGACCAACCAGCTCGAGCGCCAGGTCATGGACGGCAACACCATCCTGATCTACCCGAACGTGGCGGCCAAGCTGAGGGAATACCAGGAGATGACGGTCAAGACCTTCTTCCTGGCTAATGCCGACGCCAAGAGCATCGCCAACACCTTCAAGACCATCCTCAAGGCGCGCGACGTGGTGGTGGACGAGAAGCTCAATCTCGTGATCCTGCGCGACAATCCGGAGGCGATCCGCGTCGCCACCCAGCTGGTGGCCCTGCAGGACGTGCCCGAGCCGGAAGTCATGCTCGACGTCGAGGTGCTCGAGATCAAGCGCAGCCGCGCCATGGAGCTCGGCGTGAACTGGCCGGCGGCGCTGCAGTTCGCGCCGCTGCAGACCTTCGACGGCGTGCCGCTGACGATCAACGAACTGCGCAACCTGAACCGCGACAACGTGGGCGTGGAAGGCTTCAGCGCCACCGCGCGCGCCAACAAGACCGATGGCGACTCGAACACCCTGGCCCACCCGCGCATCCGCGTGCGCAACAAGGAAAAGGCCAAGATCGTCATCGGCGACAAGATCCCGAACATCTCGGCCACGGTGTCGACCGGCGTGGGCGGCTTCGCGTCGGAGAACGTGAACTATGTCGACGTCGGCCTGACGCTCAACGTCGAGCCCACCATCCACCTGAACAACGAGGTGGCGATCCGCATCTCGCTCGAGGTCAGCTCGCTGGGCGAATCGGTGACCACGCGTTCCGGCTCGGTGGCCTACCGCATCGGCACCCGCTCGGCGACCACCTTGCTGCAGCTGAAGGACGGCGAGAACCAGGTGCTGGCCGGCTTGATCAGCAACGAGGACCGCTCCAGCGGCAACAAGGTGCCTGGCGTGGGCGACCTGCCGATCGTGGGCCGCCTGTTCGGCAGCCAGCGCGACAGCAACGACCGCACCGAGATCGTGCTGTCGATCACGCCGCGCCTGGTGCGCAACATCCAGCGGCCGCCGGCGGCCGCGTCCGAATTCGGCGCCGGCACCGAGGCCACTTTCCGCCGCCGTCCGGAGAACGTGGCGCGTGCGCCGGTCCAGCTGGCGCCGCCGAATCGTCCGGCGCTGCCGCCGCCCGCCCCGGCCCCCCCCCCCCCCCCCCCCCCCCCCCCCCCCCCCCGCCCGCCCCGCCCCCCGCCCCCCCCCC
>NZ_JAGPWD010000054.1 GCF_018119395.1 Massilia sp. ZL223
GACTGCTTCCGGGTTTGGCGGTCCACACAGCCCGCCATGATCGCCCCCCCGCCGCGGCCGGGGGCCGCGCCAAGACAGTTTGTTGCACTTCGAACCTATCCCAGCAGGGAATGAGTCGCTTTCGGCGCGCCTGACAAGCGCGTGCTGCGTTGCTCGTCGTTGCATGGCTCGCCATGCGGCCTCCTCGCGCCTTGCCCGCACTTGCCATGCATCGCGGACGCGCATGTCGCCGCCCGCTTCCTCTTCCCTACTGAGATAGGTTCTCAGGCTTCGCGCAGGGTCTGCAGCGGCGGATGGCGCAGCACGCCGCGCAGGCCCAGCCAGCCGCCGATGATCGCGCACAGCGCGCCCACCACCAGCCCGGCCAGCCACACGCCCGGCTCGAACACCCACGGGAACTTGAACTGGTAGGTCGCCAGCCCCCAGCCCAGCGCCGCCGCGCCGCTCGCCGCCAGCAGGCCGGCCAGACCGCCCACCAGCACGAACTCGATGCGCTGGGCCTGCGCCAGCTGCTGTTTGGTCGCGCCCAGCGCGCGCAGCAGCCCGGCCTCGCGGGTGCGCTCGGACTGCGATCCCATCAGGGCCGCATACAGCACCAGCACGCCCGAGGCCAGCGTGAACAGGAACAGGAACTCCACCGCCGTCACCACCTGGTCCAGCACTTCCTGCAGCTGGCGGATGATGCCGGAGACGTCGATCACGGTCAGGTTCGGATAGGCGCGCGTGAGGCTGTTGGCGAGCCTGGCGCCTTCCTGTTTCAGGTGGAAGGCCGTCATGTAGGTGGTCGGCGCATTCGCCATCGCGCTCGGGTTGATGATGACGAAGAAGTTGGCGCGCATCGATCCCCATTCCAGCTTGCGCAGGCTGGTGATCTTCGCGTCCACGACCAGGCCGCCCATGTCGAAGCGCATCACGTCGCCGAGCTTGAGGCCCAGGGTCGTGGCGATGCCCTGCTCCACCGAGGCTTCCGCCACGCCCGGCGCATCCTTGTACCAGCTGCCGGCGACGATCTCGTTCCCGAGCGGTGCGCTCTGCATGGTCGAAAGGTTGAACTCGCGGTTGGCCAGGCCGCGCGCACGGTCCTCCTGGTAGGTCTCGCGCGTGACGAGCTTGCCGTTGATGGCGGTGAGGCGGCCGCGGATCATCGGATACAGCACCGGGTCCTGGACGGCGGCCGCGCGCAGTTGCTGCTCCACGCCCACCTTCTGCTCGGGCAGGATGTTGATGATGAAGCGATTGGGCGCGTCGGCCGGGGTGGCCAGGCGCCAGGCCTGCATCAGGTCGCCGCGCACCACGGTGAGCAGCAGCAGCGCCATCAGGCCCAGCGCCAGCGACACCACCTGCACCACGGTCGCGCCGGGACGGCGCTGCAGCGAGGTGACGGCGAAGCGCCAGCCCTGGTGGCGGATGCTGCCGCGCAGGCGGCGCAGCAGCAGCAAGCCGAGCCAGGCCACCAGCGCGAACACGCCGAAGCCGGCCAGGAAGCCGCCCGCCGTCATCAAGGCCAGCTTGGGATCGCCCGCCTGCCACAGCAGCAGCCCCAGGAATACGCCCACGCCCAGGCCATAGGTGGCCAGCGCGGCGGGCTGCGGCGCGGCCTGCTCGCGGCGGATCACGCGGTTGTGCGGCACGTTGCGCAGCTGCAGGACCGGCGGCAGCGCGAAGCCGACCAGGAGCAGCATGCCGGTGGCGATGCCCTGCAGCGCCGGCAGCGGGGAGACCGGCGGCAGCTCGGTCGGGATCATGTTGCCGATCAGTTGCAAGAGCACGAAGTGGGCGCCGAAGCCCACCAGCACGCCGATCAGGCTGCCCGCCAGGCCGACCAGGGCGAACTCAAGCAGGTACATGGCGCCCACCTGGTTCTGCGTCATCCCCAGGCAGCGCAGCATGGCGCAGGCGTCCAGGTGGCGCTGCATGAAGCGGCGCGCCGCCATCGCCACGGCGACCGCCGCCAGCATCGCCGACAGCAGGCCGACCAGCGACAGGAAGCGGTCGGCGCGGTCCAGGGTCGCGTTCATCTCCGGGCGGCCGTTCTCGAGGGTCTCGATGCGCACGCCGCGCACATTGCCTTCCTTGATTTTCGCGCGCAGCCAGCTCTCGTAGGCGCGGATCGGCGCCGCGTCGTTGGCGGAGGGTGCCGCGACCTGCATGCGGAAGGTCACGCGCGCGAAATCGTCGACCAGGCCCGTGGCCTTGAGGTCTTCGATCGCGATCATCACGCGCGGTGCGAAGTTGGCGAAGTTGGCGCCCTTGTCCGGTTCGGCGGCGATCAGCTGCGTGATGCGGAAGCGGCTCTCGCCAAGCTGGATGCTGTCGCCGACCTTGGCCTGCAGCGAAGGCAGCAGGTTGGCGTCGACCCAGACGGCGCCGGGTTCCGGCGTGGCGCGCGTCTTCTGGCCGATGGCGGAACCGGCCTTGTCGGGATCGGTCGTGATGCTCAGCTGCCCGCGCAGCGGATAGCCGCGCGAGACCGCCTTGATCGAGGCCAGCTGGGCGCGCGAGTCGTCCCCTTCGCCGGCCTGCGCCATGCTGGGGAAGCTCACAGTGTCGGCCAGCAGCAGGCCGCGCCGCACCGCTTCCTCGCGCCAGGCCTGCGGCACCGGGTTGTCGGCGTTCACCAGCAGGTCGGCGCCCAGCAGCTGGTGGGCGTCGCGGTTCAAGCCGGTGCGCATGCGGTCGATGAAGAAGCCCACCGACGATAGCGCGGACACGGCGACGATCAGCGCCACCAGCAGGAAGCGCAGCTCTCCGGCGCGCCAGTCGCGCGCCGTCATGCGTAAAGCCTGGAGGAACATGGGTGGCCCTTATGCGTTGGCGAAGAAGGCGTCGACCTCGGCCAGCCAGGCGCGCTTGCGCTCCGGCTCGACGAAGGCGGCGGCGAAGCTGTTGCGGGCCAGCTGGCGCGCATGCGTTTCATCCAGCGGCAAGGCCTCGAAGGCGGCCAGGAAGTTCTGGTTGATGTAACCGCCGAAATAGGCAGGGTCGTCCGAGTTCACGGTGGCCGCCAGGCCGGCGTCGAGCAGGCGGCGCAGGTTGTGGGTGCCCATCACGTCGAACACGCGCAGCTTGATGTTGGACAGCGGGCAGACGGTCAGCGCCATCTGCTCGCGCGCCAGGCGCTCCACCAGTTCCGGGCTTTCCAGGCAGCGCACACCGTGGTCGATGCGCTCGACGTTCAGCACGTCGAGGGCGCTGTCGATGTAGCTCGGCGGCCCCTCCTCGCCCGCATGGGCCACCAGGTGCAGGCCGAGCTGGCGGGCACGCTCGAACACGCGCGCGAATTTCTCCGGCGGGTGGCCGACTTCCGACGAATCCAGGCCGACGCCGATGAACTTGTCGCGGAAAGGCAGCGACTCCTCGAGGGTGGCGATGGCTTCGTCCTCGGACAGGTGGCGCAGGAAACACATGATCAGGCTGGCGCTGATCGGGCTGTCCTGGCAGGCGCGCCAGATGCCGTTGATCACTGTTTCAAAGGGGAGGCCGCGCGCGGTGTGGGTTTGCGGGTCGAAGAAGATCTCGGCGTGGCGCACGTTGTCGGCATGGGCGCGCGCCAGGTAGGCGGCGGTCATGTCGTAGAAATCCTGTTCCTTGAGCAGCACGCTCGCGCCTGCGTAATAGATATCCAGGAAGGATTGCAGGTCGCTGAAATCGTAGGCCTGGCGCAACGCCTCGACCGAGGGATAGTCCAGCTGCACGCCGTTCCTTTGCGCAAGCGCAAAGATCAGTTCGGGCTCGAGCGAGCCTTCGATATGGATGTGCAGCTCTGCCTTGGGCATCCCGGTCAGGAGGGCGCGCAGACGTTGGTCGAGCATGGTGTTCTCCGGCGATCGATTGAATTCGTTGCAGGGCCTGTCAGGACCCGGCCGTCAAGTGTAACGCATGCGCGCCGCCCCCCTTCCTTCATAGTGAAAACAGCCCCTTCGCACGCTTGATTCGCGTGCGCCACATGTTGAGTAGTTCGTGCACTATCGGTTCACAGTGTGAGGAAGAAAATGAGGATACAGCGGAGCATGGAATGGCGTTCGATCGTCGTCCCGAACCGCTCTGGCGCAGCGTTCCGGCAGCCCGCGAAAGGCGCTGCCGCAGCACTGTAAATATGTCAATTTTGTCTGTTGAATCAAGTACTTGAATCAGCCACACCAGCACGCACGACACTGCTTTGACTTCGGGAACTAATAGGCACATAATAAATTTCACAAACGCAAAAAAAAGACGCTCTCCAACCAGCGGGAGACCGGACAGTGCCACTCTGGACGATCCGGGACAACAAATATAAATCGCACCATGCTTCGGCCGCCGGCGATCCCGGCACCGCGCAGGAAGCGACCCACAAGGAGTACGCCAAATAAAGACCGGGGCCTGAGGCAGCCTTCGATGACGGGCTGCCATGACAGTGATCGTTGTTAGCACATTAAAGGACACACAAATGAGCATCTTTGACAACTACGCAGCCCGCTACGAGCGCACCCGGGAAGAGGAATACTCCATGACGGAGTATCTGCAGCTTTGCAAGAAGGACCCGCTGACCTATGCCAGCGCCCCGGAACGCATGCTTGCGGCGATCGGCGATCCGACCCTGGTCGATACCCGCCTCGATCCGCGCCTCTCGCGCATCTTCGCCAACAAAGTCATCAAGATCTATCCTGCCTTCCGCGAGTTCTACGGGATGGAGGAAGTGATCGAACAAGTCGTCTCCTACTTCCGCCATGCGGCCCAGGGACTGGAAGAGCGCAAGCAGATCCTCTACCTGCTGGGTCCCGTCGGCGGCGGCAAATCCTCGATCGCCGAGAAGCTCAAGGCCCTGATGGAGCACGTGCCCTTCTACGCGATCAAGGGCTCGCCCGTGAACGAATCGCCGCTGGGCCTGTTCAACGAGGAAGAGGACGGCACCATCCTCGAAGAGGACTACGGCATCCCGCGCCGCTACCTGCGCAGCATCCCCAGCCCGTGGGCGGTCAAGCGCCTGCACGAGTTCGGCGGCGACATCAACAAGTTCCGCGTCGTCAAGCGCTACCCGTCGATCCTGAAACAGGTCGCGATCTCCAAGACCGAGCCGGGCGACGAGAACAACCAGGACATCTCCTCCCTCGTCGGCAAGGTCGACATCCGCAAGCTCGAGGACTACGCCCAGGACGATCCGGACGCCTACAGCTACTCCGGCGGCCTGTGCCTGGCGAACCAGGGCCTGATGGAATTCGTCGAGATGTTCAAGGCCCCGATCAAGGTCCTGCACCCGCTGCTGACGGCCACCCAGGAAGGCAACTACAAGGGCACCGAAGGCTTCGGCGCGATTCCCTTCGAGGGCATCGTGCTGGCGCACTCCAACGAGTCCGAATGGAAGACCTTCCGCAACAACCGCAACAACGAGGCATTCCTCGACCGTATCTACATCGTCAAGGTGCCCTACTGCCTGCGCGTGTCGGACGAGATCAAGATCTACGACAAGCTGCTGCGCCACTCCTCGCTCGACAAGGCGCCCTGCGCGCCCGGCACCCTGCGCATGATGGCCCAGTTCGCCGTGCTGTCGCGCCTGAAGGATCCGGAGAACTCCAGCATCTATTCCAAGATGCTGGTCTACGACGGCGAGAACCTGAAGGACACCGATCCCAAGGCCAAGTCGCTGCACGAGTACGTCGACTATGCCGGCGTGGACGAAGGCATGAACGGCCTGTCGACCCGCTTCGCCTTCAAGATCCTGTCCAAGGTCTTCAACTTCGACAACACCGAAGTGGCGGCCAATCCGGTGCACCTGCTCTACGTGCTCGAGCAGCAGATCGAGCGCGAGCAGTTCCCGCCGGAGACCGAGCAGCGCTACCTCTCCTATATCAAGGAGCACCTGGCCCAGCGCTACGTCGACTTCATCGGCAAGGAGATCCAGACGGCCTACCTGGAAAGCTATTCCGAGTACGGCCAGAACATCTTCGACCGCTACGTCACCTTCGCCGACTTCTGGATCCAGGACCAGGAGTTCCGCGACCCGGACACCGGCGAGAGCTTCGACCGCGAATCGCTCAACGCCGAACTGGAGAAGATCGAGAAGCCGGCAGGCATCTCGAATCCGAAGGATTTCCGAAACGAAATCGTCAACTTCAGCCTGCGTGCCCGCGCCACCAATGCCGGCAAGAACCCGGCATGGACCAGCTACGAGAAATTCCGTAGCGTGATCGAGAAGAAGATGTTCTCGAATACCGAGGAACTCCTGCCTGTGATTTCGTTCAATGCGAAAGCGAGCGCCGAGGATGCCAACAAGCATGCCGACTTCGTGGCCCGCATGGTCGAGAAAGGCTATACGCCGAAACAGGTGCGGCTCCTGTGCGAATGGTACCTGCGCGTGCGTAAATCCTCGTAAGCCTGCCCTGCTCTTTCATCGTGCGCCGCCTGCCAGCCTGCCGCTGCAGGCTCCGGCGCACAGCAGGACGGCGGCGCGGCGGCAAGGTTCGCAGCGACACTTTGTGGCGTGGCTGATGCAAGCCACGCGTGCCGTGCACGCCCGATTGCGCAGCGTATTAAGATAAGGGTGCACGCCATGTGCGGGCGCCCACGCCGGGACGCAATCCGGTCCCGCGCACTTTCAGCAGGAGGCCTGTTTTGACTTACCTCATCGACCGTCGCTTGCAAGGCAAGAACAAGTCAGCAGTCAACCGCGAACGCTTCCTGCGCCGCTACAAGGCGCAGATCAAGGACGCGGTGGGCCGCGCGATCAAGGGCCGCTCGATCACCGATATCGAGAACGGCGAAAAGGTCTCCATTCCCGTCAAGGACGTGAACGAACCTCATTTTGGCCACGCTCACGGTGGCGTCTGGGAAACGGTCAACCCGGGCAATACCGAATACCAGAAAGGCGACCAGTTCAACCGTCCGCGCGGCGGCGGCGGCGGCTCTGGACGCGGGCGGGCCGGCAACAGCGACCAGACCACCGAGGACGACTTCATCTTCGAGCTCTCGCGCGAAGAATTCATGAATTACTTCTTCGAGGATCTTGAGTTGCCGAACATGGTCAAGACGCAGCTGACCCAGACCATCGAGTACAAGAACCAGCGCGCCGGCTACAACGTGTCGGGCACGCCCTCGAACATCCACGTGCTGCGCTCGCTGCGCGGCGCGCTCGGCCGCCGCATCGCCGTCGGCGGCCCGGCGCGGCGCCAGCTGGCCGAGGCGGAGGCCGAGCTGCAGGCCCTGCTCGACGCAGGCGCGCCCTCGGACGACGAGATGGTGGTCGAGCTGAAGGACCGCATCCACCACCTGCACATCCGGCTGAATGCGATTCCCTTCATCGATCCCTTCGACCTGCGCTACTCGAACCGCATCAAGGTGCCCAAGCCGAGCACCCAGGCCGTGATGTTCTGCATCATGGACGTGTCCGGCTCGATGGACGAGACCCGCAAGGACACGGCCAAGCGCTTCTTCATCCTGCTCTACCTCTTCCTCAAGCGCGTGTACGAGAAGATCGAAGTGGTCTTCATCCGCCACCACACGGCCGCGGCCGAGGTCGACGAGAACGAGTTCTTCCATTCACGCGAATCGGGCGGCACCGTGGTGTCCTCGGCCCTGCACCTGCTGCAGAAGATCCTCGCCGAGCGCTACGGCAGCGCCGACTGGAACGCCTACGTGGCCCAGGCCTCGGACGGCGACAACTGGGACAACGACTCGGTCCTGTGCAAGCAGCTGCTGGGCAGCGGCATCATGCCGCGGGTGCAGTACTACACCTATGTCGAGATCACCGACGGCCCGCCGCAGAACCTGTGGGAGCAGTATTGCGAAGTCGCCGCCCAGCACCGCAACTTCGCGATGCAGAAGATCGTGACCCCGGCCGACATCTACCCGGTATTCCGGGAGCTGTTCAAGAAGCAGGCCAAGTAGAACGGAGGCACGCATGCCAGACGACCGCACCAATAATCCGCGCGCCCTGCCCGACCAGTCGGAGTGGACCTTCGACCTGATCGAGCACGCGCACGAGGAAATCAAGCGGGTGGCCAAGCGCTACGGCCTGGACACCTACCCCAACCAGCTCGAGATCATCACCGCCGAGCAGATGATGGATGCCTACACCTCCGTGGGCATGCCGGTTTCGTACAACCACTGGTCCTTCGGCAAGCATTTCCTCTCCACCGAGAAGAGCTACCGCCGCGGCCAGATGGGCCTGGCCTACGAGATCGTCATCAATTCCAATCCGTGCATCGCCTACCTGATGGAAGAGAACAGCCTGACGATGCAGGCGCTGGTGATCGCCCACGCGGCCTATGGCCACAACTCTTTCTTCAAAGGCAATTACCTGTTCCGCACCTGGACCGATGCGGACGCCATCGTCGACTACATGGTGTTCGCCAAGAACTACATCGCGGAGTGCGAGCAGCGCTACGGCATCGATGCGGTCGAGGAGTTGCTCGACTCCTGCCATGCGCTGCAGAACTATGGCGTGGACCGCTACAAGCGTCCGGCCAAGCTTTCCGTGGCCCAGGAAACGGCGCGCCAGAAAGAGCGCGAGGAATACGCCCAGTCCCAGGTCAATGAATTGTGGCGCACCCTGCCGCGCACCGAGGAGCAGGCGCATGAGGCGGCGCCGGCGCGCTTCCCGCCCGAGCCCGAGGAGAACCTGCTTTACTTCATCGAGAAGTACGCGCCCCTGCTCGAGCCCTGGCAGCGCGAGCTGGTCCGGATCACGCGCAAGATCTCTCAGTATTTTTATCCGCAGCGCCAGACCCAGGTGATGAACGAGGGCTGGGCCACGTTCTGGCACTACACGATCCTGCAGGACTTGTACAAGGAAGGGATCGTCGGCGACGGCTTCATGCTGGAGTTCCTGCAAAGCCATACGAACGTGGTCTACCAGCCGCCCGCGACCAGCCCGTATTACAGCGGCATCAATCCGTATGCGCTGGGCTTCGCCATGATGACCGACATCCGGCGCATCTGCGAAGACCCGACCGACGAGGATCGGGCCTGGTTCCCGGATATCGCCGGCAGTGACTGGCTCAAGACCCTGGACTTTGCCATGCGCAATTTCAAGGACGAAAGCTTCATCGCCCAGTACCTGTCGCCCAAGCTGATCCGCGACTTCCACTTCTTCGCCGTGCTCGACGACGACCGCAGCGACAAGCTGACGATCTCGGCGATCCACGACGACCAAGGCTACCGCTACGTGCGCCATAAGCTGGCCGAGCAGTACAACCTGGGCAGCCGCGAGCCCAACATCCAGGTGTGGCAAGTCAATACACGCGACGACCGCGCCCTGACCCTGCGCCACACGCAGTTCAACCGCAGGCCCTTGAACCAGCAGGCCCAGGAAGTGCTCAAGCACGTCGCGCGCCTGTGGGGCTTCGATGTGAAGCTGGAGACCGTGGACCCGAGCGGCCACGTGGTCAGCTTCCTCGAGTGCCGGCGCGAAAAGCGCGGACGCTGAGCGCAATACTGCCGCGAACCGCGCGGCAGTCCTGCTTCGCCGGCGTCGCCCGCCGGCGTTTTCCCTCGCCGCATGCCTGTCCCAGCTTGACGGTCAGCCAGGCCAGCCTGCGGTCTCGCGTCACTACGCAAGCCTGATGCAGCGAACCCGCCGCCCCTGCTGAACGCACGCTCGCGCGATCGGCCCCGCCGCCCTCCTTCTTATCTTATAGAGATGAAGCCAGCCGATGCATGGCGGCAGCCGAGCGCGTCGACGGCGGCGCAGTTGTGTGGCCTTGCAGGCGCCCGCCCCGACCTGGAGCCACCGCGCTGCGTTCCTGCTCAAGGCTGCCCTGGTCCTGGCCCCGGCAGCGCGCCACCAGCAGGCACAACCGAGCTCTTCGGCGCTCAAGCAGACCCCAGGCATCACTAGCCTTGCCAGGCAATGCGCTTTCCTGAAAGTTCACTACATCCGGGCAGCCGAAATCCTCGTTTGGGGCCTTCGAAACCCACTCTTTCGGCCGCCGCCGACGATCCGCAAGCCCAAATTTCTCCATCCCCACGTCATTCCTTCTTCTACCTAAGAGAAGTTGACACCTCAACACGCTCGCAAGAACAAGTTGAATGAACGCCCGTGCACGTAACATGTGCACCGCAAGGTTCACTTCTCCCCTTTTTGGCGCGTCACTTTCATTTTTGTCAATGCAGAGTGTTGGTTTGACATCAGACTGGCTGATGTCAAGCGATATATCTGCTATCACTTTTATTTATACTCTCTAGGGAAGCACGCTGCGAACGGCGGCAACTCAACTGTACGCACAGCTTTCTGAAAACTGGCTATAGTTTGCAAAAAGACCAGAGTTACATAATAGGAAATTTGCTGAGCACGTGATTTTTCGTGAGAAATTTGGCAAATAGGGTGGATTGACCGGATCTTCTACACCATGAGGAGAATTGCTACACAAAATTACAAAACATTTCTGCTTCGTTCACCACCCGACAGCCTGCTTTGAGCTTGTATAGATGAGCCCGTTTGCCTGCATTTACAGGCAGTTAGGCACCCTTTTGGTGCTGTAAAAATGTATGTGCAAAAAAGAATTCGTAGGTATAATTCTTCGATGTCCCGGATGCGGCTCCTAGCGTTCTGTCGTGTTTTGTGGGTTTGGTAGCAACAAAAAAGAGTTGGTATTGGAGAAATATGGCATGAATTTTACGAATGAGAAGAACCCCGGGAAGAACATGACCGGCTTCATCATCGTTCTCCTGCTGCACGTGCTGGTTGCGTGGGCCATCGTGAATGGTCTGGGCACCCGAATCGTCAGCAAGGTGACGGAAGCGGTCGAAACCAAACTGATCGAAGAAGTGAAGCCGCCGCCGCCGCCGGAAACTCCGCCGCCGCCGCCGCCGCCGGAAATGAAGGCCCCGCCGCCTCCGTTCATCCCGCCGGTCGAAGTGCAGGTGAATACGCCGCCGCCGCCGACCAACGCGATCACCACGGCAACCAATACGCCGCCGCCGACCACCTCGCTGGCTCCGCCGGCACCGCCAGCACCTCCGGCTCCGCCGGCGCCGGCACGTGGTCCGAGCCGCACCGAAGCCGTGGCCGACTTTAATACTTGCGCACGTCCGGAATACCCGCGTTCGTCGCAGCGTAACGAAGAAACCGGTACCACCACCCTTCAGTTCCTGATCGGTGTCGATGGTCGAGTGATGGATTCCAAGCTGGCGAAGTCGAGTGGCTTCCGTGACTTGGACCGGGCCGCACAGTCGGCTCTGAGCAAATGCCGATTCAAGCCAGCCATGGTTGATGGCAAGCCGGAACAGGCGTGGACAGCGGTGCAGTACGTCTGGACGCTGGAATAAAACCGAGGCAGAACACCGTCTCACCTTTTGATTTTCGTTGTCATTAGTTCAGCGAACTGTCTATTTAATATTTTGGAGGAAGCATGTTTAAGAATACCCGTTTGTCCGCTATCCTGGCGGCTGTCCTGTTCTCGGTAACGGCAGCATCGGCCCTGGTGTCCGCACCGGCCTTCGCTGACGCACCGGCAGCACCGGCAGCAGCTCCGGCAGCTGACGCGGCCGCTCCGGCAGCCGACGCCGCTGCACCGGCAGCCGACGCAGCCGCCGCTCCGGCAGGCGACGCAGCCGCCGCCGCTCCGGCCGCTGCAACCGAAGAAGAAGTCCACAACCCGTACGGCATCGGCGCCATGTGGGAAGAAGGCGACTTCGTCAACAAGGGCACCATCATCATCCTGTCGCTGATGTCGATCGGTTCGTGGTACATCATCATCACCAAGCTGATCGACCAGCAGAAGATCATGCGCCAGTCGAAGGAAGTCTCGGCCAAGTTCTGGAAGGCTCCGTCGATCGCCGCTGGCTCGGCAGCCCTGAAAGAAGGTTCGCCGTTCCGCTTCATCGCTGAAACCGGCACCAAGGCAACCCAGCACCACGACGGCGCCCTGCTCGAGCAGATCGACCTGTCGACCTGGGTGACCATGCAGATCCAGCGCGCCGTGGACCGCGTCCAGTCGCGTCTGCAAGACGGCCTGTCGTTCCTGGCAACCGTCGGTTCGACCTCGCCGTTCATCGGTCTGTTCGGTACCGTCTGGGGCATCTACAACGCACTGACCGCTATCGGTATGTCGGGTAACGCTTCGATCGACAAGGTCGCAGGTCCGGTGGGTGAAGCACTGATCATGACCGCCTTCGGTCTGTTCGTGGCAGTTCCGGCCGTTCTGGGCTACAACTGGCTGGTGCGTCGTAACAAGTCGGTCATGGAAGATGTCCGTTCGTTCAGCGCCGACGTGCACTCGGTCCTGATCTCGGGCGCCATGTCGACCTCGAACGCCGCCGCAAGCGCTAAAAAGGCTGGCTAATCATGTCGATGAGTGTCGGCTCCGATAGCGGAGATGATGATGCCGTGATGTCAGAGATCAACACGACGCCGCTTGTCGACATCATGTTGGTTCTCCTGATCATCTTCCTGATCACCAGTCCGGTGGTGCTGAACCTGCAGAAAGTTTCGCTGCCTGCAGAGACGAACCAGGTTACCAAGACCAAACCGGAAGACGTCAATATCACCATCAATAAAGATGGCGAGATGTACTACAACCAGACGCGCATCGCGAACACGGACGAGCTGTTCAAGTTCCTCGCGGAGCAGTCGGTGAAGCAGCCGCAGCCTGCCGTGAAAGTTCGTGGCGACCAGGAGTCCCGCTACGAAGCGATCGGTCGGGTGATCTACACGGCACAGCGTGCTGGGATTCAGAAGGTCGGTTTCGTGATCGAACCGCCTGACAAGATGTAAGAACTCTTGTCCGCGGTGCCCGGTTTTGCCGGGCACCGCGTCCGTTACCCCAACATTTGAAAAGGAAACATCATGGGTATGAACGTAGGTTCGGGCTCCGCAAAAGGAGCCGATCCGGAACCGATGATGGAAATGAACATGACGCCGCTGATCGACGTCTTGCTCGTTCTCATCATTATGATGATTATCACGATTCCGAAACAGAACCACTCGGTTAATCTGAACATGCCGGTCGGGACTCCGCCGCAGACTAATGAGAAACCGATTGTGGTCACGATCGACGTGGACTTCGACGGCACCATCCTCTGGGACGGTGAAGTGATCCCGAATCGTCAGGCGCTGGAAGCGAAAATGAACAGCGTCGCCGCGATGCCAAACCAGCCGGAAGTGCACCTGCGTCCGAACAAGCTGGTAGAGTACAAGGTGGTGGCTGGTGTCATGGCAACCGCCCAGCGTCTCGGCGTCACCAAGATCGGCATGGTCGGTAACGAGCAGTTCCAGTAATCGTTCCATGTTAGACCAACACGGCAGGGGCTCCCTGCCGTGTCCATTTTGAAAAAAGGATTTTTCCGATGATTAAATTCCGTCTCGCACACCTTGGCCTCGCGCTGGCCGCGCTTGGTTTCACTGCGGCTGTTCCTGTCGTGGGCCTGGCCCCCGTGCACGCCGCTGTCTCGCTGCGTCCGGAAGTCGGCAAACCGCTGCAACAGGCGCAGACCCAGATCAAGCAAGGCAATGCCAAAGGCGCGCTGGCGACCCTGCGCGAAGCGGACAAGGCAGCAAAGAGCGACGACGAGCGCTTCCTGATCGAGCGCGTGCGCGCATCGGCAGCCTCGGCCGCCGGCGACTGGGACACCGCCGCCAATTCGTTCGAAAAGCTGCTGGACTCGGGCAAGCTGAGCGCGGGTGAGCGTTCGCAGTTCTCGGAAGGCCTGGTCGGCATCTACATGCGCGCCGGCGACCTGAACAAGGCGAACACCACCATCCTGAACCTGCTGAAGAAAGGCGACGATCCCAAGCTGCGCGCCTACCTGCTGCAGAACTATTACAAGCAAGGCAATGTCGCCGCTCTGGAAGCGGAACTGCGCAAGGCCGAAGCAAGCGGCCGCCTGAGCGAAGACCAGCTCGGCATGCTGGCCAACATCCAGCTGAAGAAGAACGACAAGGCGGGCTACGTCCAGACCATCGAGAAGCTGGCCGCCAGCTATCCGAAGGCCCAGTACTGGAACGACCTGCTGAACCGCGTGCAGGGCAAGCCGGGCTTCTCGGGCCGTCTGGCAGTGGACATCTACCGTCTGAAGCTGGCCAACAACCTGATGAAGAAGCCGAGCGAGTTCATGGAAATGGCCCAGCTGGTGCTGCAGGCGAAAGCCCCGGCCGAAGCGCTGAAGGTCATCGACAAGGGCTACAAGGCCGGCGCCCTGGGCACCGGTCCGGATGCGGGCCGTCACCAGCGCCTGAAGGACCTGGCCGAGAAGAACCTGGCCGAGCAGAACAAGGGCGTCGCCGCCCTGGAAGCCGAATACACCGCCGCCAAGGACAACGATGCCCTCGTCGGCCTCGGTTACGCGCTGGTGCAGGGTGGCCAGGCCGACAAGGGCCTGAAGATGATGGAAGCCGCGATCAAGGCCGGCGGCCTGAAGCGTGTCGACGAAGCCAAGCTGCGCCTGGGCGAAGCCTATGCCGCAGCCGGCAAGAAGTCGCAAGCCATCAGCACGCTCAAGACCGTTGGCGGCAAGGACGGCACCGCCGACCTGGCCCGCTACTGGATCATGGCGATCAATCGTCCGATCGCTTGATTCAAGTCGCTTGACGGAAAGCCGCCTTCGGGCGGCTTTTTTTTCGCCTCAGCGGTGCCGCGCCTGGCAATGCCGATGTTATTTTCCCAACGAACAATGCCCTTCCTCATGGCAGCAATGGGTCTCGCTGCTGTGCAACATCGGAGTTACCGCGCGGTTACCGTTATAATCAGGTATTTCGTGCCGGACGCCCACCTCCCCGGCTCGTGCAACTGGACCAATTGATGAAGGTATTCCGCGGACTTCCCAACGACAGGGCGCGCGCGCCCTGCGCGCTCACGATCGGCAACTTTGACGGTGTCCACCGTGGACACCAGGCATTGTTGGCGCACGTCCGCAGCGCCAGCGCCTCGCTTGGCCTGGAAGCCGCCGTCATGACCTTCGAACCCCATCCGCGCGAATACTTCGCCCAGCGCAGCGGCGACCTTTCCAAGGCCCCGGCGCGCATCGCCAACCTGCGCGACAAGCTGGACGACCTGGCCAAGGCCGGCATCGACCGCGTCATCGTCGAGCACTTCAACGAACACTTCGCGGCCCAGTCCCCCGAGGACTTCATCGCGCGCGTGCTGGTCGACGGCCTGCACGTCAAATGGCTGATGGTCGGCGACGACTTCCGCTTCGGTGCGCGCCGCGCCGGCGACATCCAGATGCTGCAGGAGGCCGGCCAGCGCTTCGGCTTCCAGGTCGAGACCCTGCCCGCCGTGATGCACGGCGCCCAGCGCATCTCGTCCTCGGCCGTGCGCGCGGCGCTGGCCGAAGGCGACTTCGCCCGCACCAGCGAACTGCTGGGCCACCCCTACACCATGTCGGGCCACGTGATCCACGGCCAGAAGCTGGGCCGTACACTCGGCTTCCCGACCCTGAACCTGCGCGTGGTGCACCGCCCCGCCCTGTCCGGCATCTTCGTGGTCCAGGTCCACGGCCTGGCGGACCAGCCGCTACCGGCGGTGGCCAGCCTGGGCGTGCGCCCGACCGTCGAAGACGCCGGCCGCATGCTGCTGGAAGTGCACCTGTTCGACTTCGCCCAGTCCTGCTACGGGAAGCTGGTGCGCGTCGAATTCCTGGCCAAGCTGCGCGACGAGGAAAAGTACGTCGACCTGCCCACCCTCACCGCCGCGATCGACAAGGACGCGGCCCAGGCGCGCGCCTTCTTCGCCCACCGCAACGGCGCCCTCACCGCGACCGACCGAATTTGACGCAGCCCGCCCGCGTCCGCGGCCGGCGCGTTTCCGGCCTGCGTCTTGAAACATATTCATTATCAGAAGAATCTTATGTCCGACTCTAAACAGAACACGCCCAAGGGCGCCAAGAAGCCTGAAAGCAAATACCCGGTCAACATGACCGACACGCCCTTCCCGATGCGCGGCGACCTCGCCAAGCGCGAGCCGGGCTGGGTCAAGCAGTGGCAAGACAAGAAAATCTATGAGCGCGTCCGCAAGGCGGCCGCCGGCCGCCCGAAGTTCATCCTGCACGACGGTCCGCCGTACGCCAACGGCGACATCCACCTGGGCCACGCCGTCAACAAGATCCTGAAAGACATGGTGGTCAAGTCGCGCACCATCGCCGGCTTCGACGCGCCCTATGTGCCGGGCTGGGACTGCCACGGCATGCCGATCGAGATCCAGATCGAAAAACAGTTCGGCAAGAACCTGCCGACCGCCGAGGTGCTGCAGAAAGCCCGCGCCTACGCGCTCGAGCAGATCGACCGCCAGCGCGCCGGCTTCATCCGCCTGGGCGTGCTGGGCGAATGGGACAACCCCTACATGACCATGGCCTTCAGTAACGAAGCCGACGAGCTGCGCGCCCTCGGCAAGCTGCTGGAGAAAGGCTATGTCTACCGCGGCCTGAAGCCCGTCAACTGGTGCTTCGACTGCGGCTCGGCCCTGGCCGAAGCGGAAGTGGAATACCAGGACAAGCGCGACCCGGCGATCGACGTCGGCTTCCCGTTCGCGGAACCGGAAAAAGTCGCCGCCGCCTTCCGCCTGGCTTCGCTGCCGACCGACTATGGCTTCATCGTGATCTGGACCACCACCCCGTGGACCATCCCGTCGAACCAGGCGCTGAACGTCAACCCGGAAGTCACTTACGCGCTGGTCCAGGCCGAGCGCGACGGCGCCCCGCTGCTGCTGATCCTGGCCGCCGACCTGGTGGAGTCCGTCCTGCAGCGCTACAAGCTGGAAGGCAAAGTCATCGCCACCACCCTGGGCGACAAGCTGGGCGGCCTGCGCTTCAAGCACCCGCTGTTCGCGCAAGACGCCTTCTACGACCGCACCTCGCCGGTCTACCTGGCCGACTACGTCACCACCGACAGCGGCACCGGCGTCGTGCACTCGGCCCCGGCCTACGGCCTGGAAGACTTCCAGTCCTGCAAGGCGCACGGCATGAAGGATGACGAGATCCTGAAGCCCGTGATGGGCGACGGCCGCTTCGCGTCCACCCTGCCGCTGTTCGGCGGCATGACCATCTGGGAAGCCAGCAAGCCGATCTGCGAAGCCCTGCGCGGCGCGGGCGCCCTGTTCGAGCTGAAGATGTTCGACCACAGCTACATGCACTGCTGGCGCCACAAGACCCCGATCGTCTACCGCGCCACCAGCCAGTGGTTCGCCGGCATGGACGTCACGCCGAAGGACGGCGGCCCGACCCTGCGCCAGACCGCGCTGGCCGGCATCGACGAGACCAAGTTCTTCCCGGACTGGGGCCAGGCGCGCCTGCACGGCATGATCGCCAACCGTCCGGACTGGACCCTGTCGCGCCAGCGCCAGTGGGGCGTGCCGATGGCCTTCTTCATCCACAAGGAGACCGGCGAGCTGCACCCGCGCACCCCGGAGCTGCTGGAGCAGGTCGCCCAGCTGATCGAGAAGGAAGGCATCGACGCCTGGCAGAAGCTCGACCCGGCCACCCTGCTGGGCGCGGACGCGGCCAGCTACGAGAAAAACAAGGACACCCTGGACGTGTGGTTCGACTCCGGCTCGACCCACCAGACCGTGCTGCGCGGCTCGCACAAGGAGCAGTCAAGCTTCCCGGCCGACCTTTACCTGGAAGGCTCGGACCAGCACCGCGGCTGGTTCCACTCCTCGCTACTGACCTCCTCGATGCTCAACGGCCGCCCGCCGTACAAGGCGCTGCTGACGCACGGCTTCACCGTCGACGAGCAGGGCAAGAAGATGTCCAAGTCGCTCGGCAACACGCTGGCGCCGCAGAAGATCTCGGACACCCTGGGCGCCGACATCCTGCGCCTGTGGGTGGCCTCGACCGACTACACCGGCGAGCTGTCGATCGGCGAAGAGATCCTCAAGCGCGTGACCGAGTCCTACCGCCGCATCCGCAACACCCTGCGCTTCCTGCTGGCGAATACCTCGGACTTCAATCCGGCCAAGGACAGCGTCCCGGTCGCCGAGCTGCTGGAAATCGACCGCTATGCGATCGCCGCGATGGCCCAGCTGCAGCAGGAGGTCGCCGCCAGCTTCGAGCGCTACGAGTTCCACCCGGTGGTCGCCCGCCTGCAGAACTACTGCTCGGAAGACCTGGGCGGCTTCTACCTCGACATCCTCAAGGACCGCCTGTACACCACCGGCGTGAACTCGCACGCGCGCCGCTCGGCCCAGACCGCGCTGTGGCACATCGCGCACAGCCTGCTGCGCCTGATGGCGCCGATCCTGTCCTTCACCGCCGAGGAAGCCTGGGCCGTGTTCGCGGGCGAGAAGGCCTTCGCGGAGAGCGACGAGACCATCTTCACCCAGACCCTGTGGACCTTCCCGGCGCTGCCGGACGGCGAGGCGCTGCTGGCCAAGTACGCCCTGCTGCGCGAAGTGCGCGCCAGCGTCACCAAGCAGCTGGAAGAGGTGCGCGCTTCCGGCGCCATCGGTTCCTCGCTGCAGGCCGAGCTGGCGATCAAGGCTGCGGGCGGGAAGTACCAGGCGCTCGCGAGCCTGGACGACGACCTGAAGTTCGTGTTCATCACTTCGCAGGCGACCGTCACTGAAGCCGCCAACGAAGCCGAGGAAAGCGTGACCGTGACCCCGTCGGAAGCGGAAAAGTGCGAGCGCTGCTGGCACTACCGCCGCGACGTCGGCCACGACCACGCGCACGCCGGCCTGTGCGGCCGCTGCGTGAGCAACCTGTTCGGCAGCGGCGAAGCCCGCCGCTTCGCCTAAGCCCCTCTTGGGTACTACCGCCATGCCGGATGAGCCGGCATGGCGGCATCCGACACCTCTACCATGGCAACCAAAAAGAAAACCGCAGTGTCCGGCGTCATGAAAGCCGCTCCCCAATCCAGCAGCGGCATGCTGCCCTGGCTGGGCCTCGCCCTGATCCTGGTGCTGCTCGACCAGGTCGTCAAGATCACCGTCGAGCGCAGCTTCCACTATGGCGAGACGCTGCCCGTCACCAGCTTCTTCAACCTGATCAAGGTCTACAACCCGGGCGCGGCCTTCAGCTTCCTGGGCGACGCCGGCGGCTGGCAGCGCTACCTGTTCACCGGCATCGCGGTGGTCGCGGTCGGCTACATCCTGTATCTGCTCAAGCGCCATCCCGGCCAGCGCCTGTTCTGCTTCGCCCTGGCCCTGATCATGGGCGGCGCGATCGGCAACGTGATCGACCGCCTGGCCTATGGCCACGTGATCGACTTCCTCGACTTCTACTGGAAGGGCCTGGGCCACTTCCCGGCCTTTAACATCGCCGACATCGGCATCTCCGTGGGCGCCTTCCTGTTCATCCTGGATGAGCTGCGCCGCGTGAACAAGTCCTGATTTTAGGAGCATGAACATGGACCTGAAGGGCAAGAAGATCGTCCTCGGCCTGACCGGCGGCGTCGCCTGCTACAAATCGGCGGAACTGTGCCGCGCCCTGGTCAAGCGGGGCGCCAGCGTGCAGGTCGTGATGACCGAGGCCGCGCTGCACTTCATCGGCGCGGTGACCATGCAGGCCCTGTCCGGGCACACGGTCTACACCGACCAGTGGGACCCGCGCGTGGCCAACAACATGGCCCACATCGACCTGACCCGCGGCGCCGACGCGGTCCTGATCTCGCCCTGCTCGGCCGATTTCATCCGCAAGCTGGCGCACGGCGCCTGCGACGACCTGCTCTCGACCCTGTGCGTGGCGCGCCCGCGCCATGTGCCGCTGCTGGTGGCCCCGGCGATGAACGTCGAGATGTGGGAGAACCCGGCCACCATGCGCAACGTGGCGCAGCTGCGCGAAGACGGCATCCACATCCTGGGCCCGGCCGCCGGTTCCCAGGCCTGCGGCGAGACCGGCTACGGCCGCATGCTCGAACCCGAAGAGCTGGTGGACGAGCTGATCGCCTCCTTCCAGCACAAGGTGCTGCTTGGTCGCCGCGTCCTGATCACGGCCGGCCCTACGTTTGAACCGATCGACCCGGTGCGCGGCATCACCAATCTCTCGTCCGGGAAGATGGGCTATGCGGTGGCGCGCGCGGCGCATGAAGCGGGCGCCGAGGTGACCCTGGTGTCCGGCCCCACCTCCCTGCCCACGCCGCACGGCGTGCGCCGCATCGACGTGCTCACCGCCCAGCAGATGCACGACGCCGTCATGGCCGGCATCGAAGGCCAGCACGTCTTCGTCGGCGTGGCCGCGGTAGCCGACTGGCGCGTGGCCAATGCCAGCGACCAGAAGCTGAAAAAACAGGAAGGCGGCGGCGCGCCCCAGCTGGAATTCGTGCAGAACGCCGACATCCTGGCCTCGGTGGCCTCCACCACCAGCCTGTCCGGCTGGCCGTATTGCGTCGGCTTTGCGGCGGAATCGGAAAACCTGATGGAATTTGGCGCCGCCAAGCGCGAGCGCAAAGGCATTCCGCTTCTGGTGGGTAATATTGGCCCTCAGACCTTCGGCCAGGACGACAACACCATCATCCTGTTCGACGAGAGCGGCCACACGGTGCTGCCGCGCGCGGACAAGCTCACGCTCGCGCGCCAGCTCGTGTCCGAGATCGCCAAGCGGCTCGAACGGCGCTCCCTCCTGACCTAAGCACAAGAACACATGAAGAACATCGACCTCAAGATCCTCGACCCGCGCATGAAGGATTTCCTGCCGGCCTACGGCACGCCCGGCAGCGCGGGCCTGGACCTGCGCGCCTGCGTGGACGCCCCCCTCACCATCGAGCCGGGACAGACCGTGCTGGTGCCCACCGGCCTGGCGATCCACATCGGCGATCCGGGCTATGCGGCCATGATCCTGCCGCGTAGTGGACTCGGCCATAAGAACGGCATCGTTCTCGGCAATCTGGTAGGCTTAATCGACTCCGACTACCAGGGCCAGCTGATGGTCTCGACCTGGAACCGCAGCCAGGCCGTGTTTACGCTGCAGCCGATGGATCGTCTCGCGCAGCTCATCGTGGTGCCTGTCCTGCAGGTGGGCTTCAACGTGGTGGAGGAGTTCGCATCGAGCGAACGGGGCGCCGGAGGGTTCGGCAGCACCGGCAAACAATAACAACATGTAAGGAGGACCATGACCCGCATCCATCGCCTGCCAACGCATTTCCGTCCGCTAGCGCTGGTCGTCGCCACCGCCGCACTCCTGTCGGCCTGCTCCACGCCCGGACCGACCGTGCCGGGCGCCCAGCCAGGCATCTTCGCCGGCCCCCAGCCGGCCAGGTCCGAGCTGAGCCCCCAGGTCGCCGCGGCGGCCGACACCCTCGACAAGATGGCCACCCTGCAGGACCGCCTGTACCGGGTCGCGGCTCCCCTCCTGATCGACAACGCGGAACTGTGCACCAAGCACGCCCGCAACCTGCTGGGCTTTACCGCCCAGAACCGCTACGACTACGCCGGCATCTATGGCGAGGCCGCCCACGTGGCCTTCGGCATGGGCGAGCGTCTCCAGGTCATCAACGTCCTGGCCGGCAGCGGCGCCGCCAAGGCCGGGCTGCGCAAGGGTGACGAACTGCTGGCCGCCGGCGGCAAGCCCTTGCCGGAAGGTCCCGAAGCGCGCGCGCAGGCCGGCGCCGTGTTCCGGCCGATCGTGACCAAGCAGGCAACCCTGCCGTTGACGATCGCCCGTGGCGGCAACACCCGCGATCTCAGCATCCCGGTCACCCGTGCCTGCGCCTTCGGCATCGAACTGGGCAACGCGGACAACGTCAACGCCTACGCGGACGGCCAGCGCGTGATGGTCACGCGCGGCATGATGAACTTCACCCAGAACGACGACGAACTGGCCTACGTGGTGGCGCGCTCCATGGCGCACAACATGCTGGGCCACGCGGCCACGCAACGCAACGCGGCGACCATCAGCAGCATCATCGACAACCTGATCCGCGTGACGCCGGATACCTCGATGCTGATCGGCAGCGCGGGCATCAAGGCCATGCCGGCCGAAAGCGATGCGGCGGCGGACCGGCTGGCCATGTACCTGCTGGCGCGGGCGGATTACCGGGTCGAAGGTGTGTCCGGGTTCTGGAAGCGGCTGGCGGGGACGTATCCGGCGACGGTGCTCAATGGCTATACGGCCAACCATCCGGGCATGGCGGCGCGGATCGCTGCGGTTGAGCGGGCGCTGGCGGAGGTCAGGTCGAAGAAGTCGGGCAATAAGCCGCTGGTGCCCTGAGGCGGTAACGCTGTTCTACTAAACTTGGGTCCCGGCCTGCGCGGGGACGACGTGCGTAAGTGCGTGTCCGAAATCGCTCATCCTGATTTCAACATTCACTTACCAACGTCGTCCCGGCGCAG
>NZ_JAGPWD010000055.1 GCF_018119395.1 Massilia sp. ZL223
AGCGAAACCCCACTCGAGTGATCTCGGGTGGGGTTTTTTGCTTTGGGGGCCGAAAAGACGCTGGCGGTACGCACGCAAACTTGGGTCCCCGCCTTCGCGGGGAGTCGTAGCCGCCAGTGGCGGGTATGACGGTTTTATAGCGAAGTGCGCTAATCGCGATAATCATTGTGGCCTGCTGCTTATGAACGTCATTCCCGCGAAGGCGGGGACCCAAGTTCAACTAGCGCCAGCAGGATACGACACTATGCAGAACAACGATCGGGCCAACATCCACTCACCGGCTCGACCTTAAAGCCGCACCTCCTCACCGTCCCGCTCACTCAACCAAAGCGTGCGGACATTCCTACAACTCCGCGAAGCCTTCTCCTATACAGACCTGACCCGGCTGCGCGCATGATCGATCTATTGGTTCAGCAAGCAGAGGAGCGATCATGAAATCGAAAGAGAAGGTCAAAGGCGGCGATAACCGTGCCCGTGGCATCCACAAACCGAAAGTCGTGACTGTCGCCGAAGGCAGCCTGCAGAGCAGGGCGCCCGGGTACGTCATGCCCGGCGGCCCCGATACGCCGTTCCCGAAAGCCAGCCTGGGTTCGATGCAGTCCGACTTGCACGGCAGCCCGCGCAATGGCGTCGGCACCCAACACGGCGCATGGAGTGCGCGCCAACAGGCGCAGCGCATGCAGGAGCGCGGTGAACAGGACCGACTTGGCCAGCTCCAGCAGTCCGCCGGCATCGAACAGAACCAGCCTGCCGGTTCCCAGCAGTCTTCGCTCGGCACGTCCGGCTCGCGCCAGTCCGCTCCGGAATCCACCCCGCAGAACAAGGTCGACCAACCATCCTCCGATTACGGCAGCAAACGCAGCCGCAAGCAGCCACGTGGCTGACCGGTTGCCGTCTTGACCGATCCTGACCCGGCCAGTCCGGGTTTCTTTACGCCCGTTAGCTGTCCTCCTCGCACGTTCCAACCTGTCATCCTGTGAAAACTGAGGCACAATGCAGTTACAGCATTGTCAATTCATCCATACAGGAAGAGCATGAACGAACAGGTCGCACGCAATGTCGTGCTGGTGCGCGCCATCGAAACCTCCGACGTTGGCCATACCGTACTGAGCGAGGATGACCGCAAGTACGCCACCCGCAGCGCTCGCGAGCTGGCCGCCTGGCAGGCATCCGACAGCAAGATGGCGGTGACCCAGCATCACTTCCTGCAGCAGCGTTCCGAACAGATCATCAAGCGCCTGAGCGAACGCACACCCGCCTTCGCCGCTTTCGTCCGCAGACGCCCCGGCATGACCGGCATCTGGACCGCGCTTCCCTTCATCGCTTTCATCGCCGGCGCGGCCCTCGACCGCATCGCCGATCCGCACCGAATCGACCTGCTGTCCGCACCGCTGCTGCTGATCATCGCCTGGAACCTGCTGGTCTACCTGGGTATGCTGGTGTGGGCCATCATTCCCCGCAAGCGCAAGACCGGCAGCCCGCTGCTGCACCGCCTCAGTGTCGGCAAGGCCGCCGTACCCCGTAAGCTGCCCTCCGCACTGAGCGACGGCGTCGCCCACTACCTCGCCGACTGGGCAGTGCTGAGCGAGCCGCTCACGCGCGCACGCCTGGCTCGTACCTTCCACCTGGCTGCCGCCGGCTTCGCGCTCGGCGCCATCGCTTCGCTCTACGCACGCGGCATGCTGACCGAGTACGTCACCGGCTGGGAAAGCACCTTCCTCGACGGCCGCCAGGTACACACCCTGCTGTCCTGGCTCTTCATGCCGGCGATGACCGTCTTCCCTTTCCTGCAGGGCTTCTCGCTGAACGAGATCGAGCTGCTGCGCTTCGGCCGCGGCGCCGTGGTGACGGGAGGAGGGGAGCGCTGGGTGCACCTGTACGCCGCCACCTTGCTGCTGCTGGTCGTGCTCCCGCGCCTGATCTTCGCGAGCTTCGCCGGCCTGCGCGCCGGCCGCCTCAAGCGCCGCTTCCCCATCGACCTGGACCAGCCTTACTTCCGCAAGCTGGCCGACAGCATCGGCGCCGGCGCGCCCGCGCTGCTGCGCGTGATCCCTTACAGCTATACGCTCGACGAAGCGCGCGACCGCGGCCTCTGGGCCCTGGCCGCAGCCACCCTGGGCGGTCAGGCCAGGGTCCAGCTGCGCCCGACGGCCAGCTATGGCGTGGAACCGAAGGATGCCCTGCGCGAGACCGTGCTGGACGAGGCGGGTGTCACCGTCACCGCCGTCCTGTTCAGCCTTGCGGCGACGCCGGAAAAGGAAAACCACGGCGCCTTCCTCGATTACCTTTCCAAGCGCGTCCCGCGCGGCGTCGCCGTCCTGCTCGACGAGTCGTCCTTCGTCGAACGCGGCGGCGAGCAGCCCGGCAGCGATACGCGCCTCACCGAGCGCAGCGCCCTGTGGCGCCAGTTCTGCAGCTTCCACGGCGCACCCGCCCACGTCGTCAACCTGCTCCAGCCGGACAAATACCCGCTCGAATTCGGCGCGGGCCTGAAATTGCCGGAGCTGCGCTGATGGATCCGGTCAAGATCCAGTTCGCGCTCGTCTCGCACACCAACAACGGCAAGACCACCCTGGCGCGCACCCTGGTGGGCATGGACGTCGGCGAAGTGCGCGACGCCGCCCACGTCACCGAATTCGCCGAGGCCCACCCATTGGTCGAGAGCGATGCGGGCGACACCCTAGTGCTCTGGGACACCCCCGGCTTCGGCGACTCGGTGCGCCTGCTCAAGCGCCTGTCCATCGCAGGCAATCCGATCGGCTGGCTGCTGCGCGAAGTCTTCGACCGCTACCGCGACCGTCCGTTCTGGCTCAGCCAGCAGGCACTGCGCGCTGCCAGGGATGAGGCGGACGTGGTGCTCTATCTCGTCAACTCGTCCGAGTCGCCCCAGGACGCCGGCTACCTGCCGGCCGAGATGAAGATCCTCGACTGGCTCGGCAAACCCGTCGCAGTGCTCCTGAACCAGATGGGGCCACCCCGTCCGGGTGCGCAGGAGCAGGGCGAGCAGCAGCGCTGGAAGCAGCACCTGGCCCAGTACCCGATCGTGAAGGAAGTACTGCCGCTCGACGCCTTCGCGCGCTGCTGGGTGCACGAACACGTGTTCTACGAAGCGATCACGCCCCTGATCGCGCCGGCCAAGCAGCCCGGCTACGCGCGCCTGGTCGCGGCATGGTCCGCGCGCAACCGCGAACGCTTCAGCAATGCCTTGCGCACCAGCGCCGAGCAGCTGGCCGCCGCCGCACGCGACAGCGAGCCGCTGCCGGAGACGCAGCGCGGCGTCCTGCGCAGCGCCCTCAAGGCGGTCGGCATCGACAAGGACGAGCAGCGCCGCCAGGAGCTGGCAATGGCCGCCCTGGTTGCTCGCCTGGAGAACGGCATCAACCACGCCACCGCGCGCATGCTGTCGCTGTACCGCATCGACCCGGGCCAGGCGCTCACCATCAATGCGCGCGTGAGCGAGAACTTCGCCGTGCGTGCGCCGGTCGACAAGACCCAGGCCGGCCTGCTGGGCGCAGTCGTATCGGGCGCGGCGACCGGCCTGTCGGCGGACGTCATGGCCGGCGGCCTGACCATGGGCGCCGGTGCGCTGCTGGGCGCCATCGTCGGAGGCCTGACGATGGCCGGCGCCGCATGGGGCTTCAACCAGCGTCTCGACCGCGACAAGGCCAGCGTGCAGTTTGCCGATCCCTTCCTGCAGACGCTGCTGACCGGCGCCGTCCTGCGCTACCTGGCGGTGGCCCATTTCGGCCGCGGTCGTGGCAACTACGTCGAAAGCGAGGCGCCCCCGTTCTGGCAAGCGGAGGCCGAACGGACGCTCGCCGCGAGCGCGGCCGCCCAACCCAGGCTGTGGGAGGCGGTGCGCACCGCGCCGGACCTCGGCGCCGCCGCGGCGCTGGTCGAGTCCGTGCTGGTCCCCGCCGTGAACGCGACGCTGGCCACGCTGTACCCCGGCGCCGCATTGCAGGTCCACCCGCCCGCCGATGGCACGCCAATTGCTCCCAAATCATAAGACCGATCATTATCAGGAGACGAGCATGACACACCCCGCCCAATTGGCCCTGTTTGCAAAGGATGGCGTACAGGTAGCTGGCGCATGAAGCGCAAGGTCCTGGTTTCCGCGCTTGGGCTGATGTCCGCCGCCCAGGCCTCTCCAGCGCTGCCTGATTCCATGGCGCCCGATGGCGAACGGATCGCGCGGGTCGAAGTGGTGGGCGCGCTGCCGTTCGCCGACGCGGGCATCCAGGCGGACCGGCTGCCCTACGCACTGCAGTCGCTGGACCGCGACGCCCTGCGCGACGCCCAGGGCGGCAACCTGGCGGAGACGATGACGCGCAAGCTGGTCGGCATCGCCGTCAACGAGATCATCGGCAGCCCCTTCCAGGTGGATCTCAGCTACCGCGGCATGCGCGCCTCGCCCTTGCTCGGCACCTCGCAAGGCCTGTCGGTCTACCTCGACGGCGTGCGCGTCAACGAAGCATTCGGCGACGTGGTCAACTGGGACCTGCTGCCCGAGGCCGCGCTGGCGCGCCTGTCGGTGGTGCCCGGTTCGAATCCGCTGTATGGCCTGAACACGCTCGGCGGCGCGCTCGTCCTCGAGACCCGGTCCGGCCTGTCGGACCCCGGCGGTGAACTGGCCCTGTCCATTGGAGAGCACAAGCGCCGGCGCGCCGATGTCAGCTACGGCATCAACGCCGATGGCTGGCACCAGTTCGTCGCGGCCACGCTGTTCGAGGAGGACGGCTGGCGCGCCCACTCCGCTGGCCGCCTGGGGAATTTATTCTACAAACTGGGGCACAAAGGCCCGGCGACCGACTGGAGCGCCACGCTGCTCGGCGGCCGCAGCCGCATGCTCGGCAATGGACTGCTGCCGGAAGCGCTGTACCGGCGGGACCGGCGCACGGTCTACACCTATCCCGACCGTACCGAAAACCGCCTGCTGCAGGGCGGCTTGCGCATCAAGCACCGCATGGAAAGGGGAATCGAAGCGACCGTCTCCGCCTATGCGCGCAACAGCCGCCGCGATACGGTCGGCGGCGATGTGGGCGACGAATATGCGGATTATGTCGAGGACTGCGCCGATGGTTTCGACGCCGCTGGCCAGGCGAACGATCCAGTCGAATGCGCGTTCACGCGCGACGAGGGGGCCGCGCTGCATCCGGCCAGCCTGAATACCACGGCCACCCGCCAGCGCAGCAGCGGCGCCAGCCTGAACCTGCATAGGCGCGAGGGCGGGAACACCTATGATGCCGGCCTCGCCTGGGACCGCAGCCGCGTGCACTTCGCCCAGTTCGAACAGGAAGCCTTCTTCACGCCGATGCGCGGTGTCGAAGGCGATCCCGAAGAAGAGCGCGAGCCGGCATCGTCGGTATCTGGCCGTGCCCGCGCTTCAAGCCTTTACGCCGCGTCGACGCTGGCCGTCTCGCGCGACACCAGCATGAGCCTGTCGGCCCGCTTCAACCACGCCCGGGTCGGCAATACGCTGGTGACCGAAGACGGCCCCAAGCCGCCCGAGACCTTCAGCTATTCGCGCCTCAATCCGGCGCTCGGATTCACCCACCGGTATGCCGGGATGACCTGGTTCGCCAACGCCGCGCAGAGCAACCGCGTGCCCACGGTGATCGAGCTCGGTTGTGCCGACCCGGACGAACCCTGCCGCCTGCCGGTCGGGCTGCAATCCGATCCCTACCTGAAGCAGGTCGTGTCACGTACCATCGAGGCAGGCGTGCGGCGCGGCGGAGAGGATGGGGCGGTCGGCGCCAGCGTCTTCCGCACCGTGAACCGCGACGACATCCTGTTCGGGCGGGCAGGGCTCACGCGGGCCGGCTATTTCTCGAATTTCGCCCGCACGGTGCACCAAGGCGTGGAACTCAGCTGGTCCCTGCGCCGCGGCGCCCTGGAAGCGCAAGCAGGCTACAGCTTCCTGGACGCCGCCTATGGCGCCGCCGGCACGCTGTTCACGGGCGCCCGTTCCGTGCCGGTGGAGCACGGCACCCGCATCGCCGGCCTGCCGCGCCATACCCTCAAGCTGGATCTCGGCTGGAAGGCCAGCCCGGCCCTGGTGCTCGGCGCGGAGCTGCGCGCGGTCTCGCGCATGGGGAGCCAGGGCAACGAGGACGGCCTGGTCGAGGATGGTGAAGAGGATGCGCGTGCCGACTGGAGCATCGGCGGCCACGCGCTGCTGAACCTGCACGCCAACTGGACACCTGCGCCTGGCTGGCAGGTGTTCGCCAGGATCGCGAACGTCCTGGACCGGCGCGTTGAGAGCTTCGGCTCCCTGGCCGTCGACCTGTTCCCGGACGGCCGCCTGCTGCAGCCGCATGCTGGGCCGGTGGAGCCGGCGATCACGCGCTTCGTCGCACCCGGCGCGCCGCGCACCCTGACGGCCGGGGTGCGCTACCGCTTTTAGAACTGATACCGGGCGCTCACGCCCATGACCCAGTTGCGTCCCGGCGCCGCTTCGTAATAGCGGCGGTTGGCGTCGCCGACAATCACCGAGCCGACATAGGTGCGGTCGAACATGTTGTTCAGCCGCGCGAACTGCTTGAAGCGCCAGCCGCCCAGCTGCTGGCTGGCCTGCACCCGGGCGTTGACGATCGCATAGCCGGGCGCCGGCGTCATCGTGTTGGTGTCCTCCGCGTAGACGCGGCCGTTGGCGATGGTCTCGAGCGCCGCGCCGAAGCGTCCTTCGCGCTCTTTCCAGCCGAATTCGCCGTACAGGCTGGTCTTGGGGATGCCCGGCAGGCGGCTGCCCTCGGGCACCGCGCCGAAGCCCTCGTCATAGACCGCGCGTAGCACCGTGAGCGCGAGGCGGGCATTGAAGCCGGCGCCCAGCTCGGCGTCGAGCGACAGTTCGCCGCCCTGGCGCAGGGTGGCGCTGGCATTGCGGTAGCTGGTGCGGCCGCCCGAGGAGCTGTCGACGACCAGTTCGCCCTTGGTGCGCACCTGGAACAGCGCCGCATTAATGCGCGCGCGCTCGCCCATCATGGCCTTGAAGCCCGCCTCGAGGTGGGTGCCCACCGCCGGATCGAGCCGGAAGTTGAAGCCTGCGCCGCTGCCTGAATAGAACAATTCGTTCAAGGTCGGCGCCTCGAAGCCGCGCGCCGCGCTGGCATACACGTTCAGCGCGGGCGATACCTTGTACAGCACGCCGACCAGCGGCGTGGTGTGGCGGTAGTCGACGCTGCCGCTGTCGTTGCCATTCGATAGGAACTTATCCTCGACGTCGAACTTCAGGCGGCTGCGCCGCACTCCGCCGGTGAGCACCCATTGGCCGCGTTCCCACTCCAGCTGGGCGTAGGGATCGGCGCTGCTCACCTCATTCAGTTCGTCGCGCCGCAAATTTCCCTTCACGCCGAAGGTGGGCCCCACGAAGTTCTCGAAGCCCTGGCGCGCATCGCGCGAACGGGCCAGCTCCAGGCCCAGGGTAGCGCGCAGGGTGCCGCCGGCCAGCTCGCGCACCAAGCGCCAGTTGGCGTCGACGCCATGGAAATCGCGATCGAAGTCGACCACGCCGCCCGAATGGCTGGCCGGCGCCTGGAAGCCGCGCGAGAACGACTGGTACTGGATCACGCGGCGGTTGCCGCCATACGCCGTCACCTGCAGGCGGTCCGGCCCGAAGCGGCTTTCCCAAGATACGCCGAACTGCTTGTGGTCGATGCTCTTGCGCGTGTCGTAGCGCTCCGCCAGGGTGCGCTGGGGCGAGAGCGTGTCGGTGGTGTCGATCTCGCCGGCGCGCGGATCGCGCTGGTAGGTGGCCCAGGTCACGCCCAGCGGATCCTGGGTGTCGTCCTGGCGCAGGCCGCTGGCCGTCAATACGAGCCGGCTGCTGGCCGAGGGAGCGAAGGTCAGCTTGGCGTAGGCCTGGTCGCGGGTGGCGGCGCTGTGGTCGCGGAAGCCGTCGGTCTCGAAGCGCGAGGCGTCGAGCAGGTAGCCGAACGCGCCGCTGCTTCCCTCGGCGTTGACGTCGGTCTTGCGCAGGCCGTCGCTGCCGGCGGCGAAGTTGGCCTCGACCGAGGGCCGCCCTTTGGGATCGCGGGTGAACAGCTGGACCACACCGCCGGAATGGTTGCCATACAAGGCGGAGAAGGGGCCGCGCAGCACTTCGATGCGCTCGGCCATGTCGAGATTGAAGGTCGCGGCCTGGCCCTGGCCGTCCGGCATCGTGGCCGGAATGCCGTCCGCCACCAGGCGCACGCCGCGCACGCCGAAAGCCGAGCGGGCGCCGAAGCCGCGCGAGGAAATCTGCAAATCCTGCGCATAGTTCTGGCGGTCGCGCGCCACCAGGCCCGGCACCGCGGCCAGGGCCTCGGAGGCGTTCACGCGCGGCTGGGTGTCGCGGATCTGGGCGGCGTCGATCACGTCGATGGCGGCAGGGAGGTCGAAACTCGTGTGCTCGGCGCGGGTGCCGCTGACCACGACCACGTTCAGGGGGCCTTCCGGCTCATCGGCGCTGGCTGCCAGCGGCCAGCATGCGCATGCGGCGGCGATCAGGTTCAGGCGTAAAACGTGTTGCTTCATCCGGTCTCCAGTCTGTCGGTGGTCCGCCTCCCGCAGGCGGGCCGTGTTATCCCGTCAAGCAATATACCTGCCATCGCGAAAACGTGATGCGCCAAGCTGCGTTTTCAGGACAGTCAGGCTGGCGGGTTGTTCAACTTTTGAACAGGTGTTGCAGGAGCCGATGTTCCGTGTGCGACGTTGCGGAACGGTTTACAGAGGGAGAGGGGGCGCCGCGGTCGCGGCTGGCACGCCCCTTGCGAAAGGATCACCTGCCATGGAGCCCGTTGCCGCCAACGGAAAAATCAACAACCTAGGGGATGACATGAATCTCGCGGACATCAATAAGCTGGGCGTCGCCAATCCATTCAAGCAGCGTTACGACAACTTCATCGGCGGCCGCTTCGTGGCCCCGAGCAAGGGCGAGTACTTCCCCAACATCACGCCGATCACCGGCCAGCCTTTCTGCGAGGTGGCGCGCTCCAGCGCCGAGGACATCGAGCTGGCGCTGGACGCCGCCCACGCCGCCAGGGATGCCTGGGGCAAGACGTCGCCGGCCGAGCGTGCGCGCATCCTGAACAAGATCGCCGACCGCATGGAAGAGAACCTCACCATGCTGGCCACCGCCGAGACCATCGACAACGGCAAGCCGATCCGCGAGACGACGGCGGCCGACATCCCGCTGGCGATCGACCACTTCCGCTACTTCGCCGGCGCCATCCGCGCCCAGGAGGGCTCGATCGCCCAGATCGATCACGAGACCTATGCCTACCACTTCCACGAGCCGCTGGGCGTGGTCGGCCAGATCATCCCCTGGAATTTCCCGATCCTGATGGCGGTCTGGAAGCTGGCCCCGGCCCTGGCGGCCGGCAACTGCGTGGTATTGAAGCCTGCCGAGCAGACCCCGGCCTCGATCATGGTGCTGATGGAGCTGATCGCCGACCTGCTGCCGGCCGGCGTGGTCAACGTCGTCAACGGTTTCGGCCTGGAAGCCGGCAAGCCGCTGGCCTCCAGCAAGCGTATCGCCAAGATCGCCTTCACCGGCGAGACCGGCACCGGCCGCCTGATCATGCAATACGCAGCGCAGAACCTGATTCCCGTCACCCTCGAGCTGGGCGGCAAGTCGCCCAACATCTTCTTCGAAGACATCATGGACCAGGACGATGCCTTCTTCGACAAGTGCCTGGAAGGCTTTGCCATGTTCGCGCTGAACCAGGGCGAGGTCTGCACCTGCCCCTCGCGCGTGCTGGTGCAGGAATCGATCTACGAGGCCTTCATCGAACGCGCGCTGGAACGCGTGGCCGCGATCAAGCAGGGCAATCCGCTCGACAGCGCGACCATGATCGGCGCCCAGGCCTCGCAGGAACAGCTGGAAAAGATCCTGTCCTACCTCGACATCGGCCGCCAGGAGGGCGCCCAGGTACTGGCGGGCGGCGAACGCCATGTGCAGCAGGGCGAACTGGCCGGCGGCTACTACGTGCGCCCGACCGTGTTCAAGGGCGACAACGCGATGCGCATCTTCCAGGAAGAGATCTTCGGGCCGGTCGTTTCCGTCACCACCTTCAAGGATGAAGAAGATGCGCTGCGCATCGCCAACGACACCCTGTACGGGCTCGGCGCCGGGCTGTGGACGCGCGACACTTCGCGCGCCTTCCGCGTCGGCCGGGCGATCCAGGCCGGCCGCGTGTGGACCAACTGCTACCACCTGTACCCGGCGCACGCGGCCTTCGGGGGCTACAAGCAGTCGGGCATCGGCCGCGAGAACCACAAGATGATGCTCGACCACTACCAGCAGACCAAGAACCTCCTGGTCAGCTACAGCCCCAACGCGCTCGGCTTCTTCTGAGCCATATGAACAGCGCGCCCGCCCGCGTGGTCGCCACCGCCGCCGCACTGGAGCTGATCGGCCAGCTGCGCCGGCGGCACGGCCCGGTCATGTTCTTCCAGTCCGGCGGCTGCTGCGACGGCAGCGCGCCGATGTGCTACCCGGACGGCGAGTTCGCCGTCAGCGACAGCGACGTCCGCCTGGGAGAGCTGGATGGCGCGCCCTTCTACATCGGCGCCGGGCAGTTCGCCTACTGGGCGCATACCCAGCTGATCATCGACGTCGTCGCCGGCAACGGCGGCATGTTCTCGCTCGATAACGGAACCGGACAACGTTTCCTGACCCGCTCTCGCCTGTTCAGCGACGAGGAGCTGCAGCTGCTGCCTGCCCCGGTGACCGGGGCGCCGACCGATTTTGCAACCCGTCCGCCGAGCGGCGGACCACTTTGACAAGAAAGATGCCATGAAAACGAGAGCCGCCATTGCGTGGAAAGCCGGAGAACCCCTGAGCATCGCCGAAGTAGACCTGGAAGGGCCGCGCGCCGGCGAAGTCCTGGTCGAGATCAAGGCGACCGGGATCTGCCACACCGATTACTACACCCTGTCCGGCGCCGACCCGGAAGGGATCTTCCCGGCCATCCTCGGCCACGAAGGCGCAGGCGTGGTGCTGGAGACCGGCCCCGGCGTCACCTCGGTCAAGAACGGCGACCACGTGATCCCGCTGTACACGCCGGAATGCCGGCAGTGCAAATTCTGCCTCTCGCGCAAGACCAACCTGTGCCAGTCGATCCGCTCCACGCAAGGCCGCGGCCTGATGCCGGACGCCACCTCGCGCTTTTCGCTGGACGGCAAGCCGATCTACCACTACATGGGCACCTCGACCTTCTCGAACTACATTGTGGTGCCGGAGATCGCGCTGGCCAAGATCCGCGAAGACGCGCCTTTCGACAAGGCCTGCTACATCGGCTGCGGCGTGACCACGGGCGTGGGCGCGGTGGTGTTCTCGGCCAAGGTGGAGGCGGGGGCCAATGTGGTGGTGTTCGGCCTGGGCGGCATCGGCCTGAACGTGATCCAGGGCGCGCGCATGGTGGGCGCCGACAAGATCATCGGCGTCGACATCAATCCCGGCCGGGTCGAGATCGCCCGCAAGTTCGGCATGACGCATTTCGTCAACCCCAACGATGTGGGCAACATCGTCGACCACATCGTACAGCTGACCGACGGCGGCGCCGACTTCTCCTTCGAATGCATCGGCAACACGACCGTGATGCGCCAGGCGCTCGAGTGCACGCACAAGGGATGGGGCCAGTCCTTCATCATCGGCGTCGCCGCCGCCGGCCAGGAAATCAGCACGCGTCCCTTCCAGCTGGTCACGGGGCGCCAGTGGAAGGGATCCGCCTTCGGCGGCGCGCGCGGGCGCACCGACGTGCCGAAAATCGTCGACTGGTACATGGAAAACAAGATCAACATCGACGACCTGATCACCCACACCTTGCCGCTCGATCGCATCAACGAGGGCTTCGAGCTGATGAAGAGCGGGCAGTCGATCCGCTCGGTGGTGCTGTACTGAGCAAGCCGCAGTCCGATTCCAACCAACGAACAGGGAGACGAACATGAATGAGGCAGTCAAGATCCATCCGGCCGTCGACAACGGCATACCACCTGCGGAACCCGGCTTTTCCGGCGGCACGCTGAGCTGCCGCTGCGCGGCCAATCCGGTGACGGTCGAAATCGGGAGCCAGGTGGCGCACAACCACGTGTGCGGCTGCACCAAGTGCTGGAAGCCGAACGGCTCGCTGTTCTCGCAGATCGCCGTGGTCGGGCGCGACCACGTCAAGGTGACGGCCAACGAAGACAAGCTCCAGGTCGTGGACCAGGACGCGACGATCAAGCGCCATGCCTGCCGCGACTGCGGCGTGCACATGTATGGGCGGATCGACAATTCCGGCCACGCCTTCTATGGCCTGGATTTCGTGCACACCGAACTGTCGAAGGAACGCGGCTGGTCGCCGCCGGAATTCGCCGCCTTCGTGTCCTCGATCATCGAGTCGGGCGCGCGGCCGGAAAACATGGGGGCGGTGCGCGCCCGCCTCAACGAACTGGGACTGCCGCCTTACGACGCGCTGTCGCCGGCGCTGATGGACGCCATCTCGACCCACGTCGCCAGGCAGCGCGGCGTGCTCAAGGACGCGTAAGGAGAGCGGCTGCCGGCAGCCCGGCAGCCGCCTGCTGCGCAACTCACCGGAGACAAGAATGAAGCGATCCTTCCTGCTGCTGTCGCTGGCGCTGGCCGTGGCAATCAGCACCCCGCTGGCGGCGCACGCCGACGACTTCCCCACCAGCGGCCGCGTGGAGTACGTGCTCGAGTGCATGCAGAAGCACGACGGCAAGTACGAATATCTCTACAAGTGCTCCTGCGTGATCGACCACATCGCCAGGGAGATGACGTACGACGACTACGTGGCGATGTCGACCGCCCTGCGCAACCAGACCATGGGCGGCGAGCGCGGCGCAGTGTTCCGCGATCCGGCTCCGGTCAAGGACATGGCCAACAAGTACAAGGCGCTCCAGGCCAGCGCCAACAAGGCCTGCTACGTGACGCAGCGCTGAAGGCTGTGTCGTGGATGGCGCAGCGCGCGGCGCGACTGTCCCGAATCTGAACATGGCGCCGCGCAGCAGGAGGGGCAGGGCGCAGGGCAAGGACACTGGCACATTCTGTGCTGTGGGAAGGGTGGGACATCCCCACATCGATGTTTGCATGGCTACACAGGTCGGACCGCTGATAAAAACCATAGGAGACTCAACCATGTCATTCCCAATAAGACTCATCCGCTGGTGGCCGTGCCTGGCACTGGCTGCCGGCCCGGCGCTAGCCGCCGACTCCGATGTCGAGAAGCTGACCAAGGACCCGAAGAACTGGGCTATGCAGTCCGGTAACATGGCGAACCACCGCTACAGCGAACTCAAACAGATCAACAGCAAGAACGCCAAGAACCTGCAGGTGGCCTGGACCTTCTCCACCGGCGTGCTGCGCGGCCACGAAGGCGGCCCCCTGGTGATCGGCGACACGCTCTACATCCACAGCCCCTTCCCGAACAAGGTCTTCGCGGTGTCGCTGGAAGACCAGTCGATCCGCTGGAAGTACGAACCGAAGCAGGACCCGACCGTGATTCCGGTGATGTGCTGCGACACGGTCAACCGCGGCGTCGCCTACGCCAACGGCAAGATCTTCCTGCAGCAGGCCGACACCACGCTGGTGGCGCTCGACGCCAAGACCGGCGCCGAGCTGTGGAAGACCAAGGTGGGCGATCCGAAACTCGGCGAAACCACCACCAACACCCCGCACGTCTTCAAGGACAAGGTCCTGACCGGCATCAGCGGCGGCGAATTCGGCGTGCGCGGCCGCGTGACGGCCCACGACATCAACACCGGCAAGGTGGTATGGCGCGCCTACAGCACCGGCCCGGACAACGAATTGCTGGTCGACCCGGCCAAGACCATGACCTGGACCGACGGCAAGATGGCGCCGATCGGCCCGGATTCCTCGCTCAAGAGCTGGCAGGGCGACCAGTGGAAGCTGGGCGGCGGCACCACCTGGGGCTGGTACAGCTACGACCCGGAGACCAACCTGGTCTACTACGGCACCGGCAACCCGAGCACCTGGAACCCGCGCCAGCGCCCCGGCGACAACAAGTGGTCGATGACCATCTTCGCGCGCGATCTCGACAGCGGCCAGGCCAAGTGGGTCTACCAGATGACCCCGCACGACGAGTGGGACTATGACGGCGTCAACGAAATGATCCTGGCCGACATCAAGGTCAAGGGCCAGCCGCGCAAGGCGCTGGTGCACTTCGACCGCAACGGCTTCGCCTACACGATGGACCGCGTGAGCGGCGAGCTGCTGGTGGCCGAGAAATTCGATCCGAAAGTGAACTGGGCGACCCACGTCGACATGAAGAGCGGCCGTCCGCAAGTGGTGGCCAAGTACAGCACCGACAAGAACGGCCCCGATTTCAACACCAAGGGCATCTGCCCGTCGGCCCTGGGCACCAAGGACCAGCAGCCGGCCACCTATTCGCGCAAGACCGGCCTGTTCTACGTGCCGACCAACCACGTGTGCATGGACTACGAGCCCTTCCAGATCGAGTACACGGCCGGCCAGCCCTATGTCGGCTCGACCCTGTCGATGTACGCGGCGCCGGAAAGCCACGGCGGCCTGGGTAACTTCATCGCCTGGGATGCCGGCACCGGCAAGATCGTCTGGTCCAAGCCGGAGAAGTTCTCGGTGTGGAGCGGGGCGCTGTCCACCGCCGGCGACGTGATCTTCTACGGCACCCTGGAAGGCCACGTGAAGGCGGTCGACCACAACGGCAAGGAACTGTGGAAGTTCAAGACCCCGTCCGGGATCATCGGCAACGTCCACACATGGGAGTACAAGGGCAAGCAATACATCGGCGTGCTGTCGGGGATCGGCGGCTGGGCGGGCATCGGCCTGGCGGCCGGCCTGACCAAGGGCACCGAGGGCCTGGGCGCGGTGGGCGGCTACAAGGACCTGGCCAAGTACACCGAGCTGGGTGGCGTGCTGACCGTGTTCGCCCTGCCTGACAACAAGTGATGGTTCCTCCGCGCCGCGCCTTCACCGGCGCGGCGCGCTTTGATCGACACCGGGAATACTATGAACAAACTGAAGAACCGAGCCTGGACCGCGGCGCTGTGCTGCGTCCTGGCAGCGCTGCCCGCAGTGGCGGCCGGACCCGCCCAGGCGGGAGGCAACACACCCTACACGGTGGCGGAAGGTAACAAGGTGGATGCCCAGACCCTGAGCGGCTGGAAGACCTGGCGCGCGATGGCCTGCGAACGCTGCCACGGCGCGGCGCAGGAAGGCATGGTCGGCCCGTCGCTGGTGGACAGCCTGAAGGTGCTCAACAAGGACCAGTTCAAGGCGGTGGTGCTGAAAGGACGGATCGAGAAGGGCATGCCGAATTTCGACGGCAGCAAGATGGTGACCGAGAACATCGACAACCTCTATGGCTACCTGAAAGGGCGCTCGGACGGCGCGATCGAACCGGGCCGCCTGCAGGAGATCGGTAAATGACGTGGCGCTCGCCGCTGGCTGGACTGGCCTGCATCCTCGCCTGCGCCGGCGCGCCGGCGGCCGCCCAATCCGCGCCAGGCCAGGACAAGGTCTTGCGGGTCTGCCAGGACCCCAACAACCTGCCCCTGTCGAACCGGGCAGGGGAGGGTTTCGAGAACAAGATTGCCGCATTGCTGGCGCAGCAGCTGGGCTGGAAGCTCGAACACACCTGGTATCCGCAGCGGATGGGCTTCATCCGCAATACCCTGCGCGCCAAGGAAGAGAATACCGACCGCTTCAAGTGCGACCTGGTCACGGGCGTCGCCAAGGGCTTCGACATGGGCGCCACCACGCATTCCTATTACCGCTCCAGCTACGCCATGGCCTACGTCAAGGGCCACGGCCTGGATGGCGTGCGTACGCTGGACGACCTGATGGCGCTGGACGCCGGCCAGCGCAGGAAGCTGCGCATCGCGGTCTTCGCCGGTTCGCCGCTCACGGAATGGCTGCTGCAGAACCACCTGATGGAGCAGGTTACCTGGTACCAGAGCCAGACCGGCGATGCCGGCCAATACCCCGGCGAGGTGATCGAGAAGGACCTGGCCGGCGGCAAGATCGACCTGGCCTTCGCCTGGGGACCCATCGCCGGCTACTTCGCCAGGAATGCGCGCGCGGAGCCGATTGTCGCCGTTCCGCTGGCGTCGCGCCCCGGCATGAAGTTCGATTTCGAGATCGCGATGGCGGTTCGCCATGGCGACAAGGATTTCCGCGCGCTGATCGACAAGCTGCTCGACGCCAACCAGGGGCAGATCCACGCGATCCTCGAACAATACGGCGTCCCGCTGCTGGAATTGCCGCAGCCGCAGCCTTCCCGACCCTGAGGACAGCATGATCCGTTTTCCAAGCTTAGTGCGGGCCGGACCGGCGTTCCTGTTTGCCCTGGCCGCCCTTGCCGGCCCGGCGAGCTCCCAGCCGGTATCGCCCGCCGAGGTCCTGCTGTTCGAAACCGACCACCTGGCGCGCACCAGGGCGCCGGCGACCCTGACCTACGACTTCCGCAAGGTCAGCAACGTTGAAGCCGGATTCACCGACACGGTCGAGCTGGGCCTGACGCGGGAGGCGGGACGCATGCACGCCCGCCTGCGCTTTCTCTCCGGCGAGCGTCAGCGCGAGGTGCCGGACATCGACGATGTGCACGGCAACCCGGTGCTGCTCGGCTTCCTGGAGCGCGACATCGCCGAGATGAAGCGCCTGACGGGCGGATCGACGACCTACTTCCGCAAGCGCATCCGGATGGCGCTGGCCCAGGGGACTGAGATCACGCGGCAGCCGATCACATTCCAGGGCAAGACGCATGAGGCCAAGGTGGTGCGCATCCAGCCCTACCTGGACGATCCCATGCATGCGCGCTTCGAGCAGTACGTGCGCAAGACGTACACCTTCGTCCTGAGCGACGAGGTGCCGGGCGGGGTGTACCGGATTACCACCTCCCTGGCGAACGACGGCGGACGGGTGATCCGCACAGCGGCCGGCGCGGGCCAGGGAGGCGAGGCGCCGGCCATCGACGAAACGCTCACCCTGGTCAAGGCGGTCGACAAGCGCTGAATGTGGCGCGACCGAAGCCTGGACATGGAATCAGCCGGAGGAAGCGATGGCGCGGTTGAAAGTATTCGCATTCGATTACGCCATGGCCGGCGGCCCAAGGGCACGCGCCCTGCCGGGAGCGCTCAGCCAGCAGGGCGCCATGCTGCTGCACGCCTTGCTGGCCGACCTGGCCGCCTTGCCGGACGTCGAACTCCACACCATGCCGGTCGCCGATGCTCCCGGACCGTCCGGCGCCTCGCTCGCCGGGCAGGGTTTCGGCCAGCGTTTCGACGCCTGTCTGCAGGCGGCGGACGCCGTCTGGCCCCTGGTCCTCGAAGCCGGCCTGCTGGAAGACCTGTCGCGCGACATCCTGCGTGGCCAGCGGATCCTGCTGGGCAGCGCGCCGGGCGCCGTGCGCGTCACGGCCAGCAAGCTCAGGACGGCGCGCGCGCTGGCCGACGGCGGCGTGCCGGCCGTGCCGACCTTCAGCCCGCATGCGTCCTTGCCGGACGGGGAAGGAGCCTGGGTCGTCAAACCGGACGATGGCGCCGGCTGCCTCGACACCCGCCTGTTCAGCGACCGCGCGGCGGCCCTTGCCCACGTCCGCGCCAGCGCCGCGCAAGACTATGTGCTGCAGCCCTTCGTCGCGGGAGAATTGGGCAGCCTGTCCCTGGTCTGCTGCGACGGCAAGGCCTGGGTGCTGGCCTGCAACCGCGAACGCGTGGCGGTGCGCGACAACCGCTTCCACTTCCTGGGCAGCACGGTGAACGGACTCGATGACGCGGACGGTGCGCTCGCTGGCCTGGCGCAGCAGGTGGCGGCGGCGCTGCCCACGCTGTGGGGCTATGTCGGGGTGGACTTCATCCGCAATGCCGACGGTGTCCTCGTGCTCGACGTGAATCCGAGGCTGACCGCCGCTTACGCGGGGCTGAGCGCCTCGATCGGCCGCAATCCGGCGGGACTGGTCATTGATTTGCTCAAAGGGGCGGCCGCGCCTGCGGCGCCGCTGGCGCGCCGCGCAGTGTGCGTCGACGTCGCCAGCCTCGGCCAGCCCTGGCCGCTGAGCTGATCGGCTACCTGATCACCACACCCCAGGGCAGCTTGCCGACGGCGATGTCGCGCAGCTTGGTGCGGCTGGCGGTGTCGATCACCGACACGTTGTGGCTGCGGCCGTTGGCGACGTAGAGCTTTTTGCCGTCGGGCGTCAGGGCCATGTTCCAGGGGCGCTGGCCGACCGGGATGGTGGCCACGACCTGGTGGGTGGCGGTGTCGATCACCGACACGTTGGCGTCGCCGCCGTTGGACACGTACACCTGGCGGCCGCTCGGATGCATGGCGATGCCGTTGGCGCGCAGCCCGGCCTTGATGCGGGCGACGATGGCGAAGCTGCTGGTATCGATGACGAACACTTCGTTGGCGTTCTCGGCCGCGATATAGGCGCGGCTGCCGTCCGGCAGGAAGCCGATGCCGCGCGGGCGGGCGCCGACCGCCACCTGGGCCACCTGCTTGCGGCCGGCGAAATCGATGATGTCGACGGCGTCGCCTTCTTCCGCACTGACGAACAGCAGGCGGCCGTTGGGACTGAACACGGCGTGCTCCGGGTTCTTGCCGTGCACGGGAATCGAAAACGCCAGCGCGTTGCTGCGGGTGTCGGTGACTGCAATTTCGTTCTTGCCCTCGATGGCGGCGACGACCCAGCGCCCATCGGGAGAGATCGAGACGCCTTCGGGCGACTCGCCCAGGGCCACCGCGGCGCCCAGCTTGCGCGCGCCCAGGTCGACCAGCTGCAGGCGGTTGTTCGGCTGGTCGCTCACGTACAGCCAGCGTCCGTCCCCGCCGACGGCCAGTCCCCGCGGCTTGGCGCCGCCCGGCATTTCGGCCACCACTTCATCCTTCGCGGTATCGATCACGGAAATCGTGCCGGCGCCTTCGTTCGGGACATAGGCGAACGGTGCGGCGAACAGGGCGGACGGCACGCCGGCGGCGAAAGCCAGCACGGCGGCGGAAAGGTGGCGAAGAGGCGGTGTGCTCATGCAGTCTCCATGTCAGTGAAAGGGCGACTTGTCGGGATGCTGGATGTTCAGGCGCTGCAGCTTGCGGTACAGGGTATTGCGGCTGATGTTGAGTTCGCGGGCGACGCAGCTCATGTTCCACTGGTGGCGGCGCAGTTCCTGCAGCAGCACCTCGCGTTCGGCGCTCTCGAGCGGTGTCAGTGTGGTATCGGAGAGGCCGGCGATCTCCGGGACCGGTGCGGAAACGGGAACGATCGGGACGGCGGAGTCCTGCCGGAGTTCGTGCCGGTACTCCGGGGGCAAGTCGCGCAGGCCGAGGCGGTTCGATTCGCGCAGAGCGACCATCGTGCGCAGCAAGTGGCGCAGCTGGCGCACGTTGCCGGGCCAGCGCTGCCGGTCCAGCGCGTCCAGCAGAGGCTCCTCGAGCTCGACGTGGCTGCCGTCGTCGCTTTCCTGGGCCAGGATATGCGCGATCAGCGCGCGGCGGTCGGCGCGCTCGCGCAAGGGCGGCATGCACATCGTGACGCCTTGCAGCCGGTAATAGAGGTCTTCACGGAATTCGCCGGTCTCGATCTTCTTTGCCAGGTTGCAGTGAGTGGCGCTGACCAGGCGGATGTCGAGCTTGACGGGCGTCTCGGCGCCGAGCGGGACCACCTCGCGCTCTTCCAGCACCCGCAACAGGCGCGCCTGCAGGGCGAAGGGCATGTCGCCGATCTCGTCCAGGAACAGGGTGCCGCCATTGGCCTGCAGCAGCTTGCCGCGCTGGCCATCCTTGCCGGCCCCGGTGAAGGCGCCGGCGCGGTAACCGAAGAGCTCGCTTTCGATCAGGGATTCCGGTATCGATGCACAATTAATCGCCACGAAAGGCCGGTCGGCCCGTGGGCCGGACAGATGCATGGCGCGCGCGAACACTTCCTTGCCGGTGCCGGTTTCGCCCAGCAGCACGGCCGCGACGTTGCGCTCGGCGATGCGTTTGGCGGTCGCCACGTGGGCGGCCATCACCGGGTCGCCGAATTCGATGCTGTCCAGCGCGTTGATGGTTTGTGGTGGGGTGGCGGGCAGGGCGCGCGGCGCCCGCCGCATCGACGGCGTGGTCACCGGCTGGACCATCACGGCGAAGAAGCGCGCGCTGTTGCGCACTTCGAAGATCGGCACCGGGTGGTAGGCGCCGCGGACGCTGCTGTCCACCAGGCCGGCAAAGGTCACGTTGAACAGTTCGCCGATATCGCGCCCGACGATCTCGGCCGGGCTGGTGAACCCGAGCTGGAGCAGGGCGCCGCGGCTGGCGGCCAGCACGGTGCCCGTCACGCTCATGGCGATCGCGCCTTCGTTCAGGGTGCCGACGAACTCCGGGCGGTTGTGGAAGCGCAGGATGTAGTCGTGGCGGAAGTGGTTCAGAAAGACCCGGTTTTCGATCATCTGCACCGACATGCAGACCAGGGCCAGCGTATGCTGCTGGGCGCGGTGCGATTCGCCGGAGGCGTCGAGCACGCCGACCAGTTCGCCTTCATGGTCGAAGATCGGGGCGGCGGCGCAGCTCAGGCCGATATTGCGGGACAGGTAGTGCTCATCCTGGTGGACGGTCAGGGGGCGGCGCTCGATCAGGCAGGTGCCCATCCCGTTCGTCCCCTGCACGCGTTCGCTCCAGATGGCGCCCTGGGTGAGGCCGGTCTTCGAGGCGGCGTGGGTGAAGGCAGGATCGCCGAAGTAGTTGAGCAGGACGCCGTCGCGATCAGTCAGCATGATGGCGTAACCGGAGCCGGCGAGCTGCTGGTAGAGGTTCTCCATCTCGATCCGCGCGACCGACTGGACGCCGGCGAGGCGCTCCTGGCGTTCGAGCAGTTCGACGTGCGCGACCACTTCGGGCTCCGCGCAGGTGCCGGGATCGAGCTGGTATTCGTTGAGACATCGGATCCAGGAACGTGTGATGCGGCTCCCGCTGTTGCCACTGAGATCGGTACCGATTCGGCCTTGGACGACCGAACGGACGCGCTTGACGTGTTCCACGGCAAACTTCGACATGCTGTCTCCTGGTCCGCAACTGACGCCGTGCCGGAGCAGGGCTGCCGTTGCTTGTTGGACTGTTATATGAGCCTGGCAACGTTAACTCTTATATACGGGAGAATACACCTTTAAGTTTGAAATTGTCCCGATACTTTAGTCGGGGAAACCTCTATGGGCGCCGAAGATACATTCGTCTCTAAACGAAGCCGAGTCATGGGAACTAAAGTTCGTATTTACATTCCCTAAGGCATCCATGGCGCATGCCGATGGAAACACAACAGTTAAAGTGCCACTTGCGCGGACCGTAGCCGGTTTGCTATAGTTCGCCTCCGCTTCGGCGTTGGTCGAAAAACGTTAACGTAATCAAGTGCTTACGATGACGCGACCGGCAGGCAGAAATGCAACGAAGTGGACGAGGGGTTGACGAGTTAAGCGAAACACTGCATAATCTCATTCCTCTGCT
>NZ_JAGPWD010000056.1 GCF_018119395.1 Massilia sp. ZL223
CGCGCGGGCGCAGCGCGGCGCCACAGCGGAGCACTGCCGCTCGCCAGCGGCCAGCGCATCGATGTGGGCGGCGCGCGCCTGCACATCGCGTCCGCCGGCGAAGGCCTCGTGGAATTCGGCGACGGCCGCCACCAGTGGCGCTTTGACGGCGCCACGGTCAGCCGCGACGGCGCGCCGCAAGCCGCCTGTCCCGGCACACCGCTCGCCGCCCGTCTGGCGGCCCTGTGGAACCGCATCGTCCCCCATGCCCTGACCCTGGCGCGGCCCCTGGCATTCGGCGGCAACCTGTACTGCGGCAACCGCGTGGCCATCCCCGGCGTCGACAGCGGCGCCGCGGCCCTCGCGCGCCAGGACGGCGGCACGCCGGTGCTGTCGGTGCGCGGCAGCCAGCCCGTGCTGCTGGACTGGGAAGACATCGCCCAGCGCAGGCATGCGCTGGACGGCGTCGACACGCTCGCCATCGGCCGCACCGCGTTCGGTGTGCGCATCGGCGGCGGCACCTTGCACTTGCTGCCGCGCGGACAGGTCGCTCTGTATGCGTCGCCGGCGCAAGACCTGCCGCAAGGCGTCGCCTGGGAGTGGCGGGAACGCGGCGCCTGGACCATGCCCGCTCCGCCTGCCCTGGCCTGGGCCGGCGCGCTGGCCGTGCTGCTGCTGACGGCGGTACTGGCGGCCCCGGAGCGCGGCCGCCGCCTGCGGGCGTGGGCCGCCGGACTGCTCGCGGCTGCGGCGCTGGCCGTGCTGGTCACCCAGCGCAGCGTCGCGGCGCCCGGCGCCGGCATCTCGATGCTGCTTGCCGGGGGAACGCTGCTGCTGCTGCTCGCCTGGTCGCGCCGCCCGCAGCCGCTTGCCATCAGCGCCGCCGTGCTGCTCGGGGCGGGCCTGCTGGTGCAGCTCGACATGGGCCTGGGCGCGCGCGACAGCGCGTGGCTGCGCCACTTCCAGAACACGGCGGCCTTGCTGGCCCTCGGGCTGCCTGCGGGCCTGCTCCTGTTCTCCTGCCTGGGCCGCGGCGCCGTCTCGCGTCCCGTCGCCGAGCGCATCCTGCTGGCGCTGGCTGGCGCCGCCCTCGCCGCCCTGCTGGCCCAGGTCTGGCTGGGCGACGAGACCGGCGTATTCGACATGCAGCCGGTGGAATTCGCCAAGCTGGCCCTGGCGGCGCTGAGCGCCCACTGCCTGGCGCTGGCCGCCGGCAGCACCAACGGCACGCGGCGCGACTGGCGCTTCTGGCTGCGGATGGCCGCGCCGGTGCTGCTGTTCGTATTCCTGCTGGCGGCCGCCCTGGTGCGGGTCGACGACTACTCGCCGCTGGTGCTGCTGCTGGTGTGGGCCGGCGCCATGGCCCTGGCCTGGTGCTGGGCCAGCGGCCGCCGCGGCGCCGCCTGGATGCTGGCCTGCGGCGCCTGCGCGGCCCTGCTCGGCGGCGCGGCGCTGCAGCGTTCCGCCGACACCCTGGGGTCCTTCGGCTTCTATCCCGAACGCTTCCAGGTCTGGAACGACCCGGCGGTCCACCCGCATACGGGCCAGCAGATGCTGCTCGGCCTGCAGGCGGTCGCGCAGGGCGGCTGGTTCGGCGCCGGCGGCGCGCTCGGGCTGGACAGCCTCGGCCAGGCGGCCGGCGAGGCGCTGGCGATTCCGGCGGTGCAGGACGACTTCGCGCCCTCCTACCTGCTGCACCGCCACGGGCTGGCGGCGGCGCTGGCCCTGTGGTGCGTGCAGGCCCTGTTCCTGGCCGCGCTGCTGCACGCCGCCGTCCCGGCCTGGCGCCATGCCTGCGCAGCGGGCGACTTCCGCCGCGCCTGGCTCGGACGCTTCCAATGCTTCGCCCTGTGCGGCGGCGCGGCCTTCGTGGCCGGGCACCTGCTGCTGTCGTGGGGAACCAACCTGGCGATGTTCCCGATCATGGGCCAGCCGATGAGCTTCCTGTCCTCGGGCGGCTCGCACCTGCTGTTTTTCAGCTGCCCCCTGCTAGCGTTCGGCATGGCGAGCGTCCAATTTCACGAGGAGAATCAATCATGCCGGTCTATGTCCAACACGAAGTCCTAGCCAAGGTCAGCGATGTGTTCAATGCCGAAGCCCTGTGGCAAGCGCCGGGCCTGGCGCTGTTCGCGCGCCGCCCGCTGCTGCGCGACCTGCTGGAACGCAGCCCGCGCGAACAGCGCGGACGCGCCGCCACGCGCTGCTTCTCGCATGTGACCCTGATGCTGCCGCAGGACGAGGTCGACGACGACCGCCACCTGACCCGCGGCGCGCGCGTGCGCGACCTGGCCCAGTCGCTGGCGGCCCTGCACCAGAAGGATTTCGCCGACCTGCTGGGCGGCGACGAGGTGCGCTACCACGTGGTGGGCGCCGACGCGGTACCGCCGGGCGAGGTCAAGGTCAAGTTCGGCCACGCGGTCTACCTGCCGGCGCCCGTGGAGCAAGTGCTGTACACGGTCAGCGCCTCGACCGACAGCGCGATCTGGCGCCCGGTCTGCGCGATCTACCCGAACCAGCGCCTGACCCTGGTCGGCATGGACGAAGCCAGCGCCACCTACGCCGTGCCCGGCTGGCCCTTCGGCGCGGAGGGCGGCCTGCTGCTGGTCCACGACGAGCCGGGTGCGCCGGTCGAGGTCCAGGTGCGTCCCAAGGACGCGCTGGACTGCAGCTTCGACGCCGCCAATGGCTACTACGTCCTGCGCGGCAAAGGCAATGCCGGCGCGCGCCTGCTCCTCAAGATCAGCCGCAGCGCGGCGGCGCCTGCCACAGCGCCCGCACGTCCGGCTGCCGCGCCCAGCGCGCCGCCGCAGCGCACGCCGGACGTCTGGAAGGCGCGCAGCGCGCCCGCGGAAGCCGACATGACCGCCATGCCCATCGCCGCCGCCCGCCCCGCGCCGGTCCAGGCCGAGGACGCCACGGATGCCACCTATGCCCCGGTCGCGCGCCACCGCGTCACCCTGGCGGCCCTGGCCCTGCCACGCCTGAGCCGCTATCGCGACACCGGCGCCCAGGCCCTGGAGGTGGGACTGAACCAGCAGCTGCTTCCGAGCGCACCGGGCAAGGACAACGTGATCCGCTTCGCCGTCGACGAGGCCGACGAGCTGCACGCCATCACCTCGGCCGGGCGCCAGCGCATCGCCGTGCCGTCGAACTTCGCGCCGCTGGACCAGGCCGACATCCGCCTGCTGGCCGCGCCAGGGGCGCTGGCCGAGCGCTATGCGGCGCTGCTGGTGCTGCCGCAAGGCCCGGTGCAGCAGGCGCTGCCGGGCACGCGCCTGACCTTCGGACGCGGCATGCCCTCGCTGGCGGCGCTGCGCGTGCTCGACACGCCGCAGTTCCTGCGCCAGGCCGAAGGCGCGGCCGGCAGCGCCGACCGCCTGGGCCTGTCGCGCAACGCATTCAGCTGGGAAGCCGGCGCCGACGGCCTGCGCGTGGCGCGCCTGTCGGCCAGCCAGGCCTTGTACCACCTGGACGAGCAGCTGCGTCCCGTGGGCCAGATCGAGGCCGCGACGGCGGAGCAGCCCTACCTGGTCCCGCCTGGCCACCACCTGGTCGCCGGCCACTACGTGCTGCGCTTCGACGCCTGAGGTCCGGGATGGCCACCGCATTCCTCGCTTTCGGCGCCGGGCTGCTGCTCTCGCTCTGGGCCTGCGCCTACCTGACGCCGCGCGCATGGTGGCGCCGCCCCAACCTGCGCGCGGGCGGCGCGCTGGCCGCCGGCACCGCGGTGCTGGGGACCTCGCTCTACATGATTGCCGGCGATCCGCCCGCCACGGAAACCGCGCTCGCCGCTCCCTCAGCCGCGCCAGTGGCCGGGGCGCGTTACCGGACGCACGACGCGCTCAACCTCCGCGCCGCGACCGGGACCGACGCGCCCCGGCTGGCGGTGGTGCCGGCCGGCAGCCGGGTCGTGGCGACCGGCGAGCGCCGGGGAGACTGGTGGCAGGTGCGGGCCGACGTCGATGGCCGCCAGCAACAGGGATGGGCAAGCAGCTTATGGCTGCGCCGCGCCGACGAACATCGCTAGACGTCGTCCGGCGCCGGATAGCGCATCGGGTTGTAGTACAGACCCTTGGCGCACTGGGTCGGCCCGACCCGCACGAAACCGAAAGCTTCGTACACCGGAACCGCATAGTTGGAGGAATTGACGGTGAAGGCGCCCTCGCCGCCGCCGGCCAGGGCCGCGTCGCGCGCGACTTCCCACAGGCTGCGCGCGATGCCGCGCCGGTGCCAGCGCTTGCCCACGAACAGGTGGAACAGGTGGCTGCGGTCGCGCACCGCGACGAAACCGGCCAGCTGGCCTTCGACCACCGCCACGTGATACACATGCCCGCGCGCCAGGAAGCCGCGCACGCCCATCTCGTCGTTCTCGGCGAGGAAGTTGGACGCGCCTTCGGGAGGCGATTCGTGCACGATGTACTCCTTCGCCAGTTCGCGCAACAGCGCGGACACGGCCGGAATGTCGGCGGTGACAAGCGGTCGGATTTCCATGGTCTCTTTTGGTCAGCATGTGCTGGAACCGCCAACATACCACAGTTTTGAGTTGCCACAGGGCAATTTCGTTGACCGTTGCGCCCGAGCACGCCTACACTGTTCCGATCATGTCCCGCGCCAGCCTGAGCTCCCCCAGCCCCGCACCTGCCGATGCCGGCGCGCCGCGCCGCAAGGTGCCGCTCACGCGTCCGCTGCGCCATGCGCGCTACCGCAGCATCTGGCTGGCCAACCTGGTGTCCAACCTCGGCACCTGGATTCAGACCTTCGCCTCGGCCTGGCTGGTGGCTTCGCTGTCGAAGTCGGCGGCGGTCACTTCGCTGGTGCAGACCGCCACCTACGTCCCGATCTTCCTGTTCGCCCTGTTCGCCGGGGTGGTGGCGGACGCCGTGCACCGTCCCAAATTCCTGTTCTTCTGTAACCTCTACATGGCCTGCTGCGCCGGCGCCATGGCCCTGCTGGTCTGGTCCGGGCAGATGTCCAGCCTGCCGGTGCTGGCGATTACCTTCTGCCTCGGCATCGGCACGGCCTTCATCTGGCCGGCCTGGCAAGCCGCGCTTTCCGGGCTGGTCGAGCCGGACGAGGTCGAGGCGGCGGCCACGCTCAATAACCTCTCGTACAACCTGTCCGCCGTGATCGGCCCGGCGCTGGGAGGGATCCTGTTCGGCTGGATCGGCGCCGGCGCCCTGTTCCTGGCCAACGCCTTGTCCTTCGCCGGGCTGCTGGCCGTGTATTGGCTGTGGTGGCGCGAGCGCGCTCCCCAGGCCGCCGCGCGCGAAGACTTCCGCGCGCGCTTCCGCCACGGCCTGCGCTGCGCCATCGGCTGCGGACGCTACCGCCGCATCCTGCGCAACGTCTGCTCGGTGTTCTTCTCCACCATCGCCTTCGCCAGCCTGCTGCCCGTCTTCGTGCGCGACGTGCTGCACATGCAATCCGGCGTCTATGGCATGCTGATGGGCTGCCTGGGTGGCGGCGCCGTCATCGCCGCCTTCTTCCTGCCGCAAGTGCGGGCGCGGGTCGACAAGACCGGGGTGCTGGCGGGCGCCCTGCTGGTCTACGGGGCGATGCTGCTCGCCATGCCCTTCACCCGTTCCCTGGCGCTGCTGGTGCCGCTGATCGTCTGCGGCGGCATGGCCTGGTCGGCCACGGTCTCCACGCTCAACGCGGCGGCCCAGCTGTCCTTCCCGGCCGAGGTGCGGGCGCGCACCCTGTCGATCTACCTGTTCGTGATGTCCGCGGGCTACGTGGCCGGCAGCCTGGTCTGGGGCCGGGTCGCCGACGCCTGAGGCGTGCGCGTGGCCCTGGCGGCGGCCGGCGCCTGCGTCGTCGCCAATGCCGCGGTGCTTGCCACGGGCAACCGCAAACACCCTATCTAATCGGCGTTTTGGGCAGGGCCACTCCGTAGTAAAGTAGCAAGGTTGATTCCACTACCTTGCCCATGCAGCCAGCCTTCTCCGATTTCCGCTTCGGTCCCCATTTCGATGTCGCGGTTGCCAGCCGAACCGGCTGCGGCCCCGCGCCCCGCGCCGAGAACCAGGACAACTTCGTCGTCATCGACTTCGACGGGCGCGCCTGCCATCTCCAGGACCAGGCGCCGCGCCGCCTTACCGTGCCCGGCTGGCTCCAGGGCCACGGCCGGATCGCGGTGCTGGACGGCATGGGCGGCCACGGTCATGGACGCGAAGCGGCGGAGGCAGTCGCCGAGGGGCTGCTCGCGCTACCGCCCTGCGCCAGCCTGGAGGAACTGACGGGCCACCTGGATGCCTTGCATGCCAGCCTGCAGCGCCGTTTCGCGCAAGCGCCCGGCGTCGCCCGGCCCGGCACCACCCTGACCATGCTCGAACTGCCGGCCGGCGGCGCGCCCCTGCTCTACCACGTCGGCGATTCGCGCCTCTACGAACTGGCCGCCGGCCAGGCGCGTCCGCTCACGGTCGACCATGTGCCGGCGACGGCCGCCGCCATGGCCGGCAAGCTGGACGAGGCCGGCTGGTGGCGCCAGGTGCATGGCCAGCACGCGCCCCAGATCGCGCAGGCTTTCATCCTCGGCAATACCTTCGCCGATCCGACCAGGCTGAGCGATTCCCTTTACCCGCTGGGCGCAAACAAGCTGCCGTCCTGGCTCGGCCAGCTGCCGGACCGGCGCGCGCTGGCGCTGCGCGGCGATGGCGTGTACCTGTTGGCGACCGACGGCTTCTGGTCCTGCACGCAGCCGGAGACTTTCGTCGGCTCGTGGGCGCACTTGTTCGACGGCTGCCCTGATGCGGCCTGCATGGTCGGGCGCCTGTTCGGCGCCATGGAACACGATCCGCCGGCCGGCCTCCAGGCCGACAACCTCACCGCGCTGGTGCTGCGGCCGCTGCCGCGTCATGCGGACGAGACGGCGCTGCCGGATGCCGGCGCTGACTAATTACGCTAAGAAAATAATGTCGTTTATCAATGATTTCGGCGCGCCACAGGCCCTCGAAACCGCGTAAGCTTGCCGCATACTGTCGACCGATCGTTTGTGTCCTGAGCCATCCATGAACCGCTGCCGCAATCCCGAGCATCCGCACTGCACCGTCTGGGTCCTGCCCGGCGACACCGTGTGCGCGCACGGGCATGCGCAGCCGCAGGCAGTGGCGCCCGCCGCCCCACCGGCCAGCATCGACACGATCACCGCCGCGCACGCCGCTCCCGTGCTGCAGCGCCCGCAGCTGCACATCAGCGGCTTCGACCCGCGCACCGCCGGCGGACGACAGGCGATCCGCCTGGAGCTGCGCGGCATGCCCATGGACTGCGCGCCCGAGGTGCGCATGCTGGTGCGTTCGGCGCTGCGCCTGCGCGGCGGCGAAAGCTATATTTTCCAGCGCACCTCGCGCGGCGACTGGCGGCCGCTGTTCCTGGAATTCTCCTCGCGCGGGCTGGAGCATGGGCAGTACCGGATCGAGGTCGAACTGCACAGCCGCCACCCGCAGGCCCCCGACGCGGCCCGCACCTGGACCTGCTCGCCGGTGATCCTGGTGCCGCGCCAGGACGCCAGCCTGGGCGAGATCCACCAGGCCTTCCTGGCCACCCACAAGAACGTGCGCGTGACGGCGGATGACGCCGGCATCGCGCGAGTCCATGCGCCCGGGGGCGGACGGGTCGATATCGACGTCACCGCGCGCAACGCCTCGATCGCCCAGGTCAAGCTGGACCCCGAGAACGGCAAGGTCGACCTGGGCTTTTCCACCATCGCCTGGGACGAGGACCTGATCGAGATCGACCTGCCGGCCGAACGGGACCCGCATCCCTGCCCTGCAAGCAGCGCCTGTCTGCTGCTCGCGGACGCCGACTCGGCCACGCAGCGCCACGTGCGCCTGTTCGCGCTGGACGAGTGCGTGCTCGGGCGCTTCGAAGCCACGGAGCCGGAAGCCGACTTGCTGTTGTCCTACCATAGCGATGCCGGCGCGGAGCCCGGCGGACTCACCCGCCGCATTTCAGGCCGCCACGCGGTGATCCGGCGCGGCCGGGGCGGTTTCGAGATCGAGGACGTGTCGCGCTTCGGCCTGCTGGTCGATGGCGTCTGGCCCGGCAAGCACACGCCGGTGCCGCTGCGCCTGGGCATGCGCATCGAACTGACTGCGAGCATCAAGGGCATCGTGAGCCTGGAAGTGACGGCCGTGCTGGCGCACGCGGTGGTGCTGCACCGGACCGATGGCGGGGCAAGGGCCGAGTGCTACGTCCTGATGGCGCCAGACGTGGTTCCTGCTGCGGCCGCGCCAGGCGACTGCCTGCCGCCGGCGGAGGCCATGCCGCTGCTCTTCCATCGGGACGGCGGCTTCTGGCGCCTCGACCAGGCGAGCGGAACCGAAATGCCGTTCGCGCCCGGGCTTGCGGTCGCAGGCCTGGCCGGCCCGCATCAGCGCGTACATTTCACAGCGGTAGCGTATCCCGAGGCACACATAAGCCGCCGCAGCCCCGGCGACCGCCGGGGCCACGTCGCGGCATCCCTCTATAACACCTGAGCGATCGGCCTGGGCTAGACGCCCGACGGGCGCAGGACCAGGAAGATCAGCGAAGCGCCGGCCAGCAGCGCTGCCTGCAGCGCGAAGACGATAGCGGGAACCCGGAGATGTTCAGGAATTTTCATGGCGCATCCTTTCAACTAAAAGGAAACCCCGGCTGGAAACCCGGTTGGGAAATCCAGCATACTCCTGGTCGGAGGCGGCCCGCAAGCCTTGGCCGTGCGGAAAAAGCAGTCTGCGCCCTAGTCGCGCCGCCAGGCCGCCGGCCACTGCGGCAGTGGAATCCGCTCGTTGTCGCCCGGAACTGGTACGAAACGCTGCTCTTCCCAGTCGCGCGCCGCCTGTTCGATGCGTTCGCGGCTGCTCGACACGAAGTTCCAGAAGATGAAGCGGCGCCCGTCCAGCGGGTCCCCGCCGATCACCACGAAACGCGCTCCGCCCTGCGAGCTCACGCGCACCGGCGCGCCCGGCTCGACCATGGCCATCGTGTTGTGCCCGACTTCCTCGCCGTCGATCTCGATCGCGCCGAACGGCGCATAGAAGGCCGTTTCCTCCGGCAGCCAGTCGAGGTCGAGCGCCGCGCCCGGTTCCAGGGTCACGTCGAGGTAGAGCGTGTGGCTGAAGGTGGGCACCGGCGAAGTGTGGCCGAAGGCGCTGCCCACCAGCACGCGCACCTGGCCGCCTTCGAAGCGGATCTCGGGAATCTCGCTGGCCGGCGTATGGCTGAACGCGGCCGGGGCTTCCTCGTATTCGCGCGGCAGCGCTGCCCACAGCTGCAAGCCGTGGGTGCGGCGCGGCTTGTCGAGCAGGTCTTCCGGGGTGCGCTCGGAATGGACGATGCCGCTGCCGGCCGTCATCCAGTTGATCGCGCCCGGCTCGATGCGCTGCTCGGTGCCCAGGCTGTCGCGGTGCATGATCGCGCCTTCGAACAGGTAGGTCACCGTCGCCAGGCCGATGTGCGGGTGCGGACGCACGTCATGGCGCGAACCAGGCTGCGCCTCGACCGGTCCCATGTGGTCGAAGAACAGGAAGGGCCCGATCGACTGGCGCGCCGCCGCCGGCAGGATGCGCCGCACGGTGAAGCCGCCGCCGAGGTCCTTGTCGTGCGATTTGAACAGGTGTGCAATGGCCATCTCGGGTCCCGTGGTGAAAAAGGCAATGCCCCACTCTACACCAGAATCGGCGGCCTTTCAGCACTCAAAAGCAGGACGTCCCTGCCCATCTCCCTTCAGGAAGCGCTCGACCGCTCCGGCGATGCGCTCCTTCAGCAGCGCCGGTCCACCATCGAACATGTCGTTGTGGCGCGCGCCCTCGAGGTCGAGGATGCAGGCGCGGTAGCGGCGCCGCTCCTGCGCGTCCGGCAGCACGCCGGGGTCGGCGCCGGTGTCGGCGGCGCGCAGGGACAGCACGCGGATCGCGCTTGAGCGCGGCAGCGCGGCGCGCCGGTTGTCGAGCGTGACCAGGGCGGCGATGCCGGCCGGGTCGAGCGAAGCCAGCACGGCGGAACTGTCGCCGCCGAGCGAGTGCCCGACCAGCACCGCATGCCGCCAGTCATAGCCCGGATGGGTCCCCGCCAGGACGCGGTGGACGAAGCGGATCGTCGCCGCACCGCGCTGCGCCATCTCGGCACGCTGGCGCGCCAGGTCGCCCTGCGGGTCCATCTTCGGATCGCCCGGCGCCTCGTGGCCGATGCTGGCCACCAGATAGCCATGGCGCGCCAGGCGCTCGGCCAGGAAGGAATATTCGAGGTGGCTGTTGCCGTAGCCGGGGCTGAGCAGCGCCACCGGGCAAGGCCGCGCCGGCGTGCAAGCCGCGTCCGGAAAGTACAGCGCCACCGGCACCGGGCGGGCGCGCGCCTCGTCCAGCAGGGTCATCGTGGCCGGGGCCGCGCTCGCGCCGGCGGACATGCATGTCGAGAGGGCGAGCGCCCCCAGCGCGGTCAGGCGCATCGTGTCTCCTGGTGATTGGCTAGTCCAGCTCGCGCACGACGCGCAAGCCGACGATGTCGTTCGACAGCACCGCCGAGAAGCCGTTGCGCAGCGCCGAACGCAGGTAGCGCGGATTATAGAGCCAGGAACCGCCGCGCAGGATGCGCCGCGCCTGGTCGCCGCCCTGTTCCCAGGCGCTGCCGTCGTTCGGCGCGCCTTCGTAGTTTTCGTGCACGACGTCCTGCACCCATTCCCAGACGTTGCCGTGCATGTCGTACAGGCCCCAGGGATTGGGCGGGAACATGCCTGCCGCCGTGGTGCCGCGCCGGTACGCGCCGGCCGGACCGCCGTTGTAGGTGAAGCTGCCGTCGTAGTTGGCCAGCTCGGGCGAGATCGTGTCGCCGAAACTGAAGGCCGTATGGGTGCCGGCGCGGCAGGCGTATTCCCATTCCGCCTCGCTCGGCAGGCGGTAGCGCCTGCCGGTGGCCGCGCTCAGCCACTGCAGGTACTTCTGCGCATCGAACCAGGTGACGCCGACCACCGGATGCTCGTCGCTCTGCGGGAAGCCGGGTGCGGCCCAGTCGATTTCGCCATTCGGCTGCCAGCCGGTGGCCAGCACGAAGGCGCGCCATTCGCCGACCGTCACGGGATAGCGCCCCATGGCGAATGGCCGCTCGATGCCGACCCAGTGCTGGGGCGTCTCGCGCGCCAGCCAGTTCTTTTGCGCGCCGGCCGCCATCGCGATGCGGCGTTCGTGATCCGGAGAGCCCATCTGGAAACGGCCGGCCGGGATCGGCACCAGCGCGGGACCCGCGCCGCTGCCGTCGAGGAAGGGGTCGCGCAGCGGCGCGTGGCTGTCCGCTGCTGCTCGCGCAGGAGCCGGCGGCGGCGGCTGCGGCTCGGCGGCGCTTCGTGCCGCCTGCTCCACGCGCACGCGCTGCTGCTCCGCCAGATAGGCAGCGGCGGCCTTGGCCTGGGCGGCCTTGCGCTCGGCCTCCTCCTGGGCCAGCCTGGCCTTGGCTGCTTCCTCGGCGCGCCTGGCCAGCAATTGCTGGCGCAGCGCTTCCTTGCGCGCGGCCCGGGCTTCCTCGGCGGCGGCCCGTTCGCGCCGCTGCCGCTCCCGCTGCTGCTCGCGGCGCTGGCGCTCGATCAGGGCCTGGGCGGCGGCCGCGGCGTCGGCTTCAGCCTTGCGCCGAGCGGCCAGCTCACGCGCCGCCTGCTCCTCGGCCGCGCGGCGGGCCGCCTCGCGCGCCGCTTCTTCTTCCGGGGTCGGACCGGCGCCGAGTTCGATCGCCTCCAGCAGCGCACGCACGCTGGCCGGCCGTGCGCCCGGATCGCGCGCGAACCCGGACTGCAGGGCGGTCCACTGGCGCGGCAGCAAGGCGCCCGGCGCACGCATCGCGCCGCTTGCCGGCAGTTCGCCTTCCAGCATCTGGTAAATCATCACCGCGACGGCATAGACATCCAGCGCCGGCTGCGGCTGGCGTTCCGGGTCCGAGGCTTCCGGCGCGCGGTAGCCCGCCGTGCCGGACAGCGCCGGCGCTTCCAGCATCGCCACGCCGCCCGACGCGCGGGCGCGGGCGGCGATGCCGAAATCGAGCAGCTTGATGTCGCCCTTGCTGGTGACGAACACATTGCCCGGTTTGATATCGCGGTGCACCAGCCGGTGCCGCTCCCAGGCGTAGTCGAGCGCCCCGGCCACGGGGCGAAGCATGGCGGCGGCGCGGGGCCAGTCCATGCGCCCTTCGCGGCACAGGACGCTGTCCAGGTCCTCGCCTTCGAGGTATTCCATGATGATGAAGTAGCTGGCCGTGGCCGGATCCTGGGCCCACTCGTAGACGCGCACGATGTGCTCATGCGCCAGGCGGCGTGCGCGGGTGGCTTCCTGGATCAGGAGCTTGGCGTGGCTGGCGGCCTGGGTCGCCTGTGGCGGCAGGATCTTCAGCGCCACCTGGGCGCTGTGGCCCAGTTCCGCATGGGTGGCGAGGTCGGTGGCCTGCCACACCTGGCCCATGCCGCCGTGCGCGATCAGGCGCTCCAGCCGGTAGCGGCGGTTCGGCGGTCCGACTTCCTGCCCGGCCATCAGGCCGATCTCGGTGCCCGGACGCGGCGGCGCCGCGACGACTTCCGCGCCCTGCTCCGGCGTATAGGCGGCGTCCAGGATCGCGTTCTTGCGCAGGTCGAATTCGTGACGGCTCAACAGGCCGTCCTCGTGCAGCGCGCGCAGTTCGCGGATCTTGTCGATGGCGGTTTGCATCGTCAGCTTGCCTTGAGCTCCGCTCCGCAAGAGGGACAGAAGCGGTCCTCGCTACGCACCGCATGGCCTTGCGCGCACGCCCTGGCTTGCGTGGCCAGCGCGGCCAGCTGGCCGGCGTCCATGGTGGCGTGCACGCGCGTCTTCATGAAGTCGTTCAGCAGCGCGGCGTTCGGCGCGGCAGCCAGGGCCAGCTTCGCCGTGTCGTCCATCGCCGCCAGCGACTCGGCGCGCGCGATCTCCATGCGCGCCAGGTCCAGCGCGTGGGCGCGCTCGGCCGCGCGGGGAAGGTCCTGCACCTCGGTGTAACGCGCATCGGCCTCGATGGTGCGCAGCAGCTTTTCGTGCTGGACGACGGCATCTGCCTGGCTTTCGCCGCGGCGCAGGCCGGCGATGCGCTGGCGCGCCTGCTCGTCCTCCCATTCCTGCAGGCGTTCGGCCTCGCGCTGGTGCGCGGCGTTCGCCATCAGCAGCGCCTGGTGGCGCGCGACGTGCCCGGCCGCGTCGATGTCGCGCACCCGGCGCGCCGCCTCCGCTTCATCTTCGCGCAGGCGCTTCAGTTCGGCGTGCTGGCGCGCGGCGTCCTCGATCTGGCGCGCCTGTTCGACCTTGTTGCGGATCTGCTGCTGCAGCAGCTGCTGCGAAAAGCGCTGCTGCGCCAGCTGGCGCATCTGCAGCGCCTCCTGCTGCGCCGCGTCGAGTTCGGCGCGCATGCGCACCTGGGCCAGCGCGCGCAGGTGGCGCCATTCCGTGACCTCGTCGGCGCGCGCGGCGCCCTTTTTCGCCATCGCGTGTTCCAGCTCGGCCAGCACCTCGCCGGCGCCGCGCTCCAGCGCCTGCTTGCGCGACTGCGCTTCCAGGATGCGGCCATACAGTTCGATCTGGCGCAGGCGCACGCCGTGCGCGCGGTCGGCGCCCTGCAGCGACAGTTCGGCCTTGGCGATCGCCTCGTCCTGGCGCAGTTCGGCCCGGCGCTGGCGGAGTTTAAGCTCATGCTCGGCGCGCTGCAGGCGGTTCCATTCCTCGGCGGTGTACAGCTCGTCGAGATGGCGCGCGTGCTGGATCTGCACATGCTTTTCGTCCGCCGCCAGCCACAGGCTGCCGACCCGGGCGCGGTTGGCGTCGAATTTGTCGTGGCGCAGCTCCAGCGTATCGACCTGGCTGACCGCCAGGCCGTACTGGGCCAGCAGCAGCCGCAGGCCGCCCTGCAGGCGCTCGTCCAGCTGCTCGCGCAGTTCGCGGTTGCCGGCCATCTCGCGGATCGAACGGGCGCCGACGAATTCGGCGGCCAGCTGGCACACCGGATGGGCGAGCAGCTCGCGCAGTTCGGCGGCGCCGATCGTGCCGGGCATGGTCATGAAGTGGCGCGCGAACGCGGGCACGTTCTCGATCCTGACGCTTACGGTAAAGCGCGCGCGAACGAAGAGGTGTTCGCTGGTGGCGACCTCGTCGAAGTCGAAGCTCACCGGCAGCGCTCCGGTGCGGGTCACCAGGATCTCGGCATGCTGGTCGCGCAGCAGGTGGTTCAGGCGCGTGAAGAAGCCTTCGATCTCGTATTCGCCCTGGGGCACCTCGGTCGCCTTGTCGCCCTGCAGGATGAAGGCGCGCGCCGTGGCCGGGACGCGCAGGGTCTTGACGAACACGCCGGACAGCTCGCGCACGCCGAAGAACACGGCCAGTTCGTCCGGACCGGCCACCCAGCGGTTTTCGCGCAGCACCGGCGCATTGCGCGGCGCGCCGAGGATCAGGCCGCAGCCGGCGCAGTAGCGGGCGTCGCCGCCGTGCTTGCGCTCGCAGCGCGGGCAGGCGGCGCCTTTGACTCCGAACATCTGGAACATATCCGACTCCATTGATTGACTTACAACGCCCACCCGCCGATTCTAGCAGGGGCGCCGGCGCGTCCGCGTGACGCCACGCAGCTAGATGATCCCGATCCGCTCCACGCAGGCCAGGCTGGCGCCGCGCGCGCGCACTGCCTCGCGCAAGCCGGGCGGCAGCGACGCCTCCCAGTCCTTCGGCAGCAAGACCCGGTCGCCCGGCCCGGCCTCGCGCGCGATCAGCGCGCATTTCGGGGCCAGGCCGTCGACGGCGTCGACCTTGCCCGCATGCCAGCTCGACGAGCGCCCGGTTGCGATCACCCGCCCGCGTGCCAGGAATTCGCGTCCGCGCGCCATGCGGTCGGCCAGCACCAGGGCCAGCTCGTAGGAATCGCCCTGGAAGCGCGGCTCGCCGAAACGCACCGTGGTGCGCCACTGGCCTTGCCCGCGGCCGTCGAAATGGCGGCTGCCGGCCAGCACGGCGCGCACCTGCGCCTGGCGCACCGCGTCCAGGTCCGGCACCGCCACCGCCGCGTCCTCGTCCTCCACCGGCTCGGCCAGCGGACGCACGCTCACCTCGACCCAGCCCAGGCTGTCGTATTCGCCGCCGCTGTACAGGGGGAACCAGGCGCGTGCGCTGGCCACCCCGGCCGCAGGGTCGGGCTGGCCCACGAAGGCCCCGAGGTGCGCGATGTCGGCGCCTTCGATGCGGCCCAGGTGCCAGGCGTCGGACCAGCCATTGGCCACCATGCCCTGCTGCGGCGCCAGCACGCCGCGCACCATGCGGTCGGCCAGCACGGCCGCCAGCTCCCAGCCGCGCTCGCCGGCCTGGGGTGCGCGGTCCAGGCTCAGCACCACCTGGTCGCGGCTGTCGGCGCGCGCTTCCGTGTGGCGCGCCAGGCGCACCACCTGCTGCATGCGCTGCGCCACCTCGGGTGCGTCCGGCACGCTGCACTTGACGTCGGCCCGGCCGGCGCGCGGCCGGCGCGTGGCCGTCACGGTCAGATGGCCGCCGCGCGGGTCGGCGCTGCGTACCGCAACGCTGTCGATCCCGCCGCTCATGGCGCCACCTCGTCCAGCTCGGTGGCGCTGAGCGCGCGGCGCTCCGCCGTATCGCATTCGAGGTTGCTGACGATGCGGTCCGCTTCGTCGAACAGCAGCGCCGGCGTGACGTCGCCAGCCTGCTTCAGGCGCGCCAACAGCGCCCAGGCTTCGTCGAGCGCGATGGCGGCGCTGCGGCTGTGGCGCGCGCGGCGCAGCTGCTCGCTGGCGGGCAGCGCCTCGTTGGGCGCGGCCAGTTCCAGCGCCGGCATGGTGCCCACCGCCAGGCTGACCAGGTCGAGCCGGCGCAGCAGCTCCTGGTGCTGGCGGAACTGAGACTGGTCGGACGGCAGCACCGCCATGCGCAGGGAGCACATCAGGCAAGGCAGTTCCAGGAACAGGCGGCGCAGCGCGCGCGCATCTTCGCAGGCCGGGTCGAAGGCTTCCGGGGGAGCGGCCGGCGGCGCGGGCGGGAGGATCGGAACCGGAACCGGCTGCGCCGCCAGGCGCGCTTCCAGCATGCGCGCGTAATCCCGCGACCCGGCCAGGTCGACCGGCACGCAATCGTCCACCGTGATGCCGAAGCGCGTGTACATCAGCTGGTTGAAACCCGAGCGGAAGCTGTTCCATTCCTCCAGCGTGGTGCAGGGGGGCAGTTCCAGGTGTCCTTGCGCCAACTCGTGCTGGAGCGCATGCTCCAGCGCCAGCGCGAAGTCCTCCAGGCCCACCGCCCCGTGGGCTTCGCTGGCCAGGAACAGGTCGAAACGCTGCTGGGTGGCGCGCGGGTCGGTGGCGTCGACCGCGAAACTCAGGCGCAGGCCGATCTCGGGACTGGCCGCGAAGGGCGTCAGGTCGCAGGTATAGGGTCCGGGGTGCACGCACCACGCGGTTTCGCCCTCGATCAGGGCCAGGCGCGCGCCCTCCCCGAGGCGCCGGGTATGGCCGCCCCGGTCCACCAGCACCGCCGCGCAACGCGGAGGGATGATGCAGCCGCCAGGCGCCGGCAAGGCGATGGCGCTCACGCCGAGGCTGGCGCACGAGAACTCCGTCTGCCGCAGCGGACGAAATGCATTCTTGAGCAATGAACCGAACATCAATGTCCTTCCCGGGCCGGCTCCACAGCGAAGACCGCCCCATGCCGCTGAAAATGCTCCGCCGGCGGCGCCGCGAAGGGCCAGGGGCCCTCGCATTCGCCATCGGCGTCCAGGACGCCTTCGAGCACCACCGCGCCCGCGCCGTCCCTTACCTTGATCCGGGGCCGCCCGGCCAGCAGCTGCGGCGCGCGCGCCGCCTGCGGGTCGAGCTGCAGGATCACCTGGGCTCCCGCGAAATGCAGGCGCCACAGTCCATCGTCGGTCGCCAGCACCTCCAGCGGAGCGCCGCTGTCGGCGGCGCGCAGCAGCCCTCGGCTGCCCTGCCAGGCCGCGCGGCGCTGGTCCGCCAGATGCTTGAAACGCCGGATCGTCAGGGGCGATCCCTGCAGGGCCGCCCGCTCCGCCGCCCGCAGGGGACGGCTGCCGTCCAGCGCCGCGCGCAGCACGGCGTCGTCCAGCACCAGCCGGTCGCCTTCGATACGCTGCGCCACCAGCAGCTGCGCTTGCAGCTTGCGTTCCAGTTCCGTCATCCTTTTTCCTCCCTCGTTGCCGTCGCCGCATCCTGCAGGCGCGCGATCGCCGTGTCGCGGCGCTTGCGCAGGGTCGGCAGCGAAATCCCGTCCAACCCGGCCAGTTGCTGCATGGTCGGCAGCTCGCCGGTGGCGGGATCCAGCCACTCGGACGGATAGCTGTCGTCGACAGGCCCGAGCAGTTTCAGGTAGACCGCCAGGCGCACCGGCAGCGTGTCCCCGGCCATTTCCCGCGCGGCCCAGCTGCCGCGCGCTTGCGAGCTTGCCGCCGACTGAAGGTAGCTGGGGGGAAGAGAAACCGACCGCGCGGCGGCGGCCAGGCGCGGGAGATCGGCCTCGTCCGGCAGGTCGGCATCCGGTTCGGGGTCGTCGATCGGCTCCGGCTCTTCCTGGCGCATCTCGAGCACCAGGTCCGGGCCGGGCGTGCTGGCCGCTTCGGATTCGCCCAGCACGCGCAGGTAGTCGTCGAGCCAGGCCGCCGCGTCGCCGGCGTCGTGCAGCCAGTCCTGGTCGCGGTTGCTCGATAGCTGCTCGTAGTCGCCGATCTCGCGCAGCATGGCGGCGATCTTCTCGGGACTGGTCTTGAGACTGGCGAAGCGCTTGGAGCGGGTATGCAGGGGCCCGGGCGCGCCGCCGAAGGCTACCAGGCTTTCGCTCCAGCGCAGGACCCATTCGGCGCGGCAGTCGGCGATGGAACGAAGCTGGCGCGCCTCGATCGGCATCGCGTCGACTTCCCGTCCGAGGATGGCCCCGACCTGGGCCAGGTGTTCGCGCCAGCCCTCGAACAGGCGCGCGATCTCGTGGCAGGCGGTGTCCAGCATGCGGTAGGCATACATGCGGTTCGGACTGCATGGGCGGCCGCAGGCGGCCTGGTAGTTGTCGCTGTCGACCTTGTCGCGCAGGACGGCGTAGAGGTCGTTGAATTTCTTGCGCAGCAGCGCCTCGCCGCCCGGCTGTGCCCAGAAGCGTCCCAGGCGCGCGTGTTCGCCGCTCACCGCCGCGCACAGCGCATCCCAGTCGCCGGGACGGGCCTGGAGCTCGTAGACCAGGGCCAGGGCCAGTTCCGAGACGGTATCGCCATAGCTGTTGCCGGCGGCCGCGCCGCGCCCGCGGGCGCCGTGCAGGGCGCGTGCGACCGCCTCGACGTAGAGGGAGAGCGAGGTGGCGGTGTCGGGTTCGAGCAGCAGGGCCGGGTCGACACGCGCGAACGCCTGCAGGGAACAGTGTCCCAGCAGCTTGCGGACCTGCTCCCAACCATGCTCCTGATACCGGGTTCCCGGTAAACGCATACCGTCCTCGCACTCGATCGCCTCCGCCTGATTCTCTTGCAGCTGGCGGATTGAAACAGATGATGCCATACAAACACGTTTCCGAGGCGCGCAAGAGGCGGCTATTTCTCCTTCTGTTCGCGCGACTGCCCCTCCATCGCGCGCAGCAACGCGGCCACCACGGGCGCCGCATGGCCGCCGCCGGTGGCGTCCGAGTGGCTGACGAAGGCGGCGAAGGCCAGGCGCCGGGTCTGTCCGGGCAGGCTGCCCGGCTCCAGCCAGCCCATGAACCAGACGGTCGCCTGTCCATCCCTGCCCGCCGGCGCCGTCCCCGTCTTGCCGTACAGGCCGGGGCGCAGGCGCTCGAAGGCCGCGCCGCGGAAGGCGCCGGCCGCCGTGCCCCGGTCGATGACGCCCTTCATGCCGGCCCGGATGCGCTCCAGTGGCACATCCAGCGCTTCGCCGGCGGAATCCCGCGCGGCGCGGCCGTCCAGTTGCAGCAGCAGGCGGGGCGTCACGGTCCGTCCCTCCCCCACGGCCGCCGCCGTCAGCGCCATTTGCAGGGGCGTGGCCTGCATGCGCAGGCCGATCGCCATCTGGCGCAGTTCGTGCCGGGTCTGCACCGGGTCGAGGGCGGAAGCGCTGGGCCGCAGGGCGTCCCACTCCGCCCAGCGGTAATCCTCGGGCAGCAGGCCGCCGTCCAGGCGCGGCGCGCTGCCGAAGCCGAGCCGGCGCGCCATCCCGGCCACCGGGCGGATCGTATCGAGCGCCTCCGCGTCGAGCGCGCGCACGCCCGGCACGCCGCCCTCGGGCCGGCCGAGCAGGCTGCGGTCGCTCAGTTCGGCAAGCCAGGCGAACCAGGTATTGATGCTGTAGCTGAGCGCCTGGTCCAGGCCGAGGCGCCCGCCGTGGGCCCGTGCGCTGCCCGACTGTTCGCGGAAGTTGGTGACGTGGGCGCCCTGGCCGGAGGCTGGATAGGTGGCGCTGGCCGCGCGGAAGCCATAGCCGCGCTCGCGCGCCATGCGGTCGAGCTCCTCGACTGGAATGCCGGACAGCAAGCCTTCCAGGCGCGGGTCCTCCTTCGCGGCCTGCTCCAGGCCGAGCGCGGTGATCACCTTGAAGGTGGAACCGGGCGCGCGATGGGCGCCGCCGTCGTGCTGGAAGGCGGCGATGCGCAGCGGGCTGCGGGCCGGGTCGGCGCGGTCGAAGTCGCGCAATTCCGCCCAGCGGGCGGGATCGGCCTTGCCGCTGCCGCTTGACGCCGCCGCCAGGATGTCGCCGCGCTCCGCGTCCAGCAACACCAGCCCGGCCTGGCGTTCCGCCGGCGGCGCCTGGCCGCCAAGGCAGGTCTTGCCGTCCCACTGTCCCTGGCGCATGCCGATGCAGTCGAGCGCCGCCTGGGCCTGGGCCTGCACGCCCAGGTCCAGGCTGAGGCGCGCCTCATGCCCGGCTCCGCCCAGCCGCGCCAGCATCCCGGCCACGCTGCCCGCGTGCTGGCGATGCACGCCCAGCAGCGGGGCCAGGCCGGCGTCCGCTGCCGGGCGGCCGTCGGCCCACAGCAGGGCGCCATGGCGATCGCTCAGCCGTACCGGCGTGGCGCCGCCCGTACGCACCGTCGCCTGGCCGGGCAAGGCATGCCAGGCCAGGCGGCCCTCTTCCACGCGCAAGTGGCGGTAGGCCGCATCGGCGTCGCCGCTCAGGCGCGACAGGTCGAGCGGCGCGACCTCCAGCCTGACGCTGCCGGCGCCCGGCTCCGGGGTCAGCAGCACATGCTGGACCATATCGCGGTCCTGGCAGGCGCGCCCGTCGCAGGCGCCGGTGACGGTGGCGCGCGCGCCTTCCGCCCGCAAGAGGCGCCCGGCCAGCAGCAGCTCGGCGGGAGCGCGCAAGGCCGGTGCGCTCAGGGTCACGAGGTTTCCGCCGCGCCCGCCGTCCCAGCCGGCCACCCGCGTCCAGGGCGCCCAGTCCTCCTGCAGGCGCGCGAACAGGCGCATCGCGGCGACCGGCAAGCCTTCGGCGCCCGGCGCCGGCGCATCGGCCAGCCTTGCCTGCCAGGCAAGCCGGCTGCCGGGGCGGACGCGCCAGGCCACCAGCCGCCGTTCGCTGTTGAAGATCCTGACCTGCTCGCGGACATAGGCGCCGTCGGCGCGCTGGTACAGGCGCGCCAGCAGGCTGCGGTCGCCTTCGTCCAGGTTCAGGCCTTCCCAGCCCGGCAGCGGCGCGCGCGCGTCCGGGTCCGCCGCCTGCCAGGCGGCGAGGTCGCGCGGGGCCAGCTCGGCCAGTCCGTCCCTGCTCAAGCGCAGCAGGCCGCGTGCGCGCAGCTGGTCGAACAGGGCCTGGTCTTCCATGCCGGGGGGCGGCGCGGCCGGCACCTGGTAGCTGCCAGGCGCCAGCCGCAGCGCGACGGGTTCGCCTGCCACTGGGAAAGCCTGCAGCAATGCTGCGCCGCCCGCCGCTGCGTCCGGACGGTAGCGCTGGACCAGCAATTCGCCGGCCTGCGGACAGGCGCGGCTGGCGCGTTGCGAAAAGCGCAAGGCTTCGCCCTGCCATACCAGCCAGCCGCCATGGCCGAGCGCCGCCTCGCCGCGGTTTCCCCGCCGGATCGCCCCCTGGGTGGCGTCGCCGATCCAGGCGGCGGCCGCGCCGGCCTGCCAGGAAATCTTCAAACCCGATGGCGCATCCCCGGTTACCGTCACGCGCGGCAGGTTTGCACCCAGCAGGACGTTGCGCACAGGACCGCCGCCCGCCCGCGCCAGCGCCGCCGCGCCGTCGAGCGGAAAGCCTATCCGCAGCGGCAACAGCCGCGCACGCGCAGGGTCGAGCACCTGGGTGCACAGGTCGATACGTACCGCCGGCTCGGCCCGCACGCCGGAGGCGGTCAAGAGCGCGGCCCCGCCATGCTGGGCCAGGGTGACGCCTCCCGCCGCCGGGATCTCGATCCGCATCCCGCCAAGGAAGGGCTGCAGGGCCGCCAGCGCGGGGGTGACCGGCGCGCCTTCCGCACCCGGCGCCAGCCGCCGGGCGTGCATTCCCAGCGCCAGCGCGCCCG
>NZ_JAGPWD010000057.1 GCF_018119395.1 Massilia sp. ZL223
GCCGCGACGGCGTCCTCCGCATGGCGCAGCTCCTCGCCCGAGATCGCGCCGCTGCCGGCCAGGCTGCGGCGCCGCGCCAGGTCGCTCTCGGCGCGCGCCAGGTCGGCTTCGCGCTGGCTGGTGGCGGCGCGCATCTGGCCGGCGCCCGCGAACTGCGAGCGCACCTGGCGCGCGGCCTTCGCCAGCCCCGCTTCGGCGCGGTCCAGGGCCAGGCGCGCATCGAGTTCGCTGAGCTTCACCAGCACTTCGCCGGCGCGCACAAAGTCGGTGTTGTCGGCGCCGATCCGGGTCACGGTGCCGGCCACCTGGGGCGTCACCTGGACCAGGTTGCCCTCCACGTAGGCATCTTCGGTGGCCTCCATGTTCCAGCCGAAGTGGACGATGCCGGGTGCGGACCAGGCGATGCCGGCCGCCGCGGCGGCGATCGCGGCCACCAGGCCGGCGGCCAGCCGGGTGCGTCCCTGCTGCTGTGTGTTCTTGTCTTCCATGATGGGGCTCCCTAGGCTTGGTGTCCGCCGCCCAGGGCGCGGACCAGGTTGAGATCGAGTTCCCTGGCGCGCGCCGCGAGGTCGGCGCGCTGGCGGCGCTGGGCCACGAGCTGGGTGTCGGCCACCAGCACCTGCAGCTGGGTGCCGAGGCCGGCGCGATAGCGCTCCAGCGCCAGCGCATAGGCCTGCTCGGCCGCCTCCAGCGCCAGGTCCTGCTCGCGCAGGCGGCCGTCCAGGGCCTGCAGGGAGGTCAGTTGGGCGACGACGTCGCGCATGGCCTCGACCACGGCGCCGTTGTACTGTTCGACGGCCAGGTCGTACTCCGCGTTGCGCGCGGCCAGCTGGCTGCGCAGGCGGCCGCCGTCGAGCAGCGGCAAGGTGACCAGCGGACCTGCGCTGGCGGCCATGCTGGCGCCCTGCAGCAGGCGGTCGAAGCCGAGGCTTTGCAGGCCGATCAGGGCGCTCAGGTTCACGCTCGGGTAGAACTGGGCCTTGGCGACGTCGATGTCGCCGCCGGCCGCTTCCACCCGCCAGCGCAGCGCCACCAGGTCAGGGCGGCGCCCCAGCAGGGCCGCCGGCAGCTCGGCCGGCACGCCGGCGCGGTGCACGCTGCCCAGCTGCGGCCGGTGCAAGGCCAGCGCGGCATCCTGGCCCTGCCCCGCCAGCGCGGCGATCTGGCCGCGCGTGAGCTGGATCGATTCGGCGAGCGCGGCGAGCTGCCCGCGCGCCAGCGGCACGCCGATCTCGGCCTGCTTCAGCTCGGCGCGGCTGTCCAGCTGGGCCGCGACCCGCTGGCTCGTCAGGGCCAGGATCTGCTCGCGCTGGCGCAGCTCGGCCTCGGCCAGGTCGTGCTGGCTGTACAGGAGGTCGAGCCTGAAATAAGCCTGGACCAGCGCCACCGACACCGCCAGGGTGGCCGCTTCGGCCTCGGCGCGCTGGGCGTTGACCCGGCCCGCCGCGGCGCCCACCGCCGCGCGGTTCTTGCCCCAGAAATCGAGTTCGTAGGACAGGCCGACGCTGGCCTCGTTGACCCATTGCCAGCTGCCGGCCAGGGGCTTGGGCACGCTGCTGTTCTCGCTGTAGTGCTGGCGGCTGCTGCGCGCCGTCGCGCCGGCCTGCGGCGACAGCGCGGCGGCGGCCATGCCCTCCAGTGCGGCCGCCTGGCGCACGCGCGCCAGCGCGGCGGCCACGGTCGGGCTGCCGCTGCGCGCCTGGTCCACCAGGGCGTCGAGCTGGGGATCGCCGTAGCCGCGCCACCAGTCCTGGGCCGGCCATGCCGCCTCGGGCGCCGCCAGGGCCGCGATGGCGCGCCCGGAAGGCACGCCGGCCGCATCGCGCAGCTGGGCGCGTTCGCCCTGCGGCCCGAAGGACATGCAGCCCGCCAGCAGCAGCGGAAGCATCGCGGCGGCGGCGCGCGCCGGCGCGGATGAAGTGAAAAGATGGTCGGACATGCTGGCCTCCGTGAAACCGTTCGTTTCCCGAAGCATAGTTGCCCGAGCTCACGAAGGCCATGCCGGCGGCCGCATGCAGGTCATGCGCGAAGTGCATGACCTCCGGGTCCGGGACTCAGGGAGCGTCCGGCCCCAGCAGCGTCGTGCGCACGAATTCGCGCAGCCAGCGGTTGCCCGGATCGCGGTGCTGGAGCTCGTGCCAGTACATTGCCAGCTGCAGCGGCGCCAGCGCGATCGGCACCTCGGCCAGGACCAGGCCGAGGTCCTGCGCCAGGTCATTGGCCAGGCGGCGCGGGATGGTCGCCAGCGCATCGGTGTGCAGCACCAGGTGGGCGGCGGCGGTGAAGCCCGGCACGTGGCACAGCACCTTATCCGGCGGCAGCAGCGTCTCCAGGGTGCGGGTCACCTCGACGTCGTGGTGGCTGGTGTGGAAGATGCTGATCAATACGTGGCGCTGGGCGAGGTAGGTCTCGCGGTCCAGGCCGCCGGCGCAGGGGTGGTCGGGCCGCATCAGCACGGCATGGTCGTCGCCCCACAGCAGGCGCTGGCGCATATTGCTGACCAGGTGGGGAAAGCGCCCGATCAGCAGGTCGATCTCGCCGCGCTCGATGCGCGCGTCGAGCGCCAGCGGGTCGCCGTGGAGGGTGCGCAGCAGGATGCCGGGGGCCTGGTGGCGCATCGCCTCCAGCAGGCGCGGCAGCACGTGCACGATGGCGCCGTCCACCATGTACAGGCCGAAGGAACGGCGCGCGGTGAGCGGGTCGAAGGCCGCCGAGCCCTCCTGCAGGCGGCGCGCGGCGGCCAGCAGCGCGCTCACCGGCTCGGCCAGTTCGAGCGCGCGCGCGGTCGGCTGCATGCTCTGGCCGGAGCGCACGAACAGGGGGTCGGCGAAGTGCAGGCGCAGGCGCGCCAGCACCCGGCTGATGGTCGGCTGGGTCATGCCGAGCAGCTCGGCGGTACGGGTCAGGCTGCGCTCGCGCAGCAGGCTCTCGAGGATCTCGAGCTGGGGCAGGTCGGGCAGCGCGCCGCCCTCGCGCCTGGCGGGCGCCGGTGGATGGGTTTCCTTCAAAGGTACTCCAGCAAACCCGCGCTGGAAAGGCGGGTGGCGGCATCATAGCACTGCCGCCACCCGGGCATGCATCAGCCGTGCAGCACCTTGCGCAGGGTGCGCGACAGGTCTTCGGCCGAGAACTTGGCCACGTAGGCGTCGGCGCGCACGTTCTTCACGTGTTCTTCGTTGGTGGTGCCGGACAGCGAGGAGTGGATCACCACCGGCATGTTGCCGAAGCGGTTGGTGGACTTGATGTTGCGGCACAGGGTGAAGCCGTCCATCTCGGGCATCTCGAGGTCGGTCAGCACCATCGCGACGCGGTCGTAGACCGTGCGTCCCTCGGCCTCGGCCGCGCTGGCGATGGCGTTCAGATGGTCCCAGGCTTCCTTGCCGCTCTTGGTCATCACGAAAGGCAGTCCCATCGCGTCCAGGCCCTGCTCGATCAGGGCGCGCGCGACCACCGAGTCGTCCGCCGCCAGGATCACGCAGCCCGGCTTGATCTGGATCTTGTCGCCGACCGCCTGCTGGATGTTTTCCGGCTCCTGGTCCGGGTTCAGCTTGCGCAGGATGGTCTCGACGTCCAGCACCTGGGCCAGGCGGCCGGGCTCGCCGCCCACCGTATCGAGGCGCGCGATGCTGGTCACCATGCCGCTGCCGGCGCTGTGCTCGGCCGACATCACCTGGTTCCAGTCCAGGCGCACGATCTCTTCCACGCTCTCGACCGCGAAGGCCTGGGTGGTGCGGGCGAATTCGGTCACCAGCATGATGTTCAGGCCGGTCTTCGGCGTGACGCCCGCGATCGCCGGCAGGTCAAGCACCTGGATGATCTGGCCGCGCAGGTTGACCACGCCCAGCACGTGCGGGGGCGAACCGGCCACCGAGGTGATCGAAGGCATGGCGACGATTTCGCGGATCTTGAAGACGTTGATGCCGAACAGCTCGCTGTGATTGCCGTTCTCGTCGCCGCCGAGGCGGAACAGCAGCAGCTCGAACTTGTTGGTCCCGGTGAGATTGCTGCGCTCGTCGACTTCTTGTTGAACCGATTTCATTGCGTTTTCCGATGAAGTAATGCCGTGGTGAGAAACGGGATGCCGTGATGCCGTACGGAAAGCATTCTAGACGTGAAGCGTTTGCTTGGGTCAATACGGCATCAAATCCCGCATAAACTCGGCAGCAAACGTTCCCAAAAAACCACGAATTGTCACAGCAGCCACAGAGCCAGATGTCGGATCAACATGTTTTAGAACAAGGCGCCCTGGCGGCTGGTCAGGCGATCGAAGCGCTCGCCCAGGAAAGGCAGGATCGCGTCGGCCACCGGTTCCAGCTGGCGCGTGAGGTAGTGCTCGTAGTCGATCGGCGAATGCAGGGTTTCCAGCGGCTCGGGCCCAGCGGTGGTCATCACGTAGCGGATCCAGCCGCCCCTGCGGTAGATCGCCGGCCGGCCGTTGCGCAGATGGTGTTCGTCGGCCATGCGCGCGGCGCGCACGTGCGGCGGCACGTTGCGCTGGTATTCCTCGAGCGGACGGCGCAGGCGCTTGCGGTAGACCAGCAGCGCGTCGTGCTCGCCGCGCAGGGTGGCCGCCACGTAGCCGCGCACATAGTCCTCGAAGGGCTGGTTCTTGAAGATGCGTTCGTACAGGCCCTGCTGGAACTGCTGGGCCAGCGGCGTCCAGTCCGTACGCACCGTCTCCAGGCCGCGGTAGACCATCTCGTCGCCGCCGTCCGCACCCGTCACCAGGCCGGCGTAGCGCTTCTTGCTGCCCTCGTCCGAGCCGCGCACGGTCGGCATCAGGAAGCGCCGGAAGTGCACGTCGTATTCCAGCTCCAGCGCGCTCTCCAGGCCCAGCTCCTCGCGCAGGTGCTTGCGCCACCAGCCGTTGACATGGTCCACCAGGGCGCGCCCGATGCGCTCGGCCTCGGCATCGGCATGCGCCCGCCCGAGCCACACGAAGGTGGAATCGGTATCGCCGTAGATCACCTGGTAGCCCTGCTCCTCGATCAGCGCCCGCGTGCGGTGCATGATCTCGTGGCCGCGCATCGTGATCGACGAGGCCAGGCGCGGATCGAAGAAGCGGCAGCCGGTGGTTCCCAGCACGCCGTAGAAGGCGTTCATGATGATCTTCAGGGCCTGCGACAGCGGCGCGTTGCGCTCGCGCTTGGCCGCTTCGCGCCCGGCCCAGATCTGGGTCACGATGCCCGGCAGGCAGTGCCTGGTGCGCGAGAAGCGCCCGCCGCGAAAGCCCGGCACGGTGGCCTCTTCGGGCTCGCGCAGGCCTTCGACCAGGCCGACGGGATCGATCAGGAAGGTGCGGATGATCGATGGATACAGGCTTTTGTAGTCGAGCACCAGCACCGAGTCGTACAGGCCGGAGCGCGAATCCATCACGAAGCCGCCCGGGCTGTCGGCGCCCGGCACGTCGCCGATATTCGGCGCCACGTGCCCCTGGCGGTGCATTACCGGCATGTACAGGTGCTCGAAGGCCGCCACCGAGCCGCCGCTGCGGTCGGCCGCCAGGCCGGTCACGCTGGCGCGCTCCAGCAGGAAGGCCATGACCCCGGTCTTGTCGAAGATGCGGGTCACCAGCTCGCAGTCCTTCAGGTTGTAGCGCGCCAGCTGCGGCTTGTCCTCGGCGAACATGCGGTCGATCTCCGCCATCCGGTCGAAGGGATTGTCGATGGCCTTGCCCTCGCCCAGCAGCGACTGGGCCACGCTTTCCAGGCTGAAGGACGGAAAGCTCCAGGTGGCCGAGCGCAGCGCCTCGATGCCGTCGATCACCAGGCGTCCGGCGATGCCGACGAACCAGTGTTCCTGGCCGCCGCGGTCTTCGCGCCATTCGAGGGCGGCGCCGCCGCGTCCGAGCCTGAGCGGACGGTTGTAGCGGTCGGCGTGCTTCTGCAGCACGCGCAGGTCGAACTGGACCACGTTCCAGCCGATCACCGCGTCCGGATCGTGGCGCGCGAACCAGGCTTCCAGGCGCTCCAGCAGTTCCGGGCGGGTGGCGCAGTATTCGAGGTCGAAGTCGATCCCGGATGCGTCGCCATTCTCCGGGCCGAGCATGTAGACCTGGCGCTGGCCGCAGCCTTCCAGCGCGATCGAGTACAGGTCGCCCTGGAAGGTGGTCTCGATGTCGAGCGAGACGGTGCGCAGCGCGGGACGATAGCCGGGCGCCGGCTTGAGCTGGCCGTCCAGCACCAGCCGCCCTTCGCCCGCATGCCCGACGAACGCCACCGGCGCGGTGATGAAGCGCTCCATCAGGTAGCGCTCAGGCGGCCGCACGTCGGCCTCGTACATGCCGATGCCGTGCTCACGCAGCCGCTTTTCCAGGCGCAGCAGCTGGCGGTACTGGCGGCAGTACAAGCCCAGCACGGGGCGGTGATGAAAATCCGTCAGCGCCAGCGGGCGCAGCTCCCAGCCTTGTTCGCGCTCCAGCAGCTGCCGCACGCTGTCGCCCAGCTCCGCGGGCACGAAGGCTACCGGCGTCTGGGCCGGCAGGCGCACCCGGCGCGGCCCATCGTCGGTGGCGAGCCAGAACTCGACTTCGCAGCCCGACTCCAGGTCGCGCCAGTGGCGGGTCAGCAGGAAGCCCTGCCCGCTCGTGGTCTCGTCGAACGCGTCCATCACAGGTAGCGCTGCAGTTCCGCGTCGGTGAAGCCCGCCTGGCGGCGCGCCTCCAGGTTGAAGGGGCCCTTCAGGACCGGCGCCTTGTAGCGCACGGTCAGCTCGTCGTAGGTCGGCAACGGATCCAGGCCGCGCTGCGCGCACAGGTGGAAGTACCAGCGGTTGCCGATCTCCACGTGGCCGACTTCGTCCGCCAGCAGGCGGTCCAGGATCGCCGCTGCCGCCGGGTCGCCGGCCTGGGCCAGCTTGGCGCGCAGCGGCGGAATGGCGTCCAGGCCGCGCGCCTCCATCGTGCGCGGCACCAGCGCCATGCGCGCCAGCACGTCGCCACTGGTCTTGGCGACCATCTCCCACAGGCTGTCGTGGCCCGTGAAATCGCCGTACTGGTAGCCGAGCGTGGACAGGTGGCTGCCGAGCATCATGAAATGCAGGGATTCCTCGTGGGCCACGCGCAGCCAGTCGGTGTAGTAGGCCGGCGGCATGCCTGCAAAGCGCCAGATGGCGTCCAGGGCCAGGTTGATGGCGTTGAATTCGATGTGGGCCAGCGCATGCACCAGCATGGCCCGCCCTTCGACGGTGGCCATCGAACGCCGGCCCACCAGGCGCGGCGGCACCAGTTCGGGCCGCACCGGCCGGCCCGGGATCGGGCCCTGCGCATCCAGGACGGCTTGCGGGTCGACCTGCAGCCTGCCCTCCGCGTGCGCCTGCGCCAGCGCGGCCACGCCGGCGGCCTTGGCGGCGGGATCGGTTTCAAGCAGACATTGCAGCGCACACGCGCGGAGCTCGACGGAGCGCTCCATGGGAAAACCTGTATCGGGAAAACCATGGAGTTTACCAAATCCGCGCCCCCATTCCCATCGCCGCCGCGCCATACGCATATGCATGCGGGGCCAGGCTGCGGGGGGCCATTCCCCCCGTCCGTGGGGGAAGAAATCCGGGTGCGGCCTGACTAGACTACGCCCTGCCAGCCTGCCGACGCCAGTGCACACAGCAATCCGGCGCCGGACAGGCCGCACCGAACACTCGTGCAACCACATCACCAGGACACCATGGACATCCTCAACTCCGTCATCGAAGCGCGCCAGGCGCAGCTGCGCCAGTCGGCCCTGTGCACCTACATCGGCGACGCCGCCGTCGCTCCTTACCAGCGCCTCTCCTTCGTCCCCGCGATGATGTTCTTCACCATGGGCTTCAAGGACATCCTGGCCGCCCTGCGCGACGAGCACGACCATTCCCCGCTGCAGCAAAGCGTGCACCAGCATTGCGACGAGGACTCCTTCCACTGGCAGTGGTATCTGGAAGACCTGGCGCGCATCGAACACGGCCGCCGCCTGCTGGGTGTGCCGCCGGCCCAGGCCTTCACCGAAGTCTGGGGGCCGGAGAACCGCGCCACCCGCGAGGTGGTCTATCACGGCATCTTCCTGGCCAAGACCCACCGCACCCCCTTCCTGCGCATGGCCATCATCGAGGCGCTGGAAGCGACCTTCGCCTGCTTCAACGAGCCCATGTACCGGCTGGTCGGGGAACTCGGCCTTTCCGACCAGCTCGACTACTTCGGCAAGGTGCACCAGCATGCGGAGGCGAACCACGCCAAGGACCAGGAAGGCGTGGAACAGGACGGCGTGGAAGGCAGCGGTTACCTGCTGCGCATCGGCGAGTTCGAGACCGCCGTCGGGCTGGTCAATGAATTGTTCGACGTGTTCGAGGACATGTTCGACTGCTGGTACCACGCCCGCTCGGAAGCCCCCAGCTTGCCGATGGCGGCCTGAGCGTCCGGAAAGAGTGCGCCGCGCCAAGGTTGCGCCGCGGCCGACCCGTCACTGTTAGTATGAAACTCCGTGCGACTAGATCACTGGCGGAACACCATGCTGTCCCGTTTGCCTCCTGACGTCCAGCAACGCTTGGACGAACTGCTCGAACACTTGCCCGCCGGCGTGGTCGTCCACGACAAGGACGGCCGCATCCTGTCCGCCAACCGCCTGGCCAGCCGCCTGCTCGACCGCAGCGTGGCCGCGCTGATCGGCACCGAATCCGACCCCAGTCACTGGAGCTTCGTGCAGGACGACGGTTCGCCGATGCCCGAATCCGACTATCCCGTCAACCAGGTGTTGAGAACCGGCAAGCCCCTGTCGCATTATGTGGTGGGCTTGCGCCGCGAGGGACGGGGAATCATCCGCTGGATGATCTGCAATGCCTACCCGGAACGCGACCCGCACGGCACACTCGAGCGGGTGGTCGTCTGCTTTACCGACTGCACCGCCCTCAAGCGCGCCCAGCGCAAGGCGCAGAAATCCGAGGAAAGGCTGGAGCTGGTCCTGCGCGGCTCCACCGACGCGTCCTGGGACTGGAACCTGCGCACGGGAGAAGTCTATTACTCCGAGCGCTGGTGGGATGTGCTCGGCTACGCGCCTGGCGCCATGCCGACCGAGCCGGAAACGGCCATGCGCCTGATCCATCCCGACGACGAGCCACGGGTCCGCGCCTTTGTCCGCCAGCTGCTGGCCGAGCCGCGCGACAGCTACAGCATCGAGTTCCGCATGCGCCACCAGGATGGCCACTACCTGCCCGTCCTGTCGCGCGGCTACGTCTCGCGCGACCCCGACGGCAGGCCGCTGCGCATGTCCGGCACCAATACCGACCTGACCGAGCGCAAGGAGAACGAGCAGCGCATCTACGAGCTGGCCTACTTCGACCCGCTCACCGGCCTGTCCAATCGCCGCTACCTGATGGAGCAGCTCGGCGCCAGCCTGGCGCGCGCGCGCCGCCTCGACGAATACGCCGCCCTGCTGTTCATCGACCTCGACAACTTCAAGCTGCTCAACGACACCCTGGGCCACGATGTCGGCGACGAGCTGCTCAAGCAGGTCGCCGCCCGCCTGCGCACCACCCTGCGCGCCAGCGACCACCTGTCGCGGCTGGGCGGAGACGAATTCGTGGTGGTGCTGGAAGACCTGGGGCTCTGTCCGGACGAAGCGGCCGCCGAGACCAAGGGCGTCGCGACCAAGATCCTGCACGCCTTGGGCCAGCCCTTCGAGCTGGGCCCGCATACGGCCTCGACCTCGCCCAGCATCGGCATCACCCTGTTCGACGGCGCGCCCACCGACATCGACACCTTGCTCAAGCAGGCCGACCTCGCCATGTACCGCGCCAAGGCGGAAGGCCGCAACACCGCCTGCTTCTTCGAGGCCAGCATGCAGTTCGCCGCCGACCGCCAGGCAGCCCTGGAAAGCAGCCTGCGCACCGGACTGGCCGAGCAGGAATTCGTGCTGTACTGCCAGCCGCAGTTCGGGCGCGACGGCCTGCTGAACGGCGCCGAGGCGCTGCTGCGCTGGGACCGGGGCGCGCTGGGCATGGTCCCGCCCGGCGAGTTCATTGGCCTGGCCGAGGCTTCGGGCCTGATCGCGCCGCTCGGACGCCACGTGCTGGAACAGAGCTGCCGGCTGCTGGCGCGCTGGCGCCACAACCCGGCCCTCAAGGGACTCAAGCTGGCCGTCAACGTGAGCGTGCACCAGATGCGCGATCCGACTTTCCCCGATACCGTGGCCGAGGTGCTGGCCCACACCGGTGCGCCGCCCCATTGCCTGACGCTCGAGATCACCGAAAGCGTGTTCGCCGAAAACCTGCCCGAGCTGATCGAGCGCATGTACCGCCTGCGCCGGCTGGGCGTGCAGTTCGCGCTCGACGATTTCGGCACCGGCTATTCATCGCTGGCCTACCTGCGCCGCTTTCCCCTGACCGCGCTCAAGATCGACCGCTCCTTCGTGCACGACGCCCACACCGACCGCAGCGCGGCCGCCATCGTCGAGGCGATCGTCACCCTGGCGCGCAAGCTGGACCTGGACATCGTGGCCGAGGGCGTGGAACTAGACGCGCAGCGGCGTTTCCTCAACACCTGCGGGTGCGACGCGCTGCAGGGATATCTGCTGGGCCAGCCGATGCCGGCAGCCCAGTTCGAACGGCGCTACGGCCATCCGGCGGGCGTAGCCTAGACTGCACTCACATCTGGCGGAACAGGTGCGCGAACACCGGGCTGACGCGCGGCTTTTCCGGCCGGTTACGCAGGTTGAGCACCACCTTGCCCATGGTGTCGCGCCCGGCGCTGGCCACGCAGCGCATATTGACCACCGTGCCGCGGTTGATCTGCTGGAACTCCTGCGGGTCGAGCTGGGGCAATAAGTCCTTGAGCGGCAGGCGGATCAGGGCTTCACTGTCGGCCGTGGCCACGTTCACGTACTTGTCGACCGCCTGGAACAGCACCACCTCGGACACCGGGATCATGCGCACCATGCTGCCGACGGCGGCGCGGATCATGGTCAGGCGCTCGGGGACAGCCACCTGCGGCAGCAGGGCCTGGAGCTGCCCTACCAGCTGGGCCAGGGCGGTATCCTCGTGCTGCGCTTCCACGGGCGCCTGCAGCCGCCCGCGCAGGCGCTCCACGGTGCGGGCCAGGCGCTCTTCGCTCACCGGCTTGAGCACATAGTCGGCGGCGGCCCGCTCGAAGGCTTGCACGGCGAATTCGTCGTAGGCGGTCACGAACACGACTTGCGGGAAAGGCGCCGGGCCTTCCCAGCGCTCCGCCAGTTCCTCGGCCGCTTCCAGCCCGGTCTGGCCCGGCATCTTGATGTCGAGGAAGAGGACGTCGGGACGCAGCGCCAGCGCCTGCTCGACGGCCGCCACCCCGTTCGGGGCGGTGGCGACGATCTCCAGCTCCGGCCAGAGGCGCTGCAGGGTCTTGGCCAGGACGGCGGCGAGGATCGGTTCGTCTTCGGCAATCAGTGCACGGGTCATGCTGTGGTCTCCAGTGGTAAGGTCAGTCGTACGATGGCGCCCTGCGGCTGATTTCGCGCGAGCACGATGGCGGCGCGCTCGCCGTAGATCGCCTGCAGGCGCTCGCGGGTGGTGGATACGCCCACCCCCCCGCCGCGGCTCTCCGGCTTGTCCTGCAGCCCGAGGCCGGTGTCGCGCACCGTGATCTCCAGCAGCCCGTCGCGCGCTTCGGCGGCGATCGCCACTTCGCCGCCCTCGATCTTCGGCTCCAGGCCGTGGATGATGGCGTTTTCCACCAGCGGCTGCAGCAGCATCGGCGGCAGGCGCACGCCGCGCAGCTCCTCGGGCAGGCTCAGGCGGCTTGCCAGGCGTTCGCCCATGCGCACCCCCATCAGGCCCAGGTAGGCCTCCATGGCCGCGAATTCCTGGGCCAGGGTGGTGCTCTCGCTGCGGGTGGCGCTCAGGGTGGCGCGCAGGTACTGGATCAGCTGGTCGAGCATGCGGCCGGCGCGGTCCGGATCGAGGGCGATCAGGCCCTGCAGGTTGGCGAGGGTGTTGAACAGCATGTGCGGCTCGATCTGGGCCTGCAGCAGGCGCAGCTGGGCCTGGAGCGCCTGGCGCTCGATGACCTCGGTCCGCAGGCGGGCGTCGGCATGCTCCTGGCGGATGCGGCGCAGGCGGTCGCGATGGCGCACCAGCAGCACCATCGCGCTGATCACGCCGAAGGTCAGGACGATCATGCTCACCCGGCCGGCCGTCGGATAGTCGGCCAGGATGGGCATCTTGTAGCCCATGATCGCGAAGCCGACCCGCATGCCGGTGTAATGGGCCACCGGCGCGGCCAGCACCATCACGCCGAGGAAGGGCAGCCACTGGCGTGCGCTCCACTCGGGCAGGTCCCACCACAGCAGGCGCGCGCCGTCGACGATGCCGAAGGCCAGCATGCCGATGCACACGGAGAACACCAGCTGCTCGTACAGGATTTCCGGCTTGCCGACCACCAGCGTGATGACGACGGCGGCGAGCACGCTCATGACCAGGGCGAGGCGCATGTCTTCGAGCAGGCGCATCAGGCGCGGGCGCGGGGTCGGTGCGGAGATGGAGGCGATGGCGGTGGACATGTTCATCATTTTATCCGGATAGCAACAAGTGCAGGCATTGTGCCCAAGCGCCGCCGCCGGGCCAAGCCGGGTGCGACGAAGCGGGTTGCGGATGCCGCCAACCGGATTGGCGATCGACCGAAATGCGCGTCGAGACGTACATACTGGACGGATTCACTGTGTTGACCGGGAGAATACTCCCGTGCGATATTGCCATTCTTACTATTCAGAGAGCACGACCGCATGCGCCACCTTGCCACCGCCCTCAGCCTTGCCTTGCTGTCCACCGCAGCGCTGGCCCAGGCTCCGCTCGACGCCGTCTCGAGCCGCATCTCGCCCGATTCCCTGCGCGGCCACCTGTCCTACCTGTCCTCGGACCTGCTGGAAGGCCGCGGCACACCCTCGCGCGGCCTCGACCTGGCCAGCGAGTACATCGCCGCCCAGTTCCGCCGCGCCGGCCTGGAGCCGGCCGGCGACGACGGCTACTTCCAGACCGCGAACTGGCAATACGCCCAGCGCAAGGATACGGACTTCGCCTTTACCGTGAACGCGGGCGGCAACGCGATCAGCGTGCCGGCCGGCGGCGCCACCGCCGGTTTCCTCGATCCGCTCGCCCTGGCGGCGACCCCGGCCGTCTTCATGGAATGGAAGGCGGCGCTGGAAGATACGGGCGCGGCCAACGGCAAGGTGCTGGTGGTGCCGGCGGCGCCCGTCCCCGGCGCGGCAGGCATCCTGCAGAGCAAGCTCAAGAGCAAACCGGCCCTGGTGGTGATGGTCGACCGCGAGCGCCGCCACGGCGCGCCGGGCGGCTGGCTGATCGATCCGGAAAAGCCGGCCGCCAAGGGCGCGGCGCCGGTGGTGGTGGTGCACGCGCCTGAGGCGGCCGCGCTGCTGGAAAAAGGCGGCGCCACCGTCGCGGCCAAGGTCGGCGCGCCGGAAGTGCGTCCGGTCAAGCTGCGCAACGTGGTGGGCTTGCTGCGCGGTTCCGATCCGCAGCTGAAGAACACCTATGTCCTGCTGACCGCCCACTACGACCACGTCGGTATCCGCAACGGCGAGATCTACAACGGCGCCAACGACGACGGCAGCGGCACCGTGTCGGTGATCGAGATCGCCTCGGCGCTCGCAGCCCAGAAGGAACGCCCGAAGCGCAGCATCGCCTTCATCGCGCTGTTCGGCGAGGAGCTGGGCATGCTGGGTTCGCGCTACTACGGCCGCCACCCGGTATTCCCGGTCAAGGACACGGTCGCCAACATCAACCTGGAGCAGCTGGGACGCACCGACGACAGCGAAGGCCCGCAGGTCAACTCGGCCACCCTCACCGGCTTCGACTACTCGACCGTGAGCGAGGCGCTGCGCAAGGCCGGCGACAAGACCGGCATCCGCCTGTGGAAGCACCCGGTCAACAGCGACCGCTACTTCGCCTTCAGCGACAACCAGTCGCTGGCCGACCTCGGCGTGCCGGCCCACACCCTGGCCGTGGCCTTCGGCTTCCCGGACTACCACGGCAAGGACGACACCTGGGACAAGATCGACTACGACAACATGGCGCGCATCAACCGCATGGTCGCGCACGCCGTCCTGGGCATCGCCAACGATCCGGTCAAGCCGGCGTGGACCAATGTCCCCAACGCCGCCAGGTACCTGGACGCGTCGCGCAAGCTGCACAGCGCCAAGTGATTCGCGCCCAGGTCCCTCCGATGCTGGAAGACCTGGGACAGCTCATCGCGATTGCCGTCCGGCGCACGCCCGCCACGGCGCCTGAGCCAGTGCCGCAAGCCCTGGCCCTCGGCGGGCGCGGGCTGGAGCACGACCTGCATGCCGACCCGGTCTCGCCGCGCCAGCTGCTGCTGGCCGGCGCGCCGGTCTACAACGATCTTGCCCTGCCGCCGCTGGCCCTGCGCGAGAACCTGCTGCTGGAAGCCGATACCTCGAGCCTGGCCTCGGGCACGGTGCTGCGCATCGGCGACGAGGTCCTGCTGCGCCTGATGTTCCAGTGCGAAGCCTGCGGCAGTCTCGACCGCCACCGTCCCGGCTTGTCGCGCCTGGTCGGCGCGCGGCGTGGCGTGCTGGCCCGCGTTCTCACGAGCGGACCTATCCTGGCAGGCGATCGTGTGATTTCCCTCGGGTCGCAACTGCCGGCCTGGCCGGAGGACTGGCGCGAACGCGTGCGCCGCGTGCTCGACGCGCTGCCGCCCGGCCATGTGATCGCCTACCGGCAGCTGGCCCACCTGGCCGGCATCGCCGCCAGCTATTGCCGCGCCTTTCCGCGCGCGATCGCCGGTTTCGGTCCCGCCTATGCGGGCAAGGCGGTGCCTGCATCCGCGCCGCCGGGGCTCCCGCGCTGGGATGGCGCCGGCCTGTTCGACGACGAAGGCCGGCTCGCTGACAAGGATTAAGGACGGATCTCGGTCACCTGGTGGAAGGTGTTCTTCCAGCCGTCGGCCTGGCGCACCCACACCCGCACATAGCGTCCCCGGAAGGGCTTCGGTCCGTCCGGCGTCTGCATGGCCGAGCGGAAGGCGCCGGTGACGACGGCGGCATCCCCGCCTTCCAGCACCTTGACCTCCGGCGTATCGAGGTCGTAGCTGCGGAAGTCCATCTGCTGGCGTTCCAGCCGGGTCAGGAGCTCGGTCTTGCTGCGCACCCTTCCGCGGCTGTCCACGTGCAGGTAGCTGCGGTCCATCAGGTGGAGCAAGGTCTCGGCGTCGCCTTCCTCGATGGCGGTCGCCCGCACGCGTTCCAGGTGCGCCAGGGCGGCGCGCACACTGCCTTCGTTCGCCGCTGCGCCTGAACTTGCGAGCGCCGCCGCCAGCACCAGGCCAAACTTCATCTTCACCGCATGTCCTCCAAACCGGCGCGGACGCCGGACACTTCAGCCCTGGCGCGCGCCGCACTCCGTACAGAATTTCGTCCCCGGCTGCAGCATGGCCGAGCAACTGATGCAGGCCGCCTGCTGGCCCATTTTACATCCGCACTCGGGGCAGAACTTGGCGCCGTGGGTCTCCGCGCGGCACTGGGGACAGACCAGCTGCATCTCCTGCCGCACATCGTGGCGCCCGCCGCGCGTCTTGCCCTCATCATAGGCCAGTTCCGCCGCGCTTTGCACTTCGCCCTGGGCGCGCGCCTGGGTGATCTTCACCTGGACGTTGGGTGCGCAGTCGAAGCACAGGCCGCTGGCGCCGTCGAAACAGGGGCTGCACACGTAGTCGTGGCAGTTGCCGCAGCGCTTGAAGTGGGCCTTGCCGGCGGCCACCGCGTCCTTGAAGGCCTGGTCGCGGGCGCTGTGCCAGCCCGCCTCCGCCATCCCGTGCAGTACGGAACTGGCGTTGCCGAGCAGTCCGCCGAACATGCTGGCGCCCTTCTGCAACCAGCCCGAGGCCTGGCCGCTGCGGTAGGGCTGGAACATGGTGCGCCAGCGGTCGCTGCAGCGCTCGCAGTAGAACTCGAACTGGAATCCGGCGTCGACGCCGGAGGAATTGCTCAGGTCCTGGTAGTTGTTAGAGAACTGCATTTCCGACATGGCATGTCTCCTCGCTGATCCCTGTTTTGATGACGGAATTATAACCAGCTGTCACAAGCTAGAGCCGGGAAAGTCACAAAGCTGTCGCAAATCCGCCCAAGCCACGCCACAGGCTTGTTTGTTTGCTATGCTCGAAACACCACGCCAAGGATTTCCATGTCCCTCCCCCGCGCCGCGTTCGCGCTTGCCTGCTGCTTCGCCCTCGCCCACCCCGCAGGCGCGCAGCTGCGCGCCCACCGCCTGGACAACGGCGCCGTCACGGTGCTGGCCTGCGAAGTCGCCGGCGGACGCCTGCTGTCCTTTGCGCTGGCGGGCCAGCCGAACTTCCTGCTGGCCGACGAACACGCGGGCAATCCGGACGCGGTCAGCGTCAGTGCCTACAGCAACGACGTGCCCTACCTCGGCCACGAGGTCTGGGTCGGGCCGCAGAAGGAATGGTGGACCGACCAGGCGCTCAATCCCGAGCGCGCACGGTCGCGCGCGCAATGGCCGCCCGATCCCTACCTGAGCCTCGCACCCTATGCCCTGGTCCAGCGCACGCCGGCCGAGCTGGTGGTGGACAGCCCGCCCAGCCTGGTGACCGGGATCCAGCTGCGCAAGCGCTACGCCCTGGTGAAAGGCCAGCCGAACAGCCTGCAGCTGGACGTGCGCGCCACCAACCGCCGCGACAAGCCGGTGGCGCGCGACATCTGGTTCAACACGCGCGTGCGCCCCGACACCCGGGTCTACGTGCCGCTGGCAAGCGAAGACGACGTGCGCGTCGCGACGCAGGAAGCGGGCGATGGGCTGGTTTTCACACTGGCCGACGGCCTCATGGCGCTCGAACCGCCCGCCGGCACGGCGCGCAAGGGCAAGCTGCTGATCCAGCCCTCGAGCGGCTGGATGGCGGCTTTTCACGGCGGCCAGGCTTTCATCATCCAGTTTCGCCACTACTCCAGCACCGCCATCCATCCCGACCACGGGCAGGTGGAGCTGGCCCGGGAAGTCCAGGGTGTGCTGGAGATGGCGCTGCATGCGCCCTTCGTGAAGCTGGCGCCCGGCAAATCCATGCGCGCCTCCGAGCGCTGGACCTTGCTGCCCTACGAAGGCCCGGCCACGCGCGAAGCCCACCTCGCTTTCCTGCGCCTGCACGCGAAGGCGCTCGGCCTCGCCGGACTGTGAGGCCTCAGAACAGCGAACCGTTGGGGGACGGTTCTTCGACCTTGCGCACGGTGCGCGGCGCGGACCAGGCTTTCATGCGCTCGGCCGGGAAGTGGCGCAGGAAGCTGCGCGCCGTGTCCAGGTCGCGGCACCCGATCCAGTCTTCGACTTCGTCCGGCCGCAGGATCACCAGCGAACGCTTCTCGTCGTCCGGCTTGTGCATGCGCCGCATCAGCGGATGCTCGTCGGCGTTGATGGTGATCTGGGTGAACGAGGCCTCGATGCGGCCATCCGCTTCGCTCCACTCGCGCCACAATCCGGCCACGTGGAACAGCGCGTCGTCCTCCATGCCGATGCCGTAGCGCTCGGCGCGGCCGCTCTCGTAGCACGGTTCATAGAAGCAGGTCATCGGCACCGCGCAGAACTGCAGGCGCCGCCACGCGGGCGCGAAGGAGCGTTTTTCGCCCAGCGACTCGGCGCGGGCGTTCATCGTATCGAACACCTTGACGCCCGGTGGGATATGCCGGCGCGGCACCATGCCGTAGCTGGCCAGCGCGGGCGCGGGACGGCCTTGCGCGCCGAGGCGCAGGATCGGCGCCTGGTAGTCCTTCCAGATTTCATCGGGCCAGCGCCAGTCGGCCGGCAGTTCGCTGAAGGCGCCGATGCTGCCGAATTGCTCCGGCGTCGGCGCGCGGTAGTTCACACACATGGTCGGTTCGCATTCCTAAGAGAACATGAATGATAGCAGCGCCTGCAAGCGTCCACGAACGCGCCAATTGTGCGATATGAACTGCCCCTTCAATGATATATTTTTAGCAGCATTTTTACTGCCCCTGCAATGCATTCCAAATAACACCGCCGATCAAACAGAGCGGAAAATTCACCATAGGAACGACACATGAACAAGCACATCGCCATCGTCGGCGCTGGTTTCTCCGGGGCTGTCATCGCGAATCAGCTCGCGCACGCGGGCTACACCGTGGACGTCTTTGAATCGCGCAGCCACATCGCAGGCAACTGCCATTCGGAACGCGATAGCGAAACCGGCGTCATGGTGCACATTTACGGCCCGCACATCTTCCACACGGATAACGAACGGGTCTGGGAATACGTCAACCGCTTCAGCGAATTCAAGCCTTACGTGAACCGCGTCAAGGCCATCACGGGCGGCAAGGTCTATACGCTGCCGATCAACCTGCTGACCATCAACCAGTTCTTCGGCAAGACCCTGCGTCCGGCCGAGGCCGAGGAATTCCTGCGCGAACTGGGCGACAAGACCATCGAGAATCCGACCACCTTCGAAGACCAGGCGCTGCGCTTCGTCGGCCGCGAGCTGTACGAGGCCTTCTTCAAGACCTACACCATGAAGCAGTGGGGCCTGCACCCGAACCAGCTGCCGGCCAGCATCCTCAAACGCCTGCCGGTGCGCTTCAACTACGACGACAACTATTTCGCCCACAAGTACCAGGGCATGCCGGCCGAGGGCTACACCGCCCTGGTCGAGCGCATCCTGGACGTGCCTGGCGTCACCGTGCACCTCAACACCCGCTTCAATCCGGATGCCAAGGGCGACTACGCCCACGTGTTCTACAGCGGCCCGATCGACGCCTGGTTCAAGCATGCGGAGGGCCGTCTGCCCTACCGCACCCTGGACTTCGAGATGTTCCGCGACAAGGGCGACTACCAGGGCAACGCCGTCGTCAACTATTGCGACGACGCCGAGCGCTATACCCGGATCACCGAGCACAAGCACTTCTCGCCCTGGGAAAGCCACGAGGGCACGGTGTGCTACAAGGAATACAGCCGCCAGTGCGAGGAGAAGGACATTCCCTACTATCCGATCCGCCTGGCGCGCGACAAGCAGCAGCTGGAGCTGTACGTGAACCTGGCGCGCCAGGAAACCAACGTGACCTTCGTCGGCCGCCTGGGCACCTACCGCTACCTGGACATGGACGTGACGATCAACGAGGCCCTGAATACCGCAGACCAGTTCCTGGCCTGCGCGCGCGACAAGGCCGCCATGCCGGCGTTCACGATCGACCCGCTGGCTTGAAACACCATCCGCCCGCGCCCGGTATGGCGCGGG
>NZ_JAGPWD010000058.1 GCF_018119395.1 Massilia sp. ZL223
CTTTGCTCGAGGTCCTGGCCAGGATGGCCCCGGCGGGCGCTGCGGCCGGTCCGGCCGGCGACACGGCCGGCGCGGCTGCGCACAAGGTCTTCTACCTGCCGCGCCTGCGCGCCGATCTCCCCAAAGGCAGCCTGTCGCGCGGCGACGAAACTACGCTCGACCTGCTGTCGCGCATTTTCGAAACCGTGCTGCTGGACGACAGCATCCCGCCCGAGACCCGCAAGCTGATCGAGTTCCTGCAGGTGCCGGTGCTGAAGGCCGCGCTACGCGACCGCAACTTCTTCTTCGAGGAAGCCCACCCCGCGCGGCGCATGCTCGACCTGCTGTCCAGGGCCGGCTGGGAGCAGCCGCTGTCCAGCGACGATCCTTTGCTGAACGCGATGCGCAGCAGCGTCGGCCGCATCGCCGCCCAGGACCAGCCCGAGTTCGCGGCCGCCCTGGCCGAGCTGGAAGCCGGCCTGGCCGCCCGCGAACAGGCCGAGCAGGCGGCCATCGCCGGCCCCATCGCCCAGGCCACGCGCATCGAAAAGCAGGCGGCCGCCCAGCGCTCCGCGCAACGCGCGGTCTCGGTGCGCCTGGCCGGCGAAGACGTGGTGGCCCTGGTGTCCGGCTTCCTGGAGCAGCGCTGGACCCCGGTCCTGGCGCTGGCCTACAGCATCGAAGAAAGCAAGCCGGGCGCGGTCGACAATGCCACCCGCGCCATGGACGACCTGATCTGGAGCGTCAAGCCCAAGGCCACCCAGGAGCAGCGCAAGGCCCTGATCAAGGCCTTGCCTGGCCTGCTCACGACGCTCAATAAATGGCTGGACGCGCTGCGCTGGCAGGATGCGGAGCGCCTGCAATTCTTTGCCGGGCTGGCCGAATACCACGCCTCCATCGTGCGCGCCCCGATCGAGCTGTCGCCCGAGCGCCAGCTGGAACTGGCGATGGAAGCCGCCCAGCAGGACGCGCTGCGCCGCATCGCCCACGAACAAGCGGAGGCGGCCGAGGCCGAGCTGGCGGCCCAGGAAGACGCCGACCCGGCCGCCAGCGCCCTGGCCGCCCTGGAGCGCGGCATGCGCCTGGAGTTCGCCACCGGCGGCGGCGTGCGCAAGGTCAAGCTGGCCTGGGTCAGCCCGCTGCGCACCCTGTTCATCTTCTCGGGCGCGGGCCGCCAGGAAGCGTTTTCGCTGCCGGCCGAGCGCCTGGCCGAGGCTTTCCGCAGCGGCGGCATCAAGGTCCTGGCGCCGGAGGGCGTGGTCGGCCGCGTGCTGAGCGAGGCCGTGGGGCAGGGCGCCGTCAACGACCCGGGCGCCGCAGTGGCTTAGGACGCACGATTCTTGCTCCCAGAGCAAGCACCAGTGATATGATTCATGTTTTATCGCTAGCCTCGCTGCCGAAGAAACGTGCGCCTCTCTTCCATTAAATTGTCGGGATTTAAGTCTTTCGTCGATCCCACCAATTTCCAGGTACCGGGACAACTCGTCGGCGTGGTCGGCCCGAACGGCTGCGGCAAGTCCAACATCATCGACGCGGTGCGCTGGGTGCTGGGCGAATCGAAAGCCTCGGAGCTGCGCGGCGAGTCGATGCAGGACGTGATCTTCAACGGCTCGACCCACCGCAAGCCGGCCGGCCGCGCCTCGGTCGAGCTGGTGTTCGACAACAGCGCCGGCAAGGCCGCCGGCCAGTGGGGGCAGTATGCCGAGATCGCGGTCAAGCGCACCCTGACGCGCGACGGCACCTCCACCTATTACATCAACAGCCAGCCGGTGCGCCGGCGCGACATCCAGGACATCTTCCTTGGCACCGGCCTGGGCCCGCGCGCCTACGCCATCATCGGCCAGGGCATGATCGCCCGCATCATCGAATCGCGTCCCGAAGAGCTGCGCGTCTTCCTGGAGGAAGCCGCCGGCGTCTCCAAGTACAAGGAGCGCCGCCGCGAGACCGAGAACCGCCTGTCGGACACACGCGAGAACCTGCTGCGCGTGGAAGACATCCTGCGCGAGCTGAACGCCAACCTGGAAAAGCTGGAAGCCCAGGCCGCGGTGGCCAAGCGCTTCCACCAGCTGCAGGCCGACCAGGAAGAAAAGCAGAAGCTGCTGTGGCTGCTGCGCAAGAACGAAGCCAAGGCCGAGCAGGCGCGCTTCTTCAAGGACATGGAAGAAGCCCAGACCGGCCTGGAAGAACAGACCGCCAAGCTGCGCAATGTGGAGCTCGAGCTCGAGCACATGCGCCAGGCCCACTTTTCCACCGGCGACCGCCTGCACCAGGCGCAGGGCGCGCTGTACCGGACCAATTCCGAGATCGGCAGCCTGGAAGCCCAGATCAAGTTCGTGGTCGAGTCGCGCACCCGCCTGCAGAACCAGCTCGGCACCCTGGCCGCCCAGCGCGACCAGTGGCTGGCGCAGGAGCAGGAAACCCGCGAGCAGCTCGAGGAAGCCGGGATGCAGCTGGAGGAACTGGCCGCGCGCGCGGAAGGCGCCCAGATCGCGGTCGAGGTCCACAACGAACGCCTGCCCGAGCTGGAAAGCGCCTGGCGCGCAGCCCAGGAAAAGTCGACCGAATCGCGCGCCCGCATCATGCAGGTGCAGCAGCGCATCGAGCTGTCCTCGGCCCACCAGCGCAACGCCGCCAATATCCTCACCAGCCTGGCCGCGCGCCGCGAGCGCCTGCAGCAGGAACGCAATGGCCTGAACCTGCCCGACAGCGCCACCCTCGACAACCTGCGCATGCAGCTGGAGGAAAAGCAGCTGGCGCTGGAAGAGCAGACCATGCTGCTGGACGACGCCACGGCGCGCCAGGATGCGGTCGAGCAGGAACGCAAGGAAGCCCACGCGCTGGTAACCAGCGAAAGCGCCGCCAGCGCCCAGCTGGAAGCGCGTTTGAGCGCGCTGCGCCAGATGCAGGACCGGGTCCAGACCCAGGGCAAGGTCCAGCCATGGCTGGAAAAGCACGAACTGTCCAAGCTGCCGCGCCTGTGGCAGAAGCTCGACATCGAAGAGGGCTGGGAAACCGCGCTCGAAGCCGTGCTGCGCGAACGCTCCGGCGCCCTGGAGATGTCGAACATCGACTGGGCCAAGGCCTTCTTCAGCGATGCGCCGCCCGCGCGCCTGGCCCTGTATGCGCCCCAGCCGGGCGCCCCGTCGGCCGCCGAGGTCCCGGGCCTGAAACCCCTGGCCAGCCTGCTGCGCCTGAACGACCCGGGCGTGCGCGGCGTGCTGAACGACTGGCTGCACCACGTCTTCGTGGCCGAGCACACGGCGGACGCCTTCGCCGAGCGCGCGCGCCTGCCGCGGGGCGGCTGCTTCGTCACGCGCCAGGGCCACATCGTGACCCAGTCGGCGGTGCGCTTCCACGCCCCGGACGCCGAGCAGGACGGCATGCTGGCGCGCCAGCACGAGATCGACAACATCGGTAAACAGCTGCGCGCCCAGGCCCTGCTGGCGGACGAAGCGCGCGCCCGCGCCACCCGCGCCGACGCCGCCGTCAGCGACTTGCAGCGCCGCCTGCAGGATGCGCGCCAGCGCGTCGGCAGCCTGACGCGCGACGTGCACGCGCTGCAGATCGAAGTGCTCAAGCAGAGCGAGATCGAAGCCCGCTTCAACCAGCGCAGCGGCCAGATCGCGGCCGACCTGTCCGAGATCGCCGCCCAGGAAGCCGAGCAGCGCCAGGCCGCTGCCGAGGCGGAACAAGAGTTCGAACAGCTCGACATGGAACTGGCCGAGCTGCAGGGCGCCCACGAGGACGGCCAGACCGCCTTCCTCGACCGCGAACGCATGCTGACCGAGGCGCGCGAGAAACTGCGCGAGCTCGAGCGCAGCGCGCAGGAAGCCCAGTTCGCCGAGCGTTCGCAGCGCGCCCGCATCGAGGAACTGCGCCGCAATATCGCCACCGCCGCCACCCAGGCCGAGCAGGTGGCCGCCAGCCTGGCCCAGGGCAAGCTGGAACTGGAGGCGCTGGAAGCCGGCACCGCCCACGAAGGCCTGCAGGAACTGCTGGACCGCCGCACGGCCCAGGAGCGCGCCCTGGCCGACGCGCGCCACGAGCTGGACCAGATCACACAGCAGCTGCGCCACGCCGAGGAAAGCCGCATGCAGGCCGAGCGCAGCCTGCAGCCGCAGCGCGACCGCATCACCGAGATGCAGCTCAAGGAACAGGCCGCGCGCCTGAACCAGGAGCAGTATGCCGAGGCCCTGGCCGCCACCGGCGCCGATGCCGAGGCCATCGCCGCGCTGGCCGAAAAGCTCGACCCCGAGATGAAACCGTCCTGGCTGCAGGGCGAGGTCACGCGCCTGACCAATGCCATTTCCGCGCTGGGCGCCGTCAACCTGGCGGCGGTCGAGGAACTGGCCACGGCCACCGAACGCAAGCGCTTCCTCGATTCGCAGAACGCCGACCTGCAGGAAGCCATCGCCACCCTGGAAGACGCGATCCACCGCATCGACCGCGAAACCCGCGAGCTGCTGCAGGACACCTTCGACCGCGTCAACGGCCACTTCTCGGAACTGTTCCCGATCCTGTTCGGCGGCGGCAACGCGAAACTGGTGATGACCGGCGACGAGATCCTGGATGCGGGCGTGCAGGTGATGGCCCAGCCGCCGGGCAAGAAGAACGCCACCATCCACCTGCTGTCCGGCGGCGAGAAAGCGCTGACCGCGACCGCGCTGGTGTTCTCGATGTTCCGCCTGAATCCAGCCCCGTTCTGCCTGCTGGACGAGGTCGACGCGCCGCTCGACGACGCCAATACCGAGCGCTTCTGCCGCATGGTCAAGCGCATGTCCGAGCACACCCAGTTCCTCTTCATTTCGCACAACAAGATCGCGATGGAGATGGCCAGCCAGCTGATCGGCGTGACCATGCAGGAACAGGGTGTGTCGCGCATCGTGGCGGTGGACATGGAGTCGGCCGCCGACCTGGCCGCCGCCTGAGAAAAGGGGCTCGGGGAGGGCTGCAGTGTTCGGGATGTGTTGTCCGCTGTGCTACACTCGCCGCGCCCCGTCCGCTCCTGATCCCTCGATGACCTTTGCCGTATCCCCACTTGCCGCCAGCCCGGAAGCGCTGCAGTCCGCCCTGCGGCTGGCGCTCGATTCGCCCATGCCGATGGGCGTGGCGGCGCGCGGCTCCATGGACCTGGCGCCGAATGCCGCCCTGGCGGCGGCGCTGGGGCAGGGCGAATGCGCATCGCTGCGCATGCTGCTGGAGGCGGTCATGGAAGGCCGGCTGCCCCACGGCGCGGTCCTGCTCGAGCTGCCCGGCGGCCGCCTGCGCCTGACCGTATCGCCGGTGCGCGACGCCGGCGGCGCCATTGCCGGCGCCCTGTGCGTGGGCCAGCCGGCGCAGCAGGACGCCCTGGGGCGTCTGGGCGAAACGAGCCTGATCGGCGTGGTGCGCTACCACCAGGACGGCCGCGTCATCGACTGCAACGACGCCTTTCTTTCCATGCTGGGACTGGACCGCGCCGACATGGCGCGCGGCTTGTCCTGGCGCGCCCTCACGCCCGACGAGTGGGTGGCCGCCGACGAAGCATCGCTGGCCCGGCTCAGCGCGGACGGCGCGGTGGAGCCCTTCGAGAAGGAGTTTTATCACCGCGACGGTTCGCGCGTGCCGGTGTTCGTGGGCGGGGCAGCCGACCAGGACGACCCCGGCCAGGGAGTGTGCTTCGTGCTCGACGTCTCCGCCATGCGCCACGCCGAACGCGCCTTCGCCGACATGGAGGCCAAGTTCAGGGCCATCACCAACGCCATGCCGCAGATGGTCTGGAGCACGCTGCCGGACGGCTACCACGACTACTACAACGACCAGTGGTACCAGTTCACCGGGGCCACGCCGGGCGACACCGATGGCGAGGGCTGGAACGGCATGTTCCATCCCGAGGACCAGGGGCTGGCCTGGGAGCGCTGGCGCCATTCGCTCGCCACCGGCGAGCCCTATGAGGTCGAGTACCGCCTGCGCCACCACAGCGGCGCCTGGCGCTGGGTGCTGGGCCGCGCGCTGCCGGTCTATGGCGAGGACGGCGCGATCCGGCGCTGGATGGGAACCTGCACCGACATCCACGAACAGAAGCTGACCCAGGACGCCCTGCGCGTGGCCGACCAGCGCAAGGACGAGTTCCTGGCCATGCTGAGCCACGAGCTGCGCAATCCGCTGGCGCCGATCCGCACCGCCGCCTCGCTGCTGCCGCTGGTCAACGGCGACTCGGCGCGCATCGAGCACATCGGGCGCGTCATCGCGCGCCAGACCGCCCACATGACCGGCCTGATCGACGACCTGCTGGATGTGTCGCGGGTGACGCGCGGCATGATCACCCTGGACCGTGAACATGTCGCGCTGCGCCTGCTGGCCGACGAGGCGGTCGAGCAGGCGCGTCCGCTGATCGAGGCCCGCGGACACCGGCTGGCGGTGGCGGACCATGCCGGCCACGCGATGGTGCACGGCGACCGCAAGCGCCTGGTGCAGGTGATGTCCAACCTGCTGTCGAACGCGGCCAAGTACACGCCGGAAGGCGGCCGCATCGAACTGGCCTTGGAGCTGGACGGCGCGGCGGCGCGGATCGCGGTGCGCGACAACGGCATCGGCATGTCGCCCGAGCTGGCCGCCGGCGCCTTCGAGCTATTCCGGCAGGGAAAACGCACGCCCGACCGCTCCCAGGGCGGCTTGGGCATCGGCCTGGCGCTGGTGCGCAGCCTGGTCCAGCTGCATGGCGGGCAGGTCGCGCTGCACAGCGAAGGGGAGGGCAAGGGCTGCACGGTCGTGGTCAGCCTGCCGCTGGAGCGTGCGCCCGCGCCGTAGCGCCGGGCACGGGGAGTTGGTATGATGGCATGTCCCGCATATTCCGCATGACGCGGCGGGGCCATCCTAATGAATGAATCGCAGCATTCGCTACTGAGGCATAAGCAGCATGACAGATTTCCAAATGAGCCTGATCGCGGCCGGCGGCGTGTTCGTCGTCGGCGTCATCACCTATAACAAATGGCAGGAGTACAAGGCCAGGAAGAGCGTCGAGCGCGCGTTCGCCTCGGACCATGACGATGTCCTGATGCGCAGTGGCGCCGAGCCGGCGCTGGGCGAGGAAGAGGCCGACGGCCGGCAGCGCCAGGAGCCCGTGCTCGACCTGTCGGCCGAGCCGCCCCTGGCCCCCTTGTCGCCGCTGTCGCCGGATGCCGGCGCGCCGCTCGCGCCCTCCGCGCCAGCGCCGTCCGCCGCTCCCGCCGCGTCGTCCTCGTCTGCGCCCGCGGTGACGCTGCCGGGCACCAAGCCCGACATGCCGCCCGCCGAGCTGGCGGAATGCCTGGTCGATCCGCTGATCGACTGCCTGATCCCGCTGACCCTGGAAGCGCCTGTTCGCGGCGACAAGATCCTGCCTTCGCTGCACAAGCTGCGCCGCGTCGGCAGCAAGCCGATCCACTACATCGGCTTCGCCGTCAGCGGCGACTGGGAGCCGATCGTGCACGGCGGCGTCTACACCAAGCTGCAGGCCGGCGTGCAGATGGCCACCCGCACCACGGCCCTGAACGAGATCGAATACTCCGAGCTGGTCACCCGCCTGCACGCGGTGGCCGACGAAATCGGCGCCACCCCGGAAGTGCCGGACATGATCGAGGTCATGAGCGAGGCGCGCACCCTGCACCGCTTCGTGGCGGGCCACGACGCCCAGCTGGGCGTGAACCTGGCCGCCAACGGCGCGCCCTGGGCTATCTCGACCCTGATCGGGGCGCTGGAAAACCAGGGCTTCGACGTGCGTCCGGACGGCCGCTTCGCCATGCCCGACGGCGAGGGCGGTGTGCTGTTCACCCTGTCGACCAACGTGACCCTGGGCGCGGACACCACCTCGCGCCTGACCCTGCTGCTGGACGTGCCTTGCGTGGCCCCGGCCCGCGACGGCTTCGGCGCCATGGTCGCCTGCGCCAAGGCCCTGACCGCGCGCCTGGATGCGACCATCGTCGACGACAGCGACCAGCCGCTGATGGACGAAGCGCTGGAAGCGATCAAGGGCCAGGTCGACGAGTTCTACCAGGAGATGGAGGCCTCGGACATCCCGGCCGGCTCGACCCGCGCGCTGCGCCTGTTCAGCTGAGGGTGAACCGTGACGGCCAACCTGGATCCGATTGCCCGCATGAAGTGGCTGGTCGAGGAACTCAACCGCCACATCTATAACTACCACGTGCTCGACGCGCCGACGATTCCGGACGCCGAGTACGACCGCATGTTCGTCGAGCTCCAGCAGCTGGAAGCCGCCCACCCCGCGGCGGTGACCAACGACTCGCCCACCTTCCGCGTGGGCGCGGCGCCGATCCCCGAGTTCAAGCAGGTGACGCACGCGTTGCCGATGCTGTCGCTGAACAACGGCTTCTCCGATGAAGACATCGACAACTTCGACCGCCGCGTGCGCGACGGCCTGGACAAGCACCAGGTCGAGTATGCGGCCGAGCTGAAGTTCGACGGCCTGGCGATCAGCCTGCGCTACGAGAACGGCGTGTTCGTGCAGGCCGCCACCCGCGGCGACGGCTACACGGGCGAGGACGTCACGGCCAACATCCGCACCATCAAGGTGATTCCGCTGCGCCTGCACGGCGCCGACCTCCCGGAGGTGCTGGAAGTACGCGGCGAAGTGCTGATGTTCAAGCAGGACTTCGACAGCCTGAACCAGCGCCAGCGCGACGCCGGCCAGAAGGAATTCGCGAACCCGCGCAATGCCGCCGCCGGCAGCCTGCGCCAGCTCGACGCCCGCATCACGGCCCAGCGCAAGCTCCGTTTCTTCGCCTACGGCATCGGCCTGCTGGAAGGCGCCGAGCTGCCGGCATCGCATTCGGCGGTGCTGGACTGGTTCGACCGCCTCGGCCTGCCGGTGTCGAAAGAGCGCGCGGTGGTCACCGGCTGCAAAGGCATGCTGGACTACTTCAGTTCGATCGGCGCCAAGCGCAAGCAGCTGCCCTACGAAATCGACGGCGTGGTCTACAAGGTCGACAAGGTGGCCGACCAGGCCCGCCTGGGCTTTGTCTCGCGTGCGCCGCGCTTCGCCCTGGCCCATAAATTTCCGGCCGAGGAAGCCCTGACCACGGTGCAGGCCATCGACGTGCAGGTGGGCCGCACCGGCGCCATCACGCCGGTGGCGCGCCTGACCCCGGTCTCGGTGGGCGGCGTGACCGTCACCAACGCCACCCTGCACAACGAAGACGAAGTGCGCCGCAAGGACGTGCGCGTGGGCGACACGGTCGTGGTGCGCCGCGCCGGCGACGTGATTCCCGAGGTGCTGTCGGTGGTGCTGGAGCGCCGTCCGCAGCCGCTGGCGCCGATGTACGAATTGCCCAGGACCTGCCCGGTATGCGGTTCGCACGTGGTGCGCGAAGAGGGCGAGGCCGTGGCGCGCTGCTCTGGCGGCCTGACCTGCGCCGCCCAGCGCAAGGAAGCGATCCGCCACTTCGCCGGCCGCCGCATGATGGACATCGAAGGCTTGGGCGACCGCTACATCGACAGCCTGGTCGAGTGCGGCCTGATCCACGGCGTATCCGACCTGTTCAAGCTCACCCTGGACGACCTGCTCAAGATGAAGCGCCTCGCGGACGAGCGCGACGGCACCACGCCCGAGACAGTCAAGAACGGCAAGGTCGCAACCAAGTGGGCCGACAACCTGCTGGACGCGATCAAGGCCAGCAAGCAGCCGCCGCTGGAGCGCCTGCTGTTCGCCCTCGGCATCCGCCACGTCGGCGAATCGACCGGCAAGACCCTGGCCGACTGGCTGGGCCGCTTCGAGCTGGTCCGCCGCGCCCCGGCCGCGCTGCTGCGCGTGCTGCCCGACATCGGCGGCACCGTGGCCGAGGCCATCGCCGAATTCTTCGCCGAAGAAAAGAACCAGAAAGCCATCGACGCGCTGCTGGCCGCGGGCGTGACGCCGCAAGGCGAGCATGCCCCCAAGGCCCAGCTGCGCGAGAAGCTCGACGAGGTCACGCTGCTGGCCGCGCTGGGAATCCCGAAGCTGACCGAGCCGCGCGCCCGCCAGCTGGTGCAGGAAGGCCAGACCCTAGAGTCGCTGGCCCACCTGAAGGTATTCGGCGTGTTCGGCCTGCCGGCCAATGTGGCGGCCTCGCTGGAGGAATGGATGGCGGTGCCGGCCAACCGCGAGATGCTCGGCAAGCTCTCCGCGCTGCGCCAGGAACTGCTGGCCCAGCTGCCCGAGGCGGCCCAGGAAGCCACGGGACCGCTCACCGGCAAGACCTTCGTGCTGACCGGCACCCTGCCGACCATGAGCCGCGATGCGGCCGGCGCGCTGATCGAGCAGGCCGGCGGCAAGGTCTCGGGTTCGGTGTCGAAGAAAACCTCCTACGTGGTCGCCGGGGCTGAAGCGGGCAGCAAGCTCGCCAAGGCCGAGGAACTGGGCGTCACGGTCCTGGACGAAGCAGGCCTGCTGGCCCTGCTGAACACATGAAGGTATCGCCATGAGCCTGATCCGCAAAGCCGTCTTCCCCGTCGCCGGCCTGGGCAGCCGCTTCCTGCCGGCGACCAAGGCGCAACCGAAGGAAATGCTGCCCATCGTCGACAAGCCGCTGATCCAGTACGCGGTCGAGGAGGCGGTGGCCGCCGGCGTGACCGAGCTGGTCTTCATCACCGGCCGCAACAAGCGCGCCATCGAGGACCACTTCGATAAGGCCTACGAACTCGAATCGGAGCTCGAGCAGGCCGGCAAGCACGCGCTGCTCGAAGTGGTGCGCAATGTGATCCCGAAGAACGTCACCTGCATCTACATCCGCCAGTCCGCGCCCCTGGGCCTGGGCCACGCGGTGCTGTGCGCGCGCCCGGTGATTGGCAACGAACCCTTCGCGGTGCTGCTGGCCGACGACTTCATGGACAGCGCGGCCGGCCACAAGCCGGTGCTGGCCCAGATGGCCGACGTCTACGCCTACGAGCGCAGCAGCATCCTGGCGGTGCAGGACGTGCCGCGCGAGCATACCCGCCAGTACGGCATCGTCAGCGCATCGGCTTACCGCACCGACCTGGAGCTGGTGTCGGGCATCGTCGAGAAGCCGCAGCCCGAGGTCGCCCCGTCGACCCTGGCCGTGGTCGGCCGCTACGTGCTGTCGGGCGCCATTTTCGACCACCTGGAAAACCTGGGCACGGGCGCGGGCGGCGAGATCCAGCTCACCGACGGCATCGCCTCGCTGATGAAGCAGGAGCGCGTGCTGGCCTACCGCTACGCGGGCCAGCGCTACGATTGCGGCTCCAAGCTGGGCTACCTGAAGGCGACCGCCGCCATCGGCCTCAAGCATCCGGAGACGGCCGAAGGCTTCCGCGCCTGCCTGGCCAGCCTGCTGGAAGGACGGGGCGCGCCATGAGCGTGCGCGGGATCCTGCGCATGGGCGACCCGCGCCTGCTGCGGGTGGCCGAGCCGGTGCGCGAGTTCGACACGCCCGAGCTGCACGCGCTGATCGCCGACATGTTCGAGACCATGCACGCCGCCAGTGGCGCCGGCCTGGCGGCGCCGCAGATCGGCATCAACCTGCAGCTGGTGATCTTCGGCTTCGCTAACAACCAGCGCTATCCGGACGCGCCGCCGGTGCCGGAGACGGTCCTGATCAACCCGGTGCTGACGCCGCTCTCCGAAGAGATGGAAGAGGGCTTCGAAGGCTGCCTGTCGGTGCCGGGCCTGCGCGGCAGCGTGCCGCGCTACACGCGCCTGCACTACGAAGGTTTCGACCAGTTCGGCCGGCGCATCGTGCGCGACGCCGAGGGCTTCCATGCGCGCGTGGTGCAGCACGAGGTCGACCACCTGCTCGGCATCCTGTACCCGATGCGCATCAAGGATTTTTCCCGCTTCGGCTTCACCGAAGTGATGTTCCCCCATCTCGACCCCGGAGCCGACGATTGAAGCGTCTTTCCCTGCATGTGGCCGCCGTGTGCGCGGCCTGTTTCGCCACGCTCCCCGCGCAGGCGGATGAGTGGTTCACCAAGATCGATGCGGCGCCGAAGAGCGAGTTCTGGCTCGATACCGGCTTCGCGACGGCGCATTGGGATAATGACAAGGACCTGAACGGAGCCAACAAGGGGTTGGCGGCGGAATACCGCTTCAGCGGCACCATGGCGGCGACGGCGGGGCGTTTCTATAACAGCGACCGGGCGTGGTCCAACTACGCGGGCGTGATCTGGCAACCGTATGCGATCGGCCCGGTGCGCGCCGGGCTGGCGCTGGCGGCCTTCGACGGCTATCCGAACATGCGCCATGGCGGGTGGTTTCCGGCCGCGATTCCGACGCTGACCTACGAATACCAGCGGGTGGGGGTGAATGTGGGGATTATTCCGTCGTATAAGGATCGGCTGTATGGCGGGGTGTCGGTGCAGCTGAAGTTTAAGCTGTTTGACGGCGCCAAGTGAAAAAAACGGGATGCGAGGCATCCCGTTTTTTTATGTGGGCTTACCTTGGATCCCGGCCTTCGCCGGGACGACGTGCTGAGGGAGCAGGCTGAAACTGTGGTCGCGAACCGCCGGCCTAAAAACCGTCGTTCCGGCGAAGGCCGGAACAGTGCCACTGGCACTGTTCCGGCCAAGTTTGCAAGAACACCAGCAGCTCAGCTTTCCTTCGGATACGGACTCTTCCCACCCGCCGCAATAAACGCATCGATCCTCTGCTGCAGCACCGGCAGCGGCACCGACCCCAGCTGCAGCACCGTATCGTGGAAGTTCCGGATATCGAACTTCGGTCCCAGCGCCTTCTCCGCCCGCGCCCGCGCCTCCTGGATCGCCATCTGCCCCAGGTAATACGACAGCGCCTGCCCCGGCCACGAGATATAGCGGTCGACCTCGGTCTCCACCTCATGCTTCGCCAGCGCCGTATTCTCCATCAGGTAAGCCTGCGCCTGCTCCCGCGTCCATCCCTTGGCGTGGATGCCGGTATCGACCACCAGCCGCGAGGCGCGCCAGGCCTGGTAGCTGAGCATGCCGAACACCTCGTAGGGCGTCTCGTACATCCCCATCTCCGTTCCCAGGCGCTCCGAATACAGTGCCCAGCCCTCGCCGAAGGCCGAGATGTAGGCGCGGCGGAAATGCGGCACGCCTTTCTGCTCCTGGGCCACCGGCATCTGGAAGGCGTGACCCGGCGCCGATTCGTGCAGGGTCAGGGCCGGCAGGCTGTACAGCGAACGCGCCGGCAGGTTGTAGGTGTTGACCCAGTAGGCCCCCGGACCGCCGCGTCCCGCCGTGTAATACGGCGCCTGGTCGTCGGGCACCGGCAGGATGGCGAAGCGGCGGCGCGGCAGGTAGCCGAAATACTGGTCCGCCTTGGCGTCGAATTTCTTCGCGATCCAGGCCGCCCGCATCAGCAGTTCTTCCGGCGTCTTGGCGTAGAAGCGCGGATCGGTGCGCAGGAATTGCAGGAAGGCCGGCAGGTCCCCCTCGAAGCCGGTCTTCTTGATGGTCTCGAGCATCTCGGCCCGGATCTTGGCCATTTCCGCCAGCCCGATCGCATGGATCTGGTCGGCGCTCAGACTGGTCGTGGTGTACTCGACGATCTTCGACTGGTAATAGGCTTTTCCGCCGGGCATGCTCTCGGCAGCGAGGGTGGTGCGCGCCTTCGGCACATACTCGCCGACGAAGAAGTCCAGCACCTTGCCGTAGGCCGGCTGCACCTTGTCGCGGATCGCCGCCGCGCCCGCCGCGCGCAGGGCCTCGCGCTCGGCCGCCGGAATCGTCGCGGGCATGTCCTTGAACGGGGTGTAGAACACGGTCTCCTGCGGCGACCTGGCCTGGGCCACTGACACGATGGTGCTCTCGCGCCCGGCCAGGGTCACCCTGGGCGGCGTGAAGCCGCGCGCCAGGCCTGCGCGCATGTTCGCCAGTTCCTGGTCGAAATAACCCGGCAGATTTTCCAGCTGGCGGACATAGTTGCGGTAGTCCTGCACGTTCTTGAACGGGCGCCGTGCGCCGAAGGTCACGTCGGTCCAGAATGCGCTGTCGGCGTTCACCGGCTGCTCGTATTCGCGGAAGCGCTGGGCCTCGACGAAGGCCGCGATCTGGGCGCGGTAGACCGCAAAATTGATGCGCTCGTTCGGCGACAGGTTGGCCGGGCGGATCGCGTCGAGCTCTTTCAGGATGCCTTCCCAGTAGAGGCGGCGCGCTTCCTGGGCCGGTCCGTCGACGCGCGCGATGTCCGGGCTGACGCCGCGTTCGTCGTCGGCGCGCGCCAGCTTTTCCGAGACGCGCCATTTCCACTCTTTGGTGTAAATTGTCTTGAACCGTGTGTCCGCCTGCGTGGCGGCCGCGGCGGGAGCCATCGCAGGCCCCATCGCAAGACCCAGCAGTACACAAGCCGTCGTGACGACGGCGCCCAGCTTGATATCCATTCTCCACCCGCTTTGAAAAGAGCATTATTGCCCGGCGGTATGCATCTTAGCCGGGAAAACGGGGAATGGATACAGCTCACGAGTAACCAGTAGACGACGAAAGAGAATGGCGAATTCCGGCGAATCGCGCCCCGGCTCGGAGCAGCGGGCGCAGATGGGCGAAGGCGGGCTGCCGGCCGGCCTGACCGAGCACGCCCTGCGCCAGCAGGTGGCCGCGCTCGAGGCCGAACTCGCGCGCACGCGCGCCATGGTGCGCGAACGGCACCAGCTGGCGCGCGAGGTAGAACAGTTGCGCCGCCATGCAGGCGAGGCGGCGCAGCTGCGCGAGCAGGTTGCCGGCACCGGCCGCCGCCAGAACGAATTCCTCGCCATGCTGGCCCACGAACTGCGCAATCCGCTGGCGCCCCTCAGCATGTCGGCCAGCCTGCTCGACAGCGTGGCCGGCCATTCGGGCGAGATGGCCCAGGTCTCGCGCGTGATCCGGCGCCAGGTGGACCACATGGCGCACCTGCTCAACGACCTGCTCGACGCCGCACGCCTCAGCAGCGGCAAGATCACCCTGAAGCTGGAACCCTTGCTGCTTTCCGACGCCATCGAACAGGCGCTGGAAACAGTAGGCCCGCGCCTGCGCGAGCGCCGCCAGCAGCTCGAGGTGCGCCTGGCGCCCGAAGCCCTGGTGGTGGACGGCGACGCGGTGCGCCTGACCCAGGTGTTCACCAACCTGCTGGGCAACGCCTCGAAATACACCGGCGACGGCGGCCGCATCGCGCTCAATGCGCGGCGCGAGGACGGGCAGGCCGTCGTCACCGTCAGCGACAACGGCGCCGGCATCGATCCGGCCATGCTGCCCCAGATCTTCGACCTGTTCACCCAGGGCCCGCGCTCGCTGGCGCGTTCGGAAGGCGGGCTGGGCGTGGGCCTGAGCGTGGTGCGCAACCTGGTCGGCATGCACGGCGGCCGGGTCGAGGCGGCCAGCCAGGGGACGGGGCAGGGCAGCACCTTCACCGTGCGTCTGCCGCTCTCCCAGGGCCGGCCCGCATGGCAGGCGCCGCCAACGCGCGCAGCGGGCGAGCGGCCCTCGCGCATCCTGGTCATCGAAGACAACATCGATGCCTGCGAGACCCTGCGCACCCTGCTGGAATTATCCGGCCACGAAGTCGAGACGGCGTCCGACGGCATCACCGGGCTGGAACGGGCGCGCGGCGGCCGCTTCGACGTGCTCGTGTGCGACATCGGCCTGCCGGGCATCGACGGCTATGGCGTGATCGAGGGCTTGCGCGCGGTGCCGGGCGGCCAGGCGCCATTCGCCATCGCGCTGTCCGGCTACGGCCAGCTCGAGGACCGGGAACGGGCGCTGGCGGCTGGGTTCGACCGCTACCTGGTCAAGCCGGCCGCGCCGGAATCGCTGCTGGCCATGGTGGCCGAGGCGCGCACGGCCGCCGGTTTGTGACGCCCCTTCGTAGCCTTGGCAGGTGTGCATCATGAAGTTTTGTCATGCGGGAGGACGACAGGGGCTATAATGGCGCGAGCCCGTCCGCGGAACAGAAGATCACCGCATTGCACGGCACCGCACACCAACAGCGCGCGCGCGTGCATGGACCATCAATGACAATCACGGCAGCAATTTGTTTCGCGACCCAGACATGATGACGAGTAAGGGCGACACGGGCCGCCCGCAAGGCCACGCCCATCTCATCCAGGCGTGGCGGCGCCTGGCTGTCCAGCTCGGGCCGCTGATTGGCGACAACGGTTTTTGCGCGCTGTTCGGACGCGCTTGCCGCCTGGTCGGCCCGGACTTCCGCTGGCTTGCCGGAACGCCCGCGTGCAAGGCCTGCGACGCGCAGGTCGGCGCGCTCGACGCCATGCTGGCCGGCGTTACCCCCGAGCAGGCCGAGGCGGCGCACGCCGCCTTGCTCAAGACCTTCACCGAGCTGCTTGCCGCCCTGATCGGGCAGGCGCTGGCCACACGTTTAGTCGACGCCGCGTTGCTCGACGGGAATGCGCAGAATGCACAGGAGCATATGTAATGACGGATAAAGTAAGCCTCGGGAAATTGAGCACCGGGGTGCCCGGACTCGATATGCTGCTGGGGGGCGGACTGAGCGAATTCTCCTTCAACCTGATCGCCGGGGCGCCCGGCTGCGGGAAAACGACGCTGGCCCACCAGATCATGTTCTCGCTGGCCAACGCCGACCGGCGCGCGCTGTTCTTCACCGTGCTGGGCGAGCCGCCGCTCAAGATGCTGCGCTACCAGCAGCAGTACAGCTTCTTCCAGTTCGACAAGGTCGGCACCGCAATCCGTTACGTGAACCTGGCCGACGACTTGCGCGCGGGCGACTTTTCCGGGGTGCTCGAACGCATCATGAAAGAGGTGGAGGATTTCGCGCCGAGCCTGGTGTTCGTCGATTCCTTCCGCTCGGTGGCGCAGACCGCGCGCGCCGGCAACGAAGGCGTGGCCGACCTCCAGCACTTCATCCAGGAGCTGGGCACGCGCATGACCAGCTGGCAGGCGACCACCTTCCTGATCGGCGAATACCTGCATAGCGACGTCGAGGCCAATCCCATCATGACGGTGGCCGACGGCATGATCGCGCTGGCCCAGCTGCACGAGGAAGACTCGGTGGTGCGCAAGATCCGCGTGGTCAAGATGCGCGGCCAGGCCCACATGGCCGGCTCGCACACCTTCCGTATCACCGACGACGGCGTGCGCGTCTATCCGCGCGTGCTGCCGCCGCTGGCCGACGACCGCCAGCCCGGCGCCGGGGTGGACCGCGAGCCGCGCCGTATCTCGACCGGCGTCCCGGGCCTGGACGAGATGCTGCACGGCGGCTTGCCCCAGGGCCACTCGGTGCTGGTGACCGGCCCCAGCGGCTGCGGCAAGACCATCCTCGGCACCCGCTTCCTGCAAGAGGGCGCGCGCCAGGGCGAGAAGGGCGTCGTGATGTCCTTCGAGAAGGGCACGGCGCGCCTGCGCAACGCCCAGCTGGCGCAGCTGGTGCAGGCCGGGGACGTCGCCGTGGTCGAGAGCCGCATGATCGACCTGACGATCGACGAGCTGCTCGATGAGCTGAACCAGGCCATCGACCGCACCGGCGCCACCCGCGTGGTGGTCGATTCGCTGTCCGAGTTGGGCCTGTACCTGGCGCCGGAAAGCCGCGACCGCCTGCGCACCGTGGTGTTCCGCATGCTGGCCTCGCTGGCCAAGCGCGGGGTCAGCGCCGTGGTGACGATGGGACTGGACGACCAGTTCACGCGCTTCCAGATCAGCCAGGCCGAGATTGCCTACCTGACCGACGCCATCGTCATCATGCGCTACGGCGAGGCCGACGGCCAGCTGCGCAAGTTCCTCTCGGTGGTCAAGGTACGCGGGTCCGGCCACAGCCAGGAACTGCGCGAGTACGCCATCGACGACGAAGGCTTCGACATCCATCCGCAGCGCACCGAGTTCGAGGGCGTGCTGCACGGCCTGCCGCAAGCGCGCAGCAGCGGATACTGAGGCCGCCGATGACGACGTTTCAGGAGGAAGAGCACGGCTCACTGCGGCGTCTGTCGAACGACGAAGAGGGATTTGCCGGGGCGCATACGCGCGAGGAGATGCTGCTGGGCCGCATCGGCGCCCTGGAGGCCGAGGTGGAGGCCCTGCGCGCGCAAGCCGTCCGCAGGCAGGAGCTGGAAGTCCTGGTGGAACAACTGCGCGAAGCGAACGGCAACCTGGTCATGGCCGCCGTCAACGCCCAGGCCTCGCGCGACGACGCCGAGGAAACCAACCGGCGCCAGAACGAATTCCTGGCCATGCTGGCCCACGAATTGCGCAATCCCCTGGTGCCGATCAGTATGTCGGCCAGCCTGCTGGACCGCGGCGCAGGGGTCGGCCACCAGGCCCGGCTGAGCCAGGTGATCCAGCGCCAGGTCGAACACATGGCCCACCTGCTCGACGACCTGCTCGATGCGGCGCGCCTCAGCCTGGGCAAGATCACCCTGAACATCCAGCCGCTCGATATCAACGCCGTCATCGACCAGGCCGTCGAGACGGTACAGCCGCGCATCCGCGAGCGCGGCCAGCGGCTCGAGCTGCGGTTGCCGCCCGAGCCGGTGGCGGTGGACGGCGATCCGGTGCGCCTGACCCAGGTCTTCACCAACCTGCTGAGCAATGCGTCGAAATACACCCAGGACGGCGGCTGGATCCGGCTTGCGGTCGACTGCGGCGACGAGATCGTGGTCACGATCGCCGACAACGGCAGCGGCATGGCTCCCGAAACCATCGTGCACGTGTTCGAGCTGTTCACCCAGGGGCCGCGTACGCTGGCCCGTTCGGAAGGCGGGCTCGGTGTCGGCCTGAACGTGGTGCGCAACCTGGTCGGCATGCACGGCGGCGCGGTGGGCGTGTCCAGCCCCGGCATCGGCGCGGGCAGCGTGTTCACCGTGCGCCTGCCGCTCGCGCCGGACCATGCGCCGGCGGAGCCGGAGGCTTCGGCGCCGCCGGCG
>NZ_JAGPWD010000059.1 GCF_018119395.1 Massilia sp. ZL223
ACGGTAACGCTGCAAGCCATGCGCCCGGCCGTGTCGATGAAATCGCGCCGCTCCGCAAGCAGGACAGCATGTCGGCGCCGGCTTGGCTTGCTCGATCACTTCGGTAAAGCGGTCCAGGCCGACCGTCGACCGCAGTACCTGAAGCAGCTGCTCGCGTTGACGCTTGCTCAGGACTGCGACCTGTTCCAGCAACTTCTTGAATGTCGAGGCCTTCATCGCTTCCTCCGCCGAGATATGGATCCTCGTTAGACCTCAGCAGTTAAGGAAGATTCAACACTCAACGGTGACAGCGCCAAAAAAATGCCGCTGTCCCCAGCGGCATTTTCCGTTAACCGATCCTGCGATCAGTCATGCGCGTAGATATCGTTGTCCTTGGTCTCGCGGATGAACAGCGCCCCCACGACCACGGTGATCAAGGCAATGATGATCGGATACCACAAGCCGTAGTAGATGTCGCCCTTGAAGGCCACCAGCGCGAAGGTGGTGGTTGGCAGCAGGCCGCCGAACCAGCCATTGCCGATGTGATACGGCAGCGACATCGAGGTATAGCGGATGCGGGTCGGGAACATTTCCACCAGCATGGCCGCGATCGGGCCGTACACCATGGTGACGTAGATCACCAGGATGAACAGCAGCAGCACCAGCATCGGCTTGTTCACCGCGGCCGGGTCGGCCTTTTCCGGATAGCCAGCGGCCTTCAGGGCGCCGGTGACTTCCTTCTTCAGGACGGTTTCGCGCTCCTTGCTGGCGGCGTCGAAGTTCAGGTTATCCGGCGTCATGACGGCGTTGAACGACTGGAAGGTCGTGTCGCCCACCTTGACCGATGCGACGGTGCCGGCCGGCGCGTCCTGGCGGGTGTAGCTCACCGAGGCCGCGGTCAGCATGCGGGTGGCGATGTCGCAGGAGGACGGGAATTTCTTGGTGCCGGTGGCGTCGACCTGGAAGCTGCAGGTCTCCGGATCGGCCACGACCACGACCGGCGAGGTCTGGATCGCACGCTCGAGGGCCGGGTTGCCGTAGTGGGTGATGGCCTTGAAGATCGGGAAGTAAGTCACCGCCGCGATCAGGCAGCCGCCCAGGATGATCTTTTTACGCCCGATCTTGTCCGACAGCGAGCCGAAGAAGATGAAGAACGGGGTGGCCAGGGCCAGCGAAATCGCGATCAGGATGTTGGCGGTCGGCTCGTCGATCTTCAGGGTCTTGGTCAGGAAGAACAGGGCGTAGAACTGGCCGGTGTACCACACCACCGCCTGGCCCATGGTCAGGCCGACCAGCGCCAGCAGGGCGATTTTGCCGTTCTTCCAGTTCAGGAAGGCTTCCGACAGCGGCGCCTTCGAGGTCTTGCCCTCGGCCTTCATCTTGGCGAAGGCCGGCGACTCGGACATCGACATACGGATCCAGACCGAGATGCCCAGCAGGACCACCGAGATCAGGAAGGGAATGCGCCAGCCCCAGGCCTGGAACTCCTCTTCGCCCATGGCGGTGCGGGTGCCCAGGATCACCAGCAGCGACAGGAACAGGCCGATGGTCGCCGTGGTCTGGATGAAGGAGGTGAACAGGCCGCGCTTGCCGTGCGGAGCGTGCTCGGCCACATAGGTGGCCGCGCCGCCGTACTCGCCGCCCAGGGCCAGGCCCTGGAGGATGCGCAGGGTGACCAGGATGATCGGCGCCGCGATGCCGATCTGAGCGTGGCTCGGCAGCAGGCCGACCAGGAAGGTCGATGCGCCCATGATCAGGATCGTCACCAGGAAGGTGTACTTACGGCCGATCATGTCGCCCAGGCGGCCGAACACCAGCGCGCCGAACGGACGCACGATGAAGCCGGCGGCGAAGGCCAGCAGCGCGAAGATGAAGGTGGTGGTCGGATCGCCGATGAAGAACTGCTTGGCGATGATGGAAGCGAGCGAACCGTAGAGATAGAAGTCGTACCATTCAAAAACGGTACCGAGGGAAGATGCGACGATGACCTTGCGCTCTTCCTTGGTCAGGCCAGAGGAGGATGGTGCAACCTTTCCTCCGGCGGTCATGCCGGGTGTGATAGCCATGTGTTTGTCTCCGTATAGTAATTTTGTTCCGGATGATGACGCTGTTGCTGACGGATTGCTAACGCAACTTGCCAATTACCTATCAGCTGTGACCGAGTGTGTTCCGCAAACCTTACACGATTCTTGCAGCCAGCTTACACGGAGCTTACAAGTGGACGCTCGTGCAGCTTGCGGCTGTGTCGGACGAGGCGCTTCTCCCTCGTAAGGCCGGGTCCGACGATCTCTACCGGCGTCTTCACGGTTTCATTACGAACGACCGTTCTTATATGCTATGCTCGGCCGGTCCAACACGAACAACAGGAGACAGCAGCATGCATGACGCCGTGATCGTTTCGACCGCCCGGACCGCCCTTGCCAAATCCTGGAAAGGCGCCTTCAACATGACCCACGGCGCCACCCTGGGCGGCCACGTGCTGCAGGCGGCCATCGAGCGCGCCTGCATCGACCCGGGCGAGCTGGAAGACGTCATGATGGGCTGCGCCAATCCCGAAGGCGCCACCGGCGTCAATGTCGCGCGCCAGATCGCGCTGCGCGCCGGCTGCCCGGTCGGCGTGCCGGGAATGACGGTCAACCGCTTCTGTTCCTCCGGCCTGCAGACCATCGCCCTGGCGGCCCAGCGCATCCTCAGCGGCGAGGGCGAGATCTACGCCGCCGGCGGCGTGGAATCGATCTCCTGCGTCCAGCAGGAGATGAACCGCCACATGCTCTACGAGCAGTGGCTCAAGAAGAACAAGCCGGAACTCTACTGGCCGATGCTGCAGACCGCCGAGACGGTGGCGCGCCGCTACGGGATTTCGCGCGAGCGCCAGGACGAATACGGCGTGCGCAGCCAGCAGCGCGCCGCCGCCGCCCAGGCGGCCGGGCTGTTCGACGCCGAGATCGTGCCCATGACCACCGTGATGGGCGTGGCCGACAAGGCGTCCGGCATGCTGCTCACCCGCGAAGTGACGATCGGTGCCGACGAAGGCATCCGCGCCGACACCACCCTGGAAGGGGTAGCCAAAATTCGTCCGGCGCTGCCGGGCGGCGTCGTCAACGCCGGCAACGCCAGCCAGTTCTCGGACGGCGCGGCCGCCACCATCGTCATGAGCAGCCGCGCGGCCGAGGCCAGGGGCCTGCAGCCGCTCGGGGTCTTCCGCGGCTTCGCCGTGGCCGGCTGCGAGCCGGACGAAATGGGCATCGGTCCCGTGTTCGCGGTGCCGAAGCTGCTGCAGAAGGCCGGGCTGGGTGTCGAGGACATCGGCCTGTGGGAGCTGAACGAAGCCTTCGCCGTGCAGGTGCTGTATTGCGCCGACCGGCTGGGCATCCCGATGGAGCGCCTGAATGTCAACGGCGGCGCCATCGCCGTCGGCCATCCCTACGGCGTGTCGGGCGCGCGCCTGGTAGGCCACGCGCTCATCGAAGGCAAGCGCCGCGGCGTCAAGTACGTGGTGGCCACCATGTGTATCGGCGGCGGCCAGGGCGCGGCCGGCCTGTTTGAAGTCGTCTGAACGTTTTTTAGGAGAAGTAATGATCAAGCATATCGTGATGTGGAAGCTCAAGGAGCAGGCCGAAGGCGCGGACCGCGCCGCCAATGCGCGCGAAATGAAGCGCCGGCTCGACGAGTGCGCCCACATCGTGCCCGGCATCCTCACGTTCGAGGTCGTGATCGCCCAGCCGGGACTGGAAGCCACCTACGATGTGGTGCTGTACTCGGAATTCGAGGACAAGGCGGCGCTGGACTCCTACGCCAGCCACCCGACGCACAAGGCCCTGGTGCCTTTCATCGGCGCGATCCGCGAAGCGCGCCAGTGCATGGATTACGAAGTCTGAGCCCAGGCTCGGCCTATAACAAGACGGAGACCGCATGCGCACCACCCACGAACTGTTTTCCCTGAAGGACAAGACCGCCATCGTCACCGGCGGTTCGCGCGGGCTCGGCCTGCAGATGGCCGAGGCGCTCGGCGAGCAGGGCGCCCGCCTGCTGATTTCCTCGCGCAAGCAGGAGGAGCTCGATGAAGCCGTGGCGCACCTGAAGGCGCGCGGCATCGATGCCACCAGCATCGCCGTCGACTTGTCGAACGAGGCCCAGGCCCATGCCTTCGTGGACGAGGCGCTGCGCCGGCTCGGGCAGGTCGACATCCTGGTCAACAATGCGGGCGCCAGCTGGGGCGCCCCGGCCGAGGACTATCCGCTCGAGGCCTGGGACAAGGTGATGAACCTGAACGTGCGCGCCATGTTCCTGGTCTCGCAGCGGGTCGGCAAGCTGTCCATGATCCCGCGCCGCTACGGGCGCATCGTCAACATCTCGTCGATTGCGGGCCTGGCCGGCAACCCGCCGGGCACCATGCAAACCCTCGCGTACAACACGTCCAAGGGCGCGGTGGTAAATTTCACCCGTACCCTCGCGGGCGAATGGGGACGCTACGGCATCACGGTCAATTCGATCGCGCCGGGCTTCTTCCCGTCCAAGATGACCAAGGGGGTGCTGGCGACCTTCGGCGAGGACACCCTGGCCAAGGATGCGCCGCTCAAGCGCCTTGGCGACGACGAGGACCTGAAGGGCGCGGTGGTGCTGTTCGCCTCCGACGCCGGCAAGCATATTACCGGGCAGACGCTGGCCGTCGATGGAGGCGTGTCGGCGGTCTGATTCCGGACGCAGCGATGTCATCTGTGGGGAGAGGACGATGAAGGAGTTTCACGGCAAGGTGGCCGTCATCACCGGCGCGGCCAGCGGCCTGGGGCGTGAATTCGCCAACGTGGCCGCGGGGCTGGGCATGAAGCTGGTCCTGGCCGATGTCCAAGCCAAGCCCCTCGAGCACGCGGCCGACGAGCTGCTGCATGGCGGGGCCGAGGTGCTGGCCATGGTCTGCGACGTCAGCAAGGGCGCCCACGTGCAGGAACTGGCCGACTCGGCCATCGCGCGCTTCGGCGCCGTGCACCTGGTGTTCAACAACGCCGGCGTCGGCTCCGGCGGCCTGATCTGGGAGAATTCGGAACAGGACTGGGAGTGGGTGCTTGGCGTGAACCTGTGGGGTGTGATCCACGGCGTACGGGTGTTCACGCGCGTGATGCTCGAATGCGCGCAGAAGCATCCGGGCTTCGAAGGCCACATCGTCAACACGGCCTCCATGGCCGGGCTGCTCACCGCGCCGGCCCTGGGGGTCTACAACGTCTCCAAGCACGCGGTCGTGGCGCTGTCGGAGACGCTCTACCACGACCTCCAGCTGGTCGGGGCGCCCATCGGGACCTCGGTCCTGTGCCCCTATTTCGTGCCGACCGCGATCGCACACTCGCACCGCAACCGGCCGGACGGGCTGCACAGCCAGGAGGGCGTCACCGCGAGCCAGATGGCCGCGCAGGCCCTGACCGAGAAGGCGGTCGGTTCCGGCAAGGTGTCGGCGGCCGACGTGGCGCGCCTGACCTTCGACGGCATCCGCGAGGGCCGCTTCTACCTCTATTCGCACCCGCAGGCGCTGGGCGCGGTGGCCGAACGTTTCGAGGCGATCGTGAAGGCCGAGCCGCCGGCCGATCCGTATGCGGCGACACCGCAGGTACTGGAAATGCTGAAGGCGGGCGTGCGCCGTCCGCACTAGCCGCAATCGTTCAGTGCGAACGGCCGTCGTAGTGATGCACCGGGATGCTGTCCTGATCCAGGTTCTCCAGGCAGCGCAGGTTGATCGCCGCCATGGCATTGCCTTTCGGGTCGCTGCCCTCGCCGTAGGGGTGAATGCCGCAGGTCGGGCAGAAGCGGTGCTTGATCACGTGCTTGTTGAACATGTAGGTGCTGGCCGCTTCCTCCGGCGTCAGCAGCCGCAGTTTGTCGCGCGCCACGAACCACAGCAGGGAACCCTTGCGCGAACAGATCGAGCAGTTACAGGCGAGCGCGCTGTCGATCTCGCCCTCGACTTCGAAGGCAACGGCGCCGCAATGGCAGCTTCCTTGGTAGTGCATGCTTCTTCTCCTTTGTGGTCGTGATTAATGAGCCCAGGCGAGCGCCTCGACGTAGCCGGCGCCGTCGGAAATGGTGTCGTGCCCCGCGCCCTCGATCACACGCATGACGACGCGGTCTTGCGCGAAGCGCCCCGCCAGGCGCCGTGTGCTGGCGGGCGGGATCACCTCGTCGTCCTGCGCCGCGATGATCATGGTCGGCGCCTGCACCTTCGGGACATAGCGCCAGGATTCGTATTTATCCTGCAGCAGCCAGCGCACCGGGAACCAGGGGAACTGGGCTGCCGCGAGCTCGAGCAGGCTGTCGTAAGGCGTGATCAGCACCAGCTTGCTGACCGGGCGCAGGCTCGCCACCTGGAGCGCGACGCCACTGCCGAGGCTGCGCCCGACGAGCACGATGTCCTGGTGTTCGGTCGCGGTCCTGTCGTACAAGGCAAGGGCGTCGGCCACCAGGGCCTTCTCGAAGGGAGTGCCGGAGCTGCCCGCATAGCCGCGGTAGTGCAGCAGGTAGAGCGCACGGTCCGGGAAGGCTTGTGCAAGCTGCGGCAGGCTGGCCGAGACGTCTTCGGCGTTGCCTCCCAGGTAGATCAAGGCTTTCGGGCCGGGCATGGCGCGCTGCGACACTTTCAGCAGCGCGTCCGGCGCCGCCAGGGTGGTCACCTGCGGCGCCTGCAGCGCGGCGCGCTGGGGTGGGAAGTAGATGAGCGAGCGCTGCTTGAAGAACAGCAGCGCGCAGACGCCGAGGTACGCGGCGAGGAGCACGCACAATATCGCGGCGAAGGCCTTCATGCGGCCGGCCCACGGGTACAGCAGGGTAAGGCGCGGATGCGGACAGGCGGCATGGGCGGTCGGCGTGGAGTGGAGATGGTGCGAAGTATACCTGCATCGGCACCCCGCGATTCTCCCGGAAAGCCGCACCGATCGCCGGCTCCAGGCTTACCGGGTGGCGCAGAAACCCGCGTCGCTGTTGGTCGCGCCGGCCGCCAGGTCGCGGTTCCAGTCAGGACCCGAGAGGCTCATGGTCGCCCCATCCATGCTGTGCTTGCCGTTCCAGAACGAGGTCACCGTACCCTGGATGTTCGGGACCAGCACCGTCCAGCCGATGGCCTTGACCGTGCTGGTATTGGCCACCGACACGCTGGCGCAGTAGCCGCTGGTCCAGTCGGCGGTGATCGCGAGCGTCGCCTTGAGCGAGCCTGCGGGCAGTTCGGGCGGCATCTCCACCGGCTTGACCGGGCGGGTGGCGCACAGGCCGATCTCGGTCGACTCGCCGGGGCGCAGCATCTTGTTCCAGTTCGCGCCTTTGACAGTGAGGACCTGGTTGGCCAGGGTGTAGCCGCCGTTCCACAGCGAAGTGACGGTGTCGGGGAACTGGCGCTCCACCGTCCATTCGCCTGCGGTGGCGCCGACGTTGCGCACCGTGAGCGTGCCGCAGTAACCGCTGCCCCAGTCGTTGGAGGCCACCAGGGTGCTCTCGACGACCGGCGGCGCGGGCGGCGGCAGCGGGTTCGGGTTCGGGCCCGGCTCGGTCGCGTTGGGGTCGATGAAGGCTTTTTTGACGGCGGTGAGCAGCGGGTTGTTGACGCCGTCGGTGGTGCCGTAGTTGACCAGCCAGATGATGGTGCCGCCCGCGCCTTCGCCTTCGCGGGTGGATTGCGTCCACGCGCCCTTGGCGGCAATGGTCGCCGGCTCCTCGTAACTCAGGTAGCCGGTGGTCCATTCCGGACGCGTGGACGGGGTATAGCCGCCCGGGTAGGTGCGGTAGCTGGTCTGCGTGGCCTCGTCCCAGGCGTAGATGCCCTTGTCCAGGTAGCCGTGCTTGTGCAGCTGGCGGTAGTTCCAGCGCACGTCGTAGACCGACCAGTTGGCCAGGTCGCCGTCGGTCACCTGGTCCGGACCGGTGTAGGGCGGCGCGTAGTGCATGCCATAGAAGCCCAGGCCCATGCCGAGCTTGTTGCGCGGCACGCCGGCGTCGACATATTTCTGGATGGTGCCGGCGATCGACATCGGACGCGCCGCGCTGTGGCCGGTCAGCGGTGCGAAGGTGGTGCTGTTCCAGCCCTGGCCGAACCAGCCCATGCCGTAGCTCATGAAGTTGTACTGGTCGACCATGGCGGCCACGCGCAGGCTGTGGGCGCTGACCTTGTCGATGTTCATGTTGAGCATGCCGGCCGGGAAGGTGACGATGACCGGCTTGTCCTGGTAGCGCGGGCGCGAATTCGCTTCCTTGCGCAGGTCGGCGATCAGGGCTTCGAGCAGGGCCTGTTCCTCGATCGCGCTGTCCTTGATGCCTTCCCAGTCGACGTCGATGCCGTCATAGTCCTTGGCCACCATGTAGTCGACCAGGTTTTTCACGAAAGCGGGCCGCACTTCGGGGCGCGAAGAGGCGATGAAGCCCGCGTTGTCGCCTTCGCCGCCCAGCATGATCAGGGCCTTGATGCCGGCGTGGTGGGCGCGCTTGACCATGTATTCCTCGACCGTCAGGTCGTAGGGGGCGCCGGGACCGATGTCGCGGCGGTCGTGGGCGGTGCCGGCGCCGGGCACCACTTCGCCGGGCAGGCCCTTGGCGCCGCCGCCCGGACCGATGCGGGCGAACACCAGGTGGGTCATGGCCGTCATGTCGACGTGCTCGGGCGCCTGGTAGTCGCTGTTGTCCCAGAAGTAGCCGCCGTAGTAGCCGGTGACCCATTTGCCGCTTGGGTTGTCGGCAGCGAAGGCATGCCAGGGGGCGCTCATGGCCAGGGACAGCATCGACATCGCGGCCACGCGGCTGAACTTGATATGCATTGCATTCTCCTTTTGATTATTACCACAAGGAAACATGCTAGCAGCCGAGGCAAGTCCAAAGATGTCACCAAAGTGTAATGCCCCCACCCCTGGGGGGAGCGGCGCGGCCCCGTCAGCGGGGCGGTTCATGCAGGGTAAATTCTTTCGGACTGGCGGGCGGCGAATGTGCTTGCCTGGCTTGATTCCATGGCAAGATTGCGCGCCTCCTTCAATTGTACCGAGCATGTCACTATCCATTGCATTCCCCACCGCGCTACCCGAGTCCCCGCGTTTTCTCAGACTGCTGCGCACTGCCGCCGCGCTGTGCTGCCTGTGGGCGGGCGCTGCCGTGGCCTGCAATCCGGCCGAGACCGCGGCCGGCGTCGACGAGGGCTTCGATGCGGAGCGCCTGTGCCAGGTGCTGACCGAGTTCCAGGCGGGCGACGCCAACCTGCACGGGCTGGTGATCCAGCGTCGCGGCAGGCTGGTCGCGGAGCGCTACCGGACCGGCAAGGACCGCTCGGTGTACTCCCTGTTCCCGCGCACGGTCGAATTCGACGCCGCCAACCGCCACGACCTGCGCTCGGTCAGCAAATCGGTGGTGGGCCTGCTGTGGGGAATCGCCCAGGCCGAGGGCAGGACGCCGCCGCTCCACGCCCGCGTGCTGGACCTGTTTCCGGAACTGGCGCAATACAAGCGGGAAGGGCGCGAGGCGATCACGGTCGAGCACCTGCTGAGCATGACCAGCGGACTGGAATGGAAGGAACCCTACCAGTACGGGCTCGGTAACGACGAACTGGCGCTGTACTGGCGCGCCTCGCAGGAGAAAGTGGTGCTGGCGCGGCCCATGCTGCATGCGGCCGGCACGCACTTTCACTATACCGGCGGCGCCACGGCGATCCTGGCCAGGTTGCTGGCGCAGGGCGCGGGCATGCCGCTGCCGGACTATGCGCGCGAGCGCCTGTTCGCGCCGCTGGGGATCACGGACTGGGAATGGATGTCCGACCTGCGCGGCCGCCCGCTGGCCTTCGCCGGCCTGCGCATGCGCCCTTATGATCTTGCGAAAATCGGCCAGCTGGTTCTGCAGCGCGGCGCCTGGAACGGACGGCAGATCGTGCCCGCGGAATGGATCGACGCCTCGCTGCGCCCGCACGCGGACATCGGCGACGGCCGCCACTACGGCTACCAGTGGTGGCTGGGAACGACCAGGACGCTCGGCACGGAACAGCGCTGGGCGGCGGCCTTCGGCAATGGCGGCCAGCGGCTGTTCCTGGTGCCGGGGCTGGACCTGGTGGTGGTCCTCACTGCCGGCATGTACGACGACGATGGCGGCGTGGTGAAGGTGAACCGGCTGCTGCAGCAGATCGCCGGCGCCGTGGTCCGCTAGACGCCGCGCTAAGCCGTCTCGCGCGCCTGCGGCTGGACCACGCGTTCGTGCAGCTCCGGCGGCGCGTCGCGGTACAGCTTGACGACGGTCGAGGTCCGGGTGCCGTAGCCTTCGGACTCGATGCACACCGGCGACAGCATGCGTTCGACCTCGAGCGGCACGCCGGTCTCCGGCAGGCGCAGGTCGGGCGCGCGCGTGGTGTCGGCCAGCATTTCGAAGTAGGCGTCCTCGGGCGCCCCCTGGCACAGCAGGCTCGCGAATTGCGCCTTGGTGCGCAGCACCTTGGGCCAGGGCGCGTCCAGCAGGCCGTTCGAGATGCCGTAGATGCGGCCCGGCTCCAGCGGCTGGCCGTTGCGCGGGTCGGCGTGGCCGCGGTTCGAGTACCAGTACAAGGCTTCGTGGTCGCCAAGCACCAGGTTATAGCCGTTGTAATCGTCCGCGCGGGCCGCGATGCGCGCCACGTAATCGGCCGCGCTGATGTCGTCCTTCAGGAAGTCGGCCACCAGGGCGCCGCGCGTCGGCGCATCGAGGCGCCGTTCGCTGGGCGCGCGGATGTTGGTGAGGGCCGCGAAGCGCGGACCGCCGGGGCCCGACAGCGAAACGCCCATCCAGCTGCCGCCGCCCTGCAGGTCGCGCCCCGCGATCACGTGCGGATGCTCGGGCCAGGGCGCGGCCGGCATCGCCGGGCGGTCGTAGAATTCGTCGCGGTTGGCGGCCGCGATCACCGGCACGCCGGGGACGACGTGCCAGGCAAAGACTATCAAGCACATGGCGCTAGATCCGTGAATACTTCCGCCCGGCGCGGGCCTTCGATGATCGCGTGCAGGCCGGCGGCATCGGCGGCGCGTTCCAGCGCCGCGGCGAAACCTTCCCCGACCCCGGGATAGACTTCCATCCAGGTCTGCAGGCCATCCCTGGCGTCGGGACGGCGCTTGAGCTGCACTTGCACGCCTTCGCCGTCGGCGAGGCGCTGTTGCATCGCCCGTACCAGCGGGGCGAGGCGGGCGGCGTCGTGTTCGCGCACCTTGTAGTAGACGTACAGGTCGACCATCGTCAGTCGTCGACGGCGTCGAGGCTGTAGGGCAGGGGCGCAAAGGCCAGGCGCGGACCCGCGCTCGAGCCCAGGCGCACTTCCTCGTCCAGCGCGGCCAGCTTGATCTCGACCAGCACGTCGGCTCCGCCGCTGCCGTTCGGCGCCGCATTCACGACCATGCCGCAAGGCTGGTCCGGATCGGCGAGGGAGAATACCTCGTCGCCGGGACGGGCGGCCGCATTCTCGACGCTGGCCAGGGCCGCGCGGCGCTTGATCTTGCCAAGATACTTGGTGCGTGCGACGATCTCCTGGCCGGGATAGCAGCCTTTCTTGAAATTCACGCCGCCCAGCAGCTCGAAATTGACCATCTGCGGCACGAACTGTTCCTGCGTCGCGGCGGTCACCTGGGGCGAGCCGGCGTGGATCGCCGCCAGCTGCCAGGCCTGGTTGCCGCCCAGCGCCAGTTCGTCCTTGAGGGCGGTCAGCGCGGCGAGGCCTGTGTCGCTCGTCGCCAGCCACAGGTAGCGTGGCATGCCGAAGGCATCGTGCAGCCGGAGCACCGTGCCCGCTTCGCCGCTGACCTTGGTCATGGGCGCAGTGGGCAGGGTAGCGACGTGGCGGCGCAGCGCCGCTTCGGCTTTGGCGCCGCCCAGGCCGAGGACCGCCTGGAACGGCGCTTCGTCGGTGGCGTCGCGCAGCTTGGCCTTGGCGCGCAGCACGAACATGCTGAGGCGCTTTTGCAGCGGGGGCTGGATCGCACGCGGCAACTGCAGGTAGACCGCGTCCTGGTCGCGCCACATCAGGAAGGTGGCCTGCAGGCGGCCCTTGGGCGTGCAGAAACCGGCCAGGCGGGCGTCGCCCTGGCCGAGGTGCTCGACGTCGTTGGTGAGCTGGCCGTGCAGGAAGGTCGCGGCATCGTCGCCGGCGACGGCGATGAGACCGAGATCGGTCACGGGGGCGACGAAGCCGGCGGCCAGGTCGGCAGCCGTCAATACACGGCCGAAATCCTCGACCTGGTTCGCCTCGTCGACGTGAAAGCGGGCGCCGAGCGCAGAAAGTTGTTCAGTCCAGTGACTCATAAATCGAATATGATCTTGCAATTAGGCTTTATCATTACGGGCTCATTATAAAGATGTCGAGAAAATCGCGCCGGACACGGCGCAATACCAAGCAAAACCCCATGGCTCTGATTAAAAAACTCCTCGTCGCCAGCGTTGTCGTGGCGATCGCCGCGGTCGGCAGTTTCTCCTGGTGGGCCAAGCAGCCCCTGACCACGGCAGGACCGGCGATCGAATTCACGGTCAACCCGGGCAGTGGCGCGGCGGCCGCCGCGCAGCAGATCGCCAGCGCCGGCGTTCCGCTCAACCGCTACCTGTTCGCGCTGCTGGCCCGCGTGACCGGCCAGGCCGCCAAGATCAAGGCCGGCAGCTATGAACTGAAACCGGACACCTCGCCGCGCCAGCTGCTGTCGCAACTGGTGCGCGGCGAATTCGCCCAGGAAGCGATCACCATCATCGAAGGCTGGAGCTTCCGCCAGATGCGCCAGGCCCTGGCCGCCCACGAGCGCCTGAAGCACGATACGGTCAAGCTGTCGGACCAGGAACTGATGGCCAAGATCTCGACCGAATACAAGGATCCCGAAGGCCTGTTCTTCCCGGACACCTACCTGTTCGCCAAGGGCTCGTCCGAGCTCGAGATCTACAAGAAGGCGCACCAGGCGATGCTGAGCCACCTGAAGGCGGCCTGGGAAAAACGCGACCAGAACCTGCCCTACAAGACGCCCTACGAGGCCCTGATCATGGCCTCGATCGTGGAAAAGGAAACGGGCCAGAAGAGCGAACGCGGCATGATCGCGGGCGTGTTCGTGAACCGCCTGCGCACCGGCATGCTGCTGCAGACCGATCCGACCGTCATCTACGGCATGGGCGAGCGTTTCGATGGCCAGATCCGCAAGAAGGACCTGGAAACCGACACGCCTTACAATACCTATACGCGCGGCGGCCTGCCGCCGACCCCGATCGCGCTGCCGGGCATCCAGTCGCTGAACGCGGCGCTGGCGCCGGAGAAGACGCCGGCCCTGTATTTCGTGTCGCGCGGGGACGGCACCAGCCAGTTCTCCGACAACCTGCTGGACCACAACCGCGCGGTCAACCAGTATCAGCGAAAGATCACCCGATGAGCGAAGGTAGTACGTTGCGCGGAAAGTTCATCAGTTTCGAAGGCATCGACGGCGCCGGGAAATCCACCCACATCGGCTTCGTCACCGACTTCTTGCGCGCGCGCGGCAAGAACGTGGTCTCCTCGCGCGAGCCGGGCGGTACGCCGCTGGGCGAAAAGCTGCGCGAATTGCTGTTGCACGAGAAGATGCACCTGGAAACCGAGGCGCTGCTGATGTTCGCCAGCCGCCGCGAGCACATTGCCCAGGTCATCGCGCCCCAGATGGCGCTCGGAAACTGGGTGCTGTCGGACCGTTTCACCGACGCCAGCTTCGCCTACCAGAGCGGCGGGCGCGGCCTGGCGCGTGACAAGATGGAAGCGCTGGAGCACTGGGTTCATCCCGATTTGCAGCCCGACCTGACCTTGCTGTTCGACGTGCCGCTCGCCGTGGCGCGCGAGCGCCTGGACGCCACCCGCACCCTCGACAAGTTCGAGCGCGAGCAGGCCGACTTCTTCGAGAAATGTCGCAACGAGTACCTGCGCCGCGCGGCCGAGTTCCCGGAGCGGATCGTGGTGATCGATTCGACCCGCTCGATCGAAGACACCCGCGTGCGTTTATCGGAAGTACTGGAGAAATTGTTGTGACGATGTATCCGTGGCAGGAAGCCGCGTGGGCGCAGCTGCAGCAGATGCGCGCCCGCATGCCGCATGCCATCCTGTTCCATGGCCCGGCCGGCACCGGCAAGGCCGATTTCCTGGAAACCTTTGCTCAGGCCCTGCTGTGCGAGAACGTGCAGCCGGACGGCCACGCCTGCGGCGTGTGCGCTTCCTGCGGCTGGTTCGTGCAGCACAATCATCCGGACTACCGCCGGGTGCGCCCGGAGGCCTTCGAGGACGAAGCGCCGGAGGGCGAGGAGGGCGCGGAGGGCGAGCGCAAGGCCAAGTCCGCCAAGCCGTCCAAGGAAATCAAGATCGAGCAGATCCGCGCGCTGGCCGATTTCATGAACATCTCGACCCACCGCCAGGGCTTGCGGGTGGTGGTGCTGTATCCGGCCGAAGCGCTCAACATGCCGGCCTCGAACGCCCTGCTCAAGACCCTGGAAGAGCCGCCGCCCGGCACCGTCTTCCTGCTGGCCTCGAACAGCCTGGACCGCCTGCTGCCGACGATCCTGTCGCGCTGCCGCAAGTTCGCCCTGCCCATGCCTTCGCATGAGGAAGCCCTGGCCTGGCTCAAGGCCCAGGGCGTGGCGGACGCCGACAGCTGGCTGCGCGAGCAGGGCGGCGCGCCGCTGGCCGCGCTGGCCGAAAGCGAGGGCGGCAGCCGCGAGGAACTGGAAGCGCTGCTGCATTTCCTGGCCCAGCCGTCCAGGGATGGTGCGCTGCGCGCCGCCGAGCGCCTGTCCAAGGGCGAGCTGCCCGCCCTGGTGGCCTGGCTGCAGCGCTGGCTGTACGATGTGTTCGCCTTCAAGCTGTCCGGCCAGATCCGCTATTATCCCCGCCATGAGCGCGAGCTTGCGGCCCTGGCGGCCAAGGTGCACACTGCGAGCCTGATGCGCGCGATCAAGGCGACCAACGAGCGCCGCGCGGTGGCCGAGCACCCGCTGTCGGCAAAATTGTTTGTCGAAGACATGTTGCTTGAGTACACTTCGTGCTGCAGCTGATGCAATGAGAGGATACCGATGAGCGCCACCCCGACAGACCCGAACGCAGCGCAAGCGCCGCGGCCGTCCGTGCTGTCCCTGGCCATCAAGGAAAAGGCGGCCCTGTACGCCGCCTACATGCCTTTCCTCAAGAACGGCGGCATGTTCGTGCCGACCAACAAGCCGTACAAGATCGGCGACGAGATCTACCTGATCCTGTCGCTGATGGACGACCCGAACAAATACCCGATCGCCGGCAAGGTGGCCTGGATCACCCCGGCGGGCGCGAACAACAACAAGGCGCAGGGCATCGGCGTGCACTTCCCGGCGGACGAGTCCGGGCAGCGCGCCAAGCTGCGCATCGAAGAAATCCTCGGCGCGGCCCTGCGTTCGTCGCGCGCGACCCATACCCTGTAACCGAGTTTCCAACCCACTTCCTGCTGTATGCCGTCCTACGTCCACCGCCTCGCTACGCGCGACGACCTGCCGGTCATCGTCGATATCTATAACTCCACCATCGCTTCGCGCGAAGTCACCGCCGATACCGAACCGATCACCGTGCAATCGCGCGAGCAATGGTTTGCGGACCACACGCCGGATCGCCGGCCGCTGTGGGTGATCCACGCCGCGGACGACAGCAGCGACAAGCCCGAAGTGCTGGGGTGGTTGTCGTATTCGAACTTCTACGGCCGTCCGGCCTACTCGGGCACCGCCGAGGTGTCGATCTATATCGCCGAGAAGGCGCGCGGCAAGGGCATTGGCCGCTATTGCCTGGAGCTGGCGATGGCGTTTGCGCCGGAAGTGAAGGTGCACACCCTGCTGGGCTTTATCTTCGGCCACAATGTGCCGAGCCTGGCGCTGTTCCGCAAGTACGGTTTCGATACCTGGGCCAATTTCCCGCGCGTGGCGAACCTGGACGGCATCGAACGCGACCTGGTCATCCTGGGCAAGCGCGTCGCCTGAATAACGGTCTAGCCGCAGCTCGATTAAAATGGCGGGATGTTCATCGATTCCCATTGCCACATTAATTTCCCGGAGCTGGCTGCCCGGATGCCCGAGATCATGGCCAAGATGGCCGAGAACAAGGTGACGCATGCGCTGTGCGTCTCGGTCGACCTGCCGGATTTCCCCCAGGTGCTCGCCCTGGCCGAGCAATATCCGCACATCTACGCCTCGGTCGGCGTCCATCCCGACTACGAGGACACGCCCGAGCCGACGGTGCTGCAGCTGGTCGAGCTGGCCGATCATCCCAAGATCGTCGCCATCGGCGAGACCGGTCTCGACTACTACCGCCTCGAGGGCGACCTGGAATGGCAGCGCGAGCGCTTCCGCACCCACATCCGCGCTTCGCGCGAGACCCGCAAGCCGCTGATCATCCACACCCGCGCCGCCAGTGCCGACACCATACGCATCATGCAGGAAGAGGGCGCCGGAACCGACCAGGGCGGCGTGGCAGGCGTCATGCATTGCTTCACCGAGTCGCTGGAAGTCGCCCAGGCCGCCATGGCCCAGGGCTTTTATATTTCGTTCTCGGGTATCGTGACCTTCAAGAGCGCCAAGGAATTGCAGGAGGTCGCCAGGGCCGTGCCGCTCGAGCGCATGCTGATCGAGACCGATTCGCCCTACCTGGCCCCGGTGCCTTTCCGCGGCAAGATGAACGAGCCGGGCTATGTCGCCCACGTGGCCGAGTTCATCGCCACCCTGAAGGGCGTCTCGCTGCGCGACGTGGCCCAGCAGACCACCGAGAACTTCTTCAAGCTGTTCCAGACCGCGAGGAACTGAACCATGTCCACCACCCGCCGCTCCATCGTCCTTGCCGGCCTGCTCGCAGGCTTCCTGTCCACCGCCCAGGCGGTGCCGCCGCCGACCCCGGAACAGGTGACGTCCTTTTTCCGGGCGGTCCAGACCGACGACGCCTCGACGGTGCGCAAGATGGTGGGCGCCACGGTCAACGCCAACGAGCGCAACCCGGTCGGCGGCGATACCGCGCTGGTGCTGGCGGTGCGCGAGGATGCGAAAAACGTGTTCCAGGCCCTGCTGGAACACCCCGGGACCGATCTCGAGGCTACGGCCGCGAACGGCAACACGGCCTTGATGATGGCCGCCTTCAAGCGCAACAAGGAGGCCGTCAACGCGCTGCTGGCCAAGGGCGCGAAGGTGAACCGCGCCGGCTGGACGCCGCTGCACTATGCGGCGGCGGCGGGCGATGTGGAAATTATCGGCCTGCTGGCCGAGCGCGGCGCCAAGCTCGACGCATTGTCGCCGCGCCAGAGCGGCGCCTACACGCCGCTGATGATGGCGGCGCGCGAGGGCCACGATGCGACCGCGCAGCTGCTGCTCAAGCGCGGGGCGAAGCCGGGCCTGAAGAACACCGAAGGCCTGACGGCCGCCCAGATCGCCGAGCGGGCAGGGCACACGGGGCTGGCGCAGGCCATTACCGGCGCTAAACCCCAATGATTTAACGTTTCCGCCGAGAACTAGGGGTGAAAGACCCCGCAGCTCGGCCCTTCGGCGGCATGCCTGCTTGTCCATAATGTCCTTACGGTCCACTCCGGACATCACGACAATCGGGAACATCATGCTGAACGAACGCGAAATCGAAAGCTGCTACCTGGGGCAGTTCATCCCCGTCCACTACCATCACAACATGCTGATGGACCAGAACCGGATGCACAGCTTCAAGTCCGCCATCCACTACGCGGTCTTCCCGGGCGCGCGCGTCCTGGAACTGGGCGGCGGCACCGGCGTGCTGTCCTTCTTCGCGGCCCAGCAGGCGAGCAAGGTCTACTGCGTCGAATACAACCCCGACATGGTGCGCGAGGCGCGCAAATTCCTGGCGATCAATCCGAACGGCCACAAGGTCGAGGTGATCCACGCGGACGCCTTCGACTACCTGCCGCCGGAACCGGTGGATGTCGTGATCTGCGAGATGATCCACGTGGGCATGCTGCGCGAGAAGCAGGTCGAGGTGATCGAGTCCTTCAAGCGCCGCTACCTGGCAAAATTCGGCGGTCCGCTGCCGGTGTTCCTGCCCGAGGCCGTGATCATGGCGGCCCAGCCGATCCAGCAGGAATACGATTTCGAAGGTTTCCATGCGCCGATCGTGCAGTTCCAGGAGACCGGCGTCGTGTATCCGGGCACCGTGGAACTGGGCCAGCCGGCGGTGTACAGCATCATCGACTTCCAGACCCCGGTCGATACCCATATCGGCTTCGAAGGCTCGGTGCTGATCGAGCAGGCGGGCACGCTCAATGCGATGCGCTTCATTACCAAGAACGTGCTGGCGGTGGTGCAGGAGCAGTCGACCACGATCGACTGGCTGAACCACTACATGACCTTGCCGCTGGCCAGGCCGATGGCGGTCGAGGCGGGGGATTTGCTGCGCGTGAGCTTCCATTACCGGGCGGGCGGGTCGATTCCGTCGCTGCAGGCGTCGATCGAGGCGCAGGTGGTGAATCGCGAGGTGGCGGAGAGGGTGGCGGAGTTTGCTTGATTGATGATGGGCGGGCGCATGCGGCCATCGGTAGCCGTGCGGTGTGCGACGAACTTGGGTCCCGGCCTGC
>NZ_JAGPWD010000006.1 GCF_018119395.1 Massilia sp. ZL223
ACCCGTCCCGCACCCGCCGCCGCGGCCCCCGCGGCGCCGGCCGGACAATGATTCCAGGACCCGACCATGCCCGGTAACCGTCCGCATTACATCCTGCTGCCCGTCAGCCCGCTGTTCATCGCCTTCAGCCTGGTGTGCGCCTTCATGCTCAACCTGCTGCCCTGGGGCCGCTGGGTGGGCGCGCCCGACTTCGTCGCGCTGGTGCTCGTGTTCTGGGGTATCCACCAGCCGCGCAAGGTCGGCATCGGCGTCGCCTTCGTCATGGGCCTGCTGATGGACGTGCACGACGCCAGCCTGCTGGGCGAGAACGCGCTGGCTTACACGCTGCTGTCCTACCTGGCGATCATGATCCACCGCCGCGTGCTGTGGTTCCACCTGATGACCCAGGCCATGCACGTGTTCCCGCTGCTGCTGCTGGCGCAGGCGATCCAGGCCTTCGTGCACTTCACCGTCTCGGGCCGCTTCCCCGGCCTGCTGACCTTCGTCGAAAGCCTGGTGGCCGTGGCCCTGTGGCCGGTGATCACCTGGCTGCTGCTGGCGCCCCAGCGCCGCGCGGTCGACCGCGACCATACCCGCCCGATCTGATATTGGTAGTAGCCCAGCATGACCGAATTCAAGGATAACGACCGCGAGATCCACAAGTTCCGCCTGCGCCTGACGGTGCTGGTGGGACTGGTGTTCGTCTGCTTCGGCCTGCTGGTGGCGCGCTTCGTCTGGCTGCAGGTGCTGCACCACGACCAGTACGCCGCCCAGGCCGAGGACAACCGCATCGCGCTGGTGCCGATCGTGCCCAACCGCGGCCTGATCGTGGACCGCAACGGCGTGGTCCTGGCGCGCAACTATTCCGCCTATACCCTCGAGATCAATCCGTCCAAGCTGCACGCCAGCCTGGATTCCGTCATCGACGAGCTGGCCAAGCTGGTGTCCATCGAGCCGCGCGACCGGCGCCGCTTCAAGCGCCTGCTGGAAGAGTCGCGCAGCTTCGCGAGCGTGCCGATCCGCACCCGCCTGACCGACGACGAGGTGGCGCGCTTCACCGCGCAGCGCTTCCGCTTCCCCGGCGTGGAAGTGCAGGCGCGCCTGTTCCGCCAGTACCCGCTGGGCGAGACCGCCTCGCACGTGATCGGCTACATCGGCCGCATCAACCAGCGCGAAGCCGACGCCCTCGAGGAGACCGAAGACGCCGCCAATTACAACGGCACCGAGCATATCGGCAAGGAAGGCGTGGAAAAGCGCTACGAGCGCCACCTGCACGGCCAGACCGGCTACGAGGAAGTGGAGCGCTCGGCCGGCGGCCGCGCCATCCGCACCCTGCGCCGCACCGCCCCGGTGGCGGGCAGCAACCTGATCCTCTCGCTCGACATCGAGCTGCAGAAGGTGATCGAGGAAGCCTTCGGCGAGCAGCGCGGCGCCCTGGTCGCGATCGAGCCGAGCACCGGCGACGTGCTGGCCTATGTCTCGCGCCCGGGCTTCGACCCCAACCTGTTCGTGGACGGCATCGACAGCCAGAACTGGAACGAGCTGAATACCTCGCTCGACCGCCCGCTGATGAACCGTCCGCTGTCCGGCACCTATCCGCCGGGATCGACCTTCAAGCCCTTCATGTCGCTGGCCGCGCTGGAGCTGGGGCACCGCCGTCCGTCGGACGGGATCCGCGATCCGGGCTTCTTCGTGCTGGGCGGCCACCGCTTCAACGACGACAAGCCGGGCGGCCACGGCTACGTCGACATGTACAAGTCGGTGGTGGAGTCCTGCGACACCTATTACTACCAGCTCGGCAACGAGATGGGCATCGACAAGATCTCGGGCTTCATGCGCCAGTTCGGCTTCGGCGAACCGACCGGGATCGACCTCGAACACGAGAAGACCGGCGTGCTGCCATCCAAGGAATGGAAGGCGCAGCGCTTCAAGCGCAACCGCGCGGCCCAGAAGTGGGTGGGCGGCGATACCATCTCGGTGTCGATCGGGCAGGGCTTCAACAACTACACCATGCTGCAGCTGGCGCACGCGGTGGCCAACCTGGCCAACGATGGCGTGGTCATGAAGCCGCACCTGGTCAAGATGATCGAGGACGGCGCCACCCGCCAGCGCACCCTGACCGTGCCGAAGGAGACCCGCCGCATTCCGCTCAAGCAGGAAAACATCGACTTCATCAAGCACACGATGGTCGGGGTGACGCAGGAATCCTACGGCACCGGCTACCGCGCCTTCGCCAACGCCGGCTACATCTCGGCGGGCAAGACCGGCACCGCGCAGGTGATCGGCCTGAAAGGCCAGAAGTACAACGCCCACGCGATCGACGAGCGCCACCGCGACAATGCGCTGTACGTCGCCTTCGCGCCGGCCGACAAGCCGCGCATCGCGCTGGCCCTGGTGGTCGAGAACGCCGGCTTCGGCGCGGCCTCGGCGGCGCCGATCGCGCGCAAGGCGCTCGACTATTATCTGCTGGGCAAGCGCCCACCGCCGCCGAAGCCGAAAGACGTGCCGGCCGCCGGCGCCGCCACCGTGAAGCGTGCGACCACTCCGGCTGCTGTTCCCGCGGCGGCCACGGTCCAGACCGCGGCAGCGCCCGCCACCACCAGAAAGGAATAAGCCATGGCGCACATTCCAGAACGACGCTCGCTGCGGCGCCGCCTGCGTCCGTATTTCACCGTCTTCGACGGCCCGCTGACCCTGATTCTGTTCGTGCTGATGACGATCAGCATGATCACCATGACCTCGGCCGGCGCCGACTTCCCGGACCGCGTCGAGCACCAGATCCGCAACTTCCTGCTGTCCTTCGCCATCATGTGGGTGGCGGCGAATATTCCGCCCCAGACCCTGATGCGTCTCGCCGTGCCGATCTACACCTTCGGGGTGGCCCTGCTGATTGCGGTGGCCATGTTCGGCATCATCAAGAAGGGCGCGCGCCGCTGGCTGCACGTCGGGGTCGACATCCAGCCTTCCGAGATCCTCAAGATCGCGATGCCGCTGATGCTGGCCTGGTACTTCCAGACCAAGGCCACGGTCGGCAACTGGAAGTCCTTCGCCATCGCGGCCGTCCTGCTCCTGATCCCGGTGACCCTGATCGCCAAGCAGCCCGACCTCGGCACCGCGCTGCTGGTGGCGGCCTCGGGCCTGTACGTGATCTTCCTGGCCGGGCTGTCCTGGAAGGCGATCATCGCGCTGGCCGTGATGGGCGCGGCCAGCCTGCCGATCGGCTGGTCGATGATGCACGACTACCAGCGCGAGCGGGTGATGACCCTGATCGATCCGACCTCCGACCCGCTGGGCAAGGGCTTCCACATCATCCAGTCGATCATCGCGATCGGCTCGGGCGGCGTGAGCGGGAAGGGCTACATGAAGGGCACCCAGGGCTACCTCGAATTCGTGCCGGAACGGACCACCGACTTCGTGTTTTCCGTGTATTCGGAGGAATTCGGCCTGGTCGGCAACCTGGTGCTGCTGTTCGTCTACCTGCTCCTGATCGGGCGCGGGCTGATGATCGCGGCCAATGCGCCGAACCAGTTCTCGCGCCTGCTGGCGGGCGCGATCACGATGATCTTCTTCACCTACGCCTTCGTGAACATGGGCATGGTGGCCGGCATTCTGCCGGTCGTCGGCGTGCCCTTGCCCTTCATGAGCTACGGCGGCACGGCCTTCATCACGCTCGGCCTGGGCGCGGGCATATTGATGAGTATTCAAAGACATCGTAAACTCGTGCAGACGTAATAGATGGAGGACGACCAATGGCCGTTCGAAGGAATTTTTCGGCGGTCGTTGCACTTGCCATCCTGGGCGCCGGCTGCAGCACCCCGGCGAACAACACGGCGGCGGACTACCTCAGGCTGATCCCGCTGCCCTGGCTGCACAAGCCCGCGGCCAAACATGGCGCGGCGCCCGAGCTGCCGGCGGCCGGGTCCGGCCTTGCCGGCTACTACAAGGACGAGGCTCCGGGAGAGAATCCTCCCGACGTGGTCAAGTACGAGCCCTACGCCAAGTGGGGCAACCGCCCGTATTCGGTGTTCGGCCAGACCTACACCCCGATCCTGCACGAGGATCCCTTCGTCCAGCGCGGCATGGCCAGCTGGTACGCCAACCGCTTCCACGGCCAGAAGACCACGTCGGGCGAGCCCTACGACATGTACAAGATGACGGCGGCGCATCCGACCCTGCCGATTCCGTCCTATGTGCGCGTGACCAGCGTCGACAGCGGCAAATCCGTGATCGTGCGCATCAACGACCGCGGCCCCTTCCACAGCAGCCGCATCATCGACTTGTCCTATACGGCCGCGCTCAAGCTGGACCTGCTGGCCAAGGGCAGCCACAAGGTCGAGATCGAGCGCCTGTTCCCGAGCGATCCCGAGCGCATCGCCAGCACGCGCCGCGCCGCGGCCTCGCTGGCGCAATCGGCCCCGCCGGAGATCGCGGCCGTGATGCTAGAAGAGAAGGTACAGTCGGATAGCGCCGCAGTTGCGCAGCTCGTCTCGTCACCTGCAAAAACCTTCTACTTGCAGTTCGGATCCTACAGTCTTAGTAATACGGCTGAAGCTATCAAGAAGAAGCTACATCGCGCCGACACCAATTTCAAGACTCTGGAAGTTGTTCAAGTTGGTTTCACGCATCGGATTTTTGGAGGACCTTTCAAGGATAAAGCGGGAGCGCAACGGGCGGCCCGTGCAATTTTTAAATCGTTACGTCTGCGGGCGCTGGTCGTTAGACGTTGATATTTCTGCACGTCGAAAATCCAAGTGCCGACTAGAAAGTGCGTGCATCAAGTATATTGAAATAACATAATCCAAAAATATAAATTCATGTCCAACAAAATACGGCAGGCGGAGATTCCGGTTCTAATTCAAGCTCTAGTTTGTGGCGTAGCCCTTTCTGAGGCATGGTACGTTGGGCAATCAATAGGGAAGAAACTGGAGCAGTATATCGCGAAAACTGTTGCGGCCGAACTGATCCTCGCATTAGGTCTTCTTGTGGTTGTGGTGGGGGTAACATATTTTTTCTTTCGATCAGGGTATAGAAATCTGATTAAATATTTGCGGAGTTGGCGGGTCGATATATTCGCTCTTCTGTTGCTTGGTAGCGCAATTTCAGTCTCCGCTGACGGATTGGGTACGAAAAAATACGTTGAGTGGATAGGGAAGATTGGTGATGCTCAGTTGCTGCTCATCGTACTTTTTCCTATAGTGCTCGCTGTATCTCAAATCTTGCGAATTATTTTCGCTCGGCAACCACAAATTGCGTCCCCATTTTTCGTCAGCGACAAGGAAATTGAGAATGCTGAAGAAGATCTCTTTGCCTCAAGTCAGCATGCTGAGCGTTTCGCAGAGCGCGTACTGAACGGCGGAGCCTCTGACAGCCTTGTTTTCGGAATTGATGCGCCATGGGGTATCGGAAAGTCTAGCTTCATCAACTTTTGCTGTAACTACTGGGCGACGAAAGCGCAATTTAACGTAATCGTTCATAGATTTGAGCCATTGCGCTACGAACAGACTGCTGATCTCGCCGGAAAATTCGTTGAAGATTTAATATGTACCGTTGAGAAATCAGTTTTCTCTCCTTCTATTCGCCCTTTGTTTTCGAAGTACTCGCGATTGGTAAAAGGCTCCAGTGACTTTACGTTGTTTGGACTTAAATTCGAACCTAGTCCTTCTACTATTGAGGATGCTCTAGAGAATTTGGAGCAGGTCCTGGCGAGCATGAACATTCGAATAATCGTCGTGGTCGATGATCTAGATCGCGTCGGTTGGAGTTCGATCAAAAATATTCTATTTGCAGTAAAACGCAGCTTTATGCTTCCCAATATGTCTTATGTTTTATGTTATGACACCGAGAACATAAAAAATGACAATGGTAATGAAATTATCTCGGATGTTAGACAGTTCCTTGAAAAGTTCGTTAATGTAAAGGTAAGTCTTTACCTTGACTCGCAAGCGCTGGCGAAATACGTTTCGTCGAATTTCTCTATCGCTTTAAAAAATAATTTGGCGATGGATCCGCAGACGTTAGACGCCGTTAAACAAGCCCTCAATGCCCTTGTCGATATTTATGAGTCTTCTGATTTCTACTGGTATAAAGATATCTTGGGTGATGTTAGAAAGATAAAGCGCCTAATTAATACTCTGTTACTGCTTGAGATTGACAAGGCTGATCTCGAAAACAGCGATTTCGATAAAAATGATTTAATTCATTTACTTCTGCTATATGTCGGATATCCAGCAGTTTTTAGGGATATATATACTGCCGAGACAAACGATCGAGCAGAGTTCTTCTCGCTTAAACGAAAATTTGAGAATGATCGGTTCAAGTACTCCAATTCCGATAACTACAAAACTTACGTGAAAGATTTGCCAGATGTGCCAAAATTCATTCTTGGGAAGGTTTTCTGTGAAAGTGTTGTTGGAGAGGAAGGGGCTTCGGAAGAGTTGATGCTTCGGTCGCGTGCATGTTTCAATTCATCAGAGAACAGAAACTTGGAACGCTACTTAAAGTTAATCGTAAATTTATCGAGACCAGATGGGCGAGAGAGTTATAGATTTTATTTGAATCAAAAAGACGCTTTGCATGCTGGCTTCTCGCTTGAAGAAATTTTTACCAAAAGCCATTTTTCCTTCGAGGATAAGGGGCTCGCGCGCGCCGAGCTTTGGCGAATAATCGCTAATACTGCATCTGAATTTAATGCGCCTCTTGCGGGGGAAATTGTTGACTATTTGGTGGAAAATATTCCAAATTACTCTGCTGTTGAAGGTAGAGACGTATTTGGAAACATGCGCAATAAATTGATTTATGCGCTCTTGAAGATTCTCGACCAAAGCCGCTGGGAAGACAGCGATGTGCTAGGCGAAAACGCGCCTACTCGTAATCCAATCGCCGATTGGATCTTTGGAGAAGGCGAGCGATTTGGACAAGGAATTTTGGAGAGGCTCGCAGAGGTCGAGAGAGGAGCATTGGGCATTTACGATGTTATGCTGTTCCGACTATATTGCAGTGCCGATCGAGGAGGCACCCTTTTCACGCTGCAAAATGCACTCTCTCGACACGCGGGCCCAAACGCGCCTACCCAAGGTGCTACTACGATCATAGCTTTAGCAGGCATGCGTGAAGTATCGCAAAAAGTTTTTTCAATCTTTAAGCGCGACTATATATCTGAAAACAGGAATTTTTTTGCAGAGGTGGATCAGTTGTCCGTATCGCTCTTTTTGGGGGCTGGATATGCTGCAGTTCGCGATCGCTCTAAGCAAGAAATTCTAGAGTCGGAATTAATTGATGCAATCGCTGCCGAGCGAAGCCGTGTCAAGAGTTTTGTAATTTATCAGCTTTCTAATTCAAGGATCGATAGCGGCGTAGGTTGCGGCGTTTATAATGAAGTCGGGGAAGAGAATAGTGGGGGCATTGCCAAAGTGATGAATGATTATCTCTTTGAATTATGCTTTAATCCTTCAATTTCACTTAAAAATTACGAATATTTCTTAGACTATCTGTTAATGAATTTCGACCATCAATTTGGGTTTAGAGGTAGCAAATACGCGTTCAGCATTGAGCAAGTTTCAAAAGTGCTTGATAAAGAGCGGCTGAGTCTGTATTGGCTTGAACATCGTAACGAGATCCGTCACTTGAAGTTCTCCGAGAGAAATAAGATTGTAAGGACAGCCGGGTATTCGGCAAATTATGAGGAGGATTTGGAGCCTATTTATGCGATTTTAGATTCGATGACTGAGGAAGGGATGAAAGGAAAGCAGTGATTTAGGGCTTTGGAAGTCTAGGTATGCTCGATATCGAACATATTGGCTGCTTTAGGTCATCAAGCGAAAATGCGGGTAAGATACACGCATTTTGATATTGATAAACTGCATAAAGACGAGTTACGATAATTTGGCTTGTTCAATTAAAATTTTTCATGCCTATACTAGCTTCGTTCCAAGGATCAGAATGCCGTTACCCTTTTCTAGGGGGCTAGCGGCATTTGACCTTTGAAGCACATCTCGACCTTTACTTCAGAAAAAGAAGATGCAATTTTTGCAATGTCGTCGCGAGTTGTTTCGTCTATGTTCTTGAACTGGTAAACGGCACGAGTCCCTTGCGGGCCGCGCGGCAGGATGCGCACGCCGCGCACGCCCTGGCGGCCCAGGGCGGCTGCCTGGGTCTGGGCTGCGGCCTCGGTCTTGAACACGCCCAGCGAGATCGCATACTTCATCGGCGACTCGCCCTGCATCACGAAGAAGTTGTCGACGCCGCGTTCCTTGAGTTCGGCGCTGCGCTTGTCGGCGCCTTCCTTGCCGCCGGCCGGCGGCAGGTAGACCATGTAGCTGCTCACTTCCTGGAAAGGGACGCTGATGCGCGACTGGCGCTCGCCCAGGTCAAGGCGTGCGACGCGGGATTCGAAACGGCGCAGCTCGCCCGCGGCGAAGGGGCCCGCCTGCACGCAGGCCAGCAGCGCTGCCGCCGGCGCCGGCGCGGGGGACGCGGGTTCGGCCGGCGCTTCTTGCGCCGGCTTGGCGCTCTCGGCCAGCGTCTTCGCCTCGGTCTCGCTCAGCAGGGCGATGCGCTCGGTGGCCAGCTGGTTCTTCAGGCGCGCGGGTTCGCGCTCGCTGCCGGCGGGCGTGCCGAGGTAGCCGCGGCCATAGGCGAACAGCACGGCGTTCAGCGCCAGCAAAGCCCAGAAGACGAATTTCAGCACAGGTCCCTTTCCCTTGTTCAAGCGCCGGCGGCCGCCGCGTGCAGGCCGACCAGCACGATATTATCGACCATCCGGTGCCCGATCTTGAGGGCAGGCCCGATATACGGCGCCGCGCCGCCGGACAGGATGCAGCTCGAGGCGCCATGGCCCGCCACGGCGCGCTCGATGGCCCCGGCCTGGGCCGACAGGCAGCCGGTAACGATGGCGTCGTCGGTATTGTCGCCGAACAGGGGCGGCGGCGCCGATGTTATCCCACCAGCGGGCGCCACCTGGGGCAGCTGGGCGGTATTGCGCGCCAGCGCGGCCGCCATCAGGGCCAGGCCAGGCAGGATCATCCCGCCCAGGAAGCGCCCGTCGGCCGTGATCGCATCGACCGTGGTGGCGGTGCCGCAAGTGGCGACAATCAGGTTCTCGCCGGGCGCCAGCGCGCGCGCGCCGATGGCGGCGGCGAAGCGGTCGCAGCCCAGGCGTTCCGGTTCGCGGTAGCCGTTGTGCAGGCCGGCGCGCTGCAGGGTAGAGGCGAACCACTCGACAGGCAGCCCATGGGGAAGGGCGGCGGCGATGCGTTCGCGCGCATCCAGTCCGGCCACGTTCGATACCAGCGCCTGCGTGGCGCCGAGCGCCTTCCACTGGGCCGCCAGGCGTTCCATTTCGGTATGCGGGGCCACGCCCTCGGCCTGCCATTGGCCGAGCGCCGTGCCGCCGCGCGCCAGTGCCCACTTGATGCGGGTATTGCCGGCGTCGATCAGCAGCAGGGCGCTCATGCCTTCACCCGCAGCGACACATCGCCCGCTAGCACGGGAACGCGGCCCTCCGGCGTGTCGAGCAGCAGCCTGCCGCTGTCGTCCACACCGGCCGCCAGGCCTTCCTGCACCACCTTGCCGGCGTCGAGCAGGACCACGGTTTCGCCTTGCCAGGCATGGCGCAGGTTCCAGCGCGCGCTGAACGCGCCGAAGCCGCGTACGGCGAATTCGCGCAGGGCGGCGGCCAGGCCGTCGAGCAGGGCCGCCATCAGCGCGTCGCGCTCCATGCGCGCCAACCAGGGCACGCCGGCCGCGCTGCGCCCCAGGCGCGCTTCCATCTCGTCCGGCATCAGGAGGTTCAGGCCGATGCCGGTGACGGCCCAGATTCCGCCTCCGGGTGCGCTTTGCGTCTCGACCAGGATGCCGGCCAGCTTGTCGCCGTCCTTGAGCACGTCGTTCGGCCACTTCAGCTGGACCTGCACGCCGAGGCCGGCCAGGGTCTCGGCCAGGGCCACGCCGATCGCGAGCGGCAGGCCGATCAGGGTCTGCGGCCCGCCCTCGAAGCGCCAGGCCAGCGAGAAGGTCACCGAGCCTTCCGGCGACGACAGCCAGCTGCGTCCCGCGCGGCCGCGCCCGGCGGTCTGGTTCTCGGCCACCAGCAGCAGCGGTCCGGCGAGGCTGGCGGCGCGCGCCAGCAGGTCGGCATTGGTCGAGCCGGTTTCGTGGACGACTTCGACGGTCACGCCCGACCGGGAGAGGGCGGCGATGTGGGCGGCGTTCATGCTTCCTCCTTGCGTTGTTTGGTGGGCGCGCGCGAGAACACGGCATCGAACACGGCATTGGGCAGCAGGCGCAGCAGCTTGGCCACGAGGCCCATCTGCCAGGGCAGCACGCGGTAGCTGTCGCCGCGCGCGATGGCGGCCGCGGCCTGCGTGGCGAAGCGTTCGGCGCTCATCAGGAAAGGCATGGGAAAACGGTTGTTGCGGGTCATGGGAGTATCGATATTGCCGGGCGCGATGGTGACGACCCTGATGTTCGAGCCGCGCAGCTCCAGGCGCAGCGATTCGCAGTAAGTGCGCACGGCCGCCTTCGAAGCGCAGTAGGCGCCGGCTCCGCGCAGCCCGCGCACGCCCGCCACGCTGCCGATGCCGACCAGGCGGCAGGGGCCGGACTGGGTCTTCATGGGCGCAATGAAGGGCGCGAAGGTGGCCGCCATGGCGTTGACGTTGGTGGCGAAGATGGCAGCGAACACCGGCAGGTCCTGTGGAAGCTCGGTGAGCGTGCCGTGTGAGATGCCCGCGTTGGCGACGACGATGTCGGCACCGCCATGGGCTTCGATGAAATCGGCCGCGGCCTGCGCGAGCGCCGCGTGGTCGCACACGTCGAGCGCATAGACGCGGTGACGCCCGGGGTTGGGAAGGGAAGCCGCCAGTTCGGCGAGCAGCGCGCGCCGCCGCGCCACCAGGCCGAGGACCGCGCCGCGCGCCGCATACTCGCGCGCCAGGGCGGCGCCGATGCCGCTCGAGGCGCCGGTGATGAAGACCCGGTCCGCGTGGCCCGGCCGTCCGGTCATTTCTTGCCGGCTTTCGCTTTCGCGACCAGCTGGTCCAGCACCTGCAGGGTGCCCTGGAGCAGCTGGGTTTCGGACGGATTCCCTTCCGCGCCTTCGGCCACCATGCCCGGCGAGGTCAGGAAGCGGCCGTCGACGGCCAGCATCGGCCAGTGGGTCACGCCGTAGTCCTGCATCAGGGTGGAAGCGCGGCGCAGCTTGGCCTGCACGCCGAAGGAGCGGTAGGCGTCGATGAAGCGGGCGCGGTCGATGCCGGCGCGCGCCGCCCAGTCGAACACCTGCTCGTCGCTGGCCAGGCGCAGGCGCTCGACATGCATCGCGGCGAAGCCCCTGGCGTGGTACTGCTCGACCAGGCCGAGCGATTCGAGCGTGTAGAACATGCGCTGCTGCGGCAGGACGCTGGCGTCGCGCGGCACGTGCACGCGCTTGAACACGACGGCGTCGCCCTGCTTGCGCACCCAGTCCGCCAGCAGCGGCTCGAAGGCGTAGCAATGCGGGCAGTAATAGGCGAAGAACTCGATCACTTCCACCTTGCGCGGACCGGCGTCGGTCGGCTGCGGCGAAGGAAGCGTCTTGTACTCGACGCCGTCCTTCGGCGCGCTCGCGGAAGCGTGGGCCGGCAGGGCTGCGAGGCCGGACAGGCCCAGCAGGGCGGCGGTGCAGAACAGGCGGCGCAGTGCTCGCATGGCAGTCCTTATTTCTGGTTGCGGACGATGGCGACGTCGATGCCGCTGTCGAGCAGCTTGGCGCGCGCCTTGTTGACGGCTTCGACCTGGGTGTACGGACCCACGCGCACGCGGTGCAGCACGCCGCCGTCCGTGGTGCGGTCGGTGATGTTGGCCTCGAAGCCGAGCAGGGCCAGCTTGGCGCGGGTGTTCTCGGCGTCGGACATCTCGCGGAAGGCGCCGGCCTGCAGGTAGTAGATATAGCCGTCGGCGCCCGCGGCTGGCGCCGGCGCCGCGGACGGCGCCGGTGCGGCCGTGTTGGCCGGCGCCGGGGGCGCGGCCGGACGCTGCTGCATGCCGGCGATCGCGGCACCGAGCGGATCGGCCTCGGCCGCCGGTGCGGCAGGAGCGGCAGGATTAGCGGTCGGCGCCTGGGCGGCCGGCTTGGCGCGCTCGTTCAGCTCGCGGTTCGCTTCGCGCGCGGCGTCGCGGTTGCCGTACAGCGGCTTGTTCGGATCGGTCGCCTTGCTCGGATCGAGGTCGGCCGGGCGGCCGGCCTTGTTGGAGCGGTCGGTGAACGGAGAGGCGCCCTTGGTGATCATGAGGGCGACCGCCACCGCGATCCCGAGGCCGATGATCAGGCCGATGATGATGCCGGTCAGGGTGCTGCCGCGCTGGCGCAGCGCAGAAAAAGGTCGGGTGACGGTCATGTCGCTTTCTGTGTGATGACGGTGTGTCTTACATTTTCTCGGGCGCCGAAACGCCGATCAGGGCCAGGCCGTTGCGCAGCACCTGGCGGATGGCGGCGGCCAGGGCCAGGCGGGCGAGCTTGAGCTGCTCGTTATCGTCGAGCAGCCACTTGTGCGCGAAGTAGTAGCTGTGCAGCTCGCCGGCCAGTTCGCGCAGGTAGAACGCGACCTGGTGCGGGCCCAGCTCGACCAGCGCGCGCTGCAGCATTTCGGGATAGGAGGCCAGCTTGGCCAGCAGCTGCGATTCGTGCGATTCAGTCAGCGGCGCCAGGTCGGCATTGGCCAGCGAGGCGACGTCGCCGCCCCAGTTGGCCAGCGCCGAGCAGATGCGCGCGTGGGCGTACTGCACGTAGTAGACCGGATTCTCGTCGCTCTTCGCGAGCGCGACGTCAACGTCGAACACGAACTCGGTGTCGGCCTTGCGCGAGATCAGGAAGAAGCGCACGGCGTCGCGGCCGCGGGTGATGTCGCCGTTGCCCGACCATTCGATCAGGTCGCGCACGGTCACGTAGGAGCCGGCGCGCTTGGAGATCTTGACCTCTTCGCCGTTCTTCATGACGGTGACCATCTTGTGCAGCACGTAGTCGGGGTAGCCCTGCGGGATGCCGATGCCTACCGCCTGCAGGCCGGCGCGCACGCGCGCGATGGTGCCGTGGTGGTCGCTGCCCTGGACGTTGATGGCCTGGTCGAAACCGCGGCGGAACTTCTGGATGTGGTAGGCCACGTCCGGCACGAAATAGGTATAGGTGCCGTCGGACTTGCGCATCACGCGGTCCTTGTCGTCGCCGTATTCGGTGGTCTTGAGCCAGAGCGCGCCTTCCTGCTCGTAGGTCTTGCCGGCGTCGACCAGGGCCTGGACGGCCGCTTCCACCTTGCCGTCCGCGTACAGCGAGGACTCCAGGTAGTAGTTGTCGAACTTGACGCCGAAGGCCTGCAGGTCCATGTCCTGCTCGTTGCGCAGGTAGGTCACGGCGAATCGGCGGATCGATTCGATATCGTCGACGTCGCCGCTGGCGGTGGCCGGCAGGCCGTCGCTGGCCGAGACGGTCTTCCTGGCCAGGTAGTCGGCCGCGATGTCGGCGATGTAGTCGCCGTTGTAGGCCGATTCGGGCCATTCGGCGTCGCCCGGCTTGAAGCCGCGTGCGCGCGCCTGCACCGAGGTGGCCAGGGTGGCGATCTGCACGCCGGCGTCGTTGTAGTAGAACTCGCGGGTCACCTGGTGGCCCTGCGATGCGAACAGCGAGGACAGGGCGTCGCCCAGCGCCGCCTGGCGGCCGTGGCCCACGTGCAGCGGGCCGGTCGGGTTGGCCGAGACGAATTCGATGATCACATGGTGGCCGTCGCCTGAAGCGCCGCGCCCGAACGCATCGCCCTGCTCGAGGATGGTGCGCACCACCGACTGCTTGGCCCCGGCCGCCACACGCAGGTTGATGAAGCCGGGGCCGGCCACGTCGGCCGATTCCACCAGGCCCTGGGCGGCCGGATCGGCCAGCAGGGCGGCGACCAGGCGCGTGGCCAGCTCGCGCGGGTTGGTCTTGAGCGGCTTGGCCAGCTGCATCGCGATGTTGCAGGCGATGTCGCCGTGGGACGGGTCGCGCGGGCGTTCCAGGACGACGTTCGGGGTCAGGTCGCTGCCGGCGACGATCGGCGCGAGGGCGGCCTGGAACAGGGCAACGATCTGTTGTTTTTGTTGGGCGAGCATGGGGAAGTGGTCGAAATAATAATGAAAATTCGAAGAAAAGCGGATGCCTGATTTACAGGCAATAAGGGTCCATTATACTGGTTTGGCGCGGCGCCAACACGTGGCCGCGTCCGGCTTCCCGCACTGCGATGTCCATATTGTTAAGGTTCGCCAAAGTCGCAGCCGTTACAATGGAGGCCATTTTTTTGATCACCGAACCGCCATGACCGACAAGCGCCCGACGCTCACCCTGAAACCCAAGGCCAAGGCCTCCACGACCCGCTCGTCCGCGGCCAGGCCCGGCCCTGCGCGCGCAGGCGGCCAGGAGCGCTTCGCGAAGGGCGGGCCGCGCCAGGAACGCACTCAGGCCCAGGCCCGGCCGCAGCCCCAGCTGCGCCAGAGTCATGAAGCGAAGGTGGCGCCCCAGCGCGACTACCGTCCCGAGCTGAAGCCCGACTCGCTGGCCCTGGCCCTGCTGGGCGCGGCCAACGCCGTGGCGCGGGTGCGCGCCGGCGCCGCGCTGCCCCAGGCCCTGAGCGGGGTATTCGCGGCCTACGACGCGGCGCCCCAGGCGCGCGGCGCGATCCAGGACATCGCCTACCGCACCATGCGCCAGCTGGGACGCACCGAGGTCCTGCTCGGCCTGATGACTACCAAGGCGCCGGAACCGGCGATGCTGGGCGGCCTGCTGCAGGCCGCGCTGACCCTGCTCGACCCGCCCGAGGGCAGGCCCGCGCCCTACGAGGCCTTCACCGTGGTCGACCAGGCCGTGACCGCCGCCGCCGCCCATCCCGATTTCGCCCACGCCAAGGCCATGGTCAACGCCGTGCTGCGCCGTTTCCTGCGCGAGCGTGCGCAGCTGGTGCAGGAAGCGCTGCGCCAGCCGCTGGCGCGCTGGAACTACCCGCAGTGGTGGATCGACGCCACCCGCACTGCCTATCCGCAGGACTGGGAGCGCATCCTCGACGAGGGCAACGAGCATCCGCCGCTGACCCTGCGCGTGAACCGCAGGAAGGCCGACAGCGCCAGCTACCTGCGCACGCTGGAGCAGGCGGGGATCGCCGCCAGGCAGATCGGCCCGGACGCGGTGCGCCTGGACCAGGCCATCAACGTCAGCCAGATCCCGGGCTTCCACGAAGGCGTGGTCTCGGTCCAGGACGCCGGCGCCCAGCTGGCCGCGCCCCTGCTCGACCTGCAGGACGGCATGCGCGTGCTGGACGCCTGTGCGGCGCCGGGCGGCAAGAGCGGCCACATCCTGGAGACGGCCGAGGTCGACCTGACCTCGGTGGACGCCGACCCGGCGCGCCTGGCGCGCGTGGGCGACAACCTGGGCCGCCTTGGCTTGCAGGCGAAGCTGATCGCGGCCGAAGCCCAGGACCAGGGCTGGTGGGACGGCCGTGCTTTTGACCGCATCCTGGCCGACGTGCCGTGCACGGCTTCCGGTATCGTGCGGCGCCACCCGGACATCCGCTGGCTGCGCCGGAAGTCGGACACGCTCCAACTTGCAACACTTTCTTCCAAAATACTCGACAACCTTTGGCAGATGTTGCTGCCCAATGGTAAATTGTTGTTCGTGACATGTTCGCTCTGGCCCCAGGAATCGGAGGCGCAGGCCGCCGCTTTCGCGGTGCGCCACAACGCCATCCGCCTCGACGCGCCGGGCCAACTGCTGCCAGCCAGCGGTGCCGGGGAGGATCATGACGGTTTGTTCTACGCCCTGTTCCAGAAGAGAGCGCAATAAGCATATTGCTGCGCTCCCCGAACGATACGCTCAATTTTTAAGGCTCCGGCTCACTTGTGACGTTACGATTTTTACGCCTCCTCGCTTGCCAGCTGCTGCTGGTCTTCGCGTGCGCGACGGCGCAGGCGGCCGACGGGATCGAGATCACCAAGGCCGCCATCGAAGCCAGCGAAGACGGCTATCGTCTCGACACGGCCTATGCATTCGACCTGAACCACGGACTCAAGGACGCCATCCAGCATGGCGTGCAGCTGCATTTCACCACCGAGGTCGAGCTGACCCGGCCGCGCTGGTGGTGGCGTGACGAAAAGGCCGTCTCCGAGCGGCGCACCATCCGCATCTCCTACGATGTCCTGACGCGCCAGTACTATGTGCACGTGGTCGGCAGCCAGCAGATGGGCGGCTTCCAGCAAAGCTTCCAGACCCTGGACGAAGCCATGTTCCTGATCCGCCGGCCGAACCGCTGGCTGATCGCGCCGCGCGGCGCGCTCAAGCGCGGCGAGGTGTACAACGTGTCCCTGCGCATGTTCATGGACCGCGAGTACCTGCAGAAGCCGCTGCAGGTCAACGCCTTCAACGATTCCGACTGGCGCCTCGCCTCGAACAAGAAGACCTTCACCTACCGTGCGGAGTAAATCGGTCAATCAGGCGCTGCGCTACGCGCTGGTCGTCGGCGGCGCCGTCGTCTCCATCCTGCTGTTCCTGCTCGCTTCGGCGTCGGACAACTCGGGCTTCTTCGACCGCTACTATGGCTGGCTGCTCGGGCTGAACGCCGGCATGGCCTTCCTGCTGCTGGTCCTCGTGATCGTGGCGCTGGCCCGTCTTTACTCGCGCTACAAGGCCGGCAAGTTCGGCTCGCGCCTGATGGCGCGCCTGGTCTTGCTGTTCGCGGGCATCGGCATCCTGCCGGGCCTGGTCATCTTCATGGTCTCGGTGCAGTTCGTCTCGCACTCGATCGAATCCTGGTTCGACGTCAAGATCGAGGCGGCCCTGGAATCCGGCCTGAACCTGGGCCACGCCGCCCTCGACGAAGCCCTGGTGGAACTGGGCGCCACCGGCCAGACCGCGGCCGCGGCGCTGGCGGGGCAGAACGACACCATGGCCCAGACCGTTCTGAGCCGCCTGCTGGCCGAGACCAGCGGCCTGCAGAGCGCCATGCTGATCGACGCCAACGGCGCCATCGTGTCGATCGCGGCCGAGGACCGCCGTCCGGACCTGGCGGCCGATGCGCCGAATGCGCAGATGCTCAAGGCCGCCGCGATTCCCGGCGGGTATGCGCGGGCCGAGGGCGGCATCGACCGCGACTTCCGCGAACAGACCGAGCAGAACGCACTGGATGCCGTCACCGGCCTGCGCCTGAGGGTGGTGCTGGCGGTGCCGGAGCCGCCCGGGGTGGCGCCGCGCTACCTGCAATTGCTGCAGTCAGTGCCGGTCAACCTGGCTTCCAACGCCGAGGTGCTGAGCACCGCCTATACCGAATACCGGCAACGCTTCGCGGCCCGCACCGGGCTGCGCAAGATGTACATCGAGACCCTGACCCTGACCCTGCTGCTGGCGATCTTCGGCGCCATCGGCAGCGCCTTCCTGATCGCCGGCAACCTGGCCCAGCCGCTGCTGGTGCTGGCCGAGGGCACCCAGGCGGTGGCCGAGGGCGACCTGTCGCCGCGTCCGATCGTCGAGACCAACGACGAACTCGGCACCCTGACCCAGTCCTTCAACGCCATGACCGGCCAGCTGTTCGAGGCGCGCAGCGCCGTCGAGCGCAACCGCGCCGCGCTGCAAAGCGCCAAGGCCCACCTGGAGTCGGTGCTGGCCAACATGTCGGCGGGCGTGATCGTGCTCGATGCCGACGGCACCGTGGTCAATTCCAACGACGCGGCCTACCGCATCCTGCAGGTGGAACCGGGCGCGATGGCCGGTCCGCTGAACCGCATCGCCGGCCTGGAACATTTTTCGAACTGCATCACGCGCGCCTTCTCGGCGCAGAACGCGCACACGGCCGCGGGCAGCGGACGCAAGCGCGCCCACTGGCAGCAGCAGATCGAGATCCCGCGCCGTCCGGGCGGCGACGAGCACGACCACGACATCACCCTGCTGGCGCGCGGTTCGCGCCTGCCGGTGGGGGCGGGCAGCGGCTTCATCGTGGTGTTCGACGATATCTCGGACGTGATCTCGGCCCAGCGCTCGGTGGCCTGGGGCGAGGTGGCGCGGCGCCTGGCCCACGAGATCAAGAACCCGCTGACGCCGATCCAGCTGGCGGCCGAGCGCATGCAGATGAAACTCGAGGACAGCCTGCCGCCGCCGCAGGCCGAGCTGCTGCGCCGGGGCACCAATACCATCGTCAACCAGGTCGACGCGATGAAGCGGATGGTAGACGATTTCCGCGATTACGCGCGCACGCCGCCGGCGGTGCTGCAGCCGCTCGACCTGAACGACCTGATCGACGAGATCCTGCGCCTTTACCTGGCCGAGGACGGTTCGGACATCATCCATGCCGCGCTGGCGCCCGACTTGCCGCGCGTGATGGGCGACCCGACCCAGCTGCGCCAGGTGGTCCACAACCTGATCCAGAACGCCCAGGACGCCCTGTGCGACCGCGGCGCCTGCGAGCCGCCGGCGCGGGTCGACGTGACCACCGAAGCCATCCATTACGAAGGCGCGGACGGCTCGGCCGGCACCGCGGTGCGCCTGGCGATCGTCGACAACGGCCCCGGTTTCTCGCCGCGCATCCTGGCGCACGCCTTCGAACCCTACGTCACCACCAAGGTCCGCGGCACGGGATTGGGGCTGCCGATGGTCAAGAAAATTGTGGATGAGCACGGTGGCCGGATCGACGTCGCGAACCGGACGGACGGATCTGGCGCGGCCATATTCATTTTGCTGCTAAAGTTGGCCCCTGAGGCCGGTGTGGAGACGAACTTGGCCGAAGTGTAAAAGACGCATAGAATCACGCTGTGACGGGTAGGAGTTCTAAGAAATAGATCAGGGAAGGCACAAAGATGGCGAACATACTCGTAGTCGATGATGAAATGGGCATCCGCGAACTCCTGTCGGAGATTCTTGGCGACGAAGGCCATGCCATCACCCTGGCCGAGAATGCGCAGCAGGCGCGCGAAGCACGTGCGGCCGGGGCCCCCGACCTGGTGCTGCTGGACATCTGGATGCCGGATACCGATGGCGTGACCCTGCTCAAGGAATGGCAGCGCGACGGCTTGCTGACCATGCCGGTCATCATGATGTCGGGCCATGCCACCATCGACACGGCCGTCGAAGCGACCCGCATCGGCGCCCTGAACTTCCTCGAAAAACCGATCGCCCTGCAAAAACTGCTGAAGGCCGTGCAGCAGGGCCTGTCGCGCGCCCAGGAAGTGGCGCGCGCGCCGCTGGTGCCGCCGCGTCCGATCGCGCCGAGTGTGCCGAGCATGCAGAGCGCCGCCGCCGAGCCGGTGTCCGCAGCGCCGATGTTCGCTCCGCCGCCGCCGCCCAACGGTGCGCGCGTGGTGCATGCGATCTCGCACGGCGAAGGCACGGGCTACACCCTGTCCTTCGACCTGCCGCTGCGCGAAGCGCGCGACGCCTTCGAGCGCATGTATTTCGAACACCACCTGGGCCGCGAAGGCGGCAGCATGACGCGCGTGGCCGAAAAAACCGGCCTGGAGCGCACCCACCTGTACCGCAAGCTCAAGCAGCTGGGCGTCGAGCCGGGCAAGCTGGCCAAGAAAGGGCAGTGAAGGGCAGTGTCGTCCACCAGCGCCAAAGTGGCCACCACGCTGGTCACCGGCGCCTCCGCCAGCGCGCGCGAGCAAGCCATCGCCGCCTTGCTTGCTCGTTTGCCCGGTCAAGCCGCTACGCACCATCCTGACGCGCCCGCCGGCGCGCATATCGATTCGTCATCCTCTTCCTCTTCCGGCGCCGCCACGGCGCGCCTGGAAAGCGCGGTCATCCTCGAAGGCATGGCCGCCTCCAGCACGCCGCTGGTCTCCACTTCCTCTCTCCAGGTCGTGCGCATCGCCCCCGGGTGCCTGTGCTGCGACGGCAATCTCGTTTTGCGTGTAACATTAAATCGACTGCTGCGCCAGCGCCCGCGACATCTGTACATCGGCCTGGCGCGCAGCGAGCACCTTGATCAGTTGCGATCGTGGTTGCAAGACGCACCATACGATCAGCTGTTGGCGCTGAACCCGGACATCCAGACCTGAACACCGGCCGGCACTCCCGGTGAATCCAAGGTCTCTTGAAATCGGTTCGGCCAGCCCCACCTCTTAAGCGAAGTGAAGAGCCCGCCGCCCGCCGCCGCGCGGCAGGTTTCACAAACTCTGATCGAGAGAAGGAGTCATCATGAACATGATCTATAACAGCGAACAGTACAGCGTCGTCGAGTTCGGTGTCGACCGCGAACTCGAGGCCCTGCGTTTCGGCGGCTTCGAGATCGTCGACAAGGCCGGCCGGCGCGAAGCGTTCATCGGCGGCAAACTGGCTCAGTCCTTCCGGCGTGATGTGAACAACCTGATCGCCAGCGAACCGACCATGGAAGAAATCGACGACTTCCTGGGGTCCTACGACACCCTGATGAGCCAACCTGTCGTTCTCCACTGAGCTACTGCACGAAAGGTGCTGCATAAGGGTGCTCCCCTCACCGCATAGCGCCCTGCCGGGCGCCATCGATCTTCCGAACGATGGCGCCCTGGTCTGACGGCATGGTAAGCTGCATCCATGTGTCAGCTACTCGGAATGAACTGCAATGTCCCTACCGACATTGTCTTCTCTTTCACCGGCTTCGCCCATCGCGGCGGCCGCACCGATACCCACCATGACGGCTGGGGCATCGCTTTCTTCGAAGGCGCGGGTGTGCGCCACTTCGTCGATCACCAGGCCGCCATCGCCTCGCCGATCGCCGAACTGATCAAGCATTATCCGATCAAGTCCACCAACGTCATCGCCCATATCCGCAAGGCCACGCAAGGGCAGGTCGCCCTCGAGAACTGCCATCCCTTCGTGCGCGAGCTGTGGGGACGCTACTGGGTGTTCGCCCATAACGGCGACCTCAAGGAATTCCAGCCGGTGCTGGACGGGGCGTTCCGCCCGGTCGGCAACACCGACAGCGAGCTGGCCTTCTGCTATCTGCTGCAATGCCTGCGCCGCGAATTCGGCGACCAGGCGCCCGAGCGCGCGGCCCTGCGCGCCGCGCTCGAACGCCTGGTGCCGGCGATTGCCGCGCATGGCACCTTCAACATGATGCTGTCCGACGGCACGGCCCTGTTCACCCATTGCTCGACCAAGCTGTGCTACGTGGTGCGCAAGTATCCCTTCGTGACCGCCTGCCTGTCGGACGAAGACCTGTCGGTCGACTTCTCGCAGGTGACCACGCCGAACGACCGGGTGGCCATCATCGTGACCGAACCGCTGACCACCAACGAACAATGGACCCAGTTCGCGCCCGGCGAGCTGATCATGTTCGTGGATGGCTTGCCACAATAAGTGGCATAACTGATGCATAAAAGCTAAGGTTCCGACGATAAATTAATGTCTTAAAGCCACTAACGGTTGCGGATGCGGTAAAGTATCCCGATTCGCCGACAGAAAGAGACGAGATGACCGATTCCGCAAGCCTCGACCACGCGTCCCAGCCGCTGCGCATGCGCAACTTCTACCTCGCGCGCCAGCCGGTCCTGGACCGCAACCAGGCGCTGTACGGCTACGAACTGCTGTTCCGCGGCAGCGCCCAGGGCGCGGCGGGCATCGATCCGTCCGCGATCGGCTCGGGCCTGTCGGCCAGCGCCAGCGTCATCCACCATGCTTCCCAGCTCGGCCTGCCGCGCGCGATCGGCGACGCCACCGCCTTCCTGAACGTGGACAAGGAAGTCCTGATGAGCGACATGTTCGCCTTCCTGCCGCGCGAGCGGACGGTGCTGGAGATCGTGCGCTCGGTCGAGCCGGACGACGCGGTGATCGGGCGCATGACCGAACTCGCCTCGCACGGCTTCCGCTTCGCCGCCGAGGCCTCGGCCCACGGCGCCTCGCTGGCGCGCCTGCTGCCGGTGATCGACTTCGTCAAGATGGACCTGCGCGAGCTGCCGGTCGTGACCCTGCTGTCGCTGGCGCCGCGCCTGCGCACCACCGGCAAGCGCCTGGTGGCGGAGAAGGTCGAGACCCACAGCGAATACCGCACCTGCCTGGACATCGGCTTCGACTACTTCCAGGGTTATTACTTCGCCAAGCCGACCGTCATGACCGGCCGCAAGCTGTCGCCTTCGCAGACGACGGTGCTGGACCTGATGAACCTGGTGACCTCGGAAGCCGATAACAGCGAGATCGAGAAGGTGGTCAAGCGCGAGGTGACCCTGGGCCTGAACCTGCTGCGCCTGGTGAACACGCCGGCCGTGGGCGCCACGCGCCGCATCGAGTCGGTTAGCCAGGCCCTGATCCTGCTGGGCCGCCGCCAGCTGCAGCGCTGGCTGCAGATCCTGCTGTATGCGGAACCGGGCGTGCGCGGCCACAGCCAGAGTCCGCTGCTGATGCTGGCCACCACGCGCGCGCGCCTGATGGAACTGCTGGCCCAGCGCCTGCGTCCGGGCCAGCGCAATGTGGCCGACGTCGCCTTCACGGTGGGCATGATGTCCCTGATGGATACCTTGTTCTGCATTCCGATGCAGGACATCGTGGAGCAGATTCCCGTGATCGACGAAGTGCGCCACGCGCTGCTGTTGCGCAAGGGCTTCTTCGGCGAGCTGCTGCGCCTGGCGGAATCGATCGAGCAGATGGGCGACGCCGACGATGCGGTGCTGCCGGCGCTGCACGAGCTGGCGCTGGATGGCGATGACCTGGCGGAGCTCGAGGTATCGGCGTTCGAGTGGAGCGATAAGGTGGTGCGGTACGCGATTTGAGCTAACTCTGATCGTGCAAACTCAGGTTCCGGTCTTCGCCGGAAGTCGTAGGCGCCAGTGGCGCGTACGACGGTTTTTAGGTTAGCAGCCACATGTACTTCCGCAGTCCGCTCCCTCCGCACGTCGTCCCGGCGGAGGCCGGGACCCAAGTTCACTTGAGCTGAGCCACCGGTCGCCCTAGCCGGTTGCCCTAGCCGGTCGCCCTAGCCGGTCGCCCTAGCCGGTTGCCCCCGACTTCGTCCACTGACTGTGCAGCTCCGGATCGCTCCGCAGCTCCCACAATCCCAGCACCACCGTCGCCAGCCCCGACACCAGCAAGCTGGTCGTCATGGTCCTGTCCGGAATGATATCCAGCAGCCAGGGCGATACCGCCACCCAGGCCCCGGCCACGACATTCAGCAGCACCGCCCACACATAGGTCTTGTACAAGTCGAAGGCCGCCAGCACGGCCAGGATGATGCCCGCGATCGTCGCGTTGATCGCCGGCGGGGAGGAAGCCGGATAGTTGAATACCCAGGGCGAAACGATCAGCCAGATCCCGGTCAAGAGGATCACCTGATCCTGCCAGCGCTTCGCTGAATAATGGAATCCACCGCGCAGTGCCATGTCCGTTCTCCTTTCCTAGCGTTGGAAATGATGGAGTTGCACTGTCTTAGAAAAGAAAAACGCCGCGAAGTTCGCGGCGTTCCCATGCATGCGCTGGAGGCTTAGAGGTTCGGCGCCAGGTGACGCTCGAGCTCGGCCTTGTCCATGCCGCGGCGGCGCGCCATGTCCTCGACCTGGTCGTCGCCGATCTTGCCGACCACGAAGTACTTCGAGTCCGGATGCGCGAAGTAGAAGCCCGACACAGCCGCGCCCGGATACATGGCGAAGGACTCGGTCAGCTGCATGCCGATCTCGTCCGCCTGCAGGGTACGGAAGACGTCGGCCTTCACCGTGTGCTCCGGGCAGGCCGGATAGCCCGGCGCCGGGCGGATGCCGCGGTATTCCTCGGCGATCAGGGCCTCGTTGCTCAGGTCTTCGTCCGGCGCATAGCCCCACAGGTCGGTACGCACGCGCTGGTGCATGTACTCGGCGAAGGCTTCGGCCAGGCGGTCGGCCAGGGCCTTGAGCATGATCGAGGAGTAGTCGTCGTGCGCGGCCTCGAAGCGCTGCTCGTGCTTCTCGATGCCCAGGCCCGCGGTCACCGCGAACATGCCGATGTAGTCCGCCACGCCCGAGCTCTTCGGCGCGATGAAGTCGGACAGGCACTGGTTCGGACGCTGCTGGCCGTCGACCACCGGCTTCACGCCCTGCTGGCGCAGGCCGTAGTAGGTGAAGGCGACTTCGCTGCGCGATTCGTCGGTATAGATCTCGATGTCGTCGTCGTTGACGCTGTTGGCCGGCAGCAGGGCGATGGCGCCGTTGGCGCTCAGCCAGCGGCCTTCGATGATCTTCTTCAGCATCGCCTGGCCTTCTTCATAGACCTTCGATGCGGCTTCGCCCACCACTTCATCCTTGAGGATGGCGGGGAAGGGGCCGGCCAGGTCCCAGGTCTGGAAGAAGGGACCCCAGTCGATGTAGCGTGCGATCAATCCCAGGTCGACGTTCTTGAATACGCGGCGGCCGACGAACTTCGGCTTGACCGGCGCATGGGCCAGGCGCGCCTTGTTGGCGCGCGCCTGTTCGATCGACAGCAGCGGCAGGGCTTTCTTGCCGGCGTGCTGGATGCGGATGCGCTCGTAGTCCTGGGCCAGTTCGATCACGTAGGCGTCGCGCGTGTCTTCGGTCACCAGCGCCTGGCCGACCGAGACCGAACGCGAGGCGTCCGGCACGTAGACCACCGGGCCTTCGTAGTGAGGGGCGATCTTGACCGCGGTGTGGGCGCGGCTGGTGGTCGCGCCGCCGATCAGGAGCGGGGTCTTGCGCTCGCGGAACCACGGATCGCGCTGCATCTCGCGTGCCACGTGGGCCATTTCTTCCAGCGAAGGCGTGATCAGGCCAGACAGGCCGACGATGTCGGCGTTCTCTTCCTTGGCCTTGGCCAGGATGTCGGAAGCAGGGACCATCACGCCCATGTTCACGATCTCGAAGTTATTGCACTGCAGGACCACCGAGACGATGTTCTTGCCGATGTCGTGCACGTCGCCCTTGACGGTGGCGATCACCATCTTGCCCTTCGGTTTGGCGACGATGCCGGTGCGGCGTTCTTCCTCGGCCTTTTCCTCTTCGATGAAAGGCACCAGGTGGGCCACGGCCTGCTTCATCACGCGCGCCGACTTCACCACCTGGGGCAGGAACATCTTGCCCTGGCCGAACAGGTCGCCGACGATGTTCATGCCGTCCATCAGCGGGCCTTCGATCACGTGGATCGGGCGGCCGTTCGCGGCCAGCACCTGCTGGCGCATTTCTTCGGTATCCTCGACGATCCACTGGGTGATGCCGTGCACCAGCGCGTGCGCCAGGCGCTTCTCGACCGGGGCGTTGCGCCACTCGAGGTTCTGTTCCTGCTTGGCGCCGCCGGCCTTCAAGCTGCCCGCGAATTCGATCATGCGCTCGGTCGCGTCCGGGCGGCGGTTCAGCACCACGTCCTCGACGCGCTCGCGCAGCTCCGGCGGCAGGTCGTCGTAGACGCCGACCATGCCGGCGTTGACGATGCCCATGGTCAGGCCGGCCTTGATCGCGTGGTAGAGGAAGACCGTGTGGATCGCCTCGCGCGCCGGGTCGTTGCCGCGGAAGCTGAACGAGACGTTGGACACGCCGCCCGACACCTTTGCGTGCGGCAGGTTGGCGCGGATCCAGGCGGTCGCTTCGATGAAGTCGTTCGCGTAGTTGTTGTGTTCCTCGATGCCGGTGGCGATCGCGAAGATGTTCGGGTCGAAGATGATGTCTTCCGGCGGGAAGCCGACCTTCTCCACCAGCACTTTATACGCGCGGCCGCAGATCTCGGTCTTGCGCGCGAAGGTGTCGGCCTGGCCCTGTTCGTCGAAGGCCATGACGATCACGGCCGCGCCGTAGCGGCGGCACAGGCGCGCCTGGCGAATGAATTCCTCTTCGCCTTCCTTGAGCGAGATCGAGTTGACGATGGCCTTGCCCTGGACGCACTTCAGGCCCGCCTCGATCACCGACCACTTGGAGGAGTCGATCATCACCGGCACGCGCGAGATGTCGGGTTCGGACGCGATCAGGTTCAGGAAGCGCGTCATGGCCGCCTGCGAATCCAGCATCGCCTCGTCCATGTTGATGTCGATGACCTGGGCGCCGTTCTCGACCTGCTGGCGCGCGACCGACAGCGCCTCGTCGAACTGCTCGTTCAGGATCATGCGCGCGAAGGCCTTGGAGCCGGTGACGTTGGTGCGCTCGCCCACGTTGACGAACAGCGAGCTCTCGTCGATGGTGAAGGGCTCCAGGCCCGACAGGCGCATGGCCACCGGAATCTGCGGCACCTGGCGTGGCGTGTGGTTTTCCAGGATCTTCGCGATCGCGTTGATGTGCTCGGGCGTGGTGCCGCAGCAGCCGCCGGCGATGTTGACGAAGCCGGCGTCGGCGAATTCGCGCAGCAGGGCGGAGGTATCCGCCGGCAGTTCGTCGAAGCCGGTGTCGCTCATCGGGTTGGGCAGGCCGGCGTTCGGGTAGATGCACACGAAGGTGTCGGCGATCTGGGCCAGCTCTTCGGCGTAGGGGCGCATCAGGGCCGCGCCCAGGGCGCAGTTCAGGCCGATGGTCAGGGGCCTGGCGTGGCGCACCGAGTTCCAGAAGGCGGCCACCGTCTGGCCCGACAGGATGCGGCCCGAGGCGTCGGTGACGGTGCCCGAGATCATCAGCGGCAGGCGCGGCGTCTCCGGGTGCTCGTCGAAGTACATATCGATCGCGAACAGCGCGGCCTTGCAGTTCAGGGTGTCGAAGATGGTCTCGACCAGCAGCACGTCGGCGCCACCAATGACCAGGCCGCGCACCTGTTCGTGGTAGCTGGCGACCAGCTGGTCGAAGGTGATGTTGCGTGCTCCCGGGTCGTTCACGCTGGGGGAGATCGAGGCGGTCTTCGGGGTCGGGCCCAGGGCGCCGCACACGAAGCGCGGCTTGTCCGGGGTGCTGTACTTCGCGCAGGCGGCGCGCGCCAGTTTGGCGGCCTCGACGTTCATCTCGTAGGCCAGGTGGGCCATGTGGTAATCCTCCTGCGCCACGCTGGTGGCGCCGAAGGTATTGGTCTCGATCAGGTCGGCGCCGGCGGCCAGGTAGCGTTCGTGGATTTCCTGGATCACCTGCGGCTGGGTCAGGGTCAGCAGCTCGTTGTTGCCCTTCACGAAGAGCTCGCGCTGGGCGCCGCCGGCCGGGGCGGCGAAGTCGGCGAAGCGGGCGCCGCGATAGGCGGCTTCATCCAGTTTGTACTGCTGGATGATGGTGCCCATCGCGCCGTCCAGGATCATGATGCGGCGCGACAGGATCTCGCGCAACTGGGAATCGATCGGGGAGAAGGCTTGCGATTGGGCGGTCATGGTGGGGTCTCTTTGTGGATACGCGGCTTGAGGCAGGAGCTCCACCAAGCCGATGACATTTAGGCGGTCTGCCATTATACGTCATGCGGAAAAGATGGTTTTGTGAGGACTTCGCGGCCGATCCGTGTATGTATCGTTTTGTATGTAACAGGCATGTTGTTACACGACGTTACAAAAACCGGCTCATCCGCAATCTTTACGATACATACCGGGACCACAATCAGTTCCGCCGTCACGAAGCGGCGTATGCATTAAATGGGAAAAACGCATGAACAAAGAATACGAACCGGATTGGGACCAAGCCCTCCGCAACCAGGAACCGGCAGTATCGTCCAAGCCCCACGCCGCCAGCGGCGTGAAGCAGATCGTCACCATTCGCCTGGACGTGGACATGCTGGAATGGTTCAAGGAAGCTGGTCCGGGTTACCAGACCCGCATCAACCAGGTGCTGCGCGAGCACATGGAAGCCCAGCGCGCACGCGCTCCGCAGGAACACTGATGGGCGGCGCGCCGCCGGCAGCAGGGCGGCGCAGTCGATTTTGTCTTGGCGGCTCTTACCATGCGGCTTGATGCCGGCATGATGGGCGCCACTATCAGGATTGGAAACAAAAAAGGCAGCCGCAAGGCTGCCTTTGTGTTTTGGGCCGTGGATTTCAGCCGAAGCTGAGCCCCGCCAGCGGGAAGCCCTTGAGGAATTCCGCCGCCGCCAGGCGTTTGCCGCCCGGCTTCTGGAGCTCGTCCAGGCGCAGCGCGCCTTCGCCGCAGGCCACGACGATGCCTTGCGCATCGGCCGCCAGCACCTGGCCCGGCTCGCCCTTGCCGGCAACCGGTTCCGCCTGCCAGATCTTGACCGCCACGCCGTTCACCTGCCCATGCGCGCCCGGGAAGGGATTGAAGGCGCGCACCTTGCGGCCCAGCGCCTCGGCGGACAGGCCGAAGTCCAGCTTCGCTTCTTCCTTGCTGATCTTGGCGGCGTAGGTCACGCCTTCTTCCGGCTGCGGCACCGCTTCCAGCTGGCCCGCCGCCATCTTGCGCAGCGCGTCCACGATCATGCGTCCGCCCAGCGCGGCCAGCTTGTCGTGCAGGCTGCCGGTGCTGTCCGTGTCCTCGATGGCCACGCGCTCGATCAGCATCATCGGTCCCGTGTCCAGGCCTTCTTCCATCTGCATGATAGTGACGCCGGTCTCGGCGTCGCCCGCCTCGATCGCGCGGTGGATCGGCGCGGCGCCGCGCCAGCGCGGCAGCAGGGAACCGTGGATATTGATGCAAGGCTTGATGTCGAGCGTGCTGCGCGGCAGGATCAGGCCATAGGCCGCCACCACCATCACGTCGTAGTCGAGCGCCTGCAGGCGTTCGTGGGCGGCGCGCGCTTCCTCGGCGCGCTGCGGGTCCTTGCTGTCCATGCGCAGGGACAGCGGCTGCAGCACTTCCATGCCCTGCGCCACGGCATATTGCTTCACCGCGGAGGCTTGCAGCTGCATGCCGCGCCCGGCCGGCCGATCGGGCTGGGTCAGGACCAGGGGAATCTGGAAACCGGCCTCGTGCAGGGCGCGCAGGGCGACGGCGGCGAACTCGGGTGTACCCGCGAAGACGACTTTCATCGGCGGCGCCGTCATCAACGGCGGCCGGCGGCGCGCTGCGCAGCCTCGCGCTCCATGCCGCGCTCTTCCTTCTGCAGCTTGGCCTTGATGCGGTTGCGCTTGAGCGGCGACAGGTATTCCACGAAGACCTTGCCCATCAGGTGGTCCATCTCGTGCTGGATGCAGACGGCCAGCAGGCCGTCGGCCTCGACCTCGAACTCCTTGCCGTCGGCGTCCCAGGCGCGCACCTTCACGCGGGAAGGGCGCTCGACGCCGTCGTAGATGCCCGGCACCGACAGGCAGCCTTCGTCGTAAACCTGCTTTTCGTCGCTGGCCCAGGTGATTTCCGGATTGATGAAGACGATCAGCTGGCTTTGATCTTCGGTGACGTCGATGACGACGACGCGCTCGTGGACATCGACCTGGGTCGCCGCCAGGCCCACGCCGGGTGCGTCGTACATGGTTTCGGCCATGTCGGCGACGAGCTTGCGCAGGCGTTCGGTGCCGAATTCGGTCACCGGCTTGGCCACCTTGTGCAGGCGCGGGTCGGGATAGCGGAGAATCTTCAGTAAGGCCATATCAATCAGGTAATAAAGTGGGTTCAGTATTCAGCTACGGATGTGTGGCACAGACATAAACGCAACACACGAAGCGCCTGGCAGGACGCGGTTTGTCTTGCTAGTTCAGGGATTTGTGTGCAGAATTTGATTCACTACGGCAACCTTTTAAGGAAACCGGGAACGGACGCATGGTTCTTTCTTCGTCCTGATTCTCGTGCCGTGACTGGGCGGGATGCATTCCGGACAGTCAGCAATTGGTCTCAACGCTCCATTTTACGGACGTCTTCGATGAAAAATTTTAGCACAGTCGTGACTCGCGCTGCTGCGGCGGCGCTCGTCGCATGTGCCACGGCCGGCGCGGCCCTGGCCGCACCGGTAGCCCCCGCCAACTGCAGCTTCCGCCCCAATGCCCCCGACCAGCACGTCGTGGTCAAGGGCGATACCCTGTGGGACATTTCCGGCGCCTTCCTCCAGAACCCCTGGTGCTGGCCCCAGGTCTGGGGCATGAATCGTGACGAAATCCGCAACCCGCACTGGATCTATCCGGGCCAGGTCATCTATTTCGACCGCACGCGCGGCCGCCTGTCGCTGACGCCGCCGGGCGGCGACGGCCGCGGCGAGCCTCCGCTGACCCGCCTTTCGCCCCAGCTGCGCAGCGAATCGCTCGAGCGCGACGCCGTGCAGTCGATCCCGGCCGGCGCCATCGAACCCTACCTGACCCAGCCGCTCGTGGTCGAGGCCAACGAACTGGCCGCCGCGCCGCGCATCATCGCCTCGCAGGAAGGCCGGGTCTACCTGGGCAAGGGCGACAAGGTCTATGTCAAGGGCGACCTGCGCGGCGGCAACAGCTTCCAGGTCTTCCGTCCGGGCACGGTCCTGAAGGATCCGCAGACCGGCAAGGTGCTGGCCCACGAAGCCGCCTACCTCGGCACCGTCACCCTGGTGACGGAAGCGAGGCCCGGCGTCGACGCCCACACCTTCCGCGTCACCGACACCCTGCAGGAAATGGGCGTGGGCGACCTGCTGGTGCCGGCCCCGCCGACCCCGGTGCGCAACTACATGCCGCACGCCCCGGCCCAGCCGGTCGATGCGCGCGTGATGTCGATCTATGCCGGCGTCAGCTATGCCGGCCAGAGCCAGGTCGTGACTGTCAACCGGGGTTCGCTTGACGGACTCGATGTCGGCGCCGTGCTGCAGCTCTATCATCTCGGGAAGACGGTGCCGGATCCGGCCAGCAAGGGCTTCCTGGGCTTCGGCAAGACGCAGATCAAGCTGCCGGACGAGCAATACGGCAACCTGTTCATCTTCCGTGTGTTCAAGAACGTCTCGTACGGCTTGATCATGCAAGTGACGGAGCCGGTGCAAGTCGGCGACGTGGCCAAATCACCGGAGTAACACCGCCGTGCAGGACACGGACCCCCACACCACCGCTTCCGTCGCCAATAACATCGCCGACTGGATACGCCTGGAACAGGCCAGCGGGGTGGGCGGCCGGACTGCGCGGCACCTGCTGGAGCGCCTGGGCGCTCCAGCCGCGATCTTCTCCGCCAGCCAGGGCCTACTTGCCGAGCTGGTTTCTCCCGCCCAGGCGCGCGCTCTGTGCGCACCGCCATCTCCCGAGCTGGCCCGGCTGATCGAGGCCACCCTGGTCTGGCTGCGGCAGCCCTCCCACCACATCCTCACCCTGCACGACCCCGGCTATCCGGCGCTGCTGGCCCAGATTCCCGACCCGCCTTTGATGCTCTATATAAAAGGGCGCATCGATTTGCTGGCGGCGCCCCTGGTGGCCGTGGTCGGCAGCCGCAACGCGAGCATGCAGGGCAGGGCCAATGCCGAGGGCTTCGCGCGGGCCTTGTCGCAGGCCGGCCTGTGCGTCGTGTCGGGCATGGCGCTGGGCGTGGACACGGCCGCGCACCAGGGCGCGCTCGACGGCGCCGGCGCGACCATCGCCGTGATCGGCACCGGCATCGACCGCGTTTATCCGGCGCGCAACCGCGAACTGGCCCACCGCATCGCCGGCGAAGGCTGCATCGTCAGCGAATACGCCCTCGGCACGCCGCCGGTCGCGGGCAACTTTCCGCGCCGTAACCGCATCATCAGCGGCCTCGCGGCCGGCGTGCTGGTGGTGGAGGCGGCGGCCGGGTCCGGCTCCCTGATCACGGCCCAGCTGGCGGCCGAGCAGGGCAGGGAGGTGTTCGCCATCCCCGGTTCCATCCATTCGGCCCTGGCCAAGGGCTGCCACCAGCTGATCCGCGAAGGGGCGCAACTGGTCGAGACCGTGGACGACGTGCTGGCGGCCATGCGCTGCTCGCCCCTGGCCGCCCCGGCGGTGCCTGCGGAAGCCGAACCGGACGACGAGCTCCTTGCCGCCCTTGGCCACGACCCGGTCGGCATCGATGCTTTGCTGGAGCGGGTAGGCGGCGACGCCGGCCTGCTGGGCGGCCGTTTGCTGGCGCTGGAGCTGGCCGGCCTGGTCGAACAACTGCCCGGCGGACGGGTGCAAAGGCTCGTTCGCTGAGCCGTATCAAGCAGCGGAAAACATACTGCTGAGTTGCAAAGATCTATCCTTAGCAAGAGGGTGTTTGCGAAATGTATGCTCTTGTTTTCATTGGGAATCGAGTAAGCTGATTGAACGGATAAGGCCGCGAAACAACGTTTTTTTCGGGGAGGGTTCGTGCGCGCGCGCGAGACTTGTGCCGCGACGAACTTAACTGCTACAGTAGCGTCACTATGTTCGACATCCTGGTCTACCTCTACGAGACGTACTACCGTCCCGACGCCTGCCCCGAGCCGGCAGCCCTGGCTCGCAAGCTGTCCGCCGTCGGTTTCGACGACATTGAAATCTCGGAAGCCCTCGACTGGCTCACCGGCCTGACCGAGATGGCGACCACCGAGCAGATCGAAGCCTCGACCGGCACCCGCTACTACGTGGACGAGGAATACATCGAGCTGGGCAGCGCAGCGATCGGCTTCATCCAGTTCCTGGAAAGCGCCGGCGTACTCGGCCCCGTGCAGCGCGAGATCGTCATCGAGCGCGCGCTGGCGGTCGACGAATCGCCCGTTACCCTGGGCAAGCTCAAGATCATCGTGCTGATGGTCATGTGGAGCCAGGGCAAGGAGCCCGACGCCCTCATGTTCGACGACCTGTTCAGCGACGAGGACGAGCAGGAGCCGCGTCTGCTCCACTGATCCAGCACAAAGTTTTACACCATACCAAAACGGGGCCTTCAGCCCCGTTTTTCATTGGCGCTGCCCGTTTTCGAGGCGGCCGCACGGCCGTTTCGCACCATGGTCCAGCACAAGTCCGGCACAAGGCGTACTTGCAGGGACGGCGAGAACCCGCTTATCATTGGCCGCTCAAAACAGACTGTTACCATTCAGACACTACGGCAAACAAGGCCGTCCGGCTCGAAGCATGTATGATGCGCAAGCCGAGCCACACCACTCTATATAGTAAGTACGACGAGAAACCCTATGACCAAATCCCTCATCATCGCGGAGAAGCCCTCGGTCGCGAACGACATCGCGAAGACGCTGGGCGGCTTCACCAAGCACGATGAGTACTTCGAATCCGACGAATTCATTCTCTCGTCCGCCGTCGGTCACCTGCTCGAGATCACGGTGCCCGAGGAATACGACGTCAAGCGCGGCAAATGGAGCTTCCAGCACCTGCCCGTGATTCCGCCGTACTTCGCGCTGAATCCGATCGCCAAGACCGAATCGCGCCTCAAGGTGCTCAACAAGTTGATCAAGCGCAAGGATGTCACCACCCTGATCAACGCATGCGACGCGGGACGCGAAGGAGAACTGATCTTCCGCCTGATCGCCCAGAACGCCAAGGCCAAGCAGCCGGTCAAGCGCCTGTGGCTGCAGTCGATGACCCCGGCCGCGATCCGCGAGGGCTTCGCCCACCTGCGCACTGACGACGAGATGCTGCCGCTGGCCGACGCCGCGCGCTGCCGCTCGGAAGCCGACTGGCTGATCGGCATCAACGGCACCCGCGCCATGACCGCCTTCAACTCGAAGGAGGGCGGTTTCTACCTGACCACCGTGGGCCGCGTGCAGACGCCGACCCTGTCGATCGTGGTCGAGCGCGAAGAGAAGATCAAGAAGTTCGTGCCGCGCGACTACTGGGAAGTGCGCGCCGAGTTCGTGTGCGCCGCCGGCGTCTACGAAGGCCGCTGGCTCGACACCGGTTTCAAGAAGGACGAGAACGATCCCGAGAAGCGCGCCGAGCGCCTGTGGAGCAAGGCCGCCGCCGATTCGATCGTCGCCGCCTGCCGCGGCAAGCAGGGCGTGGTCACCGAGGAATCGAAGCCGACCACCTCGATGGCGCCGGCCCTGTTCGACCTGACCTCGCTGCAGCGCGAGGCCAACGGCCGCTTCGGCTTCTCGGCCAAGAACACCCTGGGCCTGGCCCAGGCGCTGTACGAAAAGCACAAGGTGCTCACCTATCCGCGTACCGATTCGCGCCACCTGCCGGAAGACTATGTCGGCACGGTCAAGAGCACGATGGAAGCGCTGAACGACACCAACAACTACCAGCAATTCTCGAAGCAGGTGCTGAAGAACGGCTGGGTCAAGCCGAACAAGCGCATCTTCGACAACACCAAGATCTCGGACCACTTCGCCATCATCCCGACCGGCGTGATCCCGAAGAACCTGAGCGAGCCGGAACAGAAGCTCTACGACCTGGTCACGCGCCGCTTCCTGGCCGTGTTCTTCCCGGCCGCGGAGTTCCTGGTCACCACCCGCTTCACCGAAGTCTCGGGCCACCAGTTCAAGACCGAGGGCAAGGTGATGACCAACCCCGGCTGGCTGGCCGTGTACGGCAAGGACACCACCGGCGACGACAAGGACGGCGCCACCCTGGTGCCGGTGGCCAAGGGCGAGAAGGTCCTGGCCGACAAGCTCAGCGCCAACGGCCTGGTCACCAAGCCGCCCGCGCGCTACACCGAAGCGACCCTGCTGTCGGCGATGGAAGGCGCGGGCAAGCTGGTCGACTCGGACGAGCTGCGCGACGCCATGGCCGGCAAGGGCCTGGGCACGCCGGCGACCCGCGCGGCCATCATCGAAGGCCTGCTGACCGAGAAATACCTGCTGCGCGAAGGCCGCGAGCTGATGCCGACCGCGAAGGCGTCCCAGCTGATGACCCTGCTGCGCGGCCTGGGCGTGAACGAACTCACCGCCCCCGAGCTGACCGGCGAATGGGAATACAAGCTCGCCCAGATGGAGAAGGGCAAGATCTCGCGCGAGGAATTCATGCGCGAGATCGCGCAGATGACCCAGATCATCGTCAAGCGCGCCAAGGAATACGACAACGACACGATCCCGGGCGAGTACGCGACCCTGCAGACGCCTTGTCCGAACTGCAGTGGCGTGGTCAAGGAAAACTACCGCCGCTTCGCCTGCACCAAATGCGACTTCTCGATGTCGAAGACGCCGGGCAGCCGCCAGTTCGAGATCGAGGAAGTCGAGGAGCTGCTGAAGAACCGCACCATCGGTCCGCTGCAGGGCTTCCGCTCCAAGATGGGCCGTCCGTTCGCGGCGATCCTGCGCATCGTGCGCGACGAAGAGGTCAAGAACTTCAAGCTGGAATTCGACTTCGGCCAGGATCAGGACGAGGGCGAGGAAGGCGAGGGCGTGGACTTCAGCGGCCAGACCCCGGTCGGCCCCTGCCCGAAGTGCCAGGGCGGCGTGTACGAGATGCCGCTGGCCTATGTGTGCGAGCACAGCGTGGCCAAGCCCAAGACTTGCGACTTCCGCAGCGGCCGCATCATCCTGCAGCAGGAGATCCTGCCTGAGCAGATGGGCAAGCTGCTGAACGACGGCAAGACCGACCTGCTGCCGGGCTTCGTCTCGCAGCGTACCCGCCGGGCCTTCAAGGCCTTCCTGGTGCGCGGCAAGGACGGCAAGATCAGCTTCGAGTTCGAGGAGCGCAAGGCCAAGCCTGGCGCCAAGGGCAAGGCGGCTGCGGCCGATGGCGCCGACGGTGCCGACGGTGCGGCGGAGGCCGTGAAGCCGGCGCGCAAGGCGGCGGCGAAGGCGCCCGCCAAGAAGCCAGCTGCGAAGAAGGCGCCGGCCAAGAAGACGGCTTCGGCGGCGAAGAAATAAGACTGGCTTTGGCCGGTGGTGAAAACGCGAGCTTCGGCTCGCGTTTTTTTTGCGCTCGCGGGATGCGTGAAAACTTAGGTTCCGGCCTGCGCCGGAACGACGGGGCAAGGCGCAGGCCATAAACTTGTCCGTAACCCGTTAGCTGTAAAACCGTCGTTCCGGCGAAGGCCGGAACCTACGTTTGCATGAGCATCCGCAACACTTCTTTCCAACCGTTCAATATTTTTCTTCCCTGTAACCGATGTTCAAGTAATAATCATCGAGTACCTTTGGTCATTGTTTCAGGTACGGCGGCTCCCGGAGACGAGCCATCTTCCAACTAGACGAACAGTTCTGAAACTGCACATGAAGCTATCCGATCTCAAAATCGCCACCCGGATCTACCTGGGCTTCGGCGTCCTGGCCAGCATGACCGTCCTCATGGTCGCCATTTCGTACGTGAACTTCGCCCGCCTCGGCACGGCCAACGACATGAACCTCCACACCTACGAGGTGCTGGCCGAAGTCGACGCCGTGACCGAAGCCCTGATCAATACCGAAACCGGCCAGCGCGGCTATGCGCTGACCGGCGACGAGGCCTCGCTCCAGCCCTACCAGGGCGGCAAGCAGGCCTTCCGCCAGCATCTCGACAAGGCGCTGGCCCTGACCGCCGACAACGCGGCCCAGCAGGAGCGCCTCAAGCTGCTCGGCCAGCTCCAGGGCAACTGGCTGGCCCAGGCCATCGATCCGGTGATCGCCATGCGCCGCGCCAGCGTCGACGACAACGTCGGCGAAGTGGTCGCCTTCGTCCAGCAGGGCAAGGGCAGGGCCGGCATGGACGCCATGCGCAGCCTGCTCGCCGATGTCGGCAAGGCCGAGACCGTGCTGCTGGAACAGCGCCGTGCCGACGCGGCCAGCCTGCAGGCGAGCCTGAGCCGGGTCCTGATCGGCGGCGGCATCCTGTCGGTGCTGATGGCGGGCTTCATGGCCTTCCAGCTGATGCGCTCGATCAGCATCCCGTTGCGCCGCGCCGTCAAGGTGGCCAAGCAGGTGGCCGAGGGAGACCTGAGCGCCGAGGTGAGGGTGCGTTCGAAGGACGAGACGGGCGAGCTGATGGGCGCGCTGAGGGACATGAACGCCGCCCTGGTGGCCATCGTGTCCGAGGTGCGCGGCGGCACCGAGCGCATCGAGGCGGCGTCGACCGAGATCTCGGCCGGCAACCAGGACCTGTCCGCGCGCACCGAGCAGCAGGCCGGCTCGCTGGAAGAGACCGCGTCCTCGATGGAGGAACTGACCTCGACCGTCAAGCAGAACGCCGACAACGCGCGCCAGGCCAACCAGCTGGCGGCCAGCGCCGCCGAGACCGCGACCCGCGGCGGGGCGGTGGTGTCGGAAGTGGTGACCACGATGGGTTCGATCAACGAGTCGGCGCGCAAGATCGTCGACATCATCGGCGTGATCGACAGCATCGCCTTCCAGACCAACATCCTGGCGCTGAACGCCGCGGTGGAAGCGGCGCGCGCCGGCGAGCAGGGACGGGGCTTCGCTGTGGTGGCGGGCGAGGTGCGCAACCTGGCCCAGCGCTCGGCCAACGCGGCCAAGGAAATCAAGGGCCTGATCGGCGATTCGGTCTCGCGCGTGGAAGCGGGCTCGCGCCTGGTGGACCAGGCCGGCCGCACGATGGACGAAGTGGTGGCCAGCGTGCGCCGGGTGTCGGACATCATCGGCGAGATCTCGGCGGCGAGCGACGAGCAGCGCTCCGGCATCGAGCAGGTGAACCAGGCGATCGTGCAGATGGATCACGTGACGCAGCAGAATGCGGCGCTGGTGGAGCAGGCGGCGGCTGCGGCGGAAGCGATGCGCGAGCAGGCGGGGGGCTTGTCGCAGCTGGTGGGGACCTTCAAGCTGGCGCGTGGGCAGGAGGCGCTTGCGGCGCCGGTGGCGCGCAAGGCCTTGCCGGGGAAGCAGCGTAGCGTGGCGAAGGCAGCTTAAGAAAGCGTCCGTGGTGCGCTGCTGAATTGGGTTCCGGCCTTCGCCGGAACGACGGTCTCTGAGCTTGGCACTTCGGTTAGCACGTCGTTCCGCCGAAGGCCGGAACCTAAGTGCACGCACACCACCATAAAATGAAAAGGGCCCGCACCCCGCGAGCCCCATGCAAAAAACCGCGGTCACGCCGCGGTTTTCATTCCCTGGGATCAGGGAAGCTTAATCCTGCCACTCTTGCAGCGCGCGGATGGCGGCTTCGCCGTTGCGGATCGCCTTCACGCGGCGCACCACTTCGTTGCGCCAGGCTTCGTCCGCGTCCTCGTCGGCACCATCGATATCCTGCAGCAGCAGGCGCAGCAGCTCGTGCTTTTCCGAAGCACTCAGCGTCTGGATCTTTTCTGCGATCTCGGCAACCACGTTCGACATGATTTTCCTTCCGGAGTGTAGTGAGTCGATCATAACGTGAGAATCATGGGTTGTCGACTGCGACCATGTTGTCTGTTGGTTTCTTGTCGATCAGTTTGTTGTCCGGGTCGATACCGGCCCGTCCCGGACGCACGTCCACCACCAGGACCACCGTCTGTTCCGCCTTGTCGACCAGGCGCCGCTCGCGCACCAGGGCGTTGCCGTTGCGGTCGTCGACGCCGAATTCGATGTAGTCGCGCAGCGGCGCCGGCTTCTCGTCGCCCAGCTCGCCCGCACGCACCTTGGCGGCATGGGCGCGGATCGTCACCTCGAACTTGCCGTCGCGGCGCTGGCGCATCGTGGCGCTCTCGGCGCGGTTCTCGTACAGGACGATGTGCTCGAACAGGTCGTCGATCAGGTAGGCCTTGTCCGCCGGCGTCACCGCGCGCAGGGCGTCGATCAGGCTGCTGGCGGTCGGATAGGGCGCGCCCTGGTAGGCGTGGGTGGCCAGCAGCTGGCGCAGCACGCCGCTCACCACGTCCTCGCCCAGCAGGTCCTGCAGCAGGTAGAGCGCCAGGCTGCCCTTGCGGTAATGGACGTAGTCCTGGTTCTCGTTGTGCCCCAGCGGCAGCTCCTTGCGCGGCTCGGTGGCGCGGCCCATCAGGTAGGCGTCCAGGTTGTAGCGCAGGAAGCGGCGCATCTTGTTCGGGCCGACCGCGCGCTTCATCACCATCAGCGCCGTGTACTCCGACAGGCTCTCGGACAGCACGGTCGCGCCGCGCGTCTCGGCGCCCACCAGCTGGTGGCCCCACCACTGGTGCGCGGTTTCGTGGGCGCTGACGTAGAACGGATAGTCGATGTCCTTCGGCGAGCCGGAATCCACCTTGGCGATGAAGCCGGCGCTCTCGGAGAACGGGATGGTGCCGGGGAAGGCCTGGGCGTAGCGCTCGTAGCGCGGGAATTCGACGATGCGCAGCTCGCGGAACTGGTAGGGGCTGAAGCGCCGCGACCCGTAGTCCAGGCCGGCCTGGGCGCCCTTGATCATGCGGTCGACGTTGTACTCGTGGCCGGGATGGTAGTAGACGTCGATGGTCACGTCGCGCCAGCGGTCGTGGCGCACCTCGTAGCGCGCCGACTGGAAGGCGACCATGTTCAGGATCGGCTTGTCCATCCGGTAGTGGAAGTAGCGGCGGCCATTGGCTATCCATTCCTGCTCCAGGGTGCCGGGCGCGATCGCGATCTGGTCCGGGCTGGTGCTGACCACGGCGTCGAAACTGACCCAGCCGGCGTCGTTGCCGGCCATGTTGTTGGCGCGCGCGGCCGCGTCGTCGCGCGCCGCCATGCGCTCGCGCGGGGCCAGGCCGTGGCGGCGGCGTTCGCGCTCGTCGTCCAGCTCCACCGAGGGCTGGTAGCCGATGCGCGGCATGACGGAATTGGTAAAGAAAGTGCCATTACCGACCACCGGCGTGTCCTGCATCACGCCCAGCAGCCCGCCCGGCACGTAGTCGACCCGGAACTCCAGCGCCAGGCGCGCGCCCGGCGCCAGCGGGGTGGCCAGGCGGTAGTGGTAGAAGCCGTGGTCGACATCGGCGCGCGCCAGGGTCGCCGGCTGCGAGAACCTGGCCGACAGGGCGGCGCCGCGCTGCTGGTAGAGGACGATGTCGGCCAGCGGCCCGCCAGTGCGGTTCTCGAGCTGGTAGTAGCCCTTGATGCGCAGGGAACGCTCTTCCGGACGGATCGCGACTTCCACGTTGACGTCGGCGATGCGCGGCTGCGGCAGGGCGGCGTAGCGGTGGTAGCGCTGTTCGTAGCGGGCGCGCGTGGCTTCCTTCTGCCACGGGGTCTGCCAGCCCGCCGCCGCCATTTCGTAGCACAGCAGGATGCCCACGCCGGCGAACAGCACGAAGCCGGCGCCGAAACCGGCCAGCACCAGCGGCGACAGGTTGCGGCGCGCCAGGCGCAGGCGCTCGCGCAGGCCGGTGTCGACGCCGCGCGGCCACAGCACGCGCGCGGCCACCAGCAGCATGACCGCGGCGCCGGCCCAGTACAGCTGGAACAGGTGTTCGCGCAGCAGGTAGTGGCCGAAGCCGTTCATCGCCGAATAGCTGGCTTCCGGGCTGATGCCGTACAGGACCAGCGGATGGTCGACGCCGAGGGCGTCCAGGGTCACCACCAGCACGTACCAGGCGATCAGGAGGAAGTAGGCCAGGTACTTGTGGTTGACGATCACCTGCACCGCGATCGCCAGCACCGCGATCAGCGCGTACTCCGGCAGCATCACGGTGAACAGGGTGCGCAGGTAGAGGCCGGGCTCGAGGCCGAAGTAGCCCTTGAACAGCTGGATCAGCATCCCGGCGAGCATGGCGATCAGGAGCAGGAAGGCCTGCAGGCCGACCAGGGCCAGGGTCTTGGCGGCCAGCGGCAGCCAGGTCGGCACCGGCAGCGCGTCGAGCATCTGGGCGATGCGCTGGTCGCGGTCGCGCCAGACCAGTTCGCCGGCGTAGAAGATGGTGACCACCAGCAGGAACAGCTCGAACACTTCGCGGATCATGTCCAGCACCATGTAGGTGACCGGATAGGTCGGCGTGCCGTAGATCGAGCCCAGGTCGAGCGAGCTGGCCACCAGGGCCAGCACGCCGGCCAGGGTCAGCACGGCGAAGTAGATGTTCTTGACCGATTCGCGCAGGTTGGTCCAGGCGGTGGTGACCAGCAGGATCGCCAGGCTGCGGCCGGCGAAGTCGGGCGCTTCGCGGGTGTCGACGGCGCTGTGGGCCAGTTCCACCGGCGTCTCGGCCGGGCCGCGGCCGCGGCCGCGCGGGTCCAGGTCGCCGATCAGGTGCAGGCGCCAGTAGCCGAGCAGCAGCACGACCGCGCCCAGGGCGGCCCAGATCAGGCGGTTGACCAGGTAGACGCCTTCCAGCCCGATCGCGCGCGTATTGCGCTCGGCGATCGGCCAGTACTCGGTCAGGCGGATCAGGGCTGTGGTGCCGAAGGGGTCGATCAGGGCCGCCAGGGTCTTGTAGTCGAGGTCGCGCGCCAGCCCGGGCGCGACGACATAGCCGATCATCATGACCACGCTGGCCACATAGACCGGCAGCATGCGCCGGGTCAGGGCCGCCAGCACGAAGAAGATCGCGCCGAAGATGAAGATGTTTGGCAGCAGCGTGTACAGGTAGGGCTGCACGAAGCTGGCCAGGCTGGCCGGCCCCAGGCGGTCGGGCGCGATGCCCGGAATGAAGCTGCCCAGCCAGGCGCCCAGCAGGATGCTGGAGAAGATCACCGCCAGCACCACGAAGGCGCCGAGGAAGCGGCCGAACACGTAGTGGTACTTGCGGATCGGCGCGCTGTAGAAGAAGTGGTGCATCTGGTATTCGAAATCCTGCTGCACCGAGCGGCCCATCACGGCCGCCGTCACCACCACCCCGAAGCAGCCGAGGAAGGCGGTGGTCAGGGCGATCTGGCGCGGGGCGTTGAGCAGGACCCGGCCGCCGAAGGACACCACGGCGTCGCGGAACACGCCGCCGGCGGCGGCCATCCACAGCATGGCCAGGGCCAGGAAGACCCCGAAATACACCCAGGTGGACAGCAGGCGCAGGCGCTGTCCCGCCTCGAAACGGGCGATGGCGAACAAAGGACTCACGTCAGCAGGTCCCCGCGGCCGGGTTGTAGCGGCCGGCGATGGTGGCGAAGTAGACGTCCTCCAGGCTGGCGCGGGCCGGCTCGAAGCCCTCGCCCGGATCGTCCTCGGAATACACGTGGATCAGGGTGCGGCCGCTCAGCAGCCGGGTCGAGATCACGGCGTAGCGCTTCTGGAACTCGGGCAGCTCCTGCTTGGTGACCACGCGCGCCCAGATATAGTCCTCGATCCCGTAGATCAGGTCCTGGGGTTCGCCGCACAGCAGCACCTGGCCCTTGTTGATGATGGCCATGTTGGCGCACAGGTCGGCCACGTCGGACACGATGTGGGTCGAGAGCAGCACGGTGCGGTCTTCGCCGATGTCGGACAGCAGGTTGTGGAAGCGCACCCGCTCCTGCGGATCGAGGCCGGCGGTCGGCTCGTCGACGATGATCAGGCGCGGGTCGCCCAGCAGGGCCTGGGCGATGCCGAAGCGCTGGCGCATGCCGCCCGAGAAGGTGCCCAGGCGCTGCTCGCGCACTTCCCACAGGTTGGTCTGCTGGAGCAGGCCGTCGACCACTTCGCGCCGCCGCGCCTTGTTCGACACGCCCTTGAGCTGGGCGAAATGGTCGAGCAGTTCGTAAGCGGTCACTTTCGGATAGACGCCGAAATCCTGGGGCAGGTAGCCCAGCATGCGGCGCACCTCGTCCTTTTCGTCGAGGACGTCGATATCGTCCAGGAAGACCGAGCCGGAGTCGCATTCCTGCAGGGTGGCCAGGATGCGCATCAGGGTCGATTTGCCCGCGCCATTGGGGCCGAGCAGGCCGAACATCCCGGCCGGGATGGTCAGCGTGACACGGTCCAGGGCCACCACGCCATTGGCGTAGGTCTTGGACAAATTGCGGATGCGTAATTCCATGAAGACTCCTGAACCCTGTGCGCAAGCACGTATGTATTTATTGCAAGCACTTTTTCGACACTTGCATTGTATTAAATTGTCACTGACAACGTGGTGCTAATGCGACGCGCGGGCGAATCCGCTACCTGGACTGCAAAAAACCGATGGTTCGCGGCATATTATATTTCTCCATGTAAACACTTCTCGCGCTCCGGCGGGAAATATGGATAATGGACATATGAACACTGCCACCCAAGACAGGCTCCTGATCCTGATGCGCGAAGGGCGCGGCCGGGTCGAATCGACCGACTGGTTCCGCGTCGCGCTGGGCCTGGTGTACCTGGCCGGGCTGATGACCAAGGAAACGATCGACTTCAAGAAGGTCGACCGCGAGTTCAACCGCTTCATCTACCACACCCTCGGCAAGGGGCACAGCATCGCCAGCGTGCTGCAGTACATGAGCGGGGAGAAGGTGATGCCGGTGGTCGAGTCCGAGCGCTTCCTGGAGGCGTTCCAGCGCCACTGCCCGGAAGTGCCGCTGGAGTCGATTCCCTTCCTGCTCGAACTGAATTTGGGCGTGGCGAAGAACATCTCGGGGCTGGAGCCGGTCGGGCCGCTGGCGGACTGGATCGCGCGCAGGAAAGCCGAAGCGCCGGAAGGCGGCGGCCTCGATGCGGCGCAGGGAATATAATGGCGCTTTGGCGACTTGTACCGTGAATCCTATGTCAGCGAACCGCTTTATATCTCCTTTGGACCACCTGATCGTCGGCTTCGACAAAGCCCTGCGCGTGGTGGGCGGCGTGGCCTCGATGTCGCGCCCGAACCCGGGCGCGCATGCCGTCGACTGCGAACTGAGCGACGAGGAGCGCCGCCACAGCGCGGGCCTGATGCGCGTGAACCACGTCGGCGAAGTCTGCGCCCAGGCGCTGTACGACTCGCAGGCGCGCTTCGCCCAGACGCCGGAAATGCGCGCCCAGTTCGAGCAGGCCGGCCGCGAGGAAGAAGACCACCTGGCCTGGACCGCGCAGCGTTTGTCGGAACTCGGCTCGCAGCCGAGCGTGCTCAATCCGCTGTGGTATGCCGGCGCCTATGTGCTGGGCAGCATCGCGGCCAAGATCGGCGACAAGCACAGCCTGGGCTTCGTGGTCGAGACCGAGCGCCAGGTGGAGGCGCACCTGAACAGCCATCTGAGCCTGCTGCCGCCGCAGGACGCCAAGTCGCGCGCGATCGTCGAGCAGATGCGGGTGGATGAGGTGGCGCACGGCGCCAAGGCCGAGGCGCTGGGGGCGGCGAACACGCCGCTGCCAGTGCGCATGGCGATGACGGCGATGTCGAAGGTGATGACGACGACGGCGTATTACGTCTGAGTCAAACCTTAGCCCGCTGCTCCAAAGCGTCATCCCCGCGCAGGCGGGGACCCAAGTTTGCGTGCAATTCGTCTGCGCTATGACCTTGGGTCCCCGCCTGCGCGGGGATGACGTTATTTGAGTGTACGAAAACTCAGACTTCGACGATCTCGAACGAGTGCGTCATCTCCGCCGTCTTCGCCATCATGATCGACGCCGAGCAGTACTTGTCGTGCGACAGGTTGATCGCGCGCTCCACCGTCGCCGGCTTCAGGTTGCGCCCGCTGACCACGAAGTGGAAGTTAATCCTGGTGAACACCTTCGGATCGGTTTCCGCGCGCTCCGCCTGCAAGGTCACCTCGCAGCCCTGCACGTCCTCGCGGCTGCGCTTGAGGATCAGGACCACGTCATAGGCGGTGCAGCCGCCGGTGCCCAACAACACCATCTCCATCGGGCGCGGGGCCAGGTTATGGCCGCCGCCCTCGGGCGCGCCATCCATGGCCACCATGTGGCCGCTGCCGGTCTCGGCCCGGAAACTCATGCCCGACGGGCCATTCCAGCTGACTTTCACTTCCATGTAGATTCTCCGCGGTTGGTACAGATGCCCGGGCTATTGTAAGGCAGCCCCGGGAATCGCGCCGGGGACCGCCCTGATCACACCGACAGCACGTACTTCTCGCTGCGCATGCGCCAGCTCGCGATCGCGACGATCACCAGGGCCGGCAGCAGCGAGCACAGGAAGGTCAGCAGCCAGGGCAGGGCGCCGACGTCGCCGCCCTTGGCCGCCTCCTTGGCCAGGGTCTGGTTCGACAGCATCGGCACCAGGTACATCCACTGCGCGGTCTTGAGGTCGAGGAAGGACACCACCATGCCCGGAACCAGCGGCACGATCAGCACGATGCTCAACAAGGTCTGGGCTTCCTTGAAGGTCTTGGAATTCATCGCCACCGCCACGTACATCGCCGCCGCCAGCAGCGACAGCGGCACGGCGATCACGCACATCCCGAGCAGGGTGTCCCAGCCCATGCTCCAGGACAGGCCGATTTCCTCGAGCCGCAGCCACTTGAAGATGACGTGCCCGAGCACCAGCGAGAAGGTCACGCCGATCACGCCGAGCAGGCTGGCCGCCAGCCACTTGCCGCCGACGAGTTCCCAGGTATGGGCCGGCTGCGCCATCAGCACTTCGAAGGAACGGCGCTCGCGTTCGCCGGCGGTGCTGTCGATCGCCGAGGACAGCGACAGCATGAAGGCCGGGAAGAACAGCACGCCGATCATGCCGCCGATGACGGCCGCCGAGCGCGAGGCATTGGTGCCGGTGTCGTAGCGCTGCACCTGGATCGGGTTCAGGGCCGCCGGCGAAACGCCGTGGGCCAGCAGGCGCGCGCTGGCGATGTTGCTGCTGTAGGCTTCCAGTACCTCTTCCACTTCGCGCCGCTGGGCGCCGCGTTCGGCCGCCGAGTCGTACCAGACTTCGATGCGCGCCGGGCGCATCGCCTGGTAGTTGTCGGCGAAGTCCTCGGACAGGCGCAGCACGGCCACCGCATGCTTGGCGCGCAGCAGTTCGGCGATGCCTTCGTCGCTGGTCGGCGCCGTGTCCTTGGCGGTGATGTTCTTTTCCGCCAGCTGGGCCATCAGGGTCGGCGCCCTGGCGCCGCCGATCACCGCCAGTTCGATGCCTTCGCGCTCGATCTTGGTGTTCTTGCTGATGATCTGGTTCAGGGTCAGGCCGATCAGGAAGGGATAGAGCAGGGTCACCAGGGCCAGGGTGGCCAGGGTGCGCTTCTCGCGCAGGGTTTCGCGCAGCTCCTTGCGGAACACGATCAGGAGTTTGGAGTTCATGCGATCCCTTCTTCGGTGCCGACCAGGCTCACGAATGCGTCTTCGAGGTTGGCGATGCCGGTGCGCCGGCACAATTCGTCGGGCGAGCCCTGGGCCACGGTATGGCCCCTGGCGATGACGATCACGTCCTCGCACAGGTGGATCACTTCCTGCATCACGTGGGTGGCCATGATCACGCAGCAGCCGTCAGCGCGCAGGGCGGCCAGCGCGGTGCGCAGGGCGCGCGTGCTCATCACGTCCAGGCCGCGGCTCGGTTCGTCCAGCAGCAGGTGGCGCGGGCGGTGCAGCAGGGTGCGCGCCAGCGCCACCTTGATGCGCTGCCCTTGCGAGAAGCCCTTGGTGCGGCGCGCGAGGATATCGTCCATGCCGAGCAGCTCGGAGACTTCCTCGATGCGGCGCGTGAGGGCCGTCCCGCCCATGCCGTTGAGTTCACCGAAATAGGTGAGGTATTCGTGGGTGGTCAGGCGCTCGTAGAGGCCAAACTGGTCGGTCAGGAAGCCGATGTCGCGGCGCACCGCCATCGGGTCTTTTTCCGGATCGACGCCGCCGACCGAGATGCTGCCGTGGTCGCGCCGGAGCAGGCCGACCAGGGTGCGCAGCAGGGTGGTTTTGCCGGCGCCGTTGGGGCCGAGCAGCGCGGTGATCTGGCCGTCGCGCGCGGTGAAGGAAACGCCGCCCAGCGCCTGGACGGCGCCGAAGGACTTGCGGACATCGTGGACTTCAATCATGGTCGGTCGCTATTCAGGGTTGCGGCCCGGCGCTGCCGAGCTGGAAGGTCGGGGCCGGGATCTTTTTGAGGCAGGCCGTGTCGAGCGCGGCTTGCGGCTTGTCGAGGAATTCGCGCAGCAGGCGCGGCGCGCAGCCGAGCTGCGAGACGCCGTGGCCGGCATTGGCCACCACCACCTGCTGGGCGCGCGCCATGTACCTGGCCGCGGTGGCGGCGCGGTGCGGCGGCGTGACCGGATCGAGCGCGCCGGACAGCAGCAGGGCCGGGGCCTCGATCCTGGCCGGCGCCGCCAGGGGCACGGCCGGCACGTTCATCGTCTTGCAGATCGACGGGAATTTTTCCGCCAGGGTCTTGGTGAGCTGGCCGGTGTCCTGCGCCAGCAGCTCGGGCGTCAGGCGCGGCACGTCTTCGGCGCAGACCACCGCCAGGTGCAGCAGCATCGACATGCTGGCGTCCATGCCGAAGTCGGTGCTCAGGTTCTGGCGCGCGACGAAGGGGCCCCAGCGGCCCTGGCTGGCGCTGTGGATCAGGAAGGGCAGGCGGCGCGCATCGGCCGGCGAATACAGGATGTTGTGGACGGTGCCGAGGAAGCGCGGCGCCGTCATGGTGAAGCTGACCGGTTCGGCGGTGCGCGGATCGGGCAGGCTCACGGGAATGCCGCCGCGTTCCAGCCTGGCCACGAGCGCGTTGAATTCGGCGCGCAGCGCGGGGAAGGCCTTGTTGCAGCCCGCATCCTTGGCGCACTGGGCGAACAGGCCGTCCAGCGCGGCCTGCGCGTCCCTGGCGCCGGCCGGGATCACCTGGTCGGGCGCGGCGACGCCGTCCAGCACCAGGCTGCGCACGCTGGCCGGGAAGGCGCGCGCATAGACCTGGGCCAGGCGTGTGCCGTAGGAGCCGCCCCAGAGATTGACCTGGCCATAGCGCAGCGCGCGGCGCACCTGTTCGAGGTCGCGCGCGCTGGCCGCGGTGGTATAGGCGCCGTAGCGGACCTTGGTGCTGGAAATGCAGGCGCGCAGCTCGGCTTCGAGCTGCTCCTCGCTCATGCGCTCGTGTTCCGGCTTGCTTTCGCAATCGAGCTTGCCCGACAGGCCGGTGCCGCGCTGGTCGATGAAGACCAGGTCGCGGGTGGCGCGCACGCGCTGCAGCGCCGGGAGCAGGGTCAGGACGTCGCTGCCGGCCTGGCCAGGGCCGCCGGCCAGCACGAACAGCGGGTCGGCGCGGGTGCCTTCGCGCAGGGCGGGGGCGACGGTGATGTGCAGCTTGAGGGTGCCGGCGCGCGGATCGGCGTAATCGAGGGGCACCGGCACGCTGACGCAGCGCAGGGCTTCGGTGACGCCGGGCAGGTGGCAGCTGCGCGTGCTGGCCGCCGCCTGGGACGGCGACGCAGGTGCGGCGGCTCCGGCGGAGCCTGCCAACAGCAGCGGCAGGGCGCATAGGACGAATTGCTTCTTCACTGAGTCTCCTTGAGGTTGCCATGATGGTAAGTTGGCCCTCTTTCCGGGGTCAATCGATTGTTCCACCGGTGCATGAAATTATGAGTGTGGGGTAGCTCTCTAGAAATAATCTTGCGCTAGCGCGTGCGGGGAAAGGAAAAAACGACAGCATGTGGGATGCGGATTGACGTGGCATGCCCGGTTGGGCTATCATCGTGGGCTTTCCGTTTGCTCAGGAAAAGACAATAAGGCAGAGTCCGCTGATGTTTGGGGCGGAACCACCATTTGAGCAATTTCTTTATTAGGAAGTCAACATGAAAACTTTTTCCGCTAAGGGCCATGAAGTCCAGCGCGACTGGTTTGTGATTGACGCGACGGACTTGGTCCTCGGACGTGTTGCCAGCGAAGTGGCACTCCGACTGCGCGGCAAACACAAGCCGGAATTCACTCCGCACGTCGATACCGGCGATTTCATCATCGTCGTCAATGCAGGCAAGCTGCGCGTGACCGGCACCAAGGCCACCGCCAAGACCTACTACCGTCACTCGGGCTACCCGGGCGGTATCTACGAAACCAACTTCCTGAAAATGCAACAGCGCTTCCCGGGCCGTGCCCTGGAAAAGGCTGTCAAAGGCATGCTGCCGAAGGGCCCGCTGGGCTACGCCATGATCAAGAAGCTGAAAGTGTACGCGGAAGGCACCCACCCGCACGCAGCACAGCAACCTCAAGCACTGACCCTCTAAGGAACTGACATGATCGGTAACTACAACTACGGCACCGGCCGTCGCAAGAGTGCAGTCGCTCGCGTGTTCATCAAGGCCGGCACCGGCCAGATCATCGTGAACGGCAAGCCGGCGTCGGAATACTTCTCGCGCGAAACCGGCCTGATGGTCATCCGCCAGCCGCTGGAACTGACCGGCAACGTCGAGCGTTTCGACATCAAGGTCAACGTGCACGGTGGTGGTGAGTCGGGCCAGGCAGGCGCCGTCCGCCACGGCATCACCCGCGCTCTGATCGACTACGACGCAGGCCTCAAGGGCGACCTGGCACGTGCCGGTTTCGTCACCCGTGACGCCCGTGAAGTCGAGCGTAAGAAAGTTGGTCTGCGCAAAGCACGTCGCGCAAAGCAGTTCTCGAAGCGTTAATCGCCTTCACAGCGCCTTGTGCGCTGCTGCAAAAGCCGCCTGCTGCAAAGCTGGCGGCTTTTTGTTTTGGGCGGCCGCCAGTCCGGTCCCTCAGCGCGTCGTTCCGGCGAAGGCCGGAATCCAAGTTTCTATGCAAACCACTTATGCCAGCGTTAGTGGAACGCTTGCACACTTGGGTTCCGGCCTTCGCCGGAACGACGGGCTAATGCAAACAATATTTGCATGAGACAGTAGCCGTGCAAATATCCTTTGCGCCGCCTCTACTGCAGGCTTCCTTCATACGCCGGCAACCTCCGCTGCTCCTCCGCCGTGAACATCCGCTCCCGCAGTCCCGCCAGCGCCCGCGCATCCCGCAGGCTCCGGCGCGCATCGAGGTAAGCGGCGATCCTGCGCCGCCACTCCGCTTCTTCCCGGTCCACCTCGGCCAGCCTTCGCGCCGCATCGGGATCGAGCGCCTCGGCGCGCGCCCGGAACACTTCCTCGTCCCCGGCGCCGCGTGCGCGCATCTGCCCGACCGATTCCTCCAGCCGCGCGATGCGTACCGGCGCCGCACGCGCCTCGCGCACCTCCGGCGGCAGGGCGGCGTCCAGCTCGGCCAGCCGCTCGCGCTGCTGGTCCGCGCTCAGTGCCCGGTCCTGGCGGACTTCGACGCGGGCCAGCATGTCCTGCTGTTCGGCGTCCTCGCGTCCGAACATCGCACGGCTCTCCTGCGCGCTGAAGTAGCGCCCGCGCAGCGTGCGCATGGCCTGCAGGCGCTTGCGGATGGCCGCCGCACCGGCGCCCGCCAGGTCCTTGCGGCGCTCCAGTTCCACCAGCGCCGCCTTGTAGCCGAGATAGCGGCCCAGCAGCTGCCTGGCCGCATTCGATGCGGGCGGACGCAGGCGCCGCTCCAGCTCGCGCTCGATTTCGGCGCGCACCTGTGCGGGCGTCTTCTCGCCCACGGTCGCCAGGTAGTAGTCGAACAGTTCGACCAGGTCTTCATTGGCCACCAGCAGGCCGTCCGCGCCGGTAGTGGCGCCGCCATCGGCGTGCGTGCCTGCGAGCGAAGGCGCAAAGGAAGCGGCCTGGCCCGCAGCCTTCGCCGGCGTCGCCGCGGGCGCCGCGGGCGCTGCGGCGTCCCGCGCCGGCAGCCAGGCGAACACCCAGGCGCACAGCGCGGCGGCCGCCAGCAGGGCCGCCGCTTCCCATACCAGGGTCGGGACGCGGCGCATGCTTACAGTCCCATCTCGCGCAGGCGGTTGGCCTGCTGGCGGTAGACGGTCTTGGGATTGGTCTCGAACAGGTTGACGAGGCCGGCCACCTGGTTGACTTCATCCATGTGGTTCATGCCGTAGTCGTCGCGGATCACGCGCCCCAGCCGGCTCGAGCAGCTGCCGACCAGCCCGTCGTTCTTCTCGCCATGGAAGGCCAGCGAGAGCAGGGCGAGCGAACCGTCGAGCGGGTCGAGCAGGTTGGTGAAGGGCTGGGCGCCGCTCCACGAGAAGTAATGGACGCCGTTGACCTGGTAGTCGCCTTCGCCGCAGGCGGTGCGCGGCACGCCCTGCGGATGCCTGCTGTTGAAGGCGGCCGCGCCGGCGGTCGTCATCGAGGCCAGCGCCGCGGTCGACATCTGCGTGCTGCCGTCGCCGGACAGGAAGGCGATCGTGCCCGCCACGCCGTTGACGATGGAAGCCAGCGCCGCTTCCGAGAACGAACCGGGCGCCACCGAGCCGCGCACGATGTCCGCCAGCGGCGCGCCCTTGTGCACGCCGCCGACGCTGGTCACCGAAGCGACCAGCTGCGGCGCGACCGAGGCGACGTAGCGCACGGTCGGCCCGCCGTGGCTATGCCCGATCAGGTTCACTTTCTGGGCGCCGGTGGCCGCAAGCACCCGCTTGACGTAGGCGAGCAGCTGCTCGCCGCGCACTTCGGTGCTGTTGGCCGCGGTCACCTGGGCGATATGGACCTGGGCCCCGTCCCGGCGCAAGGCGTCGGCGATGCCGAACCAGTAGCCGTAGGGGCCGATCGTGTCCCAGCCGAGGAAGCCGTGCACCAGCACGATGGGGTATTTGGTTTGCGTGTAGCCTTGGGCCGAGGCCTGGGCAGGGAAGAGCGAAAGGGCGAGCAGGGCCATGCCGATCCATTGAACGATCCGCTTGATCATGGTGTCTCCGATGTAGGTTGGTGTGGTGCCGGCAAAAACCAGAGTACGGCTACTGCCGCGCTCGCTCAAGCGTCGCCAGCTTGCTTGCTTTCATGCACCCATGTGCGGAGGAACGCTCCTGCCGGAGAAATGGTGAGATCGTTCTCATCCATGTTCGCGGCGGATAACAAAAGTAAGGTCCGAACGTTCGTTCGTAAATGCACCATGTTTTTCGGGCAAATTTCGCGAATCGGAAAACTCCGAGGCGCTTTCGCAACAGAACTCAAGACAAGGCCGAGGTTTCAGGCCGGACGGGTAAAAAACGAACGTTTTGTGCGGCTTTTTGTGCGAAGAACGCGCTTGACTCTGCCACTAGTGTCAGCCTCGACGATGGTGTTCCGCGCAGGTTGTGCGCCTCAACCAAGGAATCCGCATGCAAAGCAAGCATCTCCTCATCTCGCTGTTCGCCCTGGCACTGGCCGCTCCGGTCCTCGCCGACGACAATCCCCTGGGCACCTCGCCCGCCTGCGGCCCGGCCCAGGACAGCAATCCCGACAGCCGCAGCCCGCAGAGCGTCGTGCAGGCCTTGTACGAGATCGTCTCCGGCCCGGCCGGCGCCAAAAAAGACTGGGAGCGCATGGACAAGCTGTTCGCGCCCGGCGCCATCGTGACACCCACTTCGCACCGTGAACCCGGCTTCCAGGCCGCGCCGCAAACGCCGCGCCAGTTCGCGGCCCTCAACGACCGCCTGCTGGGCCAGCGCGGCTTCTTCGAGCGCGAAGTGGCGCATCAGGTGAGCCAGTTCGGCCACATCGCGCACATGCACAGCAGCTATGAGACGCGCGAGCGTCCGGATGGCCCGGTCCAGCGCCGCGGCGTGAACAGCCTGCAGCTGATGCATGACGGCGCACGCTGGTGCGTGCTGTCGATCACCTGGGATGCCGAAACGCCGGCCCACCCGATTCCGGCATCGCTCGAGCGTCCGAAGTCCTGATTCAGGGCCCGCCGCCGCGGCGCTGCTCTTCGAGGAAGGCCAGGCGCGCGGCGGCGCTGTCCCGAATCTGCTGGAGGGCCTCGATACGCTGGTCCAGTTCGCCCAGCTTGTCGTGGTAGAGCGCGATGACGTCGCCGCAGATGCTGCGCAGGTCCGGCGGCTGCGGGCCCAGCATGGAGACCACCGGCCGGATCTCCTCGAGCGTGAAGCCATTTCGCAGCAGCACGCGGATGCGCTCGACGAACTGGACTGCCGAGGAGTCGAACAGCCGGTAGCCGTTCTCCCGCCGTACCGAGCTCAACAGCCCGGATTGCTCGTAATGGCGCAGGGAGCGCACGCTGGCGCCGGTCTGCCTGGCCAGCTCACCGATGGACATCATTTTCATAGAGAAATTATAGCGGTGGCGGGCCCGGCGGCAAGCGGGGCGGGCCGGCGCGCCTTGCGAACAAGGCTGTTAAAATTGCAGCCTTCAGCCTTGTCCCGGCAGGGGCCTCATTAATTACCGAAGGAAAGAACATGATCAAAGTTGGCATCGTTGGCGGAACCGGATATACGGGCGTGGAATTACTGCGGCTGTTGGCCGTCCACCCGGATGTCCAGCTGACCGCGATCACCTCGCGCAAGGAAGACGGCCTGCCGGTCGCCGACATGTTCCCCTCGCTGCGCGGCGTGGTCGACCTGGCGTTCTCGAGCCCGGACAAGGCCGACCTGACCCAGTGCGACGTGGTCTTCTTCGCCACCCCGCACGGCGTGGCCATGGCCCAGGCGCCGGCGCTGCTGGCGGCGGGCGTGAAGGTGATCGACCTGGCGGCGGACTTCCGCCTGAAGGACCGCGCCACCTTCGAGAAGTGGTACAAGATCGAGCACACCGCGCCGGAACTGCTGGAAGAAGCCGTCTACGGCCTGCCGGAACTGAACCGCGAAGACATCAGGAAGGCGCGCCTGATCGCCAACCCGGGCTGCTACCCGACCACCATGCAGCTGGGCTTCTACCCGCTGCTCAAGGCCGGCATCATCGATGCAAGTAACCTGATCGCCGACGCCAAGTCGGGCGTGTCGGGCGCGGGCCGCAAGGCCGAGATCGGCACCCTGTTCTCGGAAGCCAGCGACAACTTCAAGGCCTATGGTGTGCATGGCCACCGCCACACCCCGGAAACCTCGGCCCAGCTGCAGCGCTACACCGACCAGCAGGTCGGCCTGATCTTCACCCCGCACCTGGTGCCGATGATCCGCGGCATGCACTCGACCCTGTACGCGCGCCTGACCAAGGACATCGACAACGCCGCCCTGCAGGCGTTGTTCGAAGAGGAATACAAGGACAGCGAATTCGTCGACGTGATGCCCTTCGGCTCGCATCCGGAAACCCGCTCGACCCGCGGCTCGAACATGCTGCGCCTGGCGCTGCATCGTCCGGAGCCGGGCAATACCTTGGTGATCCTGGTGGTCCAGGACAACCTGGTGAAGGGCGCGTCGGGCCAGGCGGTGCAGTGCATGAACCTGATGTTCGGGCTTGAAGAGTCCAAGGGCCTGAAGCAGATCGCGCTGCTGCCGTAAGCAGCTCGATAACGCACCTGGCAAACGGCGCGTGGGCGGCGGGGCCCGCCCCCCTACAGCGAACGCCAACGTAGGGTGGACGGGTTCCCCGTCCACGCGTCCAGCCAGCTCATGCACGGCCGCTCCGGCGCCTTATTTCACGTTGCGCAACCGCAACTCCCCCGACACGACCTGGATCAAGGCGCACCCTGTTGAGCACGGTAAATTGACCGATGCACAGATCAACTTTCTACAGGGGTGACGCAATGTTCGGTCGACAAGCGAAAAGCGAAATTGACAGCCTGGTCGGCATTTCGGCCCGGATCGAGGGCGACCTGTGCTTCACGGGCGGCTTGCGGATCGACGGCGAGGTGCACGGCAACGTGGTGGCCGCGGACGGGGCCGACAGCATGCTGATCGTCTCCGAGCACGCCCGCATCGAGGGCGAGGTGAGATGCGCCAGCTTGGTGGTCAACGGCTACATCGCCGGCTCGGTATATTCGTCGGAACTGCTTGAATTACAGCCGAAAGGCCGCATACATGGAGATGTACACTACCGCTTGCTGGAGATGCACGGTGGGGCCTTGGTAACAGGGAAACTGACCCACGAACCAGCCGGCGAACCGGTGTTTCATCTGGCCGACGCTGTCGAAGGCTCGGCAGCATGACTTGCGCCAACGGTCTATAATGGCGCTAGTTGAATTTATTCAGGAGTTTATCCATGACCGCAGTCGCCGAAGTGCAAGAGCACGACACGATCCCCACGCCGATCAACTTCACCGACAGCGCCGCACAGAAAGTTGCACAGCTGATCGAGGAAGAGGGCAATCCCGACCTCAAGCTGCGCGTTTTCGTGCAGGGCGGCGGCTGCTCCGGCTTCCAATACGGCTTCACCTTTGACGAAATCGTCAACGAAGACGACACCACGATGGAAAAGAACGGCGTCCAGCTGCTGATCGACTCGATGAGCTACCAGTACCTGGTCGGCGCAGAGATCGATTACAAGGACGACCTCGAAGGCGCCCAGTTCGTCATCAAGAACCCGAACGCCACCTCGACCTGCGGCTGCGGTTCGTCGTTCTCGGCTTAAGTTCCCCAGGCCCCGGCAGCAGTGCCGGGTGGTCCAGACGGCCCGCTCCTCGCGGGCCGTTTCCGTTTACGCAGGATACAGCGCGCCCAGAATGCGCAGCCCGCGCGCGCCGGTGACGGCCGGCAGGTTGCCCGGTTCGCGCTGGGCGAAGCGCCAGCCCAGCCAGGCGAAGGCTAGCGCCTCCACCCGGTTCGGCGCCACGCCCAGCGCCGCCGTCGATTCCACCTTCCCCCCGTCCAGCGCCGCGCTGATGTCGCGCAGCAGGGTGCCGTTGTAGGCGCCGCCGCCGCAGACATACACGGCATCCGGCTTCACCCCTTCCTCCCGGATCGCGCGCGCAATCGTCACCGCCGTCAGGCGGGTCAGCGTGGCCTGCACGTCCACAGGCGCCAAGCCCGGGCATTGCGCCAGTTTTGCGTCCAGCCATTGTTCATGGAACAAGTCGCGGCCAGTGCTTTTGGGGGCGGGCTGGCGGAAGTAGGGCTCGTCGAGCAGGATGCCGAGCAGCGGCGCGTCGACCGTGCCGCTGGCGGCCCAGGCGCCATCCTCGTCGTAGGCGCGGCCCTGGTGGCGGGCGATCCACAGGTCGATCAGGACATTGCCCGGGCCGGTGTCGAAGCCGGTCACGCGGCCGTCGCCGTGCAGCACGCTGATGTTGCCGATGCCGCCGATGTTGACCACCACGCGCGGCGTGCCTGGCTTGCCGAAGGCGGCTTCGTGGAAGGCCGGCACCAGGGGCGCGCCCTGGCCGCCGGCGGCGATGTCGCGGCTGCGGAAGTCGGCGATCACGTCGATGCCGGTCAGTTCGGCCAGCAGCGAGGGGTTGTTGGTCTGGCGGGTGAAGCCCAGTTCCGGGCGGTGGCGGATGGTCTGGCCGTGCACGGCGACAGCGGCCACAGGGCCGGCGGCCGAGGGCAGCAGGGCGCGCACGCAGTCGGCGTAGGCCAGGGCCAGGCCGTTGGCGGCCAGGGCTTCACGTTCCAGTTCGTTCGGGCTGGCGGCTTGCAGGGCCATCAGTTCGGTGCGCAGCTCGGCCGGGAAGGGGGCGAAGGCGGCGGCCAGGGTGTGGATGGCGCCGTTCGAGAAGTCGGCCAGCACGCCGTCGACGCCGTCAAGGCTGGTTCCGGACATCAGGCCGATGTAGAGGGTGGAGGATTCGCTCATGGTTTCTTATTACTTGGTGTAGGCGGGCGTGGGTGGCCGGGACCCAAGTTTATCAGCTCAGCCATCGGCCCCAAACAAAACGCCCCCCGGTGCACGAAGCAGCGGAGGGCGTTTCAATTCAGAACGTAAAGCTCAGCGCGCAGCCATCGTCGTGCCGCCGCTCGGCGACAGCAGCGAGAAGCGGTGGTTCATTTCGGCAGCCGCCATGCGGAAGCGGGCCAGTTCGGACTGGTTCAGCGGTTGCTGGGCCAGCGACTTGAACTGGTTCGGGTCCTTGGCCTGGCCGGCCACGCGGAACTCGTAGTGCAGGTGGGCGCCGGTCGACCAGCCGGTCGAGCCGACGTAGCCGATCACCTGGCCCTGGCTGACCTTGGCGCCGCGGCGCAGGCCCGGAGCGAAGCGGCTCATGTGGGCGTAGGCGGTGCTGTAGCTCGACCAGTGCTTGAGGACGACCATGTTGCCGTAGCCGCCAGACACGCCGGCGAAGTCGATGGTGCCGTCGCCGACCGCACGGATCGGCGTGCCCATGCCGGCCGCGTAGTCGACGCCCTTGTGCGCCTTCCACTTGCCCGAGATCGGGTGCACGCGCATCGAGAAGCCCGACGAGATACGCGAGAACTCGAGCGGCGACTTCAGGAATGCCTTCTTGAGGGACTTGCCGTCCAGGGTGTAGTAGCCGCCCTGCTTGGTGACCGGGTCTTCGTACCACACCGACTGGTGAGCGACGCCGCGGTTGACGAATTCGCCCGCCAGGATGCGGCCGGTCTTGACCAGTTCGCCGTCCAGCCAGAAGGTTTCGTACACCACGCTGAAGCGGTCGCCACGCTTGAGGTCCGAACGGAAGTCGATGCTGGTCGAGAACATCTCGATGATCTGGCCGACGATCGAATCCGGCAGGCTGCCGCCATCGACGTTGGAGTCGGTGGCCGAGTACAGCGAGGTGGTGATGTCGCGCGAACGCATCTCCACGCGGCGCTCCAGCTTGGCAGGGGCCTCGGTGACGGTGAAATCCTCGCCCTTGCGCGCCACGGTGATCGTGCGTGCATCGCCATCCTTGCCATCGGTGAGGGTGGCGCGCAGCGACAGCAGCAGGCCGTTCTCATCGGTTTCGGCCTGGATGCGCTTGCCGGTCTTGAGCGACAGCAGGCGGCGGGCGGTTTTATCGGTGCGGACGAATTTCTGGGCCTCGGCGTCGTTCACGCCAAGACGGTTGAAGACGGAACCGAGCGAGTCGCCGCGGCGAATGCGCTCTTCGTGGATGAATTGCTGCTCGTCCTGCTGGAGGGCGGCGATCTGGTCTGCCAGGTTCGGCAGTTCGAGATCCTGGGCGACTTGCTTGACGGGGAGATCCGACGCGTCTGGTGCGATAGGAGCCACGCCAACAGCGCCAAACGCGCACAGGCTCAGGAAGGCCGCGCCGGCGCTGAGGATGCGCGACTTACGGGTCTTCGGGAGCAGTTGCAGCAGGCTGTTGCCAGTGATTTTATGTATAGGGTTCATGCAATCAGTTAAAATTTGCGGCTGAACTTCTAGGGACCTACATTTCTTATCGTTTTGAAAAGTTTTTTCAAAGCAACAGAAACAAGATCGAGCATCATACCACAGGTTATGGTCCTACAACCGTTTTAGCCTCTTTCCTACAAGAATTTATGACTTCCAACGCATCGGCCGGACACGGCAACCCGGTGACCCCTTCCACACCCCTGCCACTGACCGACAAGGTGCTCGAGTCGCTCGCTATCGCCAAGCGCGGCGTCGACGAATTGCTGATCGAAAGCGAATTCGCCCAGAAGCTGGCGCGTTCCGAGCAGAGCGGCAAACCGCTGCGCATCAAGCTCGGCCTGGACCCGACCGCACCCGACCTGCACCTCGGCCACACCGTGGTACTGAACAAGCTGCGCCAGCTGCAAGACCTCGGCCACCAGGTGATTTTCCTGATCGGCGACTTCACTTCGATGATCGGCGATCCGTCGGGCCGCAATGCGACCCGTCCGCCTCTGACCCGCGAACAGGTCGAGGCCAACGCCATGACTTACTTCCGCCAGGCATCGCTGGTGCTGGATGCTGGACGGACGGAAATCCGCTACAACTCCGAATGGTGCGATCCGCTGGGCGCGCGCGGAATGATCCAGCTGGCCTCGCGTTACACCGTGGCACGCATGATGGAGCGCGACGACTTCACCAAGCGCTACAAGAGTGGGACTCCGATTGCGGTGCATGAGTTCCTTTACCCTTTGATGCAGGGCTATGATTCAGTCGCTTTGCACGCAGATCTCGAACTTGGGGGCACTGACCAGAAGTTCAACCTCCTTGTTGGCCGTGAGTTACAAAAAGATTATGGCCAGGAGCCGCAGTGCATCCTGACCATGCCGCTGCTGGAAGGCCTGGACGGCGTCGAGAAGATGTCCAAGTCCAAGAACAACTACATCGGCATCACCGAACCGGGCAACACCATGTTCGGCAAGCTGATGAGCATCTCGGACGAGATGATGTGGAAGTACTACGACCTGCTGTCCTTCCGCTCGATCGAGGACATCGCCCGCCTGAAGGCCGAGATCGCCGGCGGCGCCAACCCGCGCGACGCGAAAGTGGCTTTGGGCAAGGAAATCGTGGCGCGCTTCCACTCGGCCCAGGCGGCCGAGGATGCGCTGGCCGACTTCGTCAACCGCTCCAAGGGCGGCATCCCGGACGAGGTGCCGGAAGTGGCGCTGTCCGGCGCGCCGATGGGCCTGCCGCAGGTGCTGAAGCAGGCCGGCCTGTGCGCCTCGACCTCGGAAGCCATGCGCATGATCGACCAGGGCGGCGTGCGCGTCGACGGCGGCGTGGTCAGCGACAAGGGCCTGCAGCTGGGCGCCGGCAGTGTGGTGGTGCAAGTGGGCAAGCGCAAGTTCGCCCGCGTTACTCTGGCATGATCGGGCTGCTGCAACGGGTCAGCGAGGCGGCGGTACGTGTCGACGGGGAAACCGTCGGCGCCATCGGCCCCGGGCTGATGGTGCTGCTGTGCGCCGAAAAGGGCGACACCGAGCGCGAAGCCGAGGCCCTGCTGGCCAAGCTGCTGACTTACCGTGTCTTTTCCGACGAGGCCGGCAAGATGAACCGCAGCGTGACCGACACCGAGGGCGGCCTGCTGCTGGTGCCGCAGTTCACCCTGGCGGCCGACACCAAGTCCGGCACGCGCCCTTCGTTTTCGCCGGCGGCCGCGCCGGAAGACGGCCTGCGCCTGTTCGAGCATGTCGTGCGCCAGGCGCGGGCGCGTCATGGCATCGTCGAAACCGGCCGGTTTGGGGCCGATATGAAGGTGTCTTTGACAAACGATGGCCCGGTGACGATCTGGCTGCAGGTTGATCCGGTCGGGACTTCGCGCTGAAACAAGCGGCGCCGGGCGGGGTCAATAACATCAGGGCCTGGGAGGACGTATGAGAATCTGGAGCGAGTCATTTAGCGATGGCGGGGAAATCCCGCCCGAGTGCGCGTTCGCGGTCATCGACCCCGACTCGCACGTCAAGCTGTCGAGCAACCGCAATCCGCATATCGCCTGGGACGAGGTGCCGGCCGGCACCCAGTCGCTGGTGCTGATCTGTCACGACCCGGACGTGCCGTCCGAGGGAACCGACGTCAATAAAGAAGGGCGTACGGTGCCGGCATCCTTGCCGCGCGTGGATTTCTTCCACTGGACGCTGGTCGACATCCCGGTCTGCCTCAAGTCGCTGGCCGAGGGCATGTTTTCGGACATGGTCACGCCGCACGGCAAACCGGGTCCTTTGGTGCCGTTCACCATCAAGAACGGCACCGAGCACCAGCTGCGCCACGGCCTGAACGACTACACCGGCTGGTTCGCGAGCGATCCCGACATGGCCGGCGAGTTCTACGGCTACGACGGACCGTGCCCGCCCTGGAACGACGAGCGCGTGCACACCTATATATTCACGCTGTACGCTCTCGACATCGCGCACCTGCCCCTGGAAGGGCAGTTCAGCGGCGCCGAGGCGCGGCTGGCGATCCAGGGGCATATCCTGGACGAGGCGCGGATGTTCGGCGTGTATTCGCTGAATCCCGAAGTCGCGTCCGATGTGCTCAGGTAGCCTGATCGGCAGTTTGCTTAATTAATAGTAATAACAATCGCCCCGAGGTTCGGGTGCAGGAACCTCATGTTGTCGAATGACCCCGAATCGTCCGTGGGCGCAACCACGATTCTATTGATCCGCCACGGCGAAACCGCCTGGAATGCGGAACGCCGCCTGCAAGGACACCTCGACATCGCCCTGAACGCGGAGGGCGAACGCCAGGCCGCCGCGCTGGCGGCGGCGCTGGCCGACGAGACCATCGACGTGCTGGTGTCGAGCGACTTGATGCGTGCGCGGCAGACGGCCGAGGCCATCGCGCGCGGCCGTGGGCCGGGCATGGCGCTGGAACTGGCGCAGGACCGGGCCTTGCGGGAGCGCTGCTATGGCGGTTTCGAAGGCTTGCTGTACAGCGAGATCGCGGACCGGTTCCCGCTCGAGTTCGCGGCCTGGCAGGCGCGGCATGTGGACGCGGAGGTGCCCCCTGGGGAGAGCCGGGGCGAAACTTTCCGCCAGTTTTACGAGCGCGTGACCGGGGCGATCGCGCGGCATGCGGCTGCGCATCCGGGCAAGACCCTGGCGCTGGTGGCGCATGGCGGGGTGCTGGAGTGTGCCTACCGGGCGGCGCTTGGCTTGCCGCTGGAGACGCCGCGCGACTTCAAGGTGCATAACGCGAGCGTCAACCGGTTTGTGGTGGAAGAGGGCGGCTTGAAGCTGGTCAGCTGGGGGGAGGTGGAGCATCTTCGGCGGGCGGTGCTGGATGATCTGACGTAGATGGCTTCGGGAGGGACCCAAGTTCGCACCGCAGAGTTAGCTCATCCTGTTAGCGATAACCTCGACACGCCCCCAAGCGCCGCTCCCAATCCCCTTTTTTACACCTTGCCAATATCGCACACGCAACAATCCCATTAAATTTGCTGATAATTTGAGCAGCGCTTGGGGTAAAATACTAGGTTCCCAAGAAACTTCTCCCATTTTCCGCTGTGCAAATCGGTACTTACACACTGCGTAACAACGTCTTCGTCGCCCCCATGGCCGGGGTGACCGACCGCCCCTTCCGCCAGCTGTGCAAACAGCTCGGCGCCGGCTATGCAGTGTCCGAAATGGCCGCGTCCAACCCGCGCCTGTGGGCCAGCGAAAAGACCTCGCGCCGTACCGACCACGCGGGCGAAATGGAACCGAAAGCCGTCCAGATCGCCGGCGCCGACCCGCAAGACCTGGCCGATTGCGCCAAATTCAACGTCGAGCGCGGCGCCCAGATCATCGACATCAACATGGGTTGCCCGGTGAAAAAGGTCTGCAACAGCTGGTGCGGTTCCGCCCTGCTGCAGCACGAAGACCTGGTCGAACGCATCCTGCACGCCGTGGTGGGCGCAGTCGACGTGCCGGTCACCCTGAAGTTCCGCACCGGCTGGGACCGCCAAAACAAGAACGCCCTGCGCATCGCGCGCCTGGCCGAAGAGGCCGGCATCCAGATGCTGACCCTGCACGGCCGCACCCGCGCCGACGGCTACAAGGGCGAGGCCGAATACGACACCATCCGCGCCGTCAAGGCGGCGGTGAGCATCCCGGTGGTCGCCAACGGCGACATCACCACCCCCGAAAAAGCGAAGTTCGTGCTCGACTACACCGGCGCGGACGCGGTCATGATCGGCCGCGCCGCCCAGGGCCGTCCCTGGATCTGCCGCGAGATCGACCACTACCTGCGCACCGGCGAACACCTGCCGCCACCCGAGGTGGAAGAGGTGCGCGCCCTGATGAACGAACACCTGCCGGCCCACTACGCCTTCTACGGCGAATACGTGGGCGTGCGCACCGCGCGCAAGCACATCGGCTGGTACGTGCAGGATCTGCCGGGCGGGGAAGAATTCCGCCAGCGCATGAACCTGATGGAATCGACTGCCGAGCAGCTGGCGGCCGTCGACGAGTTTTTCAAATCGCAACATCAGTACGGCGAGCGGTTACAATACCGCCCCGCGCGTCCTGCCGATGAAGCGATCGCGGCATAAGCAGTTATCACAATAAGAATTATTACGGGGACACGCTGCTATGCAGCGGAGCAATCATTAACCAGGATGAAGCAGCAGACATGAGCAAAGAAAGTATCCAGGAAGTCGTCCAGAAGAGCCTCGAGGACTATTTCAACGATCTGGGCGAGCAGAAACCGACCAATATCTACGACATGATGGTGTTGACCGTTGAAAAGCCAGTGCTCGAAGTCGTGATGTCGCGTGCCGACGGCAACCAGTCGCATGCGGCCCAGATGCTGGGCATCAACCGGAATACTTTGCGAAAAAAACTGCAAGAGCACGGACTGCTCTAATCCAGCGCGGAATGGGTGGCCGCGTGTTGGGCGTGGCCGCTATCGGTCCGCCGTCCGACCGCAAGAATTCTTAACCACAGGCCACACCATGATCAAACAAGCCCTCATTTCCGTTTCCGACAAGACCGGCGTGCTCGACTTCGCGCGCGCCCTCAGCGCACTCGGCGTCAACATCCTGTCGACTGGCGGCACCGCCAAGCTGCTGCAGGATAACGGCGTCCAGGTGACCGAGGTTGCCGATTACACCGGTTTCCCGGAAATGCTCGACGGCCGCGTCAAGACCCTGCACCCGAAGGTCCACGGCGGCATCCTGGCGCGCCGCGACCTGCCTGAGCACGTCGCCAAGCTGGACGAGCACGGCATTCCGCAGATCGACATGGTCGTGGTCAACCTGTACCCGTTCCAGCAGACCGTCGCCAAGGAAGAGTGCTCGCTGGAAGATGCGATCGAGAACATCGACATCGGCGGCCCGACCATGCTGCGCTCGGCGGCCAAGAACCACCGCGACGTGGTCGTGATCGTCGACCCGGCCGACTATGGCGTGGTGCTGGCCGAGATGAAGGGCACGGGCGAAGCCGCCGGCCCGGTCAGCTACGAAACCAAGTTCCGCCTGGCCAAGAAAGTGTTCGCCCACACCGCCCAGTACGACGGCGCGATCACCAACTACCTGACCAGCCTGGGCGAAGACCGCCAGCACGCGACCCGTTCGGGCTATCCGCAGACCCTGAACATGAGCTTCGAAAAGGTCCAGGACATGCGCTACGGCGAGAACCCGCACCAGGGCGCCGCCTTCTACCGCGACATCGCTCTAGTTCCCGGCGCGCTGGCCAACTACCGCCAGCTGCAGGGCAAGGAACTGTCATACAACAACATCGCCGACGCCGACGCGGCCTGGGAATGCGTCAAGTCGCTGGGCGGCCTGGGCCAGCCGGCCGGCTGCGTGATCGTCAAGCACGCCAACCCGTGCGGCGTGGCGATCGGCGCGGACGCGCTCGACGCCTACAACCGCGCCCTGCAGACCGACCCGACCTCGGCCTTCGGCGGCATCATCGCCTTCAACGTCGAAGTCGACGGCAAGGCGGCCGAAGCGCTGGCCAAGCTGTTCGTGGAAGTGCTGATCGCCCCGAGCTTCACGCCTGACGCGCGCCAGATCATGTCGGCCAAGCAGAACGTGCGCCTGCTGGAAATTCCGCTGGGCGCCGGCCAGAACCCCTACGACGTCAAGCGCGTCGGCGGCGGCCTGCTGGTGCAGTCGCCGGACGCCAAGAACGTGGGCCTGGGCGACCTGCGCGTGGTCACCAAGAAGCAGCCGACCCAGCAGCAGCTGCAGGACATGATGTTCGCGTGGCGCGTGGCCAAGTTCGTCAAGTCGAACGCCATCGTGTTCTGCGGTAACGGCATGACCCTGGGCGTGGGCGCGGGCCAGATGAGCCGCATCGACTCGGCGCGCATCGCTTCGATCAAGGCCCAGAACGCCGGCCTGACCCTGGCCGGTTCGGCCGTGGCCTCGGACGCCTTCTTCCCGTTCCGCGACGGCCTGGACGTGGTGGTCGATGCGGGCGCGACCTGCGTCATCCACCCGGGCGGCTCGATGCGCGACCAGGAAGTGATCGACGCGGCCGATGAGCGCGGCGTCGTGATGCTGTACACCGGTACCCGTCACTTCCGCCACTAATCTGCCTGCCGGCGGGATCCTTTCTGCGGATCCCGCCATCCAAGTGGTGTGATCAAAACCGCCACTTACTGTGTTTTTCTACAGTATTTTTCCCACGAACACCCCCAGCCGCTATATCATTCCACAATGATTATTCTCGGCATCGACCCGGGCCTGCGTACGACGGGGTTCGGCGTCATTGAAAAACATGGCGCGAAGCTGCGCTACATCGCCTCGGGCACCATCAAGACGGGCCTGGAGGGGGCGCTGCCGCCGCGCCTGAAGATCATCCTGGACGGCGTGAGCGAAGTCGTCGCCACCTATGGCCCCGTGTGCGCGGCCATCGAAAAAGTCTTCGTCAACGTCAATCCGCAGTCGACCCTGCTGCTGGGCCAGGCGCGCGGCGCCGCGATCACGGCCCTGGTCGGCGCCGACCTGGATGTCGCGGAGTACACCGCGGTCCAGGTGAAGCAGGCCGTGGTCGGCACCGGCAAGGCCGCCAAGGCCCAGGTCCAGGACATGGTTTCGCGCCTGCTCAAGCTGCCGGGCCTGCCGGGCAGCGACGCCGCCGACGCGCTCGGCGTGGCGATCTGCCATGCCAACACGATGGATGCGCTGGCCATGGTCCACGCGGCCGCGCCCGCCATGCAGGGCCTGCGCATGAAACGCAATCGTCTCGTCTAACAAGGAAGAACAACGATGATCGGACGCCTTTCCGGAATCCTGCTCGAAAAAACGCCGCCCCAGGTGCTGGTGGACTGCAATGGCATCGGCTATGAAGTCGACGTGCCGATGAGCACCTTCTACAACCTGCCGCACACCGGCGAGAAAGTGGTGCTGTTCACCCACCTGATCGTGCGCGAAGACGCCCACCTGCTGTTCGGCTTCGGCACCGCGTCCGAGCGCGCGCTGTTCCGCCAGCTGATCAAGATCACCGGCATCGGCGCGCGCATGGGCCTGGCGATCCTGTCCGGCATGTCGGTGGCCGACCTGTCGCAGGCCGTCACCCTGCAGGAAACCGGGCGCCTGGTGAAGATCCCCGGCATCGGCAAGAAGACCGCCGAACGCCTGCTGCTGGAACTGAAGGGGAAGCTGGGCGCCGATATCGGCGTGGTAGGCGGCGCCGTGCGCGACGACGCCCAGGCTGACGTGCTCAATGCGCTGGTCGCTTTGGGGTATTCTGACAAGGAGGCGCTCCTGGCGATCAAGAACCTGCCGGCCGGCAGCAGCGTTTCCGACGGTATCAAGTTCGCATTGAAGGCATTGTCCAAGGCATGAGCATCCAGACCGACAACTTCACCGAACAGCGCGTCATCGATGCCGCGCCGGCTTCGCCGAACGAGGAGGCGATCGAACGCGCCTTGCGCCCGAAACACCTGGAAGAATACGTCGGCCAGGAAAAGATCCGCGACCAGCTCGAGATCTTCATCCACGCCGCGCGCAAGCGCCGCGAAGCGCTCGACCACACCCTGCTGTTCGGTCCGCCGGGCCTGGGCAAGACCACGCTCGCCCACATCATCGCGCGCGAGATGGGCGTCAACCTGCGCCAGACTTCCGGCCCGGTGCTGGAGCGCCCGGGCGACCTGGCCGCGCTGCTGACCAACCTCGAAGCGAACGACGTGCTGTTCATCGACGAGATCCACCGCCTGTCGCCGGTGGTCGAGGAGATCCTGTATCCCGCGCTCGAGGACTACCAGATCGACATCATGATCGGCGAAGGCCCGGCCGCGCGCTCGGTCAAGCTCGACCTGCAGCCGTTTACCCTAGTGGGCGCGACCACCCGCGCCGGCATGCTGACCAATCCGCTGCGCGACCGCTTCGGCATCGTGGCGCGCCTGGAGTTCTACAACGTCGACGAGCTGACCAAGATCGTGGCGCGCAGCGCCGCGCTGCTGGAAGCGCCCATCAACGAAGAGGGCGCGCGCGAAGTCGCCAAGCGCGCCCGCGGCACGCCGCGTATCGCCAACCGCCTGCTGCGCCGCGTGCGCGACTATGCGGAAGTGAAGGGCAACGGCGAGATCACGAAAGAGATGGCCGACCGCGCCCTGAAGATGCTCGACGTCGACACCGTCGGCTTCGACGTCATGGACCGCAAGCTGCTGGAAGCGGTGCTGTTCAAGTTCGCCGGCGGCCCGGTGGGCATCGGCAACCTGGCGGCGGCGATCGGCGAAGCGGCCGACACCATCGAGGACGTGCTGGAACCCTACCTGATCCAGCAGGGCTACCTGCAGCGCACCCCGCGCGGCCGGATCGCCACGCCGCTGGCCTACCAGCATTTCGGCGTCACCGCGCCGCGCATCAGCCCCACGGGCGATCTCTGGGACAACCTCCCGCTGGCTTAGCGCAGCCGCTCGCGCCGGCGTGCCGTGCGCTGCCCTACAACGCAGGAATCAGCACCTTGTCGATGACATGGATGACGCCATTGCTCGCCCGCACGTCGACCGCGCTGATCCTGGCCTGGACAGCCGTCGTATCGCGAATCGTCGGCGGCGTTCCCGATGTGAAGACGAGGCTTTGACCGGACACCGTCGCGACCGGCGTGCCGAACGGAATCTGCGTCGACAGTACCTGGCTGGGCAGGACGTGGTAGGTCAGGACGGTGCGCAGTTGCGCCGTGCTCAGGTTCGAGGGCGCGGCGGCGAAGGCGGCATCGGTCGGGGCGAACACCGTGAACGGACCGCTGCCGCTCAGCGTTCCCTGGAGATCGGCCGCCACCACGGCGGCGACGAGGGAGCTGAAGAGCGGATTCGCCTGGGCCATCTGGACGAGGTTCAGCACGCCCGGCGGAATGAGCACCTTGTCGACCGCATGGATGACTCCGTTGCTGGCCGGGACATTGGCCGTGACCACCGTTGCGCTCGTCAGCGCCGCATCCGTGATTTTCACGCCGCTGGTGAAATCGAAGTTCAGCCTGGCCGGCGCGTTCTCGAAGGAATAGGCTGTCGCCTGGGTTGCACCACCGGCGGCCAGGTCGGCGGACAGCTTCTTCGTGCCGAGCACATGGTAAGTCAGGATGCTTTGCAGCGCGGCCGGCGGCAAGGCATTGACCATGGCCGTCGCATCGGCAAAGCCGAGCCGTTTCGCCAGGTCGGTAAAGGCCTGGTCGGTGGGCGCGAACACCGTCAGCTGGGCATTGGCATCGGTCAGCGTGTTCGCGATGCCGGCCTTGGCGGCCGCTGCCAGCAAGGCGTTGAAGCCCTGTGCCTTCGCTACCTCGGCGATATTCCCCTGGTTCGCTGCCGGCGGATCGTCGTCATCGCCGCCGCCGCACCCGGCCAGTCCCGTCGCCAGCGCCAGAGCAGCCAGCCCAAGTTTCAGAAAATGCCTTACGTTCATGTCAACCTCCGAAGTGTGAGATGTCCGGTTTCATGCATGCCTGGTGCCGAATATAGTTCGAGTGAACCGCGATCTCAAACGCGCACGCTACAAAAGCGGTGCTTTATCGGGTCAAGACATGAGGGAGGCGGTTAAGCGGGTCATACGCGGTTCGATCCTGCGATAGATGCTGGTGCGGAGGACAGGGGAACGGAGAGGAAGCGCCGCCATGCAGCGGGTACGCATCGTCGGCAGCGGATCAGTGACCGCGCCGCCGTCGATGTCGTTTGTCGGAAAGCCTGTTCAGAAATGCGGCTCGCAGACTTCGCGTTCGCGCATGCGGCGGTGGCCCTGCGCGCTCATGAGTGGCATGACGAAGGTCATGTAGAGCACGATCGTCAGGCTCAGCATCGCGCTGCACATCCACAGCATCAATGGCGAACCGCCGCGCCACATCATGGCCAGGCTGCCCAGCAAAGGCGCCGCCAGCAGCAGCCCTGCCAGCGAGCGCAGCTGCGGCGACCGGCGCATGCGGTGGCCCGCCATGCCGATCAGGAAGAAACCCGAGGATGCCAGCGTCAGGCCCACCAGCACGCCGGCGGCCCTGAAGGCGTCCGGCATGACGTTGCCATTCGGGTACAGCATGACGGGCGGGGCCACCAGGATCATGATCCCGGCAAGCAAACACAGCAGGCGCACAAAAATCATGGCCGCTCCTTTTCCTGCATTAAAGCAACAAATTCGATGACGTTCATGGGAATGATGCTGAAAGATGATAGGCCTGCCCGATTGGCAAGTCTGTGGAAGATAGCATAAAGACAATATCCGATTTCACATGGCCTGTAGTTCGTGCGCCACAGTACGCTTGAAATATATTGACTAAATATTAATTAATAGGTAAGGCTGAGCAGCTGCCATTGTGACAATTGTCATCCGGCTTTGATGGCAGCCGCTTCTATTTTGCGCTTTCCTTTCTTCGCATACTGGCTGCACTATCCACCCTGCGAGGACCCCATGAACATCACATCCCTGAAAGCCGTGCTGGCCGCCGCCGGCTTCCTCCTGAGCGGCGCCGCACTGGCCGCCGCCACCCTGGTCCAGGACGTCCGCGTCTTCGACGGCAAGAGCGCGCATGCGCGCCGCTCCGTCCTGTTCGAGGATGGCGTGGTCGTCGACGCGGATTTCCGTGGACCGGTTCCGGCTGGCGCACGCATGGTCGACGGGGCAGGGCGCAGCTTGCTGCCCGGCCTGATCGATGCCCATACCCACGCCTTCCGCGACCAGGAGCTGCCGCTGATGTTCGGCGTTACGACCCAGGTCGACATGTTCACCGGCGTGCCCCTGATGCAGGAAATGCAGGCCGCCATGAAGGCCGGCAAGAACAAGCAGCGCGCCGACATGTTCTCGGCCGGCACCCTGGTGACCGCGCCCGGCGGCCACGGCACCCAGTTCGGCATGGCGATCCCGACCCTGACCCGCGCCGAGGATGCCCAGGCCTTTGTCGACGCCCGCATCGCCGAGGGTTCGGACTTCATCAAGATCGTGATGGAAGCGGGCGGGCACGGCATGCGCAAGCTGGACACGCTCGACCTGCCCACCGTGAAAGCGGTGATCGCGGCAGCCCACCGGCGCGGCAAGCTGGCCGTGGTGCACGTCAGCACCGAGCAGGATGCGCGCGCCGTCCTGGAAGCCGGCGCCGATGGCCTGGTCCACCTGTTCCCCGGCGCGGCCGTGCCGCAGGCGCGCGCCGACAGCCTGGCCGCGCTGGCGCGCGAGAAGGGCGCCTTCGTGATCCCGACCTTCACCGTCCTGGAGAGCGTGGCCGGCGCGCATGAGGACGACCTGCTGCGCCACCCCCAGCTGGCGAGCCTGCTGGACGGCGAAGCCCAGGGCCAGCTGAAGGCGCGCTACGGCGCCACGGCCCGGCCGGCGCTGCTCGAGGCGCCGCGCATGGTGACCGCCGCGCTGCGCCGCGCGGGCGTACCGGTGCTGGCCGGCAGCGACGCCGGCAATCCCGGCACCCAGTACGGCGTCAGCCTGCACCGCGAACTGGCCGCCCTGGTCGAAGCCGGCCTGAGCCCGCTCGACGCGCTGGCCTCGGCGACCTCTGTGCCTGCCAAGGCTTTCAAACTGGGCCAGCGCGGCTGCATCGCCAAGGGCTGCAAGGCCGACCTGCTGCTGGTCGAGGGCGATCCGACCCGGGACATCATGGCCACGCGCCGCATTGTGGAGGTGTGGAAGGATGGCGAGAGCGTGAACCCGATGCGCGAGGCCCGGCGCCGGCAGGTCGCGCAGGCGGCGGCCGGCAAGTCCGGCGGCAAGCCGCTCGCCTTGCCGGCGGACGGGCGCATCAGCCAGTTCAGCGAAGCGAAGCTCGGCAGCCCCTTCGGTTCCGGCTGGATGCCGACCGTCGACGCCATCGCCGGCGGCCGCTCCACCACCACCTTGGCGGCCCAGCCCGCGCTGGGCGATGGCCAGGTGCCGCTGGCGATCTCGGGCACGATCTCTCCCGACCTGCCCTATGCCTGGGCCGGCGCGGCCTTCATGCCGGGCGAGCGGCCGATGCAGGCGGCCGACCTGAGCGCCGCCAGGCTGGTGCGCTTCAAGGTGCGCGGCGACGGCGGCAGCTACCGCGCGATGATGATGTCGCAGGGCGTGCCGATGCCGGGCTACGCCTTCTTCACGGCGGGGCCGGAATGGACCGAGGTGAGCATCCCCTTCAGCGCCTTCCGCGGGGTCGATCCGGCCAGGGCGACCATGATAGGATTTGCCGCCGGACCGAAGGCCGGCCCCTACCGCTTCGAGATCGCCGATGTGCGCCTGCTCGAACGCTGACAAGAACAAGGAAGAGACGAGCATGGAGAGAATCAGGCGCGTGCTGGCGGGGCCCTGGACCCCGCCGGAACTGGGCAAGCTGCCCTACCTGTGGATCCTGAGCCTGGGCTACCTGGGCTGGAAGTACGCCTACGTGACGCCCTCGCTGCTGGAGACGCTGCTGCTGGTGCTGACCATCCTCGTCTTCCTGCCGCTGTACTGCTTCGGCTTCTGGGCGCGCGGCTGGCAGTCGCTTGCGTGCATCGCGGCTTCCAGCCTGCTGGGCGCGCTGTGGGCGCCGCACAACGCGGGTGCGGCAAGCTTCTTCATCTTCGCCTGCGCCATGTGCGCCGGCCTGCCGAGCGCGCGGCACGCGGTGCCGGCGGCGCTGGCGGTCCTTGGCTTCGCCTCGCTGGTCTCGCTGCGCCTGGAGTACATGCGCCTGGTCTTCCTGCTGCCGGTGCTGACCATCGGCCTGCCGGTCGCCATCTCCGCCGTCATGGACCGCAGCCTGCGCAAGTCGCGCGCCCAGCTGCTGCGCAAGCAGGAAGAGGTCGAGCACTTCGCCCGCATCGCCGAACGCGAGCGCATCTCGCGCGACCTGCACGACCTGCTGGGCCATTCGCTGTCCCTGATCGCATTGAAGGCCGAACTGGCGGGCAAGCTGGCGCGCCGCGACGCCGACGCCTGTGCGCGCGAGATCGCCGACATCGAAACCAGCGCGCGCCAGGCCCTGGCCGAAGTGCGCGCCGCCGTGACGGGCTTCCGCCAGAGCGGTCTGGCGCAAGCGCTGGCCAGCGCCCGCGCCAGCCTGGCCGCGGCCGATGTCGCGCTCACCGAGCGGGTCGAACGCTTCCCGCTGGCCCCCAGCACCGAGCACGTGGTGGCGCTGGCCGTGCGCGAAGCCGTCACCAACATCGTCCGCCATGCAGGCGCGCGCAGCTGCACCCTGTCGCTGGCGCAGGAAGGCGGGGAGGCCGTGCTGCGCGTGGCCGACGACGGAAGGCTGCGTAGCGAAGACGGCCTCCAGCACGGCAACGGACTGGAAGGCATGCGCGAGCGCGTCTCGGCCGCCGGCGGCCGTCTCGCGCTGCATGTGCGCGACGGCCTGGAACTCGAACTGCATCTGCCGAATGGGGTGACCAATTGATCCGCATCCTGATTGCCGAAGACCAGAAGATGGTGCTGGGCGCCCTGTGCGCGCTGCTGCGCCTGGAACCCGATGTCGAGGTGGTCGGCAGCGCCGACAACGGCCGCGACGCGCTGGCCCTGTGCCTGGACAAGGCGCCGGACATCGTCCTGACCGACATCGAAATGCCGCACATGACCGGCCTCGAGCTGGCCGCGCGCCTGCGCGAGGCGAAGTCGCCCGCGAAGGTGATCGTGGTGACCACCTTCGGGCGCAGCGGCTACCTGCGGCGCGCGCTGGAAGCCGGCGTGCGCGGCTACCTGCTCAAGGACGCGCCGGTGGACGCGCTGGCCGAGGCGATCCGCACCGTGCACGCGGGCGGACGCGCCATCGCGCCCGAGCTGGCGCTGGAGAGCTGGAGCGGCGGCAGCGACCCGCTGACCGAGCGCGAACGCCAGGTGCTGCGCCTGGCCGGAGAAGGGCGCAGCAGCGCCGACATCGCACGCCAGGTGCACCTGTCGGAGGGCACGGTGAGGAACTACCTGTCGGAAGCGATCAGCAAGGTGGGCGCGGGCAACCGCGTGGAAGCTTATCGGATGGCGCGCGACGCCGGCTGGCTGTAGCGGCGGCTGCGCAAGGGTTTGGCGAGCGGATGGGCGCGGCGCGGCGTCTTGCGCGGCGTGGGGACGACCATCAGCGGATGGATGAAGCTCAGGTAGAGCAGGATGGTCAGCACCAGCAGGTAGGCGCAGATGAAGACCATCATCAGGTTGTCGCCATGCCAGATCACGATCGCGCTGGCGCCGAAGGGCACCAGCAGCATCAGGGCCGCGAAGGAACGCAGGCCGGGCGAGCGGCTCATGCGGTGGCCGGCCATGGCGACCAGGAAGAAGCCGGTCGAGGCCAGCGCCAGTCCCAGCAGGCAGATGTAGGGTTCGGCGGCGTCCGGAATGCCGTGCGCGGTGGACGCCAGCAGCGCCGCCGGCAGCAGGATGCCGAACACCCCGCCGGCCAGGCTCAGCAGGCGCAGCACACGCATGGCCCGGCCCCGGAAGAAGGGGCGTGCGGTGTGCGTGATCGGAGTCGGGTTCATGCGCGCTGGCTCAGGATGACGTCGTCTTGACGTTAGCATAGCCGCAATCCCATGACAGCGGAATGAATTGCGTGTGCGACATATCAGTGGGCGGCGCTTTTCGAGAACAGGTTGATCACCGCCACCCCGGCAATGATGAGCGCCAGGCCGGCGATGGCGGCCAGGTCCAGGCTCTGGCGGTAGACGATCCAGCTCACCAGCGAAATCAGGATGATGCCGACGCCCGACCAGATCGCGTAGGCGATGCCTGTCGGCAGCATGCGAAGGCTGAAGGTCAGCAGGTAGAAGGACAGGGCGTAGCAGGCCACCGTCACGAGGCTGGGCAGCGGACGGGTGAAGCTGTCCGAGGCTTTCAGGGCGGTGGTGCCGATGACTTCGGAAACGATGGCGAGGCCGAGGTAGACGTAGGCCTGGGTCGGGGTCATGGGAGGCGGCCCGTCGGAATGATATGGTGTTTAGTTAGCAGAAAGACGTCGTTACTGCCACTGGCAGTAACGACCCCCGGCGAAGGCCGGGGCCCAAGTTTGCGTAAGCTATCGAGACGCTAAACTTAGGCGGAACAATGCCGGTGGCATTGTTCCGGCCTTCGCCGGAACGACGTTTATACGCTAACCGGGAGAACATGGTTAGCGACTGCTCGCACAGCTTACTGCTCGCGCACCCAGGTCTGGGAACGCCCGAACATCGGCGCGCCGATGTAGCCGCGCACTTCGAGCTTGTTGCCGTTGTCCTTCAGGGTCGCCTTGCTCTTGTAGGTCTTGCCCTTGCTCGGATCGAGGATCTCGCCGCCGGTGTACTCGTCGCCTTCCTTCTTCAGGCCCGAGAGGATGGTCAGGCCGATCATCGGCTGGTCCTTGCGCGCGCCGTCGCACTTCACGCATTTCGGGTTCTGGTCTTCGGTGGGGGCGCGGAACAGTTTTTCGATGCGGCCGGTCAGGACGCCCTGTTCCTCGGTGATGCGGACCAGCGCCTTCGGCTTGCCGGTTTCGTCGTCGATCGTCTTCCAGGTGCCGACCGGCGAGGAATTGTCCGCCCAGGCGGCAGGCATCGCGAACATGGCGGCAATCAGGCTTACGCCCATCAGGTGTCGCATCTTGAGTCTCCAGTGTAGTTGTGGTGCTGCCCAGTGTAGCAAACCCGATTCGCAGCGGGGGTGCGCGAAACCGAGGAAACCCTCCAATTTATGCACCGGCGTGCGCTTCAGGCAGCGGGAGGCAGGTCCAGGGTCGGCAACTGGTTGCGCCTTTCAGTGGGGCGGGTCAGCACGCGCAGCGTGACCTCGAGCGGAACGCCCATGTCGGCCAGTTCGCGCGCCACGCCCGGCCGGCCCTGGCTGGCGGCGTCGTGAATCACATTCTCGATGAGCAGGGCGGTCTTGTAGTCGGTTCGTCGGTCCATGCAGCGATCCTAACATGGCTGCGTCAATACGAGATCCTTGCTGATATGCATTTCATGCAAGCCCGATGCTTGCCGTCACGCCGTCACGGGATTCGGTCCCACCATGGTTGAGGCAGTCGCAGTCCAGGCATATCATTGCCGTCACCCCATCACCGGAGACCACGATGACCGACCTGCTGCTCGCCATCCTGCATCACGTGACCATGTTCGCCCTGTTCGGCGTGCTCGCCGTCGAACTGGCGGTCGTCAAGCCGAATATGACGACCGGCCAGGTCGCCCTGGCCGCGCGCGTCGACCGCTTGTACGGACTGTTCGCCATGCTGATGATCGTCATCGGCTTCTCGCGCGCCGTGTTCGCCGCCAAGGGCTGGGACTACTATTCCCACAACGGCTTCTTCTGGGCCAAGATCGCGAGCTTCGCGCTGGTCGGAGCGCTGTCGGCGCTCCCCACCATCCGCTTCATCCGCTGGCGCCGCGCCAGCCACCGCCCGGACGACGGCGAGGTCGCACATGTGCGGCGCTTCCTGCATGCCCAGGCCGCGCTATTCTTCCTGATTCCGATCTTCGCGGCCGCCATGGCGCGCGGCTACGGCAGCTTTACCTGACAAGGAAACCTCATGCACATGTTGTCCGGCGTGGCCGCGCGCCTGCTATTGTCCCTGGCCGCCTTGCTGGCCGCCCAGTCCGCCCACGCGGCCTTGCCGGACGTGGATATCGGCGCCCGCTTTCGCGAAGCGCGCGTGGAAGGGACCTTCGTGCTGCTCGACGGCCGGAGCGGCGAGATCCGGCGCCATGCGCCGGCGCGGGCCGCGCAGGGCTTCCTGCCGGCGTCGACTTACAAGATCCCGAATACCCTGATCGCCCTGGAGGAGGGCGCCGCCAGGGACAAGGATGTCAAGCTGGCCTGGGACAGCGCGCGTGCGCCGCGCCAGCCGTGGTGGCCGGCGTCGTGGGCGCAGGACCACACCCTGGAGTCGGCGCTGAAGAACTCGGCGGTCTGGTATTACCAGGAGATGGCGCGGCGCATCGGTCCGTCCCGGATGCAGCACTGGGTCGACCGCTTCGGCTACGGCAACCGCGACATCTCGGGCGGCATCGACCAGTTCTGGCTGACGGGCGGCCTGCGCATCTCGGCGGACCAGCAGGTCGATTTCCTGCGCCGCTTTTACGCCGGCCAGCTTGGCGTTTCGGCGCGCACCACCCGGCTCGCCAAGGAGATGCTGGTGCTGGAGGAGACCCCGGACTACCGCCTGAGCGGCAAGAGCGGCTGGGCCGGTTTCGGCGCGCCCCAACAGCCGCAGCTCGGCTGGCTGGTGGGCTACCTGGAACGCGAAGGCGAGGTGCACTTCTTCGCCATGAACCTCGATATCGCGCGGCCCGGGGACACCGCGGCGCGCATGAACATCCTCAAGGCGGTGCTGCGCGACTTCCGCTTGCTGCCCTGATCACGCCTGCTGTCTCCGGGCAGCAGAACCTGAAGTGACGGCCTAGTGGATTGCCTGCAGCTGCGTGAACTCTTCGATGGCGAAATCGACGAAGGCGCGCGCCCGCGGCGCCATGTGGCGCGCGCTCGGAAAGACCAGGTGGACGGGCAGCGGCGCCGGTTCGTAGTCGGTCAGCAGGCGGCTGAGGGCGCCGGCCTGCAGGTCGGGCACGGCCTGGTAGGACAGGACGCGTGCGATGCCGAAGCCTTCGCGCGCCGCGTTCAGCACCCCTTCCACATCGTTCACCTGCAGGCGCGGCGCGAAGCGCACGACTTGTTCGCTCCCCGCCGCGCCGAAGCGCCACTCCGGCAGGCCGCGCACTGCGGTGCCCAGGATGAGTTCGTGCTGCGCCAGTTCCTCCGGCGTGGCCGGCTCGCCTCGGCGCCCCAGGTAGTCGGGACTGGCGACGGTAATCCGCTTCACCGCGCCCAGCTCGCGGGCGACCAGGCCGGAGTTCTCCAGCGCGCCGATGCGCAAGGCGATGTCGACGCCATTGTCGATCAGGTGCATGTTGCGGTCAGCCAGCACCAGGTCGACCTGGATATCCGGATGGCGCATCAGGAAGCGGGTGGCGAGCGAGGTCATGTAGCGGCGGCCGAACACCATGGGCGCCGTGATCCGCAGCAGGCCCTGGGGCGGCCCGGCCTGGTATTCGCACATCGCCGATTCGTACTCGGCCAGCAGGCGACGCGCGTGCGTGGCGAGCCGCTGTCCTTCGCCGGTCGCCGACAGCCTGCGCGTGCTCCTTTCGAACAGCCGAGTCCCGATGCGCTGCTCGAGCGTGGCAAGCATGCGCGTGACCGCCGACGGCGAGCGGCGCAGCTTGTGGGCCGCGGCGGCCATGCTGCCGGTATCGAGGATGGCGAGGAACACCTGCAGTTCGTCTAAGCGGTCCATGGACTGTTGCGCGTGGCGGAAGAATGAATTGCCATTATGTGCTATTCCGGCAAGAGAGTGTCGTGGCTAGGATAGGCGTACCGCCAACTCTTCTTCCTTCACCATGACGACTTCCATCATCCTGTACGGCACCGCGCTTTCCGGGCACACCCACCGCGTGGAATTGTTCCTGAACCTGCTGGGGCTCGCTTACCGCCGCATCGACGCGCCGGCCCCGGTCCGCAAGAGCGCCGAATTCCTGGACCTGAACCCGCTCGGCCAGATTCCCGTCCTGCAGGATGGGGAGGTAGTGCTGGCGGACAGCAATGCCATCCTGGTGTATCTCGCCAAGCGCTACGCGCCGGGCGGCGCCTGGCTGCCGGAGGATCCGGTCGGCGCGGCGCGGGTCCAGCGCTGGCTGTCGCTGGCGGCCGGCGAGATCGCCTACGGCCCGGCGAAGGCGCGTATTTCAGCGCGCTTCGGCGATACCGGTATGCCGCCGGCGCTCATGCAGCGGCTGGCCGGGCAGGCGCTGGCCTTCATGGAATCCACGCTCGGCCGGCAGGACTTCCTTGCCGACGCGACGCCGACCCTGGCGGACCTGGCGTGCTACGCCTATATCGCTCATGCGCCGGAAGGCGGGATCGCGCTGGATCCCTATCCGCAGGTGCGCGCCTGGATCGCGCGTGTCCAGGCCTTGCCCGGCTTTATCGCGATGCCGGAGAAGTGAGATGGACGACCACCGCCTGCCGGAACCCTTCCATGCCGGCGAACTGCGCGCCCAGCAGCTCGCGGGCGGCGGACCGGCAGGCGCGCCGATCCGCAGCCAGATGCCGGAGCAGCACCGCCAGTTCTTTCCCTTGCTGCGCTTCCTGTGTGTCGGCTTGGCGGACGACAGCGGATGGCCGATTGCCACGCTGCTGCACGGGGAACCGGGGTTCGTCGCGTCCCCTGATCCGGGACGGCTGCGGGTTGCCGCTGTGCCGGATGGGGACGATCCGGCGTTTTCCCACTTGGGGGAGGGCAGCGGGATCGGCATGCTCGGCATCGACCTGGGGACGCGGCGGCGCAATCGTGCCAACGGCAAGGTCGCGCAGATGGATGGCGGGGGTTTCGTGGTCGATGTGGAGCAATCGTTCGGCAACTGTCCGAAGTATATCCACGTACGCCAGCTGGACCCGGTGGAGCGGCAGAGAGGGCAGGTCGAGCGTCTTGGCGCCGCGCTGTCCGAGGATGCGCTGGCCATGATCGCGGGGTGCGAGACGATGTTCGTTGCCACTATCGGCGGCGAAGCGGGTGGGCTCGACATCTCGCATCGGGGCGGCGAGGCGGGGTTCCTGCGCTTGAAGGGGAATGTGCTGACCGTGCCGGATTATCCGGGGAATCGCTACTTCAACACGCTGGGGAACCTGCTGCTGGAGCCGCGTGCTTCGCTGGTGATTCCGGACTTCGGGACGGGGGATGTGCTGCAGTTGCAGGGTATTGCCGAGGTGCTGTGGAGGGCGGACGGGCTGGATGATCCGCGTGCGGAGCGGGCGTGGGAATTCAGTGTCGTGCGCGGATGGCTGAGGCGTGCGGCGCTTCCGCTTGTTCAGTTAGCGTAAAAACGTCGTCCCGGCCGAGGGGGACTCCGAGTCCCGGGACGACGTGTTGGAGCAAACTAAATAATCAAGCTGCCGGCAGCTTCGCCAGCTGTTCTTCCATCTTGGCGAGGGTCGCCGAGAAGTTCGCCACGCGTTCCTTCTCCTGCGCCACCACGGCCGCGGGCGCACGCGCCACGAAGCTTTCGTTCGACAGCTTGCCGTTGGCCTTGGCGATCTCGCCCTGCACGCGCGCGATCTCCTTGGACAGGCGCTCGCGCTCGGCGGCGACGTCGATCTCGACCTTGAGCATCAGCTTGGTGGTGCCGACGATCGACACGGCCGCCGGCGAATCCGGCAGCGCGTCGACGATCTGCACTTCCTGCAGCTTGCCCAGCGACTGGATGTAGGGCGCGAACACCGCCATGCGCGCGCGGTCGTCGGCGTTGCCCGGCTCCAGGAACAGCGGCACGCGCACCGACGGCGACAGCGACATCTCGCCGCGCAGGTTGCGGGTGGCGTCGGTCAGGGCCTTGAGCTGGTCCATCCAGGCTTCCGCGTCTTCGTTCACGAAGGAGGTGTCGGCCAGCGGGTAAGGCTGCAGCATGATCGAATCGCCGGTCTTGCCCGCCAGCGGCGCGACGCTCTGCCACAGGGCCTCGGTCACGAACGGGATGATCGGATGCGCCAGGCGCAGGATCACTTCCAGCACGCGCAGCAGGGTGTGGCGGGTGGCGCGCTGCTGGGCTTCCGTGCCTTGCTGGACCTGGACCTTGGCCACTTCCAGGTACCAGTCGCAGTACTCGTCCCAGACGAACTTGTAGATGGCGCTTGCGATGTTATCGAAGCGGTAGTCGGCGAAGCCCTTGGCCACGTCCAGCTCGACGCGGTTCATCAAGGAGATGATCCAGCGGTCGGCCTGCGACAGGTCGGCATCGTCCGGCTTCCCGGATGGCCGTACCCCGCAGTCCTTGCCTTCCGTGTTCATCATCACGAAGCGGGTGGCGTTCCACAGCTTGTTGCAGAAGTTGCGGTAGCCCTCGCAGCGGCCGAGGTCGAAGTTGATGTTGCGGCCCAGCGAAGCGTAGCTGGCCATGGTGAAGCGCACGGCGTCGGTGCCGAAGGCCGGGATCCCTTCCGGGAATTCCTTGCGGGTGGCCTTGGCGATCTTCTCGGCCGAACGCGGGTCCATCAGGCCGGTGGTGCGCTTGCCCACCAGGGTCTCGACGTCGATGCCGTCGATCAGGTCGATCGGGTCGAGGGTGTTGCCCTTCGACTTGGACATCTTCTGGCCCTGCGAATCGCGCACCAGGCCGTGCACGTACACGGTCTCGAACGGCACCTTGCCGGTGAAGTGGGTGGTCAGCATGACCATGCGCGCCACCCAGAAGAAGATGATGTCGAAGCCGGTCACCAGCACCGACGAGGGCAGGAACATCTTCATGTCCGGGGTCTCTTCCGGCCAGCCCATGGTGGAGAAGGGCACCAGCGCCGACGAGAACCAGGTGTCGAGCACGTCGTCGTCGCGGCGCAGCTCACCGGTGATGCCTTGCGCGGCAGCCTTGGCCTTGGCTTCCTCTTCGTCGCGTGCGACCACGATGTTCCCAAGCTCGTCGTACCAGGCCGGGATGCGGTGGCCCCACCACAGCTGGCGCGAGATGCACCAGTCCTGGATGTTGCCCAGCCACTGGTTGTAGGTGGTGGTCCAGTTCTCCGGGACGAACTTGATCTCGCCATTGGCGACCTTTTCCAGGGCCACGTCGGTGATCGACTTGCCCGGATTGAAAGTGCCTTCCGGCGCCGGCTTGCTCATGGCGACGAACCACTGGTCGGTCAGCATCGGCTCGATGACGACGCCGGTGCGGTCGCCGCGCGGCACCATCAGCTTGTGCGGCTTGACTTCGGCCAGCAGGCCTTGCGCGTCCAGGTCGGCAACGATCTGCTTGCGCGCGGCGAAGCGGTCCAGGCCCTGGTACTGGGCGGGGCCGTTCTCGTTGATCTTCGCATCCAGGGTGAAGATGTTGATCGGCTCGAGCTTGGCGCGCTGGCCGACGGCGTAGTCGTTGAAGTCGTGGGCCGGGGTGATCTTCACGCAGCCGGTGCCGAATTCCTTGTCCACGTAGCTGTCGGCGATCACCGGGATCTGGCGGCCGGTCAGCGGCAGGGTCAGCATCTTGCCGTGCAGGTGGGTATAGCGCTCGTCGGTCGGGTCGACCGCGACGGCGACGTCGCCCAGCATGGTTTCAGGACGGGTGGTGGCGACCGTCAGGTGGCCCGAGCCGTCCGCCAGCGGGTAGTTGATGTACCACATCGAGCCGTCTTCTTCCTGCGAATCGACTTCCAGGTCCGAGACGGCGGTGCCCAGCACCGGGTCCCAGTTCACCAGGCGCTTGCCGCGGTAGATCAGGCCTTGTTCGAACAGGCGCACGAAGACTTCGACCACGGTCTTGGAACGGGTTTCGTCCATGGTGAAGTATTCGCGGGTCCAGTCGGCGGAGGCGCCAAGGCGGCGCATCTGGCCGGTGATGGTGTTGCCCGACTTTTCCTTCCACTCCCAGACCTTCTCGAGGAAGGCTTCGCGGCCGAGGTCGTGGCGCGAGATCTTCTGGGCGTCGAGCTGGCGCTCGACCACGATCTGGGTGGCGATGCCGGCGTGGTCGGTGCCCGGCACCCACGCGGTGTTATAGCCGCGCATGCGGTAGTAGCGGGTCAGGCCGTCCATGACGGTCTGGTTGAACGCGTGGCCCATGTGCAGCGTGCCGGTGACGTTCGGCGGCGGCAGCTGGATGCTGAACGACGGCTTGCCCTCGTCCATGCTCGCGGTGAAGTAACCGCGCTTTTCCCACTCGGCGCGCCAGTATTGTTCAATGTCCGCTGGCTCGAAAGACTTGGCTAATTCCATGATGTGGTGGCGTAAAGATTTTGCGAAAAGAACCATTATAGAGTAGAAGCGGCTATAATTCGGCCCGTCCACCGCAAGGTGGCACACGCTAGGGGTCCTGCCTGTCGCAACTGCGACACGCGGGTGAGAAATACCCTCCGAACCTGATCTGGATAATGCCAGCGAAGGGAAGCAGTCAGCATCGCCGTGGCTCCGCACATCCGTGCTGCGCCAACGCATCCTGGCACACTCCTTTGCTGGCTCCTGTTAGCAATGCAGCAAAGGAGCCACATGAATGCACCGTTGAAGTTCGATTCCGCCACCGCCCAGGTGGACCAGGCGGCGATCGCTCCCCTCCCGAATTCCCGCAAGGTCTATATCGAAGGCAGCCGGCCCGACATCCGCGTGCCGATGCGCGAAATCAGCCAGTCGCCCACCCCGGCCAGCTTCGGCGGCGAACCGAACCCGCCGCTCTACGTCTACGACACATCCGGCGCCTACACCGACCCGGCCGCCGCCATCGACATCCGCAGCGGCCTGGGCACGCCGCGCGCGCCCTGGATCCTGGAGCGCGGCGATACCGAAGAGCTGAGCGGCCCGACCTCCGCCTACGGCCAGGCGCGCCTCGCCGACCCGGCCCTGGAGCCGCTGCGCTTCTCGCTGCAGCGCACCCCGCGCCGCGCCCGCGCCGGCAAGAACGTCACCCAGATGCACTACGCCCGCCAGGGGATCATCACGCCCGAGATGGAATTCGTGGCCCTGCGCGAGAACATGCGCCGCAAGGAGTACATCGAGTCGCTGCACGCCTCCGGCCCGATGGGCAAGCGGGTGGCCGACCTGCTCGGCCGCCAGCACCCGGGCCAGTCCTTCGGCGCCAGCATCCCGGCCGAGATCACCCCGGAATTCGTGCGCAGCGAAGTGGCGCGCGGCCGCGCCATCATCCCGGCCAACATCAACCACCCGGAAGTCGAGCCCATGATCATCGGCCGCAACTTCCTGGTGAAGGTCAACGCCAACATCGGCAACTCGGCCGTCACGTCCTCGATCGGCGAGGAAGTCGAGAAGATGACCTGGGCCATCCGCTGGGGCGCCGACACGGTCATGGACCTCTCCACCGGCAAGCATATTCACGAGACGCGCGAATGGATCGTGCGTAACAGCCCGGTCCCGATCGGCACCGTGCCGATCTACCAGGCGCTGGAAAAGGTGAACGGCAAGGCCGAGGACCTGACCTGGGAAATTTTCCGCGACACCCTGATCGAACAGGCGGAGCAGGGCGTCGACTACTTCACCATCCACGCCGGCGTGCTGCTGCGCTACGTGCCGATGACGGCAAACCGCCTGACCGGCATCGTCTCGCGCGGCGGCTCGATCATGGCCAAGTGGTGCCTGGCCCACCACAAGGAATCCTTCCTGTACACGCACTTCGAAGACATCTGCGAGATCATGAAGGCCTACGACGTGTCCTTCAGCCTGGGCGACGGCCTGCGCCCCGGCTCGATCTACGACGCCAACGACGAAGCCCAGCTGGCCGAGCTCAAGACCCTGGGCGAGCTGACCCAGATCGCCTGGAAGCACGACGTCCAGACCATCATCGAAGGCCCGGGCCACGTGCCGCTGCACCTCATTAAAGAGAACATGGACCTGCAGCTGGAGCAGTGCCACGAGGCGCCGTTCTACACCCTGGGACCGCTGACCACCGACATCGCGCCCGGCTACGACCACATCACCTCGGGCATCGGCGCGGCCAACATCGGCTGGTACGGCACCGCCATGCTGTGCTACGTGACGCCCAAGGAGCACCTGGGCCTGCCCGACAAGAACGACGTCAAGGATGGCATCATTACCTACAAGATCGCCGCCCACGCCGCCGACCTGGCCAAGGGCCATCCGGGCGCCCAGCTGCGCGACAACGCCCTGTCCAAGGCGCGCTTCGAGTTCCGCTGGGAAGACCAGTTCAACCTGGGCCTGGACCCGGACAAGGCGCGCGAATTCCACGACGAGACCCTGCCCAAGGATTCGGCCAAGGTGGCGCACTTCTGCTCGATGTGCGGCCCGCACTTCTGCTCGATGAAGATCACGCAGGAGGTGCGCGAATACGCGGCCAGGGGCATGGAAGAGAAGGCGATCGAGTTCGTGCGCAACGGCGCGCAGATCTACCGCGAGGTGTGAGCCATGCCGCAGATCCTCGTGAACGGACAAGCCTGGAGCGCGCCGGACCAGCAGTCGCTCCAGGAACTGGTCGCCGAACTGGGACTGGCGGGGCAGGGCATCGCCCTGGCCGTCAACCGCGAAGTGGTGCCGCGCCCGCAGTGGCCACAGCGCCGCCTGGCGGAACAGGACAAGGTGGACATCGTGCGCGCCATCGGCGGCGGCTGAAAGGAGACAGCAATGAATGCAATGACTGAACTGAAGAACGACGACCTCTTGACCATCGCGGGCCGCCAGTACGGCTCGCGCCTGCTGGTCGGCAGCGGCAAGTACCGCGACCTGGACCAGACCCGCGAAGCGACCCTGGCGGCCGGCGCGGAAATCATCACCGTGGCGATCCGCCGCGTGAACATCGGCCAGGACCCGAACGCGCCCAGCCTGCTGGACGTGCTGCCCCCGGGCGAATTCACCATCCTGCCGAATACGGCGGGCTGCTACACCGCCAAGGACGCGGTCTACACCCTGCAAATGGCGCGCGAACTCCTGAACGGCCACAAGCTGGTCAAGCTGGAAGTGCTGGGCGACGAGAAGACCCTGTTCCCGCACATGCCGGAGACCCTCAAGGCGGCCGAGACCCTGGTGAAGGACGGCTTCGACGTCATGGTCTACTGCAGCGACGATCCGATCCAGGCGCGCATCCTGCAGGAGATCGGCTGCGTGGCGGTGATGCCGCTGGCTTCGCTGATCGGCTCGGGCATGGGTATCCTGAATCCGTGGAACCTGCGCCTGGTGATCGAACAGGCTACGGTGCCGGTGCTGGTCGATGCCGGCGTGGGCACGGCCTCGGATGCGGCCATCGCCATGGAGCTGGGCTGTGACGGCGTCCTGATGAACACCGCCATCGCCGCTGCCCGGGACCCGGTGCGCATGGCGCGCGCCATGAAGCACGCGGTGCAGGCCGGCCGCGACGCCTTCCTGGCCGGCCGCATGCCGAAGCGCTTCGCCGCCTCGCCGTCCTCGCCGGTGGAAGGGAAAATCACCGGATGAGCGCCAACGTGCTCGTGTTCGCCGGGCTCGATCCCGGCGGCGGGGCCGGCCTGGCCGCGGACATCCTGGCGATCGCGGCCCAGGGCGCGCATGCGCTGCCGGTCGCGACCACCTTGACCGCGCAGGACAACAACCGCGTGTTCGAGGTGGAGCCGGTGGCCAGCAGCATGGTGCTGCGCCAGGCCGATCCGCTCATCAGGAGCTGCTGGATCGATGCGGTCAAGATCGGCATCCCGGGCAGCGCGGCCAATGCCGAGGCGATCGCCGTCGTGGTGCGCCGCCTGCGCGAGCGCAATCCCGGCCTGCCGGTGGTGCTCGACCCGGTGCTGGCCAGCGGCCACGGCCAAGCGCTGGGGCGGGGCGATCCGGCCGCTGCTTTACGCGAACTGCTGGCCCTGGCCACGATCGCGGTGCCCAACCTGCCGGAAGCGGCCGCGCTGGGCGAACTGCCCTGCGAGCACGTGCTGGTCACCGGCGGCCACACGGACGGCAACCTGGTCGTCAACCGCTGGCTGCGCGGCGGCGCCGACATCCGCAGCTGGGGCTGGCCGCGCCTGCCCCATGAATATCACGGCAGCGGCTGCACCCTGGCCGCCGCCATCGCGGCGCGCCTGGCCCTGGGCGACGAGATGGAAGCCGCGCTGTCGCGCGCCCAGGCCTATACCTACCGCACCCTGGACCAGGCCTTCGCCATCGCACCGGGGCAGCGCATTCCGCGCCGCATCCTCACCCCCTGAAAGGATTTTTTATGCGAGGCTTATATTTGGTCACGCCCAACTGGGACGACACCGAGCGCCTGCTCGCCCTCACCGACAGCGCGCTGGCCGCAGGCGCCGCGCTGGTCCAGTACCGGCACAAGGACGCCAGCGCGGCGTTGCGCGCGGAGCAGGCGCAAGCCCTGCTGGCGCTGTGCCGCCGGCGCGGCCGGCAGCTGGTCGTCAACGACCACCTCGACCTCTGCCGCGATATCGATGCCGACGGCGTGCACGTCGGCCACACCGACATGGCGGTGGCGCAGGCGCGTGCGCTGCTGGGCAAGGACAAGATCGTCGGCGCTTCCTGCTACGGCGAGCTGGACCTGGCGCTGTCGGCCCAGGATGCGGGCGCCAGCTACGTGGCCTTCGGCGGTTTCTATCCTTCGCCGGTCAAGAAATACAGCTTCGTGACCCCGCCCGAGCTGCTCGACCGTGCGCGCGAAAAGATCGGTGTGCCCATCGTGGTCATCGGCGGCATGACGCCCGCCAACGCCGCGCCGCTGGTGGCGCTCGGGGCCGACATGGTGGCGGCGATCACCAGCGTGTACGGGGCCGACGATCCCGCCGCGGCCGTACGCGCATTCGGACTCCTGTTCGAGGCGCGCTGAACCTACAATAGGCGCATCGAGACTTTCGCCTGTACAAAGCCATGCGACTCACGCGCCTGTTCATCCATACCCGGCATCATCCGTCCGCGATCCTGCTCATGGTCCAGCTGACCGGGATGCTGCTGTATCCCTTCATCGAGCCTTCGCCCGATAGCCACGTGGCCTTCAATGCCTTCGGCATCCTGGTGCTGGCGTTTACGATCCGCATGGTGCGCCGCACGCCGGGCGAAACCGGGATCAGCGTGGCGCTGGCCGTGCCGATCATCATCTTGCTGGTGCTGCAGTCGCTGTTCGACATGCCTGGACTGCTGCGCTGGTCGTCCGGCCTCGAGGCCTTGTTTTACCTGTATGCGGCCGGGAGCCTGGTGGCCTACATGATGGAGGACCAGCGCGCCACCACCGACGAACTGTTCGCGGCAGCCGCCACCTTCACCTTGCTGGCCTGGGGCTTCACCCACCTCTACATTTTGGTGCAGGAGCTGCAGCCGGGCACCTACGCTGCCGCCGTCAACGCCGCGGCGCCGCGCACCTGGACCGAATTGAATTACCTGAGCTTCGCGCTGCTGTCGAGTACCGGCATCGGCGACGTGATTCCTCTCACGCCGCACGCAAGGGCGCTGGCCAGCGTCGAGATGCTGGTCGGGCTGATGTACCTGGCGGCGGTGGTGGCGCGCCTGATCGGTTTCACGACGACCAGCAAGGTTGCGCGCCGCCGGGGTAGGGACGCGGACGACACCTGGGACCAGGATTGACGGATAGAATGGGATTTTCCATTCTTAGAAGGCTTCCCGTGGACATGCCCACCGCATCGCTACTCATTCGCCGCTTCCAGGCCCACGAATGGCCGGCCTATCGCGCGATCCGCCTGCGCTCGCTGGGCGATGCGCCGGACGCCTTCGGCAGCACGCTGGAGGCGGAGCAGGCCTATCCCGACGATACCTGGTCCGGACGGCTGGCGCGTTCCGAGGTGTCGGGCATCGATTGTCCGCTGGCGGCGGAGCTCGACGGGCAGCTGGTCGGGCTGACCTGGGCCAAGGTGGATGGCGAGGATCCCTTGCTCGTCAACCTGTTCCAGATGTGGGTGGCGCCGGAGGCGCGCGGACGGCGCGTGGCGGCGGCTTTGCTGGATGAGGCGATTGCCTGGGCCAGGGCACGCGGTGCGCGGGCGATGCGGCTGGGTGTCGAGTGCGGGAATGCTGCAGCTCTGCGTTTGTACGAGAACGCAGGGTTCCGGGATGTCGGGGTGCGCGAGCCGATGCGGCCGGGGTCGGAGCTGGTTGAGCAGAGGATGTGGTTGGATTTGCTGTAGCGGTTTGCATGTAGAACTTAGGTTCCGGCCAAGGGGGACTCGGCGTCCCCCTCGGCCGGAACCCAAGTTTCTAAGCGCACCACAAAAAAAAAGGACGCCGAAGCGTCCTTTTTGTCCTGCTCGAAGAGCCGGATTAGTTACCGCAGCCCAGGGCCTTGATGCGGTCGTAGGCAGCCTTCGCCTGGACCAGGCCGTAGCCGTACTTGGTGTCGCGGCCGGCGGTGCCCAGGTCCTGTGCGGACTTGGTCAGCGAAGCGCGCATCTGTGCGCTGGTGCAGGTCGGGAAGTAGCTCCACACCAGGGCAGCGACTGCCGACACGTGCGGGGTCGCCATCGAGGTGCCGTCGTAGTAAGCGTAGTTGGTCTTCTTCACGCCCACGGTTGCGCTCTGGCCCAGCTGGCCCTTCATTGCCGCGCCGTCGGTGTCGCTCGCAGTGACCGACGGGATCTTGGTCACGGTGGTGCCCAGGGTGCCGCCGAAGCTGCCCGCTACGTTGTTGTACACGATGGCGCCGACGCCGCCGCTCTTTTCGCAGTTCGAGACCTTGACCGCGAAGTCGATGTTGCCGCGCTGGATCAGGCAGACCTTGCCGGACACGTTGGTGTTGATGGCGTCGCCCAGGCCGAAGTCGGCCAGCGCAGCGGTCGCGGTGGCGACCGGCGAACCTTCCATCGAGCCTGCGGTGTAGTTGACGCCGCCCACGGTCAGGACGCCTTCGGTGCCGCCGCCCATCGGGACGGTCGACAGCACGCCGACGCCAGGACCGGCGAGTTCGACCTTGCTGTTGTACTGCGAGAAGGTGGCCCAGGCCTTGTTCTCGTCGACCGCGCCGACCATCACCACACTGCTGTAGCCAGCCGGGTAGGAGATCACGGTGTTGCCGTCGTTGCCGGCGGCGGCGACGTTCAGCACGCCCTTCGAGTACAGGCTGTCGAAGGCGCGCTGCTCGGTCTTGCTTGCCCGTCCGCCGCCCAGCGACATCGAGATCACGTTGGCGCCTGCTGCGCCGCACTTGTTGGCGGCCGAAGCCAGGGTCGAGGAGTAAGCCCAGCCGTCGGCGCCGAACACCTTGACGATGTGCAGTTTCAGCAGCTTGTTCGAGTTGACGCCGACCACGCCGACGCCGCTGTTGTTGACGGCGGCGATGGTGCCGGCCACGTGGGTGCCGTGGTGGTTTTCGTCGGTGTACCACCAGCCGGTGCCGGCATCGTATTCGCCGGTGACGCTGTTGGCGGAGAGGTCTTCATGGTTGCGGTCGTAGCCCGAGTCGATGATGCAGACCTTGCGGTTGCCGGTGTTGGCATCCGACAGCAGGTCGGCTTGCACTTGCTTGATACCGTACGGAACTTGCTGGCCGAGCGTGTACGGGGTGCCGGTCGATGGGCTGGTCAGGGCGAAGGGCTTGCGCACCACGTCTTCTTCGATGTACTCGACGTTCGGATTGTTTTCCAGGCCTTTCAGCGCCACGTTCGGCACTTCGATGGCCATGGCGTTCATGCCGAAGATTTCGTGCTTGACGGAACCTTTGGCGGCGGCAACAGCCGATTTCATCTTGGCGGCTGCGCCTGGTTTGAAGGCCACGATGACGCGGGTGGTATCAGGAGTTGCTGCCTGGGCGCCGCCGAAAACGCCGGCTGCGATCAGGGCGGTGAGGCAGATGCTGAGGGATTTCGATGCGCGAGTGACTTGACGTGCCATGAATCTTCTCCGTAAGAATACTTATGGTTATCCGGGCAAAGGGCCGCGGGGGATCGTTGTCTCCACACACATGTGTACACATGTGATCAGTCCAGTGTATTTCGAAAACTTCTACCTAAGCAAACAACTCATCAATCGTGTGGATGAAAACAGACTCATCAGGACAACATTGTTCTTCCAGGACATGAGTTGCCAATAAAGAAGGACGCCGTAGCGTCCTTCTTTATTCACTACGGGCAGAATTACTTGCCGCAGCCCAGCGACTTGATGCGATCATAGGCAGCTTTTGCCTGCACCAGGCCGTAGCCGTACTTGGTGTCGCGGCCGGCGGTGCCCAGATCTTGCGCGCTGTTGATCAGCGAAGTGCGCATCTGAGCGGCGGTACAGGTCGGGAAGTAGCTCCACACGAGGGCAGCGACTGCCGATACGTGCGGGGTCGCCATCGAGGTGCCGTCGTAGTAGGCGTAGTTGGTCGCCTTCACGCCCACGGTTGCGCTCTGGCCGAGCTGGCCTTTCATCGCCGCGCCATCGGTGTCGGTCGCGGTGACCGACGGGATGTTGGTGACGGTGGTGCCCAGGGTGCCGCCGAAGGCGCCTGCCACGTTGTTGTACACGATGGCGCCGACGCCGCCGCTGGCCTGGCAGTTCGAGACCTTGGTCGCGAAGTCCACGGTGCCGCGTGCGATCAGGCAGACCTTGCCGGAGACAGCAGTGTTGACGGCGTCGCCGATGCCGAAGTCGGCCAGCGCAGCGGTCGCGGTGGTGACCGGCGAGCCTTCCATCGAACCGGGAGCGTAGTTGACGCCGCCGACCGTCAGGACGCCTTCGGTGCCGCCGCCCATCGGGACGGTCGACAGCACGCCGACGCCAGGACCGGCCAGTTCGACCTTGCTGTTGTACTGCGAGAAGGTGGCCCACTGCTTGTTCTCGTCGACCGCGCCGACCATCACCACGCTGCTGTAGCCAGCCGGGTAGGAGATCACGGTGTTGCCGTCGTTGCCGGCAGCGGCAATGTTCAGCACGCCCTTCGAGTAAAGGCTGTCGAAGGCTTTCTGCTCGGTCATGCTGGCGCGGCCGCCGCCCAGCGACATCGAGATCACGTTGGCGCCTGCTGCGCCGCACTTGTTGGCGGCCGAAGCCAGGGTCGAGGAGTAAGCCCAGCCGTCGGCGCCGAACACCTTGACGATGTGCAGTTTCAGCAGCTTGTTCGAGTTGACGCCGACCACGCCGACGCCGCTGTTGTTGACGGCGGCGATGGTGCCGGCCACGTGGGTGCCGTGGTGGTTTTCGTCGGTGTACCACCAGCCGGTGCCGGCATCGTATTCGCCGGTGACGCTGTTGGCGGAGAGGTCTTCATGGTTGCGGTCGTAGCCCGAGTCGATGATGCAGACCTTGCGGTTGCCGGTGTTGGCATCCGACAGCAGGTCGGCTTGCACTTGCTTGATACCGTACGGAACTTGCTGGCCGAGCGTGTACGGGGTGCCGGTCGATGGGCTGGTCAGGGCGAAGGGCTTGCGCACCACGTCTTCTTCGATGTACTCGACGTTCGGATTGTTTTCCAGGCCTTTCAGCGCCACGGCCGGAACTTCGATGGCCATGGCGTTCATGCCGAAGATTTCGTGCTTGACGGAACCTTTGGCGGCGGCAACAGCCGATTTCATCTTGGCGGCTGCGCCCGGCTTGAAGGCCACGATGACGCGGGTGGTATCAGGCGCTGCTGCCTGGGCGCTGCCGAAAACGCCGGCTGCGATCAGAGCGGTGAGGCAGATGCTAAGGGACTTCGATGCGCGAGTGTCTTTACTTACCATGAATCTTCTCCGTATTGATACTTATTGTTTAAGCCCGCAGCTCGTGGCCACGGACGATGTCTCCACACTTGTAAATATGCACATGTGGTAAATCCAGTGTATTTGGAAAAGTTCTGTATATGCAATCAACATTTCAATTGTGTGTACACGAAATGTAACAACTATGTAACGCACTGTTGATTCCGCGCAAGATTTGTGCTGCATGCTATTCTTTTTCTCAAGCACCATTTTTAGACGGCGCCGGCTGGCCGCAGCGCCGCATGGCCGTCTGTTTTTCATAGGAGAACAAGCATGGAAACCCCGGCCGTGGTGCGTCGCCTGGTCCTGATCGTCGACGACGACACCTTGCTGCGCGAGTACCTTGGCGAGGTGTTGCGCCACGCCGGTTACGACACAATTGAGGCCGGCACCTCGGCCCAGGCGCTGCGCGCGATTGAAGAGCGCGGGCGCGATGTGGCCTTGGCCATGCTCGACATCGCCATGCCCGGCATGTCGGGGCTGGAGCTGGCGCGCCTGCTGCGCGAAGAAACCGATATTCCCTTCCTGTTCCTGTCCGCCAACGACGATGCCGATTCTGCACGCGCGGCGGCAGAGGCGGGCGCGGTCGGCTATGTCGTCAAGCCGGTCGATGCGCCGCGCCTGCTGGCCGCCTTCGAAGCGGCGCTGGCGCGCGGCGACGACATCCGGCGCCTGCGCCGCAGCGAAGCCAGCCTGACGTCGGCCCTGGCGGCCGGGCGCGAGACCAGCATCGCCGTCGGCGTGCTGATGGCGCGTTTCCACATCGACCGCCAGCTCGCCTTCGACGTGCTGCGCGACCAGGCCCGTTCGCAGCGGCGCAAGCTGAGCGAGGTCGCCGAGCAGATTCTGAGCGCCGAGGAAACCATGAACACCCTGCACGGCGCCATCGCCGAACGGCTGCGCGCCCGGTAAATACAGGCTTTCTTTCCAGCTATGCGGCGCACGCGCGTGCGCCAGCCTTGTTATCATGTCCAACTTTATGGTTCGACAAGTCGGACCGCTCATCCATTCTTGAGTCACAGGAAGAGAACATGAAAACCAAGGCAGCAATTGCATGGAAGGCGGGCCATCCGCTGACGATCGAGGAAGTCGAGCTCGAAGGTCCGAAGGCGGGCGAAGTGCTGGTCGAAGTCAAGGCCACGGGCATTTGCCACACCGACTACTACACCTTGTCGGGTGCCGATCCGGAAGGCATTTTCCCGGCCATCCTCGGCCATGAGGGGGCGGGCGTGGTGGTCGATGTCGGCCCCGGCGTGACCAGCCTGCGCAAGGACGACCACGTCATTCCGCTCTACACGCCCGAATGCCGCCAGTGCAAGTTCTGCCTGTCGCAGAAGACCAATTTGTGCCAGGCCATCCGCTCCACCCAGGGCCGCGGCCTGATGCCGGACGCGACCTCCCGCTTTTCGCTGGACGGCAAGCCGATCTACCACTACATGGGCACGTCGACCTTCTCGAACTACATCGTGGTTCCTGAAATCGCGCTGGCCAAGGTGCGCTCGGACGCGCCTTTCGACAAGATCTGCTACATCGGCTGCGGCGTGACCACCGGCATCGGCGCCGTGATCTTCACCGCCAAGGTGGAGGCGGGCGCCAACGTGGTCGTGTTCGGCCTGGGCGGCATCGGCCTGAACGTGATCCAGGCGGCCAAGATGGTCGGCGCCGACAAGATCATCGGCGTAGACCTGAACCCGGAACGCGAAGCCATGGCGCGCAAGTTCGGCATGACCCACTTCATCAACCCGACCAAGGTCGAGAACGTGGTCGACAGCATCGTCCAGCTGACCGATGGCGGCGCGGACTACAGCTTCGAGTGCGTGGGCAACGTCAACACCATGCGCCAGGCACTGGAGTGCTGCCACAAGGGCTGGGGCCAGTCGATCATCATCGGCGTGGCGGCCGCCGGGCAGGAAATCTCGACCCGGCCGTTCCAGCTGGTCACCGGGCGCGTGTGGAAGGGATCGGCCTTCGGCGGCGCGCGCGGACGCACCGACGTGCCGCGCATCGTCGACTGGTACATGGAAAACAAGATCAATATCGACGACCTGATCACCCACCACCTGCCGCTCGAGCGCATCAACGAAGGCTTCGACCTGATGAAATCGGGCGAGTCGATCCGCTCGGTCGTCGTCTTCTAACTCCTTGGCGCTGTCGCTGTTACGTGTGGAAGAGGCCCATCGCCGCTCGTAGGAATCGCTCAGGCGAAGCGATGCGCGCGCCGTCCAGCGCCCATTGCCAGCCCAGGTAGTTCGGCAGGTAACGCGAGGCGACGCCGTGAAAGCGCGCCAGCCATTGCCGGAAGCGTCGGTGGTAGGCGTTCACGTTTTGTACATGGATCGCTCCGCGTACGCGCTCGCCGGCGCGCAGGTTGACGCATTCGTGAGAAATGCCGGCTTCGCGCGCGAAGGCCCGGTAGGCGGCATGCGCATCGGTCACCAGCAGCACGTCCGGATCGAGCACGGGCAGTAGATGCCGGAACAACTGCTTCTTCGTCACCGCGCCCCGGCCGGTGATGAAATCGTGTGTTTGCCCGGTGCGGTCGCGGGCAACGAGGACGCAAACATGCTCGTGCGAGATGCCGCGCGTGGAGGCCACCCCACCGCGCCGGCGCGCCGGGCGGTTCAGCTGGCGCGAGCCCTTTTGCGATTCGAGCAGGAACAGCTCGTCGGCTTCGGCAATGCCGTTCAGGCGCTGCGGCCTGTCGTGTTTGGCAAGCTCCAGGAAGCGGTGACGCCAGCGAAAGCTCGTGTTCCGGTGCACGCCGACTGCCTTGGCCGCCGCGCGGACGCTGTTGGCGTCCAGCATCTTGTCGAGGTAATCGAGCCATTTGGCGCGATGGCGCAGGCGCGACAGCGGCGTGCCGCTCAGGGCAGTAAAGGTTTTGCCGCACGCGCGGCATCGATAGCGCTGCAGGCCGCGGTTCCGGCCATGCCGATACGGCCGCTCGGCCTTGCACGCTGGGCAGCAGGGCGCCGGCCCGTCCATTCCTTCGATCGCTTCGCAGAGCCGGTCTAGTCCGAGCGCCGGCGTCAGTATCTCCAGGAGTCTGCCGCGCTGATTTTTGGACAGCAGCGGCAGTTGCCGCAACCACTTCGTGAATCGCCTGCCTTCCATTTCCACCCTCCGCCGTCGACGTCGATTAACGACACTTGGACAAGGACGGAACTCGGCAGTTCAATTTCTACACTTAACGCGGACAGCGCCAATTCCTTCCCCCTCGGCCTGCGCAGCGTTTCCCGCGCAGGCCGCTTCCTTCCGCTCTGTTCCGCATTTTCGACGGTCTGTCGCACCGCAATGGCGTCCGTACGCCCGCATCCCTACAGTGCATCCATGGGCGGCTTCGCACGCCTCGATGTAGAAAAAAAGTTCTAGACAAAAGAATCTAGACAAATTATTCTAGTTTCAACGTGAAGGAGAAGCGATGAGCGAGATGCTGGCGGTGGTGGCGAGCAGCCTGGCCTGGGCCTTGCTGGATTTTGTCTGGCAAGGCCTGCTGGTGGCCTGGGTGGCGGCCATCGTGATGATGATGATGCGCGGCGCCCGTCCGCAGGCGCGCTATGCGGTGGCCTGCGCGGCCCTGCTGCTGTGCGCCGCGCTGCCGCTGGCCGGCACGGTGCAGCGCATCCTCGATGCCGACACCACGACGACCATGCTGCCGCTGGCGACCCTGGCCATGGCCGACGTGTCCGCGCAGCAGGCGCCGGTAGTGGCGCTCGACCCGGAACGGGTGGCCGGCTGGGAAAGCGCGCTGCAGGCGCGGCTGCCTCTGGTGGTGCTGTTCTGGGCCTGCGGGGCAGGGCTGCTGGCGCTGCGCATGGCCTTCGGCCTGCTCTGGGTGCGCCGGCGCAGCCAGCCCGGCCACTACCGTGGCGACCCGTATTGGCAGGCCCGGCTGGACGAGCTGGCGCGGCGCTTCGGCATCGCGCGCCGCGTCACCCTGGGCCTGGTCGACGACCTCAGCAGCCCGGTGACGGCCGGCTGGTGGCGCCCGGTGGTGCTGGTGCCGGCGTCCCTGGCGACGGGCATGCCGCCGCATTTGCTGGAAGCGCTGCTGGCGCACGAGCTGGCCCATGTACGGCGCTTCGACTACCTCGTAAACCTGATTCAAAGCGCGATCGAGATCCTGCTGTTCTACCACCCGGCGGTGTGGTGGCTGTCGCAGCGGATCCGCAGCGAGCGCGAACAGATTGCAGATGATTTAGCCGCAAGCGAGCTCGGCGAACCGCGGCGCCTGGCACTTGCATTGTCCGAACTGGACTTGTTCCAGTTCACCCCGCAACTTGCCCCAGGGGCACACGGAGGAGATCTCATGTCTCGCATCAAACGCCTGGTTCGTCCTGAAGCCGAACCGCTCAACTGGAAACTGGCCCTTCCCATCCTTGGCCTGGCCACCTGCGCCGCGCTGTATTCCTGGACCGCCCCGGCCCATGCCGCGCCCCAGGCTACCCAGGAGTCCGCTCAAGAGGCCAGGTCGGAACGCCGCGAACCCCGCGTGGTCCGCGAAGCCGCCCGCGGCGAACCCTATGCCGTGGTGCGCGCCAAGGAAGGCGGCTTCAACATCAGCGGCAGCAGCGACGACTGGGACGACGTCAAGGCGGCGCGAAAGGCGATCGACGGCGAGTTCGTCTGGTTCCGCGAGAACGGCCGCTCGTACTATATCCAGGACCGCGAGCTGATGGCCAAGGTCAATGCGGCCTGGGCGCCGGTGGATCGCCTGGGCAAGCAGATGGATGTCTACGGCAAGGAGATGGACAAGCACGGCAAGAAGATGGAAGCGCTGGGACACCGGATGGAGGAGGCCTCGAGCGGCTTCAAGCCGGTCGCCAACAAGGGCGAGCTGCGCGAGATCGAAGACGGCATGCGGGCGCTGGGCGAGCAGATGGAAAACCTTGGCCGCGAACTGGCCGGCGCCCGCGACGATGACGAGCGCGAGCGCATCGAGCGCCGCATGGAAGAGACGGGCAAGCGCATGGAACAGGCTGGCAAACGCATGGAGCAGGCCTACAATTCGCCGCAGATGCGCAAGGCCCATGCCGAGATGGAAGCGCTGGGCGACCAGATGAAGGAAGCGGGCAAGCCGATGGACGCCCTGGGCAAGCGCATGGGGACGCTCGGCAAGGAGATGGAACGCGAGAGCAAGGCGGCGGACCAGACCGTGCGTGGCCTGATTCGTGACGCAAAGGAAAGGGGCCTGGCGAAGCCTGTTCCTGCCGCCGCACAGCGGCCGGATAGCGCGCGTACCGGAGAAGGCTGGGTCATCAAGCCGCAGGTCCTGGTGGGTGATGCAAGCGTGATCGGAACATCGGTGGGGGCAAAATAACGGGCCTGGGTCTGCATGCCTGAGTGGCCATCAGAAAAAAACGCCACCATGAAGGTGGCGTTTTTCATCAGCAGGCAAGCGAATCAGTGCTGGCTGATCTTCCCACGCCAGGCGCCAGTCTCCGACCCGCGCTTCTCCAGCAGCTCCTTGAAGTTCGACAGGTTGGCGCGCGCTTCCATGCGCACCGCGCCGAAGGCGTCGCCGATCGCCTCCATCGCACCTTCCGGCTCGTAGTCCATCTGCAGCGCGATGCGGGTGCAGGTGTCCGAGATCTTGTGGAAGGTCACCACGCCGCCGTTCTTCACGCCGGTGACGCTGCGCCATGCGATGCGCTGGTCCGGGATCTGCTCGGTGATTTCGGCATCCCATTCCTTCTCTTCGCCGGCCACGTTCGCGCGCCAGTGCAGGTGCTTGTCGTCCAGCTGGCGGATTTCCTTCACGCTCTTCATGAATTGTGGGAAATCTTCGAACTGGGTCCACTGGTTATAGGCGGTGCGGACAGGCACGTTCACTTCGATCGTTTCGACGATCGACGAGCTGGCGCCATAGCCCTTGTTTTTCTTCAGTTGCTTCGACAGCATCATGCCACCCACAGCGAGGGCGGCGACAGTAACCACGCGATTCAGCATTTTCTGATCTCCTTAAGGGCAAGAAGCGGCGCCGCATGCATCCACGATGTGGCCCATACCGATAGGCATGCGGTCAGCCGGCTTCGGCTTCAAAAACGACCTTGGTGTTGATAAGGCAGGCCACGCGATCCGTTGCGCGAATTGTTGCGATTCGTCGCAAACCTTCCATTTAAAATAAGCGAAAAGACAATCAGGCGGCGCGCGAAAGGCTGGGGTCCGCTGGCCGCGCTTCATATAGATGAGCTCGATTCGTCGAGCTGTTTTTTCTCGGCAAGGAGAACGCATGAGCTTGCGAGGCGGATGTTATTGCGGCGCCGTACGCTACGTTGCGAACGGCAAACCTTTCAACAGTACCTTGTGCCATTGCACCGATTGCCGCAGGGTATCCGGCGCGCCCGCGCTGGCCTGGTTCAGCGTCAAGTTTGCCGATCTGCACTGGACCGGTACGCCCACGCGTTTCTCTTCCAGCGCCGGCATCGAGCGCGGCTTCTGCCCGTCCTGCGGCACCACGCTGAGCTTCCACGACAGCCGCTGGCCTGAGGAAATCGACATCGCCACCGCCACCCTCGACGATCCTGAACAACTGCCGCCCGGCGACCATACCTTCGCGCGCAGCCGTCTCGGCTGGATGAAGCTGTGCGACGATCTGCCCGCCTACCCGACGACACGCTCGGCCGGCATGGGCTAGTGTCCTCGGGGCGCACCGTTGGCGCACTTTTAACGCTGTCGAAAAGGCAAGGCGCGTCAAGGAAATCACCCATCGAGCGGCGATTCTCCGTGTCACCGGACGGTATAATGGCCGGATGCAGAATCTCCTCCATAACCTCAATCCCGAACAACTTGCCGCCGTCACCCTGCCTCAGCAGAGTGCGCTGATCCTGGCTGGCGCCGGCTCTGGCAAGACCCGCGTGTTGACCACGCGCATCGCCTGGCTGATCCAGACCGGGCAGGTGTCGCCTGCCGGCATCATGGCGGTCACGTTCACGAACAAGGCCGCCAAGGAGATGCTGACCCGCCTGTCCGCCATGTTGCCCGTCAATACGCGCGGCATGTGGATCGGCACCTTCCACGGCCTGTGCAACCGCCTGCTGCGCACGCACTACCGCGACGCGGCGCTGCCCCAGACTTTCCAGATCCTCGACTCCCAGGACCAGCTGTCGCTCATCAAGCGCATGCTCAAGGCCCACAACGTCGACGACGAGAAGTACCCGGCCAAGAACCTGATGTATTTCATCAACAACGCGAAGGAGCAGGGCCTGCGCGCGGGGCAGATGGAGGCCTACGATCCGATCGAGCGCCGCATGGTCGAGCTGTACGAGCTCTACGACCAGCAATGCCAGCGCGAAGGCGTGGTCGACTTCGCCGAGCTGCTGCTGCGCTCCTACGAACTGCTGGCGCGCAACGCACCGCTGCGCCACCACTACCAGATGCGCTTCCGCCATATCCTGGTGGACGAGTTCCAGGATACCAACGACCTGCAATACAACCTGCTCAAGCTGCTGGCGGGGCAGGGCGAAGCGGGCGGCGGCGCGCTGTTCGCCGTGGGCGACGACGACCAGAGCATCTATGCCTTCCGCGGCGCGAACGTCGGCAACATGACGGCCTTCGAGCGCGACTTCCAGGTCAAGAACCTGATCAAGCTGGAGCAGAACTACCGTTCGCACGGCCACATCCTCGACAGCGCCAACTACCTGATCGCCAACAACGCCAAGCGCCTGGGCAAGAACCTGCGCACCGACGCGGGCCAGGGCGAGCAGGTGCGCGTCTACGAAGCCTCGTCCGACCTGGAAGAGGCGCAGTGGATCATCGAGGAAGCCAAGAGCCTGATGTCGGCCGGCATGCCGCGCAGCGAGATCGCCATCCTGTACCGCTCCAACGCGCAGAGCCGCGTGATCGAACATGCGCTGTTCGCGGCCGGCCTTCCCTACACCGTGTACGGCGGCCTGCGCTACTTCCAGCGTGCCGAGGTCAAGCACGCCATCGCTTATTTGCAGCTGATGGATAACCCGCACAACGACTCGGCTTTCCTGCGCGTGGTGAACTTCCCGACGCGCGGCATCGGCGTGCGCTCGATCGAGCAGCTGCAGATGGCGGCCGACACCTATGGCATTTCGCTGTACGCGGCGGTGCCCTACATGACCGGCAAGGCCGGTTCCTCGCTGGGCGCCTTCGTGAAGCTGGTCGAATCGGCGCGCTTCGAGACCCAGCAGCTGGCGCTCCCCGAATTGGTGCGCGTGGTGCTCGAGCGCAGCGGCCTGCTGCAGCACTACCAGAACGAGAAAGAGGGCGCGGACCGCATCGAGAACCTGGAGCAGATGGTCAACGCGGCCACCCAGTTCGTGCAGGAGGAAGGCTTCGGCGTCCAGGCGCCGGCCCACCTCGGCCCGCCGGCAGCGCCGCAGGCCGGCGAAGCCTTGCTCGACCAGGACGGCATCGAAGTGCTGGACGGCGGCGCGCCGCTGCCCACGGTGATGTCGCCATTGTCGGCCTTCCTGACCCACGCTTCGCTGGAAGCGGGCGACGCCCAGGCGCAAGCGGGCCAGGACGCGCTGCAGCTGATGACGGTGCACTCGGCCAAGGGCCTGGAATTCGACGCGGTGTTCATCACCGGCCTGGAAGAGGGCCTGTTCCCGCACGAGAGCAGCGCGCGTGAAACCGACGGCCTGGACGAGGAACGGCGCCTGATGTACGTGGCGATCACGCGCGCGCGCCGGCGCCTGTACATCAGCTTCACCCAGCAGCGCATGCTGCACGGCCAGACGCGCTTCAACATGAAGTCGCGCTTCCTGGAAGAGCTGCCGGAAGAGTCGCTCAAGTGGCTGTCGCCGCGCGTGCAGACCAACTGGTTCGCCGGACGCAAGTCGACGACGGCCTGGGACGATGCGGAATTCCGCAACGGCACCGACAACCGGATCGCGCAGCAGATCACCCAGAAGTCCAGCAACGGCGGCGGCAGCGGCTGGCGCGTGGGCGAGGCGGTATCGCACGCCAAGTTCGGCGAGGGTGTGATCGTGAATATCGAAGGCGGTGCGGGCGCGGCGCGTGCGCAGATCAACTTCGGCTCTGCCGGGATGAAGGTGCTCGACCTGTCGGTGGCGAAGCTGGAACGCTTGTCCCGTTAAATTTCACCACTACCTATAAAACGTCATTGCCGCCAGTGGCGGGAATGACGTTTACAGGGGGCGGGCCTGGCGTGTAGCGGTGACGGCGCTTACTTGGTCAAATCCACCTTCGCCGCCACATCCTGCACCTGCGGCTTCCCAAAAATCTCCCGATACGCCGCATACATCGCGCACTGCAGCAGCAGGATGAACAGGAACATCAGCCACATCAGCAAGACCCGCATGAGGTTGCTTCCACCCAGCAGCGCCGACAGCACCACCGTAATCGCAAAGAAAATACCGAACCAGGCCAGCAGCAGCACGATGAACACGCGGGCGCTGCGCAGCACGGCGAAGAAGCTGTAGAAGGCGGCTTTCCCCGCCGTCATCTTTTGCCAGTAGGTGAGCGGTCCCGCGAAGCACATCGCCATCATGCCCGCCAGGCTCAGCACGACGGTCAGGAACATGCTCAGCATGAAGGAAGCCGGCAGCATCACCGGCTGGCCGTCGGCGCGGCTCTGGCGCGCCATCTCCTGCAAGGCTTCCGGATCGATCGTGGTCTGCACCAGGATCAGCTGGATGACGCCAATGCCCAGGTAGACCAGGCCGATCTTGCACAGCGCCGCAAATGCCGGTTTGCGGAATCCCGTCAGCAGCACCCCGGGCGTGACCCGCTGGCCGTTCTCGATCATCAGGCAGGCCTGCATGAAGGCCATCGAGAACGACGGAATCAGCACCGCAACGATCAGGCCCCCGAGGAAGGGGATGGCGCTGATGGCGATGCTGATCAGGATGTTGGCGAAGAGCAGGGCGGTCAGCGCGGCAGGCTGTTGGCGAAACAGGCCGGCGCCTTGCTTGAGCCAGGTCCAGCCGGTAAGTGCAGGCAGTTTGTTCATGTAGGCAGTTCAGGCGCGGGGCTGTTGATGCGTTCGCGCAGGATGCGTTCGAAATGGGTGGGATCGTGCGGCGTGAGCAGCTCCGCCGCACGGGGAATATGCAGATCGTACAGGCGCGACAGCCAGAATCGCAAGGCGCCCGAGCGCAGCATGGGCTGCCATGCGGCCTGTTCGTCGGCCGTGAAGGGACGCACCGCATGGTAGGCATCGAGCAGGGCGCGCACGCGCGCCGCGTCCAGCACGCCCGTGGCCAGCTCGACGCACCAGTCGTTGACGGTGACGGCCACGTCGAACAGCCAGGTGTCGCAGCCGGCGAAATAGAAGTCGAAGCAGCCGGTCAGGCGCTCGCCTTCGAACATGACGTTGTTGCGGAACAGGTCGGCGTGCACCGGCCCGCGCGCCAGGCGGCCATAGGTGGCGCCGGCGGCGAAAGCCTGCTGGAAGGCGACTTCGTCGCGCAGCAGCGTGGCTTCGGTCTCGCTCAGGTAGGGCATGACTTGCGGCGCGGTGGCGCTCACCCAGTCCAGGCCGCGCAGGTTGGGCTGCTGCAGCGCGAAGTCCTGCGCCGCCAGGTGCATGCGCGCCAGCATGCGGCCCACTTCGGCGCAATGCACCGGCTGCGGATCGAGCTGGGAGGCGCCGCTCAGGCGGCTGACGATGATGGCCGGCTTGCCGTGCAGGGCCACCACCAGCTCGCCGTCCTGGTTGGGAACGGGGGCCGGCACCGGGATGCCGCGCTCGGCCAGGTGGCGCATCAATTGCACGTAGAAGGGAAGCTGCTCGAAACTCAGGTTCTCGAAAATCGTCAATACATACTCGCCCTGCTCGGTCGTCAGGAAGAAGTTGCTGTTGTCGATGCCGGAGGAAATGCCTTCGAGCCGGAGAGCCTGGCCGAGGGCGAATTGCTTGATCCACTGGGTAAGGTCATCCAGCGAGACCGCGGTGAAAACTGCCATGTGCTAGCAAAGTGTCAGGTGAGTGATGCTGGCGGCCGCCGCGCGGCCGCACAGGATTATTGTTTCCGGGTCTGTTCGAGCGGGGGCGGGGGCGGCGCTTCGGCGCGGGCCGGCGTACCGGGCTTGGCCGGGGCCGGGGCTACCGGCTGCTCGGTCGCACCCTGCTTCTTGGGATTGCCAAAATCGAACTCCATCACCTGCCATTGTGGGGCACGGATTGCACTGCTCTGGGCATCGCCTGGTTGGGCGTTGCCTGCTGGAACGTTGGGCTTCATGATGTAGCGGCTGGGGCCGCTTTGCACTTCCACCTCGGTGACCTGGCCATTCTGCTTTTTCTCCGTGATGCGGGTACGTTCTTTCGGCGGAATGGTGGTGGCCGGCACGTCGCTGCCCGGCTCGATACGGTCGAGTTTCGGCGGTTCCTGGCTCGGCGGTTGCTGCTGTTGCTGGGCTGCGGCGAGGCCGGAGGCAAGCAGACACAGCGTTAGGAGGGCGGAGCGGGAAGATGTGCGCAGCATGATGGTCACCTAGTGTCGTTTAGTCCATTTTAACAAACGGCGTCGCTTCCCTGTGAAAACTGTGTTTTGTCCCTATATAGAGACGAAGTCCCCGACGGGGAAGTTGTGCTTTCTCCAATCCGATTCTGCGATAATGCCGGACACCCGGCGCGCCGCTGTTGGCGCCTTTCGCCCCACCCAGATTTTCGCCCTATGGACAATACCCTGCTGCTCGTTGACGGTTCCAGTTATCTCTATCGCGCCTACCACGCGCTGCCCGACCTGCGCAGCCCGGACGGCTTCCCGACCGGCGCCATGCACGGCATGGTCAACATGCTGCGCCGCCTGCGCGCCGACTTCCCGGCGGCCTACATCGCCTGCGTGTTCGACGCCAAGGGCAAGACCTTCCGCGACGACCTTTATCCGGAATACAAGGCCACGCGCGCCTCGATGCCGGAAGACCTGGGCAAGCAGATCGAACCGATCCACGAAGTGGTGCGCCACATGGGCTGGCCGATCCTGATGGTCGAGGGCGTGGAAGCGGACGACGTGATCGGCACCCTGGCCGTGCAAGCCTACGCGCGCGGTATGAACACCGTGATCTCCACCGGCGACAAGGACCTGGCCCAGCTGGTCAACGACAAGGTCATGCTGATCAACACCATGACCAACGACAAACTCGACGAAGCGGGCGTGATCGCCAAGTTCGGCGTGCCGCCGAACCGCATCATCGACTACCTGACCCTGATCGGCGACACCGTCGACAACGTCCCCGGCGTGAACAAGTGCGGCCCCAAGACCGCGGTCAAGTGGCTGACCCTGCACGGCTCGCTCGACGGCGTGGTCGAGAACGCGCACAGCATCACCGGCGCGGTCGGCGAGAACCTGCGCGCGGCGCTCGAATGGCTGCCGAAGGGCCGCGAGCTGATCACCGTGAAGACCGACTGCGACCTGGCCGGGCACGTGATCTCGTTCGAGGAAACCCTGGTCGGCCGTCCCGAGGACGCCGAGGCCCTGCGCGACTTTTTCCAGCGCTACGGCTTCAAGACCATGCTGCGCGACCTGGGCGGCGGCGGACGTGCGGACGGCGCGGTCGCCCCTGCACGCGGCGCCGGCCCCGGCGGCGCCCCGCTGAATTCGCCGGAAGGCGCCAGCGGCCACCTGCCGGGCATGGCCATCATCAAGGGCGAGTACGAGACCGTGCTCACCGACGAACAACTGGACAAGTGGCTGGCCCTGGTCGACGCGGCCGAGCTGACCTCGGTCGACACCGAAACCACCTCGCTCGACCCGATGGCGGCCGAGATGGTCGGCATCTCGCTGTCGGTGGAAGCGGGCAAGGGCGCCTATATCCCGGTGGCGCACCGTTACGCCGGCGCGCCGGACCAGCTCTCGCGCGAGCACGTGCTGGAGCGCATGCGCCCCTGGCTGGAGAACCCGGACAAGCCCAAGCTCGGCCAGAATCTGAAGTACGACATGCACATCTTCGAGAACCACGGCGTCAAGCTGAAGGGGATCGTGCACGACACCCTGCTGCAGTCCTATGTCTTCGAGTCGCACAAGCCGCACGACATGGACACCATGGCCATGCGCCACCTGGGCTACACCACGATTCCTTTCGTCGACGTGTGCGGCAAGGGCGCCAACATGATCTGTTTCGACCAGGTCGAGCTGGGCCGCGCCACCGAATACGCGGCCGAGGATTCCGACATCACGCTGCGCCTGCACCAGACCATGCTGCCCCATGTCGAAAGCGACGCCGGCCTCACCCGCATCTACCGCGAGATCGAGATGCCGACCATGGAGGTGCTGCAGAAGATCGAGCGCAACGGCGTGCTGATCGACAGCGCGCTGCTCGAAGTGCAGTCGTCCGAACTGGGCAAGCGCCTGCAGGAGCTGGAACAGCAGGCGTACGAGCTGGCCGGCGGCCCCTTCAACCTGGGTTCGCCCAAGCAGATCGGCGAGATCTTCTTCGGTAAACTCCAGCTGCCGGTCATCAAGAAGACCGCCACCGGTGCACCCTCGACCGACGAAGAGGTGCTGCAGAAGCTGGCCGAGGATTACCCGCTGCCGAAGATCCTGCTCGAGCACCGCGGCATGTCCAAGCTGAAGTCGACCTATACCGACAAGCTGCCGAAGATGGTCAACCAGAAGACCGGCCGCGTGCACACCAACTATGCGCAGGCGGTGGCCATTACCGGCCGTCTGTCCTCGAACGAGCCGAACCTGCAGAACATTCCGGTGCGTACCGCCGAAGGCCGCCGCATCCGCGAAGCCTTCGTGGCGCCGCCGGGCAGCGTGATCGTCTCGGCCGACTACTCGCAGATCGAGCTGCGCATCATGGCGCACATCTCGGGCGACGCGGCGATGCTGAAGGCCTTCGCGGAAGGCGAGGACATCCACCGCGCCACCGCGGCCGAGATCTTCGGCGTGCCGGCCGAGGAAGTGCAGAGCGAGCAGCGCCGCTACGCCAAGGTCATCAACTTCGGCCTGATCTACGGCATGAGCGCCTTCGGCCTGGCCCAGAACCTGGGCATCGAGCGGGGCGCGGCGGCCAGCTACATCGACCGCTACTTCGCGCGCTTCTCGGGCGTGAAGCAGTACATGGACGAGACCCGCCTGCAGGCCAAGGCGCGCGGCTACGTCGAGACCGTGTTCGGCCGCCGCCTGTGGCTCCCGGAGATCAACTCCCCGAACGGCCCGCGCCGCGCCGGCGCCGAGCGCGCTGCAATTAATGCGCCGATGCAGGGCACGGCGGCGGACCTGATCAAGCTGGCCATGATCGCGGTGCAGGGCTGGATCGAGAGCGAGAAGCTGGCGACCCGCATGATCATGCAGGTGCATGACGAACTGGTGCTCGAAGTGCCGGAGGCGGAGCTGGAACTGGTGCGGGTCAAGCTGCCGGAATTGATGGCGGGCGTGGCCGAGCTGAAGGTGCCGCTGGTTGCAGAGACGGGCGTGGGCAAGAACTGGGAAGAGGCCCACTAATAGCGCCTCCATCACCGCTAACCCTAAAACCGTCGTTCCCGCGCAGGCGGGAACCTAAGTTCGTCGAGTAGCCGTAAACTTAGGTTCCCGCCTTCGCGGGAACGACGGGACGGCGGCTGCGGATCAAGCGTATGCCGATGGCGGAAACGCCATACACCCCCGCCACCGGCCAGAACATGTGCTCCACCGGCACCCAGGCCAGCATCACCCCGCCCAGCCCCGCACCCACCAGCGCCCCGGCCTTCGCCGCACTGTTCCCCGCCCCCAGCACCATTCCCTGTTCGCCACTGCCCGCCTCACGCGACAGCAGCCCGTAAAACACCGGCAGTAGCGCCGCCAGGCAGATGCCCCACATCAGCCGCACCAGCAGGACCAGCTCGATCCCGCGTGCCAAGGCCTGCAGCGCCACGATCCCCACGCACGCCCAGCAGATCCACTCCACCTGCCTCAGCACCTGCTGGCGCCCCAGCCTGTCGAAGCGCTTTCCCCAGAACGGCGCCGCAAGGCACAGCCCCAGCGCCGTTGCGCCATAGCACCAGCCGGTCGCCTGCCTGGACAAATGCAGCACATCGTCCGCATACAGCCCGAAGAAGCTCTGCGGCATCATCTTCCCGGCCTGGACCAGCACGATCCCCGACAACAGCCCGCCCATCACACCGTGCAGGACCGGGCTTTGGGATGCCTTGCCGGCAGCAGGAGCCGAGCGGAACCCGGACACCGCCGGGAGCACGAACGCCGCCACGACCGCGCAAGCCAGGCAGACGGCAGCCGCAGTCAGGTTCACCGTGCGGAAGCCCTGCACATCGAACAGCCAGCCGCCAGCCACCGGCCCGGCGACCGAGCCGATCGCCGTCGCCACCTGCAAGCGCGTCATCAGGATGGCGCGCTCCTGCCTCGACACCAGCGTCGTCCCGTAGGCCTGGGCCGCTGCGATGAATCCCGCCAGCGCCCCTTGCACGAGGCGGATGCACAGGATGAGCGCCACGCTGTCGGCCAGCGCAATCCAGCACTGGGTCGCCGCCAGTGCGAGCAGGGCGCGCAGGATCATCGGCTTGTGGCCCACCCGGTCGCCGAACCGCCCCCACCAGGGCGTGAAGCACATCGCCGTCACCATCGGCCCGGCGTAGGCGATGCCGCTGGCCCAGGCCAGGGTCTGAGGCGACAGGCTTTCCAGCGCGCGGAAATGCAGCGGCCAGAACGGACCGCTCATCTCCATCGCGCCCATCGAGACCAGCTGGATCGCGAACAGCCAACGGAGCGCTGGTGTCATGGCGTCGTCTTCAAGGGATTCGGCATGGTGCCGTGGACGTCGTCCGAGGTATCGCTCAGGCGCATGCGCAGGAAGGACTTGGCCGGCCAGTCTTCTTCGAGCAGGGCGCGGCGCTCGGTCTCCCAGCGCGACGGATCGGCGCGCCCGCGCAAGCGCTCGAAGGCCAGCTCCACCTCCTGCCGCAACACGCCCCAGTAGCGGGCCTGCGGATGCCCGTAGGTGCGCGACAGCAGCAGCGCCAGCTCCACGACGTGGCAGAGCAGCACCGCATGCAGCAGCTTGTCGCGCACGGGTTCGTCGGTCTCGTACACGGTGTGGCCGGGGCGGTAGGCCTCGAGCGTCAGGCCTGCGGCGCGCAATGTTGGGCCATGCACGCGCAGGTCGCCGAAGTCGCGCGCCAGCAGCTGCACCGGCTCGTAGCGCTCGTTCACCATGATGAAGCTGTTCTGCTGGTGGGCTTCGAAGGCGATGCCGTACAGCAGATAGGACGACAGCGTCGCGCCCAGGACGGTCGCGGCATAGCGCCGGAAGAAGGCGACGGCGCCGGCGGCATCGTCGCCGCAAGCCAGCGCCACCAGCTCGGTGACCAGCGGCCGGCCGCTGAACGGCGAATCCGCGAACAGGCTCCCGACAGGGATCGGGAACAGCTCCAGCGTGCGCTTGGCCATGGGATTGGCGCGGTACAGAATGGCCAGGTGGCGCGCCCGGTCGTCATTGCCGTCCGGGTCGATGTAGTGCACCCCGACGTCTTCGTGCACGATATCGAGCACGCCGCCGAAGCCGGCTTCGCGCTCGACGATCGTGCGCAGCAAACGAGTCAGGCGCGGGCCCATGACGGCCGACTTGGGCGACACGGTGCGCTGCACGCTGGTCAGGCGCAGCGATACCGGCAGCTTCATGTGCGGCAGCGCCGGCGAGCCCTCGGGAACGACGGTCCGGAACGACATGGTGGGCGTCGCCGCGATGGCGGCGTCCTGCAGCAGCAACAGGTCGCCGCGCGCGATGTCGGCGGCGAACTGCTGCGGGATCTGGCGAGCGGCCTGGTAGGGATGCAGGGGCAGGGGCAGCCATGCGGCGGCCTCCTCGCCGGCCGCGCGCAAGGCGTTCTCCCAGCGGCCCCAGGCTTGCGGGAAGGTGCGTGCGAACCAGGTGCGATAGCCCGTCTCGTCGCCGGCGAAAGCGACCTGCGCCCGGGTTGCGCGCAGCGCCGCCAGCGGCACGTCCAGCTGCGCCTGGAACTCGGGCGAGAGCGCCTTCACCTCCTCCTGCGACAGCCCGAGCTTGGTCTTGAAAGTGGGATGCCAGGGATGGCCGAGGGTGCCCCATTGTTCCAGCAGCAGCGCGGGATTGGCGTGGCCGCTCAGGCGCAAGGCCGCGATGAAGTGCTCGTGCACCGGCCCGAAGCTGTCGACCAGCTGCGGAGCCCAGGACTGCCTGTAGCGCAGGCACAGCACGTCGTTGTCCAGGCTGTTGTCGAGCTCCTGGACCAGCCTTTGCACATCCTCCGCCGCGGGTTGGCCGGGCAGGGAAGGTGCGATGCAGGCGAGCAGGGCGGAGGCGGTCGTGATGGGTTGAGGACCCTGTCCGCTGCGGAACCAGGCGATTGTCCCGTCGATCCGGCAATCGCCGATGCGGCCGAGCTGCAAGCCTTCGAAGCGCAGCATGGCTTGCTGCGGCCAGAGCGGGAGCCAGGCCACCCGGCCTTCGACGATCAGGTGCTCCCGATGCAACAGGTGTTCGCGGAACAAAGCCTGCAGCATGCGCTGCAAACCGCGGCGGCTGGCCTGCGCCAGCGCCAGAGCAGCGTCGGAATCGGCATGCGTATCGGAGATCGGTTTCAGGAGTGCGTTCATAGTTTGCCTTCTCGCATTTAACATTTGTATTAACGGGACGGCAAGATAACGTAAACGATAATGATTATCAATCGCATTCGAAGGCACGGCCGTGCTTTATGCGAATCGGGCAAAAATTTCCATGTGGAAATAATGAAACAGAATGCTTGGCTTATCTGTAAAGACTGTAAGCAAGTGTTTCAATGTGCGTTAGCTCACATAAAAGTTGCTTTTTGGAATGTTAGGATAGCCTCAACCGTCGACGTCCGGCGGATTCACAAGGTACGCATAACATGTCCAAGACCCCATTCCGTTTCGCCCTGATGGGCGCCTCCGCTCTCAGCGCCGCCGTTCTCGTCGCCTGTGGCGGCGGAGGCGGCGACTCGGCTCCGGCCGCGCCGGTCAGCACCATGGGCACCCTGGCCGTCTCGATGACCGACGCGCCGGCCTGCGGCTTCGACGCCGTCAACGTGACGGTCTCCAAGGTGCGCGTGCACCGCAGCGACACCGCGGCGGAAGGGGATACCGGCTGGACCGACATCACCCTGAGCCCGGCCAAGAAGGTCAACCTGCTGAACCTGACCAATGGCGTGCTCGAAGCCCTGGGCCAGACCTCGCTCGAAGCGGGGCGCTACACCCAGCTGCGCCTGGTGCTCGACAGCGCCGCTAATGCCAACACCGTCGTGCCGACCGGCGGCACCGCCGAGAAGGCGCTGGTCACCCCGAGCGGCATGCAGAGCGGCATCAAGCTGATCGGCCAGTTCGACGTGGCCGCCGGCCAGAAGAGCGACGTGGTGCTCGACTTCGACGCCTGCAAATCGGTCGTCACCCGCGGCCAGGGCAGCTATGCGCTCAAGCCCGTGGTCAAGGTCATTCCGGCTGCGATCAACGGCATCTCGGGCTTCGTCAGCACCGCGGTGCTGGGCAGCGGCGTACAGGTGTCGGCGCAGCAGAACGGCGTGATCGTGAGCTCCACCACCCCGAACGCCACCACCGGCGAATTCTTCCTGTCGCGCCTGGCGCCGGGCAGCTACGACGTCGTGCTGACCGCCGCCAACAGCGCCGCCAGCGTCATCGCCGCCGTGCCGGTCGCCTCGACCACCAGCACCACGGCCCTGAGCACCGCCGCAGCGCCGCTCGTGCTCGCACCGGGCAACACCGGCTCGATCGCCGGCACCGTCACCATGACCCCGGCCAGCAGCGAAGCAGCCTACGTCTCGGCCAAGCAGAGCTTCGCGTCCGGTCCGACCGTGACCATCAAGTACCAGGGCGCGGACCTGACGACCGGCGCCTACACCCTGGCCAACCTGCCGGTGGCCGCGCCCCAATACGCGACCTACAGCGCCACCCTGCCGCTGAGCTTCAGCGCCAGCACCGCCACCACGCCGGGTAAATACCGCGTCGAGGCGGCCGCGACGGGCTATGCCGTCAAGGGCGTGGATGCCGTGGACATCACCGCGGCCAACCAGAGCGGCGTGAATTTCACCCTGACGCCGTAAGCGACGCTGTAGAAGCTTCGGCTCTAGCGTGCGCCCCCGAGGTCTTTGCTAAACTAGCAAGCCTGTCCAACCGACTAAGGGGGTGAGCATGAAAGATCTCGTATCCGATGGCAGCAGCCTGGTGGGCGCCAGCGCTTTTGGCGACGGTGTCGACCGCCGCGGTATCGACCGCCGCGGCTTTATCAAGGCGGCGGTCGGCAGCGGTTTCGCCGCCGCCTCGCTGCCCGTCGTCGCCCAGACGATGATCAAGACCGACACCGACGGCCTCGACGCCGGCGACCACATCGTCGTCATCGACGGCCAGGATGTGCCGGTCTACCGCGCCCAACCCAAGGACCGCACCAACCTGCCGGTGGTGCTGGTCATCTCCGAAATCTTCGGCGTGCACGAACACATCAAGGACGTGACGCGCCGCTTCGCCAAGGCCGGCTACCTGGCCGTGGCTCCCGACCTGTTCGTGCGCCAGGGCGACGCCACCAAGGTGGCGAACATCGCCGACCTGATGCGCGACATCGTCTCCAGGACGCCGGACGCCCAAGTGATGTCCGACCTCGACACGGTCGTCAAGTGGACCAGGCAGCGCGGCGGCAATACCGACCGCCTGGGCATCACGGGCTTTTGCTGGGGCGGCCGCATCACCTGGCTGTACGCGGCGCACAACCCCAACGTGAAGGCCGGCGTGGCCTGGTACGGCCGCCTGGTGGGCGAGGCCTCCGCCAACCAGCCCAGGCATCCGATCGACATCGCCCAGAACCTCAAGGCGCCGGTGCTGGGCCTGTACGGCGCCAAGGACCAGGGCATTCCCCTGGAGTCGGTGGAACGCATGCGCAAGGCGCTCGACGCGGGCAACAGCCGTTCGAAGATCCACGTCTACCCGAATTCGGGACATGCCTTCAACGCCGACTACCGTCCCAGCTTCAACGCCGCCGACGCCAAGGACGGCTGGAGCAAGGCGCTCAACTGGTTCTCCACCCACGGCGTGGCCTGATCTTGCACGGCCGCGGGCCGGGGACGGTACAATCTCCGGTTTGCGGTTGTTCGCAAGACCAGTACAAGAGGCTTACAAATCGATCCCATTCTCGGCTCCATCCTGCTGGCGACCATGGTCGCCGGTGTCCTCAGCATCACCGGGGCGGCCATTTTTTCGTTCGCGCTGCTCTCGAAGGCGGTGGAGCGGATGGTCAGCCTGTCGGTGGGCATCATGCTCGCGACCTCGCTGCTGCATGCCTTGCCGGACGCCTTCGAATCCGGGGCCAATACGCGCAGCCTGTTCGCGACCCTGCTGGGGGGATTGCTGACCTTCTTCGTGCTCGAGAAGCTGGCGATCCTGCGCCATTCGCACCACCACGAGGGCGACGGGCATCATCACGCCCATGGGCACGACAAGCACGAGGCGGGCAAGTCCGGCTGGATGATCCTGCTGGGCGACGCGATGCACAACTTCACCGACGGCATCCTGATCGCGGCGGCCTTCCTGGCCAATCCTGAACTCGGGATCGTGACCGCGCTGGCGATTGTCGCGCACGAGATTCCGCAGGAGATCGGGGACTTCATCGTGCTGCTCAACGCGGGCTTTTCGCGCCTGCGCGCGTATGTGTTCAACCTGCTGTGCAGCCTGATGTCGGTGGCGGGGGGATTGCTGGGCTACTTCACGCTCGATAATGCGAGCGGGCTGATTCCCTACGTGCTGGTGTTCGCGTCGTCGGGGTTCATTTATATCGCGGTGGGGGATTTGATGCCGCAGATGCAGCGGCGGACGACGCCGCGGGAGTTTCTGCCGCAGGTGGCGCTGGTGGCGCTGGGGGTGGGTGTGGTGTTGGTGCTGAAGCGGCTGGTTTGAAGTTTGTAGCTGCTCGGCGAACTTAGGTTCCGGCCGAGGGGGACGCCGAGTCCCGGAACGACGGTTTTAGAGCTTGCCACTAACGCTTGAGTCGTCGTCCCGGCGAAGGCCGGGACCTAAGTTTGCGTGATCAATCAGAACCTTTAGCAACAGGCCGCGCCGCATCGCCCACCCACTCGCTCCACGACCCCGGATACAGCGCCGCACCCGGCATCCCCGCCACTTCCAGCGCCAGCAGGTTGTGGCAGGCGGTAACACCCGACCCGCACTGCATGATCGCCTTGGCCGGATCATCGATCACTTTCGAGAAGTCTTCACGCAGCTCTTCAGGCGACTTGAAGCGCCCATCCGCCTGCAGGTTATCCTTGAAAAAGCGATTCCGCGCCCCGGGAATATGCCCGCCCACCGGATCGATGGTCTCGTTCTCCCCGCGGAAGCGGTCTTGAGCGCGCGCATCGATGACGATGCGCTCGCCCTTGTCCAGGTTCTCCACCACCTCGGCCACCGTCACGGTCGGCACGAACGGCGCCCTGATCGTGAAGCGCCCCGGCGCGCGCGCCGGCACATCGGTCGTGAGCGGCTTGCCCAGCGACTGCCAGGCCGCCATGCCGCCGTCCAGCACCGCCACGGCCTCGTGGCCGAGCCAGCGCAGCATCCACCACAGGCGCGCCGCGTACATGCCGCCATGGGCATCGTAGGCCACGACCTGGGAATCGTCGTTCACGCCCCAGCTGCGCAGCAGCTCGGCCAGCGCTTCCTTGTCCGGCAGCGGATGACGGCCGCGGAAGGCGCCGTCCGTCCCGTACTTCGAGCCCGACAGCTCGGTTTCCATGTCGCCGAACACCGCGTTCGGCAGGTGGCCGATGGCGTAGCCTTCGCGGCCGGCGGACAGGTTCATCAGGTCGTGGCGGCAGTCCACCACGATCCAGTTCGGGTCGTCGATGTGGGCAGCCACATCCAGGGCGGTGATCAGGGTCTTGAACATACGGCTCCTCAGGTTTCGCTGGCGATCGGATCGGTCTTTTCCTGCACGGCCCCGCGGGCCGTCTTCTGCGTATTGTAGAACGTCGCGGCGATGCCGGAGGCGAGGATGACGCCGATGCCCAGCCAGACATGCCAGTCGAAGGTGTCGCCCCAAAGGGCCACACCCCACAGGCTGGAGAATACGATGCCGGTGTACTGCAGGTTGGCCACCACCAGCACCTTGCCCACGCGGTAGGCGCGCGTCATCGCCATCTGCGCCAGCAGGGCGGAGAAGCCGATCCCCAGCAGCAGCGCCGCGCTATATGGCGTATGCGCATGGAAGAGCGCGTCCTTCGGCCCGTCGCCCAGCAGCGTGCCGGCCAGGCCGGTCAGGGTTGTCGTGAGCGAGAAGTAGAACACCACGCGGTACTCCGGCTCGCCCATCTGCCCCAGCCTGCGCACCTGCATGTAGGCCATGGCCGAGATCACCGAGGAGCATACGCCGGCCATGCCGCCCAGCCACTGCTGGCTTTCGACGGCCGGCTGCAGCACCAGGATCACACCGACGAAGCTCATGCCGATCGCCAGCACCAGCGGCCATTCGGCATGCTTGGTGCCGATCCACCAGCCCATGGCGAACATCCACGCGGCGATCCAGATCGGCGCCATGTAGTTGAGCGTGACGGCGGTGGCCAGTGGCAGGCGGGTAATGGCGAAGAACCATAGCCACAGCGAGGTGACGCCGACGACGCTGCGCCAGATGTGGGCTTTCGGGAAGGGAGTCTTGAAGGTGCCGCCCTGGTGGCGCACCATCAGCATCAGCATGACCGTGCCGATCAGGCCTCGGTACATCAGGAGTTCGGAGGTGGAATAGAACTCGGAAGCCAGCTTCACACCCGCGCCCATGGCGGCAAATGCGAAGCTGGCGAACAACATCCAGAGAGAGGGCATCAGATTCCTAGATTACAGCTCCAGCTTGCTGCGGTACCACTCATGGAAGTGCTGCATCCCGTCTTCCATCGGCGACTGGTAGGGGCCGACTTCGTTGACGCCGCGCTGAAGCAGGATCTTGCGGCCGGCGTCCATGCGCAGCGCGATCTCGTCGTCCTCGACCGCGGTTTCCATGTAGGCGGCGCGCTCGGCCTCGACGAAGCCGCGCTCGAACAGCACGAACTCCTCGGGGTAGTAGAACTCGACCACGTTGCGCGTCTTCTGCGGGCCGACCGGCCACAGGGTCGACACCACCAGCACGTTCGGATACCACTCGACCATGATGTTCGGGTACAGGGTCAGCCAGATGGCGCCATACTTCGGCGGCTGGCCGTTGTTGAACTTCAGGACCTGTTCCTGCCACTTCTTGTAGGCGGGCGAGCCGGCCTTCTGCAGGGCGCGGTTCACGCCCACGGTCTGCACGCTGTAGTCGCGGCCGAATTCCCACTTCAGGTCGTCGCACGAGACGAAGTTGCCCAGTCCCGGGTGGAAGGGCTCGACGTGGTAATCCTCCAGGTAGACCTCGATGAAGGTCTTCCAGTTGTAGTCGCACTCGTGGATCTCGACGTGGTCGAACATATAGCCCGTGAAATCGAGGTCCTTCGTGACCTCCATGTTCTTGAGCTTGTCCATCACGTCGTAGCCGTTCTGCTCGAACAGCAGGCCGTTCCAGTTCTGGAGCGGCGTCTTCGACAGGTTCAGGCACGGCGTTTCCGCGAAATGCGGCGCGCCGATCAGTTCGCCCTTCAGGTCGTAGGTCCAGCGGTGCAGCGGGCACACGATATTGTTCGCGTTGCCGCGGCCATTGAACATCAGCGCCTGGCGGTGACGGCAGACGTTGGACAGGACTTCGATGCCGCCTGCATTACGCACGAGCATGCGGCCTTCGTGTTCGGAAGCGAGAGTCGCGAAATCACCGATTTCCGGGACCATCAGCTCATGGCCGATGTACCTCGGGCCCTTCTGAAACAGTTGCTGCATCTCGCGCTGCAGCAGCGCTTCGTCAAAGTAAACGTTTACCGGAAGCTGAGCGCAGGAGCGCGCCAGCTTGGCGTGGGTAGCCAGATCGGACATCCCAACCCCCCTTTAATTAATCGATACCAAAGAGAAGAAAGAATCCAAAGACCAGTATTTTGGAAAAAGGAATACGGTATTTCGGACAGAACCGGAGATTATACCGCGTAACAGGCTCTACAGTCTCGGACCTGCCCGGGAATGTGGCACGGGGGTGCACAAAAATTGCCTGAACGGCATCGTTTTCATGAGGAGGAAGGGGATTCGGCTAAAATATGGCCTGGTAAACTAGTTGCGGTAGGTGCAACGCGCGCACCCCTCGAAGAGTGGATTGATCTAAAATACGCGATTGGACCGACCCATGGCGCACAACTGATGCCGCCTTCACGAAACAATTCTATGTCAAACACGATTACCGCCGCGCCGCCCGCCTCCTTCGAGGAAGCCATGGCCGAGCTCGCCCAGCTGGTCACCCAGATGGAATCCGGCCAGTTGCCGCTGGAAGCTTCGGTCGCCGCCTATGCGCGTGGCTCGGAACTGGTGAAATACTGCGCCGCCCAGCTGGAAAAGGTCGAGGCCCAGGTCAAGGTCCTGGAAGGCGACATGCTCAAGCCGTTCTCGAACGGCGAGGAAGAGGGCGCGCAATGACGGAACTCGCCTTCAGCGCCTGGGTCCAGGACGTCCAGGCGGATGTCGAGCGCGCGCTCGAAACCTTCCTGCCCGAAGCCGCCGCCATCCCGCACAAGCTGAACGAAGCGATGCGCTACACCGCACTCGGCGGCGGCAAGCGCGTGCGCCCGCTGCTGGCCTACGCCAGCGGGGACCTGTTCGGCGCCGACCGCCGCGCGCTGGCGCGCGTTGCCTCGGCAGTGGAAATGATCCACGTGTATTCGCTGGTCCACGACGACATGCCCTGCATGGACGACGACGACCTGCGCCGCGGCAAGCCGACCGTGCACGTGGCCTATGACGAAGCGACCGCGCTGCTGGTCGGCGATGCGCTGCAGGCCCAGGCCTTCCAGGTGCTGGCCGAGGCCGACACCTTGCCGCCCGCGCGCCTCGTCGGCATGCTGCGCCTGCTGGCCGAAGCGGCCGGCTCCGCCGGCATGTGCGGCGGCCAGGCGATCGACCTGGACAGCGTCGGCCTGTCCCTGACCCGCGAAGAACTGGAGCGCATGCACCAGCTCAAGACCGGCGCCATGCTGCGCGTCTCGGTCATCCTCGGCGCCATGGCCGGCCGCGACCTGGAGCCGCGCGAGCTGGAAGCGCTGGCCACCTATTCGAAAGCCATCGGCCTGGCCTTCCAGGTGGTGGACGACGTGCTCGACGCGACGGCCGATTCGGCCACGCTCGGCAAGACCGCCGGCAAGGATGCCGCGGACAACAAGCCGACCTATGTGTCGATCCTTGGGCTGGAGCCGTCGCGGGCGCTGGCCGAGCAATTGCGGCGCGAAGCGCATGAGGCGCTGGCGCCATTCGGAGAACAAGCACAGCGGCTGCGCGAACTCGCGGACCTGATCGTGCAGCGGAAGGCATAAATGAAACTGCTAGAAACCATCAACGAACCCGCCGACCTGCGCCAGCTCCCGCGCACGCAACTGACCCCGCTCGCCCATGAGCTGCGCCAGTTCCTGCTGGACTCGGTCTCCAAGACCGGCGGGCACCTGTCGTCCAACCTGGGCACCGTCGAGCTGACCATCGCGCTGCACTACGTGTACAACACCCCGCGCGACCGCATCGTGTGGGACGTGGGCCACCAGACCTATTCGCACAAGATCCTCACCGGCCGCCGCGAGCGCATGCCGACCCTGCGCCAGCTGAACGGCCTGTCGGGCTTCCCGAAGCGCGACGAGAGCGAGTACGACACCTTCGGCACCGCCCACTCGTCGACCTCGATCTCGGCGGCCCTGGGCATGGCCCAGGCGGCCAAGCTGAAAGGCGAGGACCGCCACGCCATCGCCGTCATCGGCGACGGCTCCATGACCGCCGGCATGGCCTTCGAGGCCCTGAACAACGCGGGCGTGGAAGACGACATCAACCTGCTGGTGATCCTGAACGACAACGACATGTCGATCTCGCCGCCGGTGGGAGCGCTCAACCGCTACCTGGCGCGCCTGATGAGCGGCCAGTTCTACGCCGCCGCCAAGAACGTCGGCCGCAGCGTGCTGCCGGGACCGATGCTGGACCTGGCGCGCAAGCTGGAAGAACATGCCAAGGGCATGGTGGTCCCGGCCACGATGTTCGAGGAATTCGGCTTCAACTACATCGGCCCGATCGACGGCCACGACCTGGAATCCCTGATTCCGACCCTGGAGAACATCAAGAAGCTCAAGGGCCCGCAGTTCCTGCACGTGGTGACCAAGAAGGGCCAGGGCTACAAGCTGGCCGAGGCCGAGCCGATCCTGTACCACGGCACCGGCAAGTTCAATCCGGCGGAAGGCATCAAGCCGGCCAGCGCGCCGAGCAAGATCACCTACACCGAAGTGTTCGGCAACTGGCTGTGCGACATGGCGGCCGTCGACAAGCGCCTGGTCGGCATCACGCCGGCGATGCGCGAAGGCTCGGGGATGGTGCGCTTCCACCAGGAATACCCGTCGCGCTACTTCGACGTGGGCATCGCCGAGCAGCATTCGGTCACATTCGCCGGGGGCATTGCCACCGAAGGCTTGAAACCCGTCGTGGCGATCTACTCGACCTTCCTGCAGCGCGCCTACGACCAGCTGATCCACGACGTGGCGCTGCAGAACCTGGACGTGACCTTCGCGCTCGACCGCGCGGGCCTGGTGGGTGCCGACGGCGCGACCCACGCGGGCAACTACGACCTGGCCTACCTGCGCTGCATCCCGAACATGGTCGTCATGGCCGCGTCGGACGAGAACGAATGCCGCCAGATGCTGACCACGGGGTATCACTACCCGGGTCCGGCGGCGGTGCGCTATCCGCGCGGCGCCGGTGTCGGCGCGGCGATCCAGCAGGAGCTGAGCTCGATCGAGATCGGCAAGGGCGTGGTGCGCCGCGAGGGCAAGGACATCGCGATCCTGGCCTTCGGTTCGATGGTGGCGCCGAGCCTGGCGGCCGGCGAAGAGCTGAACGCGACCGTGGCCAATATGCGCTTCGTGAAGCCGCTGGATGTGGAGCTGGTCAAGCGCCTGGCGAAAGATCACGAGTACATCGTGACGGTGGAAGAGGGCTGCATCATGGGCGGCGCGGGCGCTGCCGTGGCCGAAGCGCTGGCCGCTGAGGGCCTGGCCAAGAAGGTGCTGATGCTGGGCTTGCCGGACAAGTTCATCGACCAGGGCGATCCTGCGGCGCTGCTGGCCTCGGTGGGGCTGGATGCCAAAGGCATCGCGGCGTCGATTCGCCAGCGGTTTGCGGGTGGGGAGCCGAGGCTGGTGGTCAACAATATCTGACGCTGAGCGTCCAGATGCAAAAAGGGGTTCTGTGCGTAAGCCAGAACCCCTTTTTCATTGTTACCCCCAAAACCGTCGTACGCGCCACTGGCGCCTACGACTTCCGGCGAAGGCCGGAATGACGGTTTTGGGGGTAACGCAACGCTCAAGCTTTGCCGAACAGCGTCTCCGCCCGCTGATACAAAATCCACGACGTCGCAATATACTTGTCCCCGCTCGTCGGCACATGCCCCTTGTGCGTATGCGTGAACCCCGCCGGCGCGATCACCAGCCGTCCCTTCTTCGGCGCGATCTTGCGCTGCTGGTACAGGAACTCGGTCTCCCCGCCTTCCTCCACATCGTTCAGGTAGAACTGCCACAGCAGCACCCGGTGCAGCGTCTCGCACGAGGCATTCTGCGGGTAAATCTCCGAATGCCAGTGGTGATATCCGCCCGATCCCTTCATGTACTTCTGCAGGTTGATCGTGCCCGGCCGGTACAGGGTGCGCATCAGCTCCTCGAGATGCGGCTTGCCCACCTCGTCGAAGTTCTCCATCGACAGCGCCGTCGGCTTGCCGGTCTGCGGATGGGCCAGGGAAGGGGAGAGCGAGCCCATTACCAGCATGCGGTAACGGTCGATGTACTCTTCCAGGTGGCGCGACATGGTCTGCAGCAGCATCCCGCTCACGTCGTTCCACTCCGGGAACTGGGTGATCGTGATGTCGTAGCTGTCCTTCTTTTCCACGTCCACGCCCATGCCGGTGCGCCCGCGCCCCACCTTGTCGCTGGCGTCGAAACGCGCCACCAGGGCGTCGCACTGCTCCGGGCTCAGGGCGCCGTCATACACTCCGATAAAGTCGTCCACCGCTGCCGTCTCCGTAGTTGTTGTAAGTGTAAATCTCAGCCGCGCTTGCGCTCGTGCTGCCACAGCACGTCCGAGCCGCCCGCGAAGCGGTTCAGCACGCGCGCCAGCACGAACATCAGGTCCGACAGGCGGTTCACGTATTGACGCGGATGAGCGTGGATCTCCTCGGCCTTGGACAGCGCCACGATGGCGCGCTCGGCGCGGCGGCACACGGTGCGGCACACGTGAGCGGTCGCGGCGGCGCGCGAGCCGGCCGGCAGGATGAATTCCTTCAGGATCGGCAGGTCGGCGTTGTACTTCTCCAGCAGGCCGTCCAGGCGCGCCACATGCTCTTCCTTGATCATCTGGTAGCCGGGGATGCACAGCTCGCCGCCCAGGTCGAACAGGTCGTGCTGGATCGAGACCAGCTCTTCGCGCAGCTCGGCCGGCATCTCTTCGCACAGCAGCAGGCCGACGAAGGAGTTCAGCTCGTCCACTTCGCCGAGCGCATGGATGCGCGCGCTGTCCTTGCCGGTACGGCTGCCGTCACCCAGCCCGGTGCTGCCGTCGTCGCCGGTGCGCGTCGCGATTTTAGAAAGTCGATTGCCCATGATGATTTGTAATGTACAGTGTTAAAAAAACGATAGGCCGAGCATACGACAAATCGCAGCAATTGTGCTTACAATCAGACCATGTCCGCCCCCATTTCCGCATCAGATTCAAGCCATGCCGAACGACGGCAGCAGGTCGCCAGCGCCCTGCGTGAGCGGCTTCCCGACGGCCGCGTGCTCTCCGACCCCGAAGATACCCGTCCGTACGAATGCGACGGCCTGGCCGCCTACCGCCAGCTGCCCCTGATCGTCACCCTGCCGTCCAGCGAAGCCGAAGTGCTGGCGATCATGGATGTGTGCCGCGAACTGAACGTGCCCATCGTTCCGCGCGGCGCCGGCACCGGCCTGTCGGGCGGGGCGCTGCCGATCGCGGATGGCGTGGTGATCTCGACCGCGCGCATGAACCGCATCGAACGCGTCGACGCCTATGCGCGCACCGCCGTCGTGCAGCCGGGCGTGCGCAACCTGGCGATCTCGGAAGCGGCGGCTCCCTTCGGCCTGTATTACGCGCCCGACCCGTCCTCGCAGATCGCCTGCACCATCGGCGGCAACGTGGCCGAGAATTCGGGCGGCGTGCACTGCCTCAAGTACGGTCTGACGGTCCACAACGTGCTGCGCGTGCGCGTCGCCACCATCGACGGCGAGATCGTCGAGCTGGGCGGCGAAAGCCTGGACGCGCCGGGCCTGGACCTGCTGGCCGTGTTCATCGGCTCGGAGGGCATGCTCGGCATCGTCACCGAGGTGACGGTCAAGCTGGTGCCGAAACCCGCCGTGGCCCAGGTCATCATGGCCTCCTTCGACGACGTGGTCACTGCCGGCAACGCGGTGGCCAACGTCATCGCCGCCGGCATCATCCCGGCCGGCCTGGAAATGATGGACCGCACCTCGGTGCGCATGGTCGAGCCTTTCGTCAAGGCCGGCTACGACCAGGACGCGGCCGCCATCCTGCTGTGCGAGGCGGACGGCACGGCGCTGGAAGTGGCCGAGGAAATCGAACGCATGAGCGCGGTGCTGGAAAAGGCTGGGGCGACGGCCATCGCCGTGTCGCAGAGCGAAGCCGAGCGCGTGCGCTTCTGGTCCGGACGCAAGAACGCCTTCCCGGCGGCGGGCCGCATCTCGCCCGACTACTACTGCATGGACGGCACCATCCCGCGCAAGCAGCTGGCGCGGGTGCTCTCGGCCATCGAGGGCATGGAACAGACTTTTGGCCTGCGCTGCGCCAACGTGTTCCATGCGGGCGACGGCAACATGCATCCGCTGATCCTGTTCGACGCCAACCAGCCGGGCGAATTCGAGCGCGCCGAAGCCTTCGGCGCCGCCATCCTGGCGCTGTGCGTGGAAGTGGGCGGCACTATCACCGGCGAGCATGGCGTGGGCATGGAGAAGATCAATTCGATGTGCGTGCAGTTCGGCCGCAAGGAGCTGGACGCCTTCTTCGAGGTCAAGCGCGCCTTCGACCCGCTCATGCTGCTCAACCCGGACAAGGCGATCCCCACGCCGCACCGCTGCGCCGAATTCGGCAAACTGCACGTCCATGGCGGCGAGCTGCCGTTCCCGGACCTTCCGCGTTTCTGAGAGAGCCATCATGCAGTCGATCGAACAACTACAGGAACGGGTGCGGGAAGCCGCCGCCAAGGGCCACAAGCTGCGCATCCGCGGCGGCGGCACCAAGGACTGGTACGGCCAGCGCCTGGAGGGCGAGATCCTCGACACGCGCGGCCACGCCGGCATCGTCGATTACGAGCCCACCGAACTCGTCATCACCGCGCGCTGCGGCACGCCGCTGCGCGAGATCGAAGCCGTGCTGGCCGAACGCAAGCAGATGCTGGCCTTCGAACCGCCGCACTTCGGCTCCGACGCCACCCTGGGCGGCGCCATCGCGGCCGGCCTGTCGGGCCCGCGCCGCGCGGCGAGCGGCGCCGTGCGCGACTTCGTGCTGGGCGCCAAGCTGCTGGACGGGAAGGGCGAGGTGCTGGGCTTCGGCGGCCAGGTGATGAAGAACGTGGCCGGCTATGACGTCTCGCGCCTGCTGGCCGGTTCGCTCGGCACCTTGGGCGTGCTGCTGGAGATCTCGGTCAAGGTGTTGCCGCGTCCCTTCGCCGAAACCACGCTGCGCTTCCGCATGAGCGAGATCGACGCCATCCGCAAGCTCAACGAATGGGGCGGCCAGCCGCTGCCGGTGTCGAGCAGCTGCTGGCACGACGGCGTGCTGGCGCTGCGCCTGTCTGGCGCCCAGGCGGCGGTCGATGCCGCCGTGCGCTCGCTCGGCGGCGAAGTCATGAACGATTGCGGGCCGTTCTGGGCCAGCCTGCGCGAGCAGCGCCACCCCTTCTTCGCCGGCGAGGGCGCGCTGTGGCGCTTGTCGGTTCCCTCGACGACGGGCGCCATCGTGCTCGGCGGCTCCCAGCTGATCGAATGGGGTGGGGCGCAGCGCTGGCTGCGCGCCGGCGGCGATGCTGATAGCGCCGCCACGATCCGCCGCACCGTGAGCGCCTGCGGCGGCCACGCGACCCTGTTCTGCGGCGGCGACAAGAGCGTGGGCGTGTTCCTGCCCCTGCAGCCGGCGCTGGCCAGGATCCACGAACGCCTGAAGGCCTCTTTCGATCCGTCGAACGTGTTCAACCCGGGACGGATGTACTGACATGCAAACCAATCTCGCCGATTTCATCAAGGGCACGCGCGAGGGCGAGGAAGCCGAAGCGATCCTGCGCGCCTGCGTGCACTGCGGCTTCTGCACCGCCACCTGCCCGACCTACCAGCTGCTGGGCGACGAACTCGATGGCCCGCGCGGCCGTATCTACCTGATCAAGCAGGTGCTGGAAGGCGCCGAACCGACCCGCAAGACCCAGCTGCACCTGGACCGCTGCCTTACCTGCCGCAACTGCGAAACCACCTGTCCGTCGGGCGTGAAGTATGGCCGCCTGGTCGACATCGGCCGCCGCGTGGTGGAGGAGCGCGTGCCGCGTCCCTTCAAGGACAAGCTCAAGCGCACCACGCTCAAGGAATTCCTGCCGCGCACCAGCCTGTTCAAGCCGGCGTTCATGACGGGACAGGCGGTGCGCCCGCTGCTGGGCAAGGACTTGCAGGACAAGCTGCAGCCCGCCCGCGCCGCGGGACGCTGGCCGGCGCGCGCGCATGCGCGCAAGATGCTGGTGCTGGACGGCTGCGTGCAGCCGGCGATGGCGCCCAACATCAACGCCGCCACGGCGCGCGTGCTCGATGCGCTCGGCGTGCAGCTGATCACGGCGCCGAAGGCCGGCTGCTGCGGCGCGGTGCGCTACCATCTGAACGACCAGGCGGCCGGGCTGGACGACATGCGCCGCAATATCGACGCCTGGTGGCCCCATGTCGACCAGGTCGAGGCGATCGTCATGACCGCCTCCGGCTGCGGCGTCACTGTCAAGGAATACGGCCACCTGCTGGCGCACGACGAGGCGTATGCGGCCAAGGCGAAGCGCATCTCGGCGTTGACGAAAGACCTGTCCGAGATCATGCCGGCCTTCCAGGACGAGCTGGCGGTCAAGCTGAAAGGCAAGATCACGAAACGGGTGGCCTACCACCCGCCATGCACCTTGCAGCATGGCCAGCAAATCCGCGGCAAGGTCGAGAGCGTGCTGTACGCGGCCGGCGTCGACGTGGTGCTGTGCGGGGACAATCACCTGTGCTGCGGCTCGGCAGGCACGTATTCGGTCCTGCATCCCGAGATCGCCCACGAGCTGCGCGACCGCAAGCTGGCCAGCCTGGCGGCGACGGGCGCAGAGGAGATCGTGTCGGCCAACATCGGCTGCCTCACCCACCTGCAATCCGGCACCACGACGCCGGTCACGCACTGGATCGAACTGCTCGACCGCGCGCTTCCCTAGCGCGTGGTAGCATCGCGGCCTGTTTTGAAAGGACGCGAACATGAGTTTTGTATTCCAGCTCCTGCGCGAGGACGAGGGCATGCCGCCCGCGGTCGTCTTCGAAGACAGCACCAGTCCGGGCTTCGTGCCCCTGTGGGAAGAAATCGGCGTCTACGATGCGCTCTACAACAGCGACGGCAGGCAGGCGCGCGATATCTCGCGCGCGATCGCCTTCGGCGTCGACCGTGCCAGCGAGGAAGCCGCACTCGGGCACCTGCTGCCTGCCGGCCTGACGCTGGACGAGGCGGTGCGCTTCCTGGAAAACGTGCACCGCGGCTGCACCACGCATGCGGTGGCCGAGGTCAGGACCCGCTAGCCGCGGCCGGGATCGCGCCAGAACCGGTTCAGCAGCGGCGTCACGCTGGCGCCATGCAGGACAATCGACAGGATGATGACGGCCAGCGTGGCGTTCACCAGGCTGCGCGAAGTCGAGGGCGGCAGGCCATGGTTGATGGCATAGGTCAGGTAGTAGATCGAACCGATCCCACGCACGCCGAACCAGGCCGCGATGGCCGTGGCGCGGCCACCGATACCGGCGCCGGCCATGCTCGCGAGCACGCTGGCGGGACGGGCGACGAACAACACGAACAAAGCGAGCGCCCACGGACGCCAGTCCGCCAGGTACCAGGTGGCGGCGCCTCCCAGCAGCAGCACCAGCGTCAGCTCCGACAGGCGCTCGAGGTGCTCCTTGAACACCAGCGCGCCGCCGCTGACGGTGGGTTCGACCGGCACGACGGCAGGGGCATGCGCGTCGTCCGTTTCCGGTTCGAGCAGGCCTTCAGGATTCGTCGGCGCGTGGATCAGGCGCAGCTCGGTCTGGCGCAAGGCCACGCCTGCGGCGAACACCGCCAGGAAGCCATAGGTGTGCAGGGACAACGCAATCCCATACGAGAGCCCGATCAGCCCGAGCCCGAGGAGGTCGTCCAGCACCTCGTGCCTGGCATAACGCTTGCGCAAGGCTGCGCTGAGATAGGCCAGCGCGGCGCCGCACCCGGCGCCGATGGCCAGCCCACCTAGGGTCGCCCACACGACGTCCACCAGCAGCCAGTGCGACCCGAGATCTCCCAGTTCATGCAGGCCAAGCAGCCCGAGCCCGAGCATCACGAAAGGAAAAGCGCTGCCGTCGTTCAATCCGGCTTCGCAGGTGAGGGTAAAGCGCAGCGGGTCCTTGTCGCCGGCGTGCCGCACCTGGACGTCGGTTGCGAGCACCGGATCGGTCGGCGCCAGGATCGCGCCAAGCAGAATCGCCGCGCCGATAGGTAGTCCCAGGACCAGCCAGCCGAAGCCGGCAATGCACGCGACGGACAAGGCCATGGCGAGCCACGCCAGCCTGATCGCGGGCATCCAGCGCGGCAGGATAAAAGGAACCGGCATCTTGATGGCGGCGGAAAACAGCGAGATGAGGACCGCAACCTCGGCCACGGGCTCAAGCAGGGCGGCTTCGTTCAGTGGATCGAAGGTGAACAGGTTCAGCGCCAGTGGGCCCAGGCACAAGCCGATCGCCAGGTAGATCGTGGCAGAGGTAAACGGAAGCTTCGCCACCGCGTGACCCCACAAGCCGCGCGCGACCATCAAGGCGCCGATCAGCAAAAACCATTGAAAATTCCGCAATATGGACTCCCGGTATGACGACTGGCCGTCTGGATGCATGAACACGGCAAGTCTAGCGGCATGAAGGGCGAGCCTTTGTACCCGCACGCACGTAAGGGGGATAAGCGCAGGTTTAGCTTGGGTAAGGTAATTACCCTACAAGTCTGGCGGTAAACACTGCATTGTTAGAAGAAATAAGGTAGTTTTGCTACTTCGACGCATCGATCACAGGAGACCGACCATATGCTCACCAGCCGCTCCGCCGCCTTTCTGGCGGCATTCCTCACGCTTGCCTTGCCCGCCTGGGCGCAACAGGTCATCGCCAGCGCGGAGTCGCCCGACAAGGTGATCGGCGTCGAGGTGCAGATCGATGGCGGCGGCAAGCTGGGCTATGCGGTCAAGCGGCGCGGCAAGGAAGTCATCGGTTTGTCGCGCCTGGGCTTCAACCTGGCCAATGCACAGAAGCTCGACGGCGGCTTCAGCCTGCGCGAACAAAAGGTCAGCGAGCACGATTCGACCTGGGAGCAGCCCTGGGGCGAGCGTCAGTTCGTGCGCAACCGCTACCGCGAGCTGCGCGTCGCGGTCGAGCAGAAGAACAAGGGCAATCGCCGCCTCGACATCGTGTTCCGCATCTACGACGACGGCGTCGGCTTCCGCTACGAATTCCCGGCCCAGCCGCAACTGCGCGATGTCGAGATCCTCGACGAGCTGACCGAGTTCACCGTGACGCAACCGGCCACGGCCTGGTGGATTCCGGCGGGCGAGCTGCCGGGACTGGAAGAAGTGGTGCGCAAGGCGCCGCTCAAGGAAATCGGCATCGCCAATACCCCGCTCACCGTGCGCCTGGACGACGGCACCCACATCGCCTTTCACGAAGCGGCGCTGGTCGACTACGCCTCCATGTGGCTGCGCAAGGTCGAGGGCCAGAAGCTGCGCGCCATGCTGGCGCCGTCTTCCTACGGCCCGGCGGTGGTGAAGCACGGCGCCTTCACGACGCCGTGGCGCACCATGCAGTTCGCCGACAACGCGGCGGGCCTGTATATGTCGGACCTGGTCCTCAACCTGAACGAGCCGAACAAGCTGGGCGACGTCTCCTGGGTCAAGCCGTCGAAGTTCGTGGGTGTGTGGTGGGAGATGCACCTGAATAAGGGGAGCTGGAACGCGGGTCCCAAGCATGCGGCCAACACCGCCAACACGAAACGCTATATCGACTTCGCTGCGAAGAACGGCTTCCGCGGCGTGCTGGTCGAAGGCTGGAACCAGGGCTGGGAAAGCGACTGGGGCCATGGCGGCGCGGACTTCAGCTTCACCAAGTCCTATCCCGACTTCGACCTGCCGGGCCTGGCCGCGTATGCGAAATCGAAGGGCGTGCGCCTGATCGGCCACCACGAGACCGGCGCCAACGTGCCTGCCTACGAAAGGCAGATGGACGCGGCCTACAAGCTGTACGCAAAACACGGCGTCGACAGCATCAAGTCCGGCTATGTGCACGAAGCGGGCAGCGCACTGTTCACGGGCCGCGACGGCAAGCCGCGCTTCGGCCACTACGACTCGCAGGACGGCGTGCGCCACTTCGTGAAGGCGGTGACTGAGGCAGCGAAATACCGCATCGCCATCGACACCCACGAACCGGTCAAGGACACCGGCCTGCGCCGCACTTATCCGAACTGGCTGACGCGCGAAGGCGCGCGCGGCGTCGAGTACAACGCCTGGGGCAACCCGCCCAACGCGGTCGACCACGAGGCCAAGCTGGTATTCACGCGCATGCTGAGCGGCCCGATGGATTACACGCCGGGCGTCCTGAGCCTGGTGGGCGCGGACGGCAAGGTGTTCAATTCGACCCAGGCCAAGCAGCTGGCCAACTTCGTGGTGATCTATTCGCCGCTGGTGATGGCGGCCGACCTGCCGGAGAACTACGAGAAGTATCCCGCGGCCTTCAAGTTCATCCGCGACGTGCCGACCGACTGGTCCGACACCCGCGTCATCCACGGCGAAGTAGGGGAGTACGCGACCATCGCGCGCAAGGCCAGGGGCTCGCAGGACTGGTATGTGGGCGCCGTCACCGACGGGCAGGCGCGCACCCTGGCGCTGCCCCTTGGCTTCCTGGATGCCGGCAAGCGCTACGTCGCCGAGATCTACCGCGACGGCGACGCGGCCGACTACCGCAGCGAGCGCCGCTTCGACCTGGTGACGGAAACGAAGACCGTCGGCGCGGGCGACACGCTGCAGCTGAAGCTAGCACCGGGCGGCGGCCAAGCGATCCGCTTCTCGCTAAAAAACTGAAAGAATGCGTCGAATCTGCGTGCAAGAGTGATTATTTGAGACTCTTTCGCCAAGGACGCTATGGCATGATCTACACCCCCCCTGCTAACGGGCGCCGGTATGTCAGGATCCCCTAACGACCGGGTCGCCCAAGCGGAATGTGAAGATCGATATATCTGATGTCTAACGAACCACTCAAGGATTGGGCGGCGGTTATCACCGCAGCTGCAAAAGATCATCTTGGCCTGATTGCGCTGGCTCTTCTTGTCATCTGCTTTCTCACGCAGCAAGCAATGGCGCTCTACAAAGGGAAGAGAAGGCTTCCGCCGATCTATTCAGTCGGCATCGTAAGTACGATAATCATCGTTTTGCTGGTCCTGACGTACGGTGGGCCAGCGTCCGTTAAGCAAGCTGCGCCACTACAGACTTCGCCCACACAAGACATCGTTGTCAACGGTTCGCAAAGCACGACAGGAGAACAAAGCCAAGCCATCGGTAGCATGAGTGGAGGCACTATTAACAATACTTCCTCATCTAAACAGCATTAATATGAAGTTGAAAGCTTTAAGTGTCTTGATCTGCTTTGCTTTTCATGCGACGTCAGCAGGTGCACAAGGGCAGAAGACACATGGTCTCCAGAGTGCGGCAATTGGTCACATGAGCGGCGGCACAATAAATAACATTAATTATCAGGTTACGCCGCCGCCAGCGCCGAACTTGAGTTCACTAGACAAGAAGCGCGAAGCCTTGTTGATGGCGGAGAATCCTACCGTACTCGAGGTGTCTGATGTCCGTTGGACCCAATGGTGGGGAGACAGAGAGTCTTATCTGACAGTAATGTTGTTGAACAAGTCCAAACTGCCTGCTTTGGATGTTCGACTTGAGCTTCTTGACGACAAGACAGGAACCACGATCGCGTCACTTCGTCCTCACAAGCTCGCCCAAAGCTATGCGTTGAAAATTCTTGCGGATCAGCGGATAAGTGTCCCGGGTGGTGGGGCATGGGCATGGCCACTGGCATCCGTAACGAGCGTTGAGCAAATCGTTGGAAAGGATTGCATCACGGGCAGTGGCTTGGACTTCGACACCGGCACAACTTCCTTAGCGAGCTCGCCAAATGCCCCGCTAGGAGTGTTCTCTAGCAACCAGAGCGCAATGTATGTCCGCGTCGCTTACAAAACGATTTTTGACGAGAAGATTAATTACTCAAAAACAGTTGTGATTGACAGCGCACCGCGCTCGCAAACTCATGTTCGCGAGCGTGGGAGCGGAAGGATCGTACCTTTGAAATGTGTCGACGAGTCGGCTGAGGTCAAGATCGGATGAGTTAATCAGGCGGAAGAGGCCAGCAGCTTCTCGATGTCGCTGCCGATCTCTTCCGGCTTGGTCTGCGGCGCGTAGCGTTTGACGACCTTGCCGTCCTTGTTGACCAGGAACTTGGTGAAGTTCCACTTGATGCCCTCGGTGCCGAGCACGCCGGGGGCTTCGCCTTTCAGGTAGGTGTAGAGCGGGTGGGCGTTGTCGCCATTGACGTCGATCTTGGCGAACATGGGGAAGCTGACGCCGTAGTTCTTTTCGCAGAAGGCGCCGATCTCGGCTTCGGTGCCCGGTTCCTGCTTGCCGAACTGGTTGCAGGGGAAGCCCAGCACGGCCAGGCCCTGGCCGGCATAGCGGCGGTACAGCTCTTCCAGGCCTTTGTATTGGGGAGTAAAACCGCATTCGCTGGCGGTGTTCACGATGAGCAGGACCTTGTCGCGGAATGCGCCAAGATCGACGGGCTTGCCGTCAAGGGATGCGGCCTGGAAGTCGTAGACGCTCATGATTCTTGTCTCCATCTTGGAAAAGCTGAAGTTTACGACAATGTCTGACGGCGTGCCGGTTGCCGCCGGAAAGTGAGAATGTGCGTCTTTTTACTCAAGACGACCGTGCTATGTTGCTCTCCTGAATCAAACCTGCCGTCCCACGGCTTTATTTCACGAGAGCGACAATGACATTTACCGAATCGATTTCCACCTGCTTCCGCAAATATGCCACCTTCGAGGGCACCGCTTCGCGCTCCGAGTACTGGTGGTTCTGGCTGTTCCTGGTGCTGGTCTCCGTCGGGCTGAACATCGTCAGCGAGCAGCTGTCCGCGATCTTCAGCCTGGCCACTCTGCTTCCTTCGATCGCCGCTGGCGCCCGCCGCCTGCACGACACCGACCGCAGCGGCTGGTGGCAGCTGCTGATGTTCCTGCCGGTCGTCGGCTGGATCGTGCTGCTCGTGTTCGAAGTCCAGGAAGGCCGGCCGAACCGCTACGAGGTGCAAGCCGTCGCGGCCTGATGGGATGAAGGCCGTGCCTCCCCGGCACGGCCTTGCGCGACTCAGACCAGGCCGAGGCTTTCGGTACCGGCCGAGAAATCGCGGTTCTTCGCGTGTTTGCTGTTGAGCTTGATGTTCAGGCGCAGGTCGTTCACCGAGTCCGCATTGCGTAGCGCATCTTCGTAGGTGATCTTGTCCGCTTCGTACAGGTCGAACAGCGCCTGGTCGAAGGTCTGCATGCCCAGCTCGCGCGACTTCTTCATGATCTCCTTGATCTCATGGACTTCGCCCTTGAAGATCAGGTCGGAGATCAGCGGAGAATTCAGCAGGATCTCCATCGCCACCACGCGGCCCTTGGCTTCCTTCTTCGGGACCAGGCGCTGCGAGATCAGGCCCTTCAGGTTGAGCGACAAGTCCATCAGCAGCTGCTGGCGGCGCTCTTCCGGGAAGAAGTTGATGATGCGGTCCAGCGCCTGGTTGGCGCTGTTGGCGTGCAGGGTGGCCAGGCACAGGTGGCCGGTTTCCGCGAACGCGATCGCGTGTTCCATGGTTTCGCGGTCGCGGATCTCGCCGATCTGGATCACGTCCGGCGCCTGGCGCAGCGAGTTCTTGAGCGCCGCTTCGAAGCTGTCGGTGTCCACGCCCACTTCGCGCTGCGTAATCACGCAGTTGCGGTGCGGGTGCACGAACTCCACCGGATCTTCGATGGTGATGATGTGGCCGTAGCTGTTCTCGTTGCGGTAGCCCACCATCGCCGCCAGGGTCGTCGACTTGCCCGAACCGGTGGCGCCGACCATGATGACCAGGCCGCGCTTGGTCATGATCACATCCTTCAGCACTTCCGGCAGTTCGAGGTCTTCGAACTTGGGGATGGTGGTGGTGATCACGCGCAGCACCATGCCCACGGCGCCCATCTGCATGAAGGCCGAGACGCGGAAGCGTCCCAGGTCGCCCGGGCTGATCGCGAAGTTCGATTCCTTGGTCAGCTCGAAGCCGGCCGCCTGCTTGTCGTTCATGATCGCACGCGCCAGGTCGGCCGTGTGCGTGCCGCTCAGCGCCTGGTTCGACACCGGCGTCATCTTGCCGTCGATTTTCATCGCCGGCGGGAAGCCGGCCGTGATGAACAGGTCCGAGCCGCCTTTCGCCGTCAGCAGGCGCAGCAGGTCGAACATGAATTTGGATGCCTGGTCGCGTTCCATTGAGATTCCTCGCAGTTTCTTAACCCGGGAAGTTTTCCGGGATCTTGGCGGCGAAGCGGGCCGCGGCGCTGGAGATGAGGTTGCGGCGTACCAGGTCGGTCAGGTTCTGGTCGAGCGTCTGCATGCCGACGCTGCTGCCGGTCTGGATCGCCGAGTACATCTGTGCAATCTTCGCTTCGCGGATCAGGTTGCGGATCGCCGGGGTGCCGATCATGATCTCGTGCGCGGCCACGCGGCCCGAACCGTCCTTGGTCTTGAGCAGAGTCTGCGAGATGACGGCCTGCAGCGACTCCGACAGCATCGCGCGCACCATCTCTTTTTCCTCGGCCGGGAACACGTCGACGATACGGTCGATGGTCTTGGCGGCCGACGAGGTGTGCAGGGTGCCGAACACCAGGTGGCCGGTTTCGGCCGCCGACAGCGCCAGGCGGATGGTTTCCAGGTCGCGCAGCTCGCCCACCAGGATCGCGTCCGGGTCTTCGCGCAGCGCCGAGCGCAGCGCGTTGTTGAAGGACAGGGTGTGCGGGCCGACTTCGCGCTGGTTGATCAGGCACTTCTTGGAGTCGTGCACGAATTCGATCGGGTCCTCGATGGTGAGGATGTGGCCGTACTCGTTTTCGTTCAGGTGGTTGATCATCGCCGCCAGGGTGGTCGACTTGCCCGAGCCGGTGGGGCCGGTCACCAGCACCAGGCCGCGCGGCTTGAGCGCCAGGTCGGCGAAGATCTTCGGCGCGTTCAGTTCTTCCAGCGACAGGATCTTGGACGGAATGGTACGCAGCACCGCGGCCGCGCCGCGCTCCTGGTTGAAGGCGTTGACGCGGAAGCGCGCCAGGCCCGGGATCGCGAACGAGAAATCGCACTCCAGCACTTCTTCGTACTGCTTGCGCTGGCCGTCGTTCATGATGTCATAGATCATGCCGTGCACGTCCTTGTGCTCCAGCGGCGGCAGGTTGATGCGGCGCACGTCGCCATGCACGCGGATCATCGGCGGCAGGCCGGCCGAGAGGTGCAAGTCCGAGGCTTTGTTCTTGACCGAGAAGGCGAGTAATTCCGAAATGTCCATTTATAATCCCTGTGCCGCGCCGGGGGGCGCAAAGCCCTCGTCTCGACTGAAAAATATTTCCTATAGAAAATCATTATGTCCACAATCGCTGAGAACTTGCAAGCTGTCGAAGCGACAATCGCCAGTGCCGCCGAGGCCGCAAACAGGCCCCGTTCCAGCGTCCAGCTGTTGGCCGTTTCGAAGACCTTCCCAGCGGAAGCGGTGCTGGAGGCGATGGCGGCGGGCCAGCAGGCCTTCGGTGAAAACTACCTGCAGGAAGCGCTCGACAAAATTGCGCTCGTCGCGCGCGCGCAACCCGAGGCGCCTGTCGAATGGCATTTCATTGGTCCGATCCAGAGCAATAAGACAAGACCGATCGCGTCCAGCTTCCAATGGGTACACACGGTGGAGCGCCTGAAGATCGCCCAGCGCCTGTCCGAGCAGCGTCCGCCGGAGCTGGGGCCGCTGAATGTCTGCATCCAGGTCAACATCAGCGGCGAGGCCAGCAAGAGCGGCGCGCACGAGGACGAGGTGCCGGAACTGGCGCGCCAGGTGGCCCAGCTGCCGAACCTGCGCCTGCGCGGCCTGATGGCGATCCCCGAACCCCAGGCCGACGTCGCGCTCCAGCGCCAGGCTTTTGCGCGCCTGCGCACGCTGGCTGAGCGCCTGCGCCTCCATGGCCTGGCGCTCGACACCCTGTCGATGGGCATGTCGGGCGACATGCAGGCCGCGATCATGGAAGGCGCGACCATCGTGCGCATCGGCAGCGCCATCTTCGGCGCCCGCACCTACGCATCCAACAAGGAGTGAGATGAAGATTGCATTTATCGGCGGCGGCAACATGGCCACCGCCCTGATCGCCGGCCTGGCCGGACAGCTTGCCAACGCGGCCGACCTGCACGTGGTCGACCCGAATGCCGACGCGCTGGCGCGCCTGGCGCAGCAGTATGGCGTGAGCACGGCGTCCGGCATCGGCGATCAGGTTGCGGGCGCCGACGTGGTGGTGCTGGCCGTGAAGCCGCAGCAGATGCGCGAAGTGGCCGCCAGCCTGGCGCCGCAGCTGCGCGGCCAGCTGCTGCTGTCGATCGCGGCGGGCATCCGCATTGCCGACCTGTCGCGCTGGCTGGGCGGCTATGGCGCCATCGTGCGCTCGATGCCGAATACGCCGGCCCTGATCGGCATGGGCATTACCGGCATGGTGGCGCAGGCGGGTGTGAGCGAAGGCCAGCGCGAGGCGGCGGACCAGGTGATGCGCGCGGTCGGCAAGACCGTGTGGCTCGATGACGAGGCCAAGATCGATCCTGTGACGGCGGTGTCGGGCAGCGGGCCGGCGTATGTGTTCTTCTTCCTCGAGGCGATGCAGCAGGCGGCCGTCGAGATGGGCTTGAGCGCGGAGCAGGGCAGGGAGCTGGCGCTGGCGACCTTCACCGGGGCGGCGCAGCTGGCGGCGCAGTCGCAGGATCCCGTTGAGGTGCTCAGGCAGCGGGTGACGTCGAAGGGCGGCACCACTTATGCGGCGATCACCAGCATGGAAGCCAGCGGCGTGAAGCAGGCCATCGTCGAGGCGATGAAGGCGGCGGCGGCGCGGGGGCGTGAGCTTGGCGACGAGCTAGGTAAAGATTGAAGTGCTGCCGGCAAGCCGGCAGAGGGAAGTAACTTGGCGGGAACGACGGTTTTAAGGTTGGCGTCCACAGCTACTGATCGTAGCCCGCTACCTTAGCCCGTCGTTCCCGCGAAGGCGGGAACCCAAGTTTGCAAGCAAACTACGAACGCTTATTTGCGCCCGATCGTCACTTGCTTCACGGCTTGCTGTTCCCCAGCATCCACTGCGCGCACCTCGACAGTCCACGGCGCCTTCCCCGACAACAGCACCGATTTCGAGAACACCAGCACATCGCCTTGCTGCACGAAAGCCGACTTGTCGAAGCTGTGCAGCACCTTGCCCGCGCTGGTCGACACCGTCACGCGAGCCTCGGTCACGTTCGCCACGCCATTGCCGTCGCCAACCTTGGCATTGATCGCCACCGGCTGATCCCCGCTGACCTTGGTGCTGCTGACGCTCAGCTCCGCGGTCGGCGGCACATTGTCCGGCACCGTCACCTCGTACTTGCCCGTATACGCCGTCGACAGCAGGTTCACGCGCCCATCGACCCGCACATGCCACTCGCCCGGCGCCGGGTACTTGACCTCGACCGAGCGGTATTTCTGGATGGTGGTCAGCCCCGCCGATTGCGCGGCGAAGTTGACGCCGCCGGCCGGATCGACACCCGGCGCATACAGCGTGATGTACAGGTTGTTGGCCTCCAGGTCCCACTGCGCATCCGCGAACAGCTTCATCGCCCCCGGTTCAACCGTCACCTTGTGCAGTCCATAGCCTGTATTGGTCTGGAAGGAATTGAGCGTGGCCGTCCCCGCATAGCTGCCGCTGTCGACGCGCACCGGGCCCGGATTGAAGTGCACCAGGTCGTTCGAGGTCACTGCCGTCGGGATCGCGCCGACGGTGACCGCGTCCACCGCCTTGCGCGCGTCGATGAAGCCGGCGCCGGCGTCGAAGGTGTCGTAACCCTGCATGACTTCCTTGTTGGCCGTGACTTCCAGCACGCGGATCACGTCCAGCGGCGACAGGCGCGCACCGCCTTTGACGTCCTGGGCCTGGTGCACCAGCGCCGCGATGCCGCTCACGTGCGGCGTCGCCATCGAGGTGCCGGAGGCCGCGCCGTAGAAGGTGCCGCTGGTGGTCATCGGGTGGACAGGATTCTGGCTCGACACGATGTTCTCGCCCGGCGCCACGATGGCCGGGCGGTCGATGCCGAGCGGACGGGCAGCGTGGTCCCAGGCGGCCTGCTCCTCGGCGCTGGCGGCCATGAATGCCTTCAGGTTGGCCAGCGCAAGCTCGCGGTCATGGTTACCTTCCGGACGGCCGCGCGACGAGAAGTCGGCCATGCCGTAGGCCTTGTTGGTGGCGCCGATGCCCAGCGCGTAAGGCGCGTTGGAATACGGGTTCATCGTGTTCGGGCCCGGTCCGTCGTTACCCGCCGCGAACACCGACAGGATGCCCGCTTCGTACGCCAGGCGCGAGGCGACGTTGGTCGAGCGGTTGGGATTGAAGGGTTCGTAGGAGGAGCTGCCCCATGAGTTGCTGAGCACGCGGATGTCGGCCACACCGTCGCGTTTGCTGGCGATCACGTGGTCGTAGGCTTCCAGCGTGAAGGGCAGGTTGATGCCGGTGCTGGTGGCATAGCTGATGATGTTCGCCTTGGGCGCCATGCCGCGCAGGTTGCCGTCGGATTCCATCCCGGTGCCGGCGATGGTGCCGATGCAGTGGGTGCCGTGGCCGTATTCGTCGGTGTTCCACTGTGCGCCCAGCAGGCCGGTGTGCTGTTCGATGACGGAGGTCTCGACGTCGATGCCGTCCGGCGTCAGCGAGATATAGACCTGGGTCGGATCGATGCCCAGCGCGCCCGCCACCGCGTAGTTCTTCTTGACGTTGCCCAGGTCCGGATGCAGGCCGTCGGCGCCCGTGTCGATGATGGCCACCGTCACGCCGCTGCCGTCCAGGCCCAGCACGCGCTGCACTTCCTCGGCCTTGGTCATGGCCCGGCCTTCGGCATTGAACAGGCGCTGGCTGCGGCTCGGCTCGATGAAGCGGGTCTCGGGCCAGCCGGCCACCTGGTTGATCTCGGCCTTGGTGAGCAGCATGCGCGCCATCGGCAGCACTTTATAGGTCTTGATCTTGCGCCCCAGGACCGACAGGCGCGATGTGCTTTCCTTCTTGTCGAACACGACGATGACGTCGTAGTAGACATTGGTGAGCTGCTTGTTGAGTTCCTGGGCGAACTGGCTGTCGATCTTGGCCGCGGCCAGGGTGCCGGAGGACGAGGCGCCGGGCAGGATGCCGGCCGATGCGGCGCCGGCAAGCGGGCCTTGTGCGCCCAATGCCAGAACCAGTGCTGCGACGAGTGAAAAACGACGACGGGATGATCTCACGACTGTGCTCCTCTTGATCTGTTGTTGTCTTGGGATGCTTCCGGTGAAACACGGCATTTCCGTGGTGCCGCCTGATGAGTATTCCGTCGGCATATATGCACGTCAAACGTGCATACGGGCGTTAAAAATTTATTTTTGCAAACAGCAAAAAACGTTGCATCTGCGCCAATCTTCAATCGTGCGGGCAAGCGCTTGTGCTATGTATGGATGAGCTGGCGGAATAGAAAAGGCGCTGTCACCCTTAAATGTAGAAATTGAACTGCCGGGTTTCCTCCTGGTCCAAGTGTCATTGATCGACCTGGACACCGGAGGTGGAAATGGACGGCAAGCGTTTCGCGAAGTGGATGCGGCAACTGCCGCTGCTGAGCAAGGGGCAGCGCGGCAAGCTCATGGAGGCGCTCGGGCCGGCGCTTGGCCTGGATCGCCTTCGCGAAGCGATCGAAGTGAACCGGCCGGCGCCCTGCTGTCCGGCGTGCGAGGCAGAGCGTCCTTATCGGCATGGCAGGCTCCGCGGCCTGCAGCGCTACCGCTGCCGCGCGTGCGGCAAGACCTTCACGGCCCTGAGCGGAACACCGCTGTCTCGCCTGCGCCATCGCGGCAAGTGGCTCGATTACCTCGACAAGATGCTCGACGCCCATAGCGTACGCGCGGTCGCCAAGGCGGTCGAGGTGCACCGGAACACCAGCTTTCGATGGCGCCACCGTTTCCTGGAACTTGCCAAGCACGACAGGCCGCAGCGCTTGAACGGCATTGCCGAGGCCGACGAGCTGTTCCTGCTGGAATCGCAAAAGGGCTCGCGCCAGTTGGATCGGCCGGCACGCCGGCGGGGTGGAGTGGCTTCCAAACGCGGCATCTCGCACGAGCATGTGTGCATCCTGGTCGCCCGCGACCGCACCGGGCAAACACACGATTTCGTCACCGGACGCGGCGCGGTCACGACACCTCAGCTGCACCGGCACTTGCTGCCGGTGCTCGATCCGGACGTGCTGCTGGTCACCGATGCGCATGCCGCCTATCGCGCCTTCGCGCGCGAAGCGGGCATCTCCCACGAATGCGTCAACCTGCGCGCCGGCGAGCGCGTGCGTGGCGCCGTCCATGTACGGAACGTCAACGCCTACCACCGCCGCTTCCGGCAATGGCTGGCGCGCTTTCATGGCGTCGCCTCGCGTTACCTGCCGAACTACCTGGGCTGGCAATGGGCGCTGGACGGTTCTCGCATCGCTTCGCCGGAGCGCTTTCTGCGAGCGGCGATGGGCCTCTTCCACACATAATGGGGACAGCGCCATAGAAAAAGCCCGCACATGGCGGGCTCGAATGCGGGGGAGGGCGGCGCGCTCAGTGCACCTCGAAGCCCTTCCACCTGAGTACGGGCAGGGCGCGCTGGGCGAACTTGTAGAGCGACACGCCGGCGGTGACGAGGCCAACCGCCCACTTGGGTTTGGTGGCGAGGAAGCCCGCCGCCACACCGGCCACGATCAGGGCGGTCTTCTTGTGCGCGCTGACGTAGGCGGGGACGACGCCCAGGGTCTCGGGGGACTTCAGCACCGCGAACTCGTGCGCGACGACGGCGCGCTGCGTGGCGCAGCGCGCCACCAGTTCGGCGCGGCGGGCCGCAAGCATCTCGGATTTAGTGCCCATCTACCTGCTCTCCTTTCGCGAACTCGACGTCCTTGCGCAGCTCGGCCAGGGTGGCGCCGAGCAGCGGCGGACGCGAAGCCAGCCCGGTGCGCAGCTTCATGACCGCGAACCCGCAGCCAAGCGCGAACAGGACCGTCATGCCGCCCACCGCCAGCAGGCGATGGGTGTCCCAGAACAGCACCAACACGAACAGCACGGCGAGGACGAGGGCGCCGAGCGCCAGGACCGCGGCCGCCAGCGCCCAGGCGAGGTAGCCGAACAGGCGCTGCGTTTCCTCCTGCAGCTCCACTGCGGCCAGCTCCAGTCGCGTGCGCGCCATAGCCAGCACAGTGCTGCCTATCCTGCCTACCGCCGCGGAGATACTCATTACTTGCGGGCGATCAGCATGCCGACCACGACGCCGACCGCGGCGCCCAGGCCCACCGATTTCCACGGATTTTCCTTGACGTACTCGTCGGTCTTCTTGGCCGCATCGACCACGGTTTCCTGGTAGTGGGCCAGGCCGGCCTTGGCGCTGGCCAGCGTCGTCTCGAACTTGGCCTTGAGTTCTTCGCCGCCGAGGGCGCCACCGTTGCGCAGCCAGGCTTCCGCGTCATGGATCACGGTCTTCAGGTCGGCCACCAGTTGCTCGCGGGTGCCGGTTTGGGTAGGGATCTTTTCAATCATGAGGAACCTCTTTGTGGTGGAGTGAATGCCTTTTGAGCAATATTACCTGAATGCATAGTCTAGTGCGACACCGCTGAACAATGCCGCGCCCAGCCAATTGTTGTGACGGAAGGCTTTGAAGCAGGCCATCCGTTCGCGGTGGCGGATCAGGGTGTAGTGGTAGAGCGCCAGTCCGGCGGCGACCACGATGCCGGCCAAGAACCACCAGCGCAGGCCCAGGACCCAGCCGCACACCAGGTCGATGGCCAGGGCGGCGCCGTAGCACAGCATCACGGCGGCCACGTCGAAGCGGCCGAAGGTGATGGCCGAGGTGCGGATGCCGATCTTGAGGTCGTCGTCGCGGTCGACCATGGCGTATTCGGTGTCGTAGGCCACGGCCCAGAACACGTTCGCCACCAGCAGCCACCAGGCCACGGCCGGCACCTGGTCCTGCACTGCGGCGAAGGCCATCGGGATGCCGAAGCCGAAGGCGATGCCCAGGTAGGCCTGGGGAATGGCGAAGAAACGCTTGAAGTAGGGATAGGTGCCGGCCACCACCAGGGCCACCACCGACAGTTGCTTGGTCAGCGTGTTCAGGGGCTGGATCAGCAGGAAAGAGATCAAGGACAGCACCAGCGCCACCATCACCGCTTCCCAGCCGCGGATCTTGCCGCTGGTGAGGGGCCGGTCGACGGTGCGCTTGACATGGCGGTCGAAGTCGCGGTCCGCGTAATCGTTGATCGCGCAGCCGGCCGAGCGCATCAGGGCGGTGCCGAGCACGAAGATCGCCAGCACCATCATGTCCGGCACGCCGCCGGAGGCCATCCACAGCGCCCACAGGGTGGGCCACAGCAGCAGGAGGATGCCGATCGGCTTGTCGGCCCGGACCAGGCGGAAATAGAGCGCCAGCTTGTTCATGGATGAATCCTGTCTTGTCGAGCAAGAACTGTTGAGCAGAAGACAGCGATTCTAAAGCTTTTGCCGCGCCCGCGGCGAGCGGCGCCTGCACGGGTTAATGCAGCAATGTTGCCGTTTTGTTGTCATTGAACCGACATTTTTGTTTGTTTAAATGCATCGGTCCGTGCCATGGGGGTGGGGACATCTGGCATCCACAAAGATGGAGAAGTTCAATGACTGACAAAGAATTGTCGCCGTCGCGACGCAATCTGCTCAAGGGCCTGGCCGGTGCCTCGGCGCTGCCTTTCGTCGGGGCTTTCGCCGCCATGCAGGCCCAGCAGGCCATGGCCGCCAACGGTTCCACCACGCTGGTGGACAGCCCGTATGGCCCGATCGCGCCGGTCAACGACCTGAGCACCGGCCTGCCGCTGCTGCAGCTGCCGGCCGGCTTCAGCTACAAGAGCTTCGGCTGGCGCGGCGACCTGATGACCGACGGTAAAACCTGCCCGGGCGGCCACGACGGCATGGGCGTCATCGCGTCGCGCAAGGTGGGGCGCAGCACCGAGCTGGTGCTGGTGCGTAACCACGAGATCGGCGGCACCGGCGCCGGCAACTTCATCAACGCCATCGGCGTCTACGACGGCGGCAATGTCAGCAATTCCACCGCCAACAAGTTCGGCGGCGGCACCACGAACCTGCTCTTCCGCGATGGCAGCTGGGTCAGCATGACGCCGAGCCTGGGCGGCACCCAGACCAACTGCGCCGGCGGCATCACGCCCTGGGGCACCTGGCTCACCTGCGAGGAAGTCGGCTCCGATGCCATCAGCGCCTCGGGCAAGAAACACGGCTACGTGTTCGAAGTGACGGCCGATCCGGCCCAGACCACCGGCCAGCCGATCATCGGCATGGGCCGCTTCGCCCACGAAGCCGCGGCCGTCGATCCGGCCACCGGCTTCGTCTACCAGACCGAGGATTCGTCCGGCAAATCGGGCTTCTACCGCTACGTGCCGGACATCCGCACCGGCGCTCCGGGTTCGCTGGCCCGGGGCGGGATCCTGCAGATGGCGCGCGTGCGCGGCGTCCAGAACGCCAACCTGGCGGTGGCCTCGGTCAACGCCAGCTATGAGCTGGAGTGGGTGCCGATCGCCAACCCGGACGCCGACCGCGGCAACGCCACCGGCCCTTCCGGCGTGACGATCACCAATGCGGCCGGTCCCTTCGTGCAGGGCTGGCTGCAGGGCGCAGCGCGCATGAACCGCGGCGAGGGCATCTGGTACGCGCAGGGCAAGATGTATGTCATGGACACCTCGGGCGGCGCGGTGCAGCGTGGCGCGATCTGGGAACTGGACCTGGCCACCCAGGTCCTCAAATGCATCTACTCGAGCCCGAGCCCGCTGGTGGGCAACATGGGCGACAACCTCACCGTGAGCCCGCGCAACGCCATCCTGATCTGCGAAGACGCCTCCACCGCCGCTACCGACATGTACGGCTTCGGCCAGCGCCTGATGGGCCTGACCGGAGCAGGGGATGCCTACATCTTCGCCAAGAACAACATCAACCTGACCGCGGCACAGCTGCAGGGCGCGGGCAAGCTGGCCTCGCTGGCGGACGACCATCGCGACAACGAGTTCGCCGGCGCCTGCTTCGACCCGACCGGCCGCTACTTGTTCGTCAACATCCAGACCCCGGGCGTGACTTTCGCGATTTCGGGTCCGTGGGCCAAGGGGCCTTTGTAATCAACGCCATCCATCACAGGGAAATCAACATGCAATTCACTAAGACGATCGCCGCCGCCTTCGCGGCACTGATGTTCTCCAGCGGCGCGCAGGCTGCGGTCCTGCTGTCGGCCTCCGGCTCGCCGGCCAACGCCGCCATTGATTACAGCGCGCCGGGCCTGGTGTCCTTCAACCTCGACCTGCAGGATCTCACGGCTACCCGCCTGGATTTCGTGCTGCAGGAAGAGGATCTGCGGGGTCCGCTGAGCCTGAGCGCCATGGTGCTGAACCTGAGCGGCATGCCGTTCTCGCACTTCAATTTTTACTTCCAGGGCATCGGCCTCGCCGGCGCCGGCAGCGTGACCCCGGCTTTCGGGACGCTGGGCAGCGTCAAGCACGACGCCGACAGCGTGGGCATCCACTTCGCCCAGGCCGAGCCGGCCGAGCTGCACTTCGGGAATCCGCTGGGCCTGCAGGGCCAGGCCGACTGGGTGCTGGATACCTCCGGCCTGCGCGCAGGCGACACCTTCTTCATCGTGGCCCAGGTGCCGGAACCCTCGACCGTGGCGCTGGTGCTGCCGATGCTGTGCATGGCCGGCCTGATGGCCGCGCGCCGCCGCAAGAAGGACTGAGCGTCCTTGCCCCTTCCGCCGCGCCTACGCCGGAAGGGGTAGTCATGCACCTGGCATTGCGCCAGCCGCAGGCTTATGCAATGATTCCGCGCTTTAGGCCCAGGGTTCCATCATGTCCATCCGCACCAGGGATGCGTCGCACGACGATCTCCCGCACATTGCCAAGCTGTTCGATCTGTACCGGCAATTCTACGAGCAGGCGCCGGATGCGGAACTCGCCCGCAGCTTCGTCGAACAGCGCTTCCTCAACCGCGAATCGCGGCAGCTGGTGGCGGAGAATGCGGCCGGGGAGATCGTGGGCTTCTCCCAGCTCTACCCGAGTTTCTGCTCGGTCGAGGCGGCGCCCATCTACGTGCTCTACGACCTGTTCGTCGCCCCCGACGCACGGCAAGGCGGAGTAGGGCGAGCGCTGCTGCTCGCGGCCGAGGCGCTGGCCAGGATGGAAGGCAAGGCGCGCATGGACCTGACTACGGCCAAGACCAATCTCGTGGCGCAGTCGCTGTACGAATCGCTCGGCTGGACGCGCGACGAGGTGTTCCACACGTACAGCCGGCACCTCGCTCCTTGATTACAGGCCCTGCACCGAGCCTTCCTTCGGATAGTCGATCACGTAATCGACCTTGAAGCGGGCGGTCTCGTTCGGCTTGAGCGAACGCTCCCAGCCGACCAGGCCGCGACGCTGTTCCCAGTCCCTGACGTTCGGTTCCGGATCGAACGCGATCTTCACGCTGACCTTGTCCGACTGGCTGACCGGGGTCGGCTCCAGCACCAGGATGTCGATCGGCTGGCGGTGGAAGCTGGTCACCGCGTAGGTGTCGGCGATGCGCTTTTCGTTGTCGCGCTTGAAGAAGCCGGTCTGGCCCGACATCTCGTTGCGATGCTCGATGGCGACGCGCGTCAGGGGATCGCGGCCGAAGGACAGCGTCAGCCGGTCGCTGGACTGGGGATCCCAGTGCAGCGCGCCGACGTAGGAACCGTCGCGGCGCAACTGCACCTGGCCCGGCAGCCAGACGCCGCCGGGGCGCGCCGTCTCCGCGGTCAGCACCGCGATGTCGTTGCTGGTGCGCGGCGCAATGCGGACCCGCTGCTTGACCTGCAGGCTCTGTGCGCCCAGCCCGACCGAGATCTCGCGGCCGTCCGCAGCCAGGTCGACCCTGGCCGGCACCTCGAATTCGGTGGTGAAGTTACCCTGCGTTTCCACTACCGGCGCCACGTAGTCGTCCGCTGCGCTGCGCGCCGACGCTCCCACCGCCATGCGGGGCGCGGGAGGAGGCGGTGGCGCGGAAGGAGCGTAAGCCATCTCCGACACCGCTTGCGGCGGCTGGTAATTCAGGAGCCATGGAGAAGGATTGGGCGCATGCGCGGACAGGTTAGGCTGGCCGGTCGACAGGCGCAATTTGACCTTGCTCCAGTCCTCGCCCGTCTTTTGCGAAATCGACGCCAGGCGCTCCAGGTCGATGGTGGAGGCATTCGAGTCCAGCGAGGCGCGGTAGGTTGGCTTCCAGCCGGCGCGCGTCACCTGGTAGGAAAGGACCAGTTTTCCCGCCTGCTTCGCCGCGACGGCGATCGTCATGATCCGGCTGTCGCGCGTATTGGCCTGCACCTTGGCGCGGTCGCGCTTGAGGACATCCAGCTGCTTGGCCAGCGCGCGCTTCTTGACCTCTGCATTGTGCATGCGTTCCAGCGCATCGCCGCCGCCTTTGCGGATGGCGTCGAGGGTGCCGAGGAGCGATTTGCCATCGGCGGGCGCGGCGCGGCCGGCCGCGGCGTCGCCGCCGCCCAAGCGCTCGAGGTAGCCCTGGACCAGCTGCGCCGCCTTGTAGTCGGCGTCGATCACGGCGATCTGGTCCTGCAGTGCCTGGATCCTGGCTTCCAGGTCCGCCTCGCGCGGGCTGGGGCTCTCGGTCCTCCCCAGGTCGCGCGTGACGACCTGGCCCACCTGGATGCCTGCGTCGGCCTGCAGGCGGACCGTGTCGGTATTGAAGTTGGCGAGCAGGCCCGTGATCTCGACCTGGCTCGTGCCGGGCGACACCTCGACCACGCGCTCCACGGTGGCGCTGCCTGGATACAGAATGACGCTGCGGATCGGGGCCTCGATCGCCGAGGAGGAAGAGGCGCCGAGCGCCAACAGAAGCGCCCAATGTTGTTTGACTATCATTTAATGCCTCTCGGAAATGAATATGATGTTCCGAGCGTAACAGATCGCTGTCATAAAAAGAACGCAAATAGTTACCATTTGTTAAGCGAGTGTCATGGGGGAGCGGTCATTGGCCGACGCCGGTCCGCGGGGGTGGTGGACGCCCTTTGCGGCTACAATGGCTGTCCAGCTGGCTTCCAGCGCTCATTTCCATCTCAGCCATGCACATCTGGGTCGACGCAGACGCCTGTCCCGCGGTCATCAAGGATATCCTGTTCCGGGTCGCCGAGCGCCTGCAGCTGAACGTCACCCTGGTGGCGAATCAGCTGATCCGGGTGCCGGGCTCGCGCTTCATCCGCGCGCTGCAGGTGCCGGCGGGGGCCGATGCGGCCGATGCCGAAATCGTCGAGCGCGTCAGCGCGGGCGACATCGTGGTGACCGGCGATATCCCGCTCGCCTCGCTGGTGCTGGAGAAGGGCGGTTTGCCGCTGAACCCGCGCGGCGAGTGGTACACCAAGGACACCATCGCCCAGCAGCTGACGATGCGCGCCTTCATGGAGGAGCTGCGCGGCAGCGGCGTCGATACCGGCGGACCGTCCGCCTTCAGCCAGGCCGACCGCCAGAACTTCGCCAATGCGCTCGACCGCGAGCTGGCGCGACGAAAATCGTATCGGTCCGAATAAAAAAGTTATTGGATCAAAGCGCAGGGCTTTCCGTACCATCGGTTTAGCTGATGGGCAGAGGTCACGCTCGTCAGGATAACGATTCCGGAGACACGAGCATGACCACACACCGCCTGGCCCTGGCAAGCGCTTTGTTGCTGTCCAGCGCAGCCACCGCCGCTGAATTCGCGAACCCACTGGTGATGCAGCGCGCCGACCCGCACGTTAGCTTGCATGCGGACGGCTTCTACTACTACACCGCCACCGTTCCCGAATACGACCGCATCGAGCTGCGCCGCACGCGCGACCTGAACGGCCTGGCGAAGGCCGAGACGAAGACGATCTGGCGCCGCCACGACAGTGGCGCGATGAGCCGCAACATCTGGGCGCCGGAGCTGCATCACATCGACGGCAAGTGGTATCTCTACTTCACGGCGGGGAGGCTTGACGCGCCCTTCGACATCCGCCTGTATGTGCTGGAGAATGCGGCCGCCAATCCGCTCGAAGGGCAGTGGGTCGAACGGGGGCAGCTGAAGACCGGATGGGAATCGTTCGCGCTCGATGCGACGACCTTCGCCCTGAAGGGGCAGCGCTACCTGGTCTGGACCCAGCGCCCACCGGCGTCGGGCAAGCACATGACTGCCGTGTATATCGCGAAGATGGATACGCCGCTGTCGATCGCGGGCAAGGCGACGCTGCTGACCAAGCCGGATTATGCGTGGGAGAAGATCAAGTTCGACGTCAACGAGGCGCCCGCCGTGCTGGTCAAGAACGGCCGCGTGTTCATGACCTATTCTGCCAGCGCGACCGACGCCAATTACGCGCTGGGCATGCTGAGCGCCAGCGACAGCGCCAACCTGCTTGATCCGGCGGCGTGGAGCAAGTCGCCGGCGCCGGTCCTGGCCAGCAGCGCGGCCACCGGCCAGTACGGCCCCGGCCACAATTCGTTTACGACGAGCCCGGACGGCAAGACCGACATCCTGGTCTACCACGCGCGCAACTACCAGGAGATCAAGGGGGATTCGCTGCATGATCCGAATCGCCACACGCGGGCGCAGGTGATTCGCTGGCGCGCCGACGGTACGCCGGATTTCGGCGTGCCGGTCGCCGATGTGGTGCACTAGGAACCACTTTGATCAGCTACTTCCACTAGCCATGAAACCGTCGCCCCCGCGCAGGCCGGGGTCCAAGTTCGTTGAGCACCAAGCGCCAAAAAAAAATGGGGGCCCCCCGGCACG
>NZ_JAGPWD010000060.1 GCF_018119395.1 Massilia sp. ZL223
ATCATTGTCCTGGCAGAAGACGGCGCGCACCGCTTCCAGCAGTTCGTCCAGGCCGGTGCGGGGCCGGCCCCCCCCCCCCCCCCCCCCCCCCGCCCCCCGGGGGGGGGGGGGGGGCCGGCGCCGCCCCCGCGCCGACGCATTGAAGGCTTGACTGTCCGGTTTAAAACACGGCCGACGCCGTCAGGGTGAGCGACTGCCGCCGATGTTCCGGCTGCGCCACCATGCCCCATAATTCTCCGCGCGCCGTCAGCGGCGTGTCGGCACTGCGCGGGATGCGCATCCAGTCGTAACGGGCGCTGAAGACAAGCTGCCTGGCGAACGCGGGGTTCAGGCTCACGCCGAGCCGCAGGCCGCGCCCGTGCCGCGTGTCGAAGGAAGCGGTGTCGAACATGCCGGAGAAATCGACGCGCATGCGCTCGGGCTCCGACAGGACGAGCGCCGCATCGGCGCGCACCAGTCCGGGCGCCGGACGCCAGTCCTTGGCCGCGCCCGCGACCAGCCGCCACGAGCGGTAGCTTTCCCGGAGGCCGGCGCTGCCGCCGGCAGGACGAATCGTGCGCTTCCACCGGTCCAGCTCGAGCGCCGCCAGTGCCGAGACATCGCGGCCCAGGGCATAGGCCGCGCCGACCTGCATCGACGCCAGGGTGGTCGACGTGGCCGAGTCGGCCCGGACCCCGCCTTGCGTCTGTCCGCGATAGTCGATATCGCCGCGATACCCATCGATCCCGGCGGTCCAGGTGAGGTCGCCCGATTGCCAGGCGGCGCCGAGCGCCACCCCGGGCAGCCAGCCGCGCTCGCGCACCACGCGGCGGCCGGCGAGGTCGTATTCGGTGTGGGTGACGCTGCGCGCGCCCACGCCTGCGCTGGTTTGCCATTGTGCACTGGCGGGCGCAACCAGCGCCGCCGACAGTGCGATGCCGACTCCGGCGAAAAAGATCAGTTTCATGATTTTCACAGGAAGACCGCACCCGCCACAACGCGGTGGACAGGTGCGGCTGGTCCCTTACAAAGCGATATGTACGGCCTGGCGGGCGCGGGCGCGCACCAGGCCGTGGGACGCGATCATTGCAGGGCGAGGAAGGCGGCCCAGGTCAGGGTGTTGGTTTGCGTGATCACGCCGTCGCCCTTGGCGCTGTGGTCGAGGCGGACGTTGTTGCTGTCGACGACCGTCAGCGTCACGGAGGACCCGGCGCCGTTGACGATGAGCGCGCCGCTGTCCGGCACGGCCCTGCCGGTGCTGACGAAGGGCTGGACGTTTTTCACCGTGTAGCTGAATTGGCCCAGTGCGGTGCTGTTGCCCGCTACCGCAAAGCTCGCCGCGCTGGTGATGGCATTGCCATTGGTGCTGCCGGTCATCGTGTAATTCGCCAGGGTCACGCTTGCGATGGTGCTGCCGGAACGCTGTTCCGTCGCCTGCAGGGACTGGCCCGAGATCGAGAGCGAATTGGAAGTCGGGCTCGCCTGGTTGATCGCGACCTTCATGTCGCCGTTGACGGTCACCGCTTCGCTGCCGCTGGTGATGCTCAGGGTGGTGAAGCGCATGTCCAGGGTCGCGCCGAAAATCGAGCTGTTCAGCATGTCGCCGCTGAGGTTGGAGAACGTGACGCTCAATTTGCCGTTGACCGTTTCGCCGTCTTCGACGCAGTTCTGCGCCGACACGCTCATGGTGTCGCCATTGCTGAGCGCTTGCTCGCTGCGCATCGTGGCGTCGATCGTCACGGTGCCGCCGCCGGTGCAGCTGCTCGACATGGTAACGCCCGTCAGCAGCTGCGGTGCGCTGCCGGCGTGCTTGATCAGCTTGAGGACTGGGGCCACCACGCCGACGCCGCCGCCGCCGGACACGCTGACACCGGTCAGGATGCCGGTGAACGAGGAGGACGAGTCGCCGATCACGGTACTGGCGCCATATCCGTTGGCGGCGACACTGTTCGCGTTGCCGGCGGTGATCGTCGACAAGGTCGAGACTGGTGCGGAGGCGACGGGCGCGGGAGCATCGCCGCCGCCGCCACCGCAAGCCGACAGGATGAGGGCGGCGCCGACAGCAAGCGCGAGCGTAGTGTGTTTCATGGGTTCTCTCTTTTCAGGATGTCAGTATTGGGAAAGCCGATTGACGAAGCGGATATGGTATCTAAATTGCTTCTCAGAAAATCATCGGATTGTCACGGCGCTCCCTGCCCGCAGCGGCAGGTGAATGTTTTCACGCAGCCGACCTTGTATTTGCCGCCTCACGCAGTAGCCTGAAAGTGACCCGTGGCGGCTCCGGCAAGCGCGGCAGCCACGGAGCGACGACACAAGAGAGGAGAACTATCATGGACGCACAGGAAAACAAGCGGATAGTGATGGAAGGCTACCGGCTGTTCCAGAAAGGCGACATCATCCACCTGCTGGAGCGCTATCACGACGACGCGCTCTGGATCGAGCCCGAAGTGGAGAACGTGCCCTTCGCGGGCAGGCACAACGGCAAGGCGGAGATCGCCCGCTTCTTCGAACAGCTGGACCAGTCCATTCAGGCGGTACGCTTCGAACCGAAGGAATTCATCGCCGAAGGCGACAAGGTCGTCGTCACCGGCGAAGCCACCTGGCTGGCCAGGCATACCGGCCGCACCTACGACAGCCCCTGGGTGCACGTGTTCACGCTACGCGACGGCAAGGTCGCCTTCTTCCAGAGCTATCACGACACCGCCGCCGGCGAGAAGGCCTTCCGGCCCGCGCAACCAGGCCAGGCAGCAGGCATGGGGGCGCCCCTGCATCACTGACCCAGGCGCCTGACAATTTATAGCGCAGGCCCTTCCGCCGCGGGGCAGGCGCTCGCGGCGGCCGGCGGCCGCGCCTTGCCTCCTGCGGCGTCGAGGAAGGACGGCTTGCGCAAGTCCGCCAGCGAGAACCACAGGCCGCTCCGCTCGACCGGCAGGGATGGCGCGCGCACGGGATTCGGCAGGTCGATGATGCGGCGCCGCTCCAGGCCGGCGGCAGCGATCTGGGGCGCGAAATAGCTGTAGAACAGGCGGTCGAAGGAGCCGTCGGCGAGCGCCGCTTCCAGGCCCCGCTGCACGTCCGCCGCCAGGCGCGTGTTGCGCCGGTTGACGAAGAAATAGGCATCGGTCGGGTAGCGCAGCACCAGGTGGGGCTCGACCGCCAGGCTCGGGTAGCGCTCGCGCTCGGCGAAGACTTGCTGGACGGCGCGCGGGAAATAATCGATCCGCCCTGCTTCCAGCATCTTGAACATGCCGTCGTAGGTCGAGGACACCTCGACCGGCAAGCCGCTGGCGCGCAGGATCGCCGTGTCCGGCCAGTCGTGGCCCTGGCCGGCGATGAATTTTTTCAGCTGCGAGGCCGAGCGCACCTCGGCGAACTGGTCCAGCTTTTCCTTGCGCACCAGCGCGATGCGCCAGCCGAGCATGCCCTTGGTGAGCGGCACCGGCACGCCCAGCAGCGCAGCTTCGCGTTCCGGCGAGGTCATGGTGATCATGATGTCCAGCTTGCCGGAATCCCTTTCCAGCTCGAGCACGGCGCGCGCCTGTTTCATGCTCTGTTCGCTGTACACCAGGGTATGGCAGACCCTGGCCTTGGCGAAGGCCAGCTTCAGCAGCGCGACGCCGTAGGGATCGCGATCGGTATCGCTCCACTCGGGGCGCAGGTAGGTGTAGGTGGCGGCGCCGCCCGGCATGGTGCACAGGCAAAGCACGCTCGCCAGCAGGAAGGAAGCGATTCGGGGCATGATCGGGCGAATGGACGGCCTGCGGGAGCAGGCTTGCAGGCCGTATGCTAGCACCGTTTCCTGACCGTTTCCTTTCCTGCTCAGCCGGGCGTTGCTTGCGCGCCGCTCCCGCGGCGGCGGCCGGTCGCGAACAGCGCCCAGGCGACCAGCGCCAGCTCGAGGCCGTAGGCCGCGCGCTCGGCGATCAGCAGCGCGGCAGGACCGGCGGCCGGCTCGATGTTCGAATAGATCTTGCTCAGGTTGAGGACCATGTGCAGGACGATGGTCAGCCACAGGCTGCCGGTCTCGTAGCGCACCGCCGCGAACATCATGCCCGACAGCGTGGTCGCCAGCGCCCACCACATCGCGTGCGTCCAGTTGCCGTCCATGAAGCCATGGATCAGGTGCATGCCGCCGAACAGCACGCCCGAGATCACGATCCCCTTCCACTTCGCCAGGCGCAGCAGCACCGCGAAGATCAGGCCGCGGAACAGCAGTTCCTCGCCGAAGGCATTGATGAACTGGATGAGGATTTCGCTGCCCAGGGGACGCTGCTCCTGCAGGTGCACGCCCATCGACAGGAACAGCACGCACAGCAGCATGCTGGCCAGGAAGAATAAACCGGGCCGGGTCTTGCCGAATTCAAGGCCGACCTGGCGCCACAGGCCGAAGGCCTGGACCAGCAGGAGCGGCAGGATGACGGTGGAGGCGAAGGCGAGCAGCTTGACCTGGCCGAAGGCGCTGGCCGGTGCGAAGGCGCTGCCCAGTTTCAGGATCAGGGTCGTGACCAGGAACTGGAGGCCGGCGCAGGACACGGCGGTGAGGACGGGATGGGTACCCGCGAGTTGACGTAGTCGCATGTGTGGCTCCTGATTGTTGTTATTGACGAGCCGGATGATGCACCCGCGCGGCTAGCGCCGAGGCCGCCATGCGACGAAATGCAGAATGGGTGGAATGGCCGGGCGGATGGCGGCGAGCCGGCACCGGTTCCGCAGTGGGCTAGAATGCCGGAATCCGAACAGGATGCATTCTTTCACCACCCGATCCAACAAGGTTTTCCCATGTCTTCCCTGCCTCCTTGCCCCCAGTGCCAGTCCGCCTATACTTATGAAGACGGCGGCCAGTACGTCTGCCCGGAATGCGCCCATGAGTGGCCGGACCAGGCGGCCGCCACGCTCGACGCCGTCCGGGTCTACCGCGATGCCTCCGGCAATGTCTTGCAGGATGGCGATACCGTGACCGTGATCAAGGACCTCAAGCCCAAAGGTTCCGGCGGCGTCATCAAGCAGGGAACGAAGGTCAAGAACATCCGCCTGGTCGACGCCGACCACGACATCGACTGCAAGATCGACGGCTTCGGCGCCATGAGCCTGAAGTCGGAATTCGTGCGCAAGGCCTGAGCGGGGCCGCGCGGGAACTCAGCGCTTTCTTCCCGACTCCAAGGGCCATGCGCGCCATGGCTGCACGCATTGAGTTGCACGCATTGAGCTGCAAACCTTGTCCTCCAGGGAGGCGTCATGAAAGCGCGTTTCGTGTTGCCGGGGATCGCCGCCGCGGCCGTCCTCGCCGCTGTCCTCGTTACTGTGCCGGCCACCCAGGCCGAGCCCCCCAAGGCGCGGCCTGCCTTCGACCCGCTGTTCGCATCCACGGTCTGCACGCCGGCCCGTCCCGGCCGGCCGCCGCTGCTCGACCACCTGCTGCTGGCCCAGGCCCAGGTGGAAACCCGTCCCTTCCAGCCGGGCCAGCAGCCACCCGCCAGGAAAGAGGCGGGCAAGGAAGCCCCGCCCCCGCTGTACGACAATCTCGGCGCCCTGCACGTCCCGGTCTCCACCAGGAATCCCAAGGCCCAGGCCTATTTCGACCAGGGCATGCGCCTGACCTTCTCCTTCAACCACGCCGAGGCGGCGCGCGCCTTCCGCGCCGCGCAGCAACTCGATCCATCCTGCGCCATGTGCTATTGGGGCGAAGCGCTGGCGCTCGGCCCCAACATCAATGCGCCGATGTTCCCCGAGGCGGTGGCCCCGGCGGCGGCGGCGGCGGCCAGCGCCATGCGCCACGCCAAGGGCGCCACCCCGGCCGAGCAGTCCCTGATCCGGGCCGTGTCGCGCCGCTACAGCACCGATCCGGCGGCCGACCGGGCCGCGCTCGACAAGGCCTATGCGGACGCCATGACCGAGGCCGCGCGCGCCCATCCGAACAACGACACCATCCAGGTGCTGTACGCGGAGTCGCTGATGGACCTCTCCCCCTGGGACTACTGGGCGGAAGGCGGCGCCCAGCCCAAGAACCGCACGGCGGAGATGGTCGACGCCCTCGAGCGCGTACTCGAACGCAATCCCAGCCACCCGGGCGCGGCCCACTACTACATCCACGCGATGGAAGCCTCGACCCACCCCGACAAGGCGCTGCCTTCGGCGCGCGTGCTGGCGCAGCAGATTCCCGGCGCCGGCCACATCGTGCACATGCCGTCCCACATCTATTACCGGCTCGGCCTGTACCGCGAGGCGCTGCAGTCCAACCTGGACGCGATCGCGGCCGACGAACGCTATTTCGCGAACACCGGCAGCGACCCGGTCTACCGCGGCGCCTACTACCCGCACAACATCCATTTCGTGATGGTGTCGGCCCTGATGGGCGGCGACGGCAAGACCACGCTCGATGCCGCGTCCAAGCTCGACCAGGTGATCAGCCCCGAGCTGCTCAAGGGCATCGGGGTGCTGCAGCCGGTCAAGTCGGCGCCCTACTTCGCCCATGTGCAGTTCAGCAGCCCGGACACCCTGGTGTCCCTGCCCGATCCGGGCCCGGACTTCGTGCTGGTCAAGGCGATGTGGCACTACGCGCGCGCCGTCGGCCATGCGCGCAAGGGGGCGCATGCGGCGGCCCGGCGCGAGATCGCCGCGCTCGAGCGCATCGAACGGGCCGGCGACTTCAAGGCGGTCACGGACTGGGGCGTGCCGGGACGCGAAATCGTCCAGACCGCGCGGGCGGTGGCGCGTGGCCGGCTGGCCGACAGCCAGGGCGACCTCAAGGGCGCGATCGCGGCCTACCGCGAAGCGGTGGCGGTGCAGGACAGCCTGCCCTACATGGAACCGCCCTACTGGTACTACCCGGTGCGCCAGTCGCTCGGCGTGACGCTGCTGCGCGCGAAGCAGCTTGATGAGGCCGAGCAGGTGTTCCGGGCTTCGCTGGCGCGCACGCCCAGCAACGGCTGGGCCTTGCGCGGATTGATGGAAGTCTACCGGGTACGCGGCGACGAGGCGGCGCTGAGCGCGGCGCGCCAGCGTTTCGCCACCACCTGGCTCGGCAAGCCCGAAGGGCCGGCCCTGTCTTCGCTCTAGGCTGGCGCCCGGTTCAGAGCAGCGGATCGCTGTCCTTCGGATCGAAGGCCGGCGCATCGGCCCGCCGCTGTCCGAAGGCCGGCATGGGATCGCCACCCGTGCCGGCGCCGCCCGCATTGCCTCCGCGCCCGCTGCCTTGGCCGCCACCCTGGCCGCTGCCGCGCTCCGCACCGGCGCGCTCCGCGCCGCCCTTCCTGCCGGCGGCGCCCTGGGTGCGGGTGGGCCCCTGCAGCGGAATCGCCAGGCCGGCCGGAATGGCTTCCAGGTCGAGCGCGGCGCGGATGAAGTTGCGCAGGGAAACGACCAGCTCGGCCGTGTGGATGGGACGCCCCGCCGCCATGTCGCTGGCGGCCTGGCTGGCCAGGCGGCAATGCTCTTCCGTTCCGAGCAGGATGATGTCGGCCAGCGCAGCCTCGACCGCATCGCGGATGCGGCGCGCACGGTCCGACCCTTCCGCCCCCTCTTCGATGCCCTGCCGGCTTTGCCCATCCATGGCTTCCATCTGCGCCTGGGCCGCCACGCGCAGGTCGCGCAAATGGGTCGGATCCACCGTCAGCCGGCCGGTAAAGGAGCCGCCCAGGGTGCGGTAGGCGCCGATCAGGGTCTTGAGGCGCTCGTTGATCTGGCGGTTCATGCGCTCGCGGCGCTGCTGCACGGTCTGCATCACCAGGATGCGGATGCCGACCCCGAGCAGCGTGAACACGGCCAGGCCGATCATGGTGGTCAGCGCGGCCTGCCAGGAACTGAAATCCATCGAATGCACCGTTCTCCCAAACTTACGTAAAGCTACTCGATACTGCTTAAAGTCGGCGATACAGTTGGATTCCTGCTTCATAGGGGCCGGTTTCACTTTGCGCTCGGACGCAAGGCCAGCGCCTTCCCCTCCACAGGCAGTCACGGTGGAACTCACCGCAAGCCAATTCAGTTCTATCGGCATGTAGACGTAGCGCAGCAAGACCCTACGAGCTTTGGCTACAGCGTTCGAACTGAATTTGCTTCTGTATGACTAACCAAAATTGAATAAGTTTCGCGCGAACTGTTAGAACCCCTGTCCTCGACGAATGTGGTGTTGGCGCCAGTGTAGCGGGGCGCGTGTTTGCCCGGCGCCCGGTCCCGGGCCTGGCCCTTTCCACCCAAGCAAGCGCCGGCGAAACGCCTTGTCATTTACGCTAGCCTGCATCACATTGCCGAGAGACCGATATGAAACGCGTGTTACTGAGCAGCGCCCTGTGCGCGCTGGGCCTGCATGCCGGGGCCGCGCCGGCCGCGGAAGCGCTGGCCACCATCCCCGCGCTCGACGTCCAGCGCTACATGGGCGCCTGGTACGAGATCGCCAAATTCCCGAACGACTTCCAGAAGAAATGCGTGGGCGACACCACGGCCACCTACAGCCTGCGCGAGGACGGCAGGGTCAAGGTCGTCAACCGCTGCCGCACCAGGGATGGCGGGGCCGAGGTGGCCGAAGGCGTGGCGCGCCAGGTCGGCTCCGCGACCTCGCCCAGGCTCGAAGTGCGCTTCGCGCCCGCGATCCTGTCCTTCCTTCCCATGGTCTGGGGCGATTACTGGGTTATCGACCTCGACCAGGACTACCGGCTGTCCGCGGTCAGCGAGCCCAAGCGCGAATACCTGTGGATCCTGTCGCGCACGCCGCAGGTGGATGCCGCTGCTTACGAGGCCTTGCTGGCCCGCCTGCGGGCGCAGGGACTGGACACGTCCAGGCTGGTGCGCACCATCCACGGCAATAACCCTGGCACGCTTGCGCCAGCCCAGTTACGCTAGCCTGCCCGCATCCGGCCGATACCGCCTGGCCGGGGAGCCGGGCGGTTCTATGGTATTTTCGCGGACCGTCCCCATCTGGGCTTGGGCTGGAATGCATCGCAGCGCCGACCGCCAGGTTGGCGTTTTTACTTTCCGGGTGACTTGGCTGCCCGTCACGCCTGGCCATGCCGAAGCGGCATAGTGAATTCGAAGACATGTCTGATTGCACGATCCTGAAACGGGGACGACCGCAGGCGTCCCTCCTGCTTGCCGCCGCCATGCTGGCGGCCGCTGCGCCTGCGTCTGCGGGTAGCGCCGCCAGTGCGCAGCCGGCCTCGGCCGCCGGCGGCCAGGCGGGTGAGCTGGTGGCGATGATCAATGCCTACCGCGCCGCGCCCGGCTCCTGCAATGGCGAGACGGCGGCGCCCGTCCCACCCTTGCAAGCCCATCCGGCGCTGGCCCGGGTGCGCATCGGTCCCGGCACCTTCATCGAATACGCGCTCGAAGGCGCGGGCTATGCCGCCGAACAGGCCGAGGCGATCTCGGTCAGGGGGCCGGACGACGCCCAGGCGGCCATGAACGTGATCCAGCAGAAATATTGCCGCATCTTGCTGAACACGCGCTTCTCGGCGGCCGGCAGCTACCGCGACGGCAAGGAATGGACCGTGGTGTTCGCCCGTCCGGCGCCGCCCTTGCCGTCGGCCATCTTCCCCGACTGGCGCGACGCCGGCAAGCTCATCCTCGAGGGCGTCAACGCCGCGCGCGCCAGCGGCCACACCTGCGGCGACCAGCATTTCCCGCCCGCGCCCCCGCTGAGCTGGAACCCGGCCCTGGCGCAGGCCGCGCTCGGCCACAGCGAAGACATGGCGGCGCGCCGCTACTTCAGCCACACGGCCAAGGACGGCAGCAAGGCGGCGGAACGCACGCGGCGCGCCGGCTATCACTGGAAGCTGGTGGGCGAGAACATCGCCTTCGGCCAGCACACGCCGCAACAGGCCGTGGCCAGCTGGCTCGACAGTCCCGGCCACTGCGCCAACATCATGAACGCCCGCTTCACCGAGATGGGCGCGGCCTACGGCATCGCCGCCGAGAAACGGTCCGGCATCGTCTACTGGACCCAGGTGTTCGGCCAGCCGCGCTGAACGCCAAGGCCGGCGCAGGCCCCACATGCACCGGCCGCGGACGCGCCTTTCGTGCCTCCCCAAAAACCTGCTTCGGATAGACTTCCCTTGAACAGCTAGACGGGAAGTGAATCGATTGGTTCACTAAAGAAAAACATTTCCATCGTCAACGGAGGTAGCATGAATACAACCTGGATCGTGTCGGCCGACAGTGGCCGCGCCCGCATCTTTGCCGAATCCGACTCGAACACGCCGCTGCAGGAAGTGCAGGACCTGGTCAATCCCGCCGCGCGTACAGGCACGACCGACGAACTCAGCGACCGCATGAGCCCGCTCGCGGCCGGCCAGAGCAAGCACGGTTCGGGGGACGCGATGCCGACCAAGCAATACCAGCCGCAACAGACGCCGGAGCAGCGCGAGTCGCAGACCTTTGCCAGCGACATTTGCGCCATGCTGCTGCAGGCAAAACAGGAAGGCCGCTTCGACCGCCTGGCGCTGGTTGCGGAACCGCAATTCCTCGGCGCCTTGCGCAACCAGCTCGATCCCCAGCTCAAGGCGATGGTGAGCTACGAGATCGACAAGGACTACACGCACTCGAACGGCCAGCAGCTGCGCGAACAGATCCGCGCCCACCAGGCCAAGGGCTGATCCCGCCATCCGCCGCGCGCCCCGGCGCGCGGCAGCCACGCCTCTCACACCCCATGCGACCACAGCTCGGCCTCGTCTGCATCACCACGTCCAGGGACGTCCGCTACCGCGCGCTGACACGCAAGCGCCTGCTGGAGCATTCCGAAGACGGCCAGCGCCGGCTGCTGGAAGACATCTACCGCGACAACCTGCAGACCTTCGACGAAGCGATGCGCTATTGCGAGCGCGAAGGCATTTCCCTGTACCGTCTGCCCTCCTCGATCTTCCCCTTCGCTGACGAGCCGAACGGCCGCGCCATCCTGGAGCAATTCGCGCCACAGCTCGCGCGTTCGGGGCGGCGCGCGATCGAGCGCGGCATCCGCCTGGTGATGCACCCCGACCAGTTCGTCGTCCTGAGCTCGGATTCGGAAGGCGTGGTCGCCAACAGCGTCAAGATCCTGCAGATGCACGCCGACATCATGGACTTGCTGGACCAGCCGCGCTCTCCCTGGGCCCTGCTCGAGATCCACGGCGGCAAATCCGACCGCGCCGACGCGCTGGTGGAGCGCATCGCCCTGCTGCCCGAGGCGATCCGCTGCCGCATCGGCCTGGAGAACGACGAATACGCCTACAGCGCCGACGAGATCCACGCGATCTGCCTGCGCGCCGGGGTGCCGATGGTGTTCGACGCCCACCATCATGTGGTGCACGAGAAGCTGGACAGCTACGAGCACCCGAGCGTGGAAGCCATGCTGCGCAAGGCGCGCGAGACCTGGTCCGTGCCCGAACACCAGCTGGTGCACATCTCGAACGGCCGCAGCGGCTTCAACGACCGCCAGCATGCGGACCTGATCGACACCATGCCCTCTAGCTACCGGCTGGCGCCCTGGATCGAGATCGAGGCCAAGCTCAAGGAAGAAGCCATCCGCGCCCTGGACGGCTGGGAAGCGCGCACGGGCTGAGCTGCAGGGGCGGGCATGATCGGCGATGCTGCTTGCAACATCGATGCGAGGTGACGGCTCAGGTGTCCGCCAGACCGGCGAGCCAGGGCAGCACGGCCTCGAGCAGCGCGTCCGGAGCCTCGATCGGAATCATGTGGCCGGTGTTCTCGATCAGCTTGAAGCTTGAACCGGCGATCCCCGCGTGCAGCTCCTGCGCCTCTTCCAGGCTGCGCAGCCGGTCCTGGGCCGCGGCCACGACCAGGGTCGGGCAGCGGATGGCGTGCAGGCGGTCCAGGTCGCCCGGCCGCTCCAGCATCGACTGGCGGCGGAAGGCTTCGCCGCCCAGGCGCACGCCCATGGCGCGCACGCGCTCGATCAAGGCCTCGTTAGTGCGCTGGTCGGGATGCAGCGAAGTGGCGATGGCCGTGCGGCTCAGGCCCGCGAAGGACACGGAAGGAGCGGCCTTCGCCACCGCGCCCTTGCTCTGCCTGAGCGCGGGCGAATCGGGACGGGTCGAGGTGGCGATCAGCACCAGCGCGCGCACTCGTTCGGGCGCCTGGTAGACGATCTCGCGGGCGACGTAGCCGCCCATCGAAAAACCGATGAGCACGAAGGATGGCGGCGCATCGAGCAAGGCGCGGCGCGCCATTGCCTCGAGGGTGGAATCGTGACGCAGGTCGGCATGCACGAGCGGGCCGAAAGGCGCCAGCCGGTCGCGCATGCCGTCCCAGAGCGTCTCGTCGGCCATGTAGCCGGGAACGAGCAGGATGGACATCGCGCCATGATAGCTCAGGCGGCCGGCGGCGGAGCGAAGTCCTTGGCGAGCGGACGCGAACCCGGTCCCGGCACGGCATGGGCCGGCAGGTAGTCCGCCCCGGCAAACGTACGCGGCGGGGCCGGCCGGTAGCCGGCGGCGCAGGCGTCGGTAAACAGCAGGGCCAGGTCTTGCCGGCGTGCGGCGCGGCGGTCGTAATGGTCGTTCATGAAAATTCTTCAACAGCTTGCAGGTGTCAGGCGGCGAACGGCGCCTCGAACAGGTCTTCCTCTTGCTCCGCGCGTTCGCCCAGGAGCTGCAGTTCGGCGGCCAGCTGCTCCACGCCCTGGGCCACGCGGGCGGCGACCGGCGGCGCCAGGCGCAAGCCGCAGCCGATGCCGGCCGCGACCTGCTCGGAGGTGGCGTAAATGCTCGGCAGGATGAAGCGCGCCGCCATCGAGGACAGTACCGGCCGCAGCGCGTAGTCGAGCGCCAGCACGTGCGACTGGCTGCCGCCGGTGGCGACCGGCAGCACCAGCTTGCCGGCCAGGCCGTCCTGCGGCAGCAGGTCGAGGAAGAGCTTGAGGACGCCGGTGTACGAAGCCTTGTAGACCGGCGTGGCGATCACGATGGCGTCGGCCTCGCGCACCAGGGTGACGGCGCGCGCCACGCCTGGCTCGCAGGTATCGGCGCGCAGCAGGGCCTGGGCCGGCAGCTCGCGCACGTCGATGCGCGTACTGGGATGGCCGTGCAGCGTGAGTTTGTCCCCGATGTGCTGCAGCAGGCGGTTGCAGGAAGACTGCGGCGACGGGCTTCCGCCCAGCAGGATGACGCTCATGGTGTGCTCCGTTCTCGACTTCGATGGACACAGCCTAAGGCGCAGGCCGGGGCTTGCAAACGAATTGTTTCGCTCATCCTTATGCATTCGCCGTTTTAACTTTCCGCGCATATCGAAGGGCGGATTTCTTCCAAGCCGGGCCAGCCGGCAAACCATGCCTTACACCGGCGCGATGTGCCAGTCCCTGCTATCCTTGCTCGAGTACGCCATCCCGGATCTCCCTTTCATTCGACGAGCCAGACCATGAACCTCCCCGCCCACCAGCTCAGCATGACAGTGCTGATGACGCCCGATACCGCGAATTTTTCCGGCAACGTCCATGGCGGCACCATCCTGAAACTGCTCGACCAGGTCGCCTACGCCTGCGCCAGCCGCTACGCCGGCAGCTATGTGGTGACCATGAGCGTCGATCAGGTGACCTTCCGCCAGCCGATCCACGTGGGCGAGCTGGTCACCTTCCTGGCGGCCGTGAACTACACCGGCCGCAGCTCGATGGAAATCGGAATCAAGGTGATCGCGGAAGACATCCGCAGCAAGGTGGTGCGCCACGTGAACAGCTGCTTCTTCACGATGGTGGCGGTGGACGACGACCGCAAGCCGGTGGCCATCACACCGCTGGAGCCGAGCACACCGGAAGAACAGCGCCGCTTCGAGGAAGCCAAGGGACGGCGCGAATCGCGCCTGGCCCTGGAGCGCCAGCACGCCGAGCGCATCGCCGCCCGGGCGGGAGAGCAAAGCTGATTGTTGCTCCCGCGCCAATTGTTTATCGGCCGCAAACGCTGCTATAATGGCGTTCTTGGCCTGGTAGCTCAGTTGGTAGAGCAGAGGATTGAAAATCCTTGTGTCGGTGGTTCGATTCCGCCCCGGGCCACCAAGAATATAGTTCACGCAACGCCAACCATCACAGGTTGGCGTTTTCGTTTGTGGATTTCACAGTCCTCGGCTCCGGTCTATTTCCGCTACGCCGCGCCCCGCAAAAACAAGCCCGCAAACTCGCGACCAAATCGTCCGAGCGACCGCGTTCCCCGACGCGTCTGACATGTGGACGCACCGACCACTACCAATCGCTCGATTCGTCAAAGTCATCTTCCGATTGCCTTTGGTACTGGTAGCGGCTGCCATGGCGACATGGTGACCTCGGCGACACACTTGCAATGTCAGCCTTGGCCTGGCGTCGCCAAGTCGCCGACGTCGCCACCATTGCTCACGGAGGGTATCTTCATATACCCCCCACAATCACCTTCAAGGACGAATGACGATAACGCAAAACTCGGCTAGTGCAACACCGAAACCGACGCCGACGCCAACGCCAGCACCAAGGAATCCAAGGGATGGCGTGCTTCCATGGGAAGAATGCGCGCCAATGCGCGCCCAATCCACCCAAGTTAAGACATCTCAGCAGTTTTTCTGAGTCATCTGCTTGTGTGGTTTTGCACCTCGCTTCCTCGGCTTCGAGCGATTCTCCCGATGCCGGTAGGTCTTCCCGGCAATTAGACCGAGCAGGCCGCGCAGCAGCGTTCCTACCTTTCTGCCGATTTTTCCGCCAAGCAGAAGTATGGGCAGCAGCGGCTTGAGCGCGGTGTGGGCGTAAGCATGGTTGATGCGTCTGTCCTCGGGCAAATCGGCGTCGGCATGGGCGGTCATCGAGACGAGCGTTTGCAGGTTATCGCAAAGGATTTTGGCGGAAACGTCCTGGACCACCGCCTGCTGACTCAAACCAGTGACGTGTTCGAGATTGAGGCGGTGCTTGAGGCGTTTCAACGCTTCCTCGATGCCCCAGCGCTTGTGATAGAGCTCGCCAAAGCAGTCGCCTGGAAAGAGTTTGTTGTCGCACAGATTGGTCATCAGCACGCGATGCTCGCCATTGGGCAAGACGTGACGGACCAAGCGCACGCGCTGCGGCTTGCGCGGGCATTCGTAGTCCAGCGCATCTTGTTTGCTCGGAGCCCGCAGCATGACGATGCGTTCGATAGCGCCAGAGCGCACGAACTCGCGCACGCAGGTGTAGCCGCCGTCGTTAGTGTCGACGCGCATGCACAGTTTGATGGTGCGTTGGTTCAGTACGGCGACCAACCAACTGGCGGGATAGCCTCGATCAAACAGCAGCAGGTCATCGGGAGAAAGGCGGTCGAGGTGTTCGATCAGAAACTGGCGTTCTCCACACTCGTGGATACCATGCAGGGAGGCGGCGAGCATTAGGTCGGGACCCGGTAGAAACAGGCCGAACAGGATTTGATCGGCATGGGCAGCCCGCTTGACATGGCTAGCGAGCAGTCCGAAACGCACGGTCTAGCCAGCGGCGGCGACCAGGCGCAGGCCGCGCCAGCGCGGCACAAATCCATCCTGCTCGGCACGTGCAATTAACCAGTCGTTCAGACCCGGAATGGCAACTAGGGACAGCTTGGCGCGCGCCTGAGCGAACGCCTGTTCGGACACCTCGTGGACCAGCTGCGCCTGCAGACGCAGATGCGCAAAAAAAGGTGTCCAGTTAGGCTTGAACTCTCATGCGCATCCCGGTCAGCATGATCGCAACCAAGGTCGCCAACGCCAGCTTGCAGCAGCGGAAAAACGCTGTGGGGTGATCCGGACGGCGGGCATCGCGGAGAAATTCTGTTGAGCATAGGCGAGGGTGAAATCTTGAAACAGCGTGGTCAGAACGGACATGGCACTGGCTGTTGTGACGCGCAACATCCATCGCATTCGGGAACATCCTGGCCGCTTCCCTACCGCGACTCAACTTTTTAATCTTCTTATCCAAGCCTTCACATATTTTTTTACCCCGTACCGCTCTAACAACCGCCCTATTGCGCCGCTAACGAGTAGCAAGTAGTAATGAGCACTTACTAAAATTCTATGACGAACTGTATCGCGCAATAAATAGAGATCGACGAACTCTTTGCGGTGGGTCGAAAACATCGACTTATATTGCGCTTCTCCTGGGCCAAAATCGATTTCCTTATAATTGCCAGACGAAAAAACATCCTCAATAATATGATAGAGCAGCACAGTTCCCGCAGATAAATTGGAAAACTCTGGTAGATATCCAACCGTATCATAAATTAATCGATCACCTTGCTGGCGACACCATGCAAAAGCGATAGCTCTACCAGAGTCCCGAAGAAGGTATCCGCGTGCTTGCCCATTCCGTGCTAAATTTTTCATATGCGCAAGGAAGGCCTCGCTATCTGCTAACCCGGCATGAAGTAATTTTGTCTGGTATGTCTGCTTCGAAATGCGCAAAGCTTCTGAATAGAATTCAGAAATCGTCTCATAATCAACATAAACTTCCCAACTAGGAAGCCCCTGTTGACGTTCCGCAAAACGTCGAACCGAGCGAGTCAAGTTTTGACGGGACTTCGTGGAAAATTTATTCAAATACTCCGTGAAGCTTCCACTCACCGATACATAATAAAGTACATCACGACACGGCACGTAACCGAGGAAAGATCCGTATTTTCTTAAGCCTGGCTTAAAGTTCTCAGCTGGTACTTTCCTGCAAAATACACCATCATTCTCATCCCCCAACATTTCAGCAAGTACTTCGGGTGCTGAGGGCCAGCCTTCTTGCTCAAACCTTTTGGGGATAAGTACTAATAGTTCAGGATACCAATTTCCAAGGACCAATTCTCCTAATAAGTACTTTAGACGGACCTTGACTTTGCTCACCGACTCAAATTGAATTTCATTCACTTCTACGCATTCCGAAAATTTTAACAAAATGTGCGGGCATATCATGTTGATTGCTCGCTGCATCGGTCGGCAGCAGCGCTACCGGATCTGAGGGATATACAGGGTGGTCGAGAAAGTCCATTCCGAGAAGCACAGAACGCGGTTTCCCGCCTGCCGTTTAAGGACAGGCGATTCAAGCGCACGAGCCGTCATATCGCGTCGGTGAACATACCGTCGCGCCACGAAATAAGGCATGGCGTGGCAATAATCTGAAAAGACCTGAACACCTTCCCCATGGGGCCACAATATCATGCCCCGTGCTGCCAGGAAGTGTCAACATGTCAATTATTTCGGACTATCTGGCTCGCGGTGGCGTGCTGGCCGGCATGAGCGGAGCTGGCGGCGCTCGGCCGGGCAGTGAGTGCAGCTTGCCCCGTAGTGACCATCGTTGCGTGCTTCGTGATGAACCGGCCAATCTTGGTGAAGTCAGGGGCAATGCCCCGGTGATCCACACGCAGCCGAGATCAGGACGGGCCAAGCGCCCAGCTCACACAGCGAATGCACGCCCTGCATCACACCGTAAAGAATCAAGCTCGTCATCTGACGCGACAAACAAGTTAAACTGCTGATCGTCGGGAGTGCCCGACTTCTTGGAAGCTGTACCCATCGCTGAAATCGCGATATTGTTAAAAACAATACTGTAAACCGGGATGGGCTTTTACTATATCCTCTACCGGCGCGGCGGCGCGAGCTTGTTCTCCGCGGTGGCCTGAGGCGGGCGTATCAGGGCGAAGAGTGTTGAGCGCATTTTTAAAAAAAATGTAGGATAATGCCTGATTATTTATTTATCGGGGTATCGGTCTCTTCATGCAAACTCACTTCACGTATGATGTCGAGATCTCGGTTGATGCCCAACCAGGGCTTGCCAGCGGCAACGCTGGTGTCGCGCAACTTCGAACTGCCGGGCGTCGCGCGCCGGCCGGTGCACGGGGAAAGCGGCAAGGATGAGTCCCTGGCAAGTGCGCGACGTGCCGTTCAAGTTTCAGCTGAGCGACTGTACCTTGTTCCAGGTCAATGAAGGCGGCCTGCGCTACTTTGATTTCATCGAA
>NZ_JAGPWD010000061.1 GCF_018119395.1 Massilia sp. ZL223
GGGGGGCGGCGGGGGGCGGGGCCCCCCCCCCCCCCCGGGCCCCCCCGGGGGGGGGGGCCGGGGGAGGCGGCGACCACGAGGGCCTCCTCGCGCGACAGTTCGAGCGTGCGCAGCACGACCGAGTAAGGCGCCTTATGGCCCTGCGCCGCGAAATCGGCGCCCGTGAGCACGACTGAAAAGATGTGGTGGGCAGTGTCGCCAAAGCGCTCGCGCAGCTGCCGGCCGGCCTCGCGGTGCGGCAGGTCGGTGACCAGGGCGCAGTGGCGGCCGCTGTCGATCGCTTCGTCGAGCAGCCTGCCGGCTTCCTGCGGCGCCGCCCCTTGGATGTCGAATGCGGACAGATCGAAGATGATCGCTTGGGCTTTCATGTGCTGCTCCTTTCCGGGCCAGTGCGTTGTTGACGCTTTCACTATACGGCCGGGCAAGATAAAATAAAAATCAGATTTCCAAGCAGATTAATAAGGAAAAGCTTATGTATCCGGCGAGCTTCAAACAGCTGCAAGCCCTGGTCCAGGTGGCCCGCCACCAGAGCGTGTCGCGGGCGGCGGAAGCCATGCACGTGACCCAGCCGGCCGTGTCGCTGCACTTGAAACTGCTGGAGGAAGCCGCCGGCACGCCGCTGACCCGCAAGCAGGGCCGCAACATCCAGATGACGTCCGCGGGCGAACTGCTGGTCGGCTATGCGGAGCGCATCCTGAAGATGTGGGAAGAGGCGGGCGACGAGATCGCGGCCTTCAAGGGCGTCACCAGCGGCACCTTGCGCATCGGCGCGGTGATAACGGCGGAACACCTGCTGCCGGCGATGCTGGTGCGCTTTACCACCGGCCGCCCGCACGTGCGCATCCGCCTGCAGGTGGGCTCGCGGCCGGAGGTGATCGGCATGCTGAGCCGCGACGAGATCGACCTGGCCATCATGGGAACGCCGCCGCGCGAATTTCCGACCAGCGCCAGCCGCTTCGCGCGCCACCCGATGGCTTTCTACGTCGCACCCGGGCATCCGCTGGCCAGCGCGCGCGCGGTGGCGCTGACGGAGCTGGCCGACCACAACCTGCTGGTGCGCGAACGCGGTTCGGGTACGCGGGCGGCGGTCGAAAAACTCTACCAGGATGCGGGCGCGCCGCTGTCGATCGGTTCCGAGCTGTCGAGTAACGAGGCGATCAAGCAGATGACCGCCGCCGGCCTGGGCGTGGGTTTCCTGTCAGTGCACGCGTGCACACTGGAAGTACGGAACAAGTTGTTGATGGCCTTACCGGTGACGGGTACGCCGGTATCGGCCGACTGGCATGTGATGCACAAGGCCGACCATGCGATTCCGACCGTAGCCGCGGCCTTCCACGAATTCATGGTCGAACACGGCCAGCAGGTGATCCACGACGAGCTGGAACGCCAGCGCCGGCCGGCGGGACGGACGAAGGCTACCGGTCCAAAGGCCTGACCCAAATATTCCGGAAGCTCACGGCCTCGCCATGTTCCTGCAGCTTGATCGGAGCAGGGCCGTGTTTCCGATAGCCTGGTTCGCCGATGTACAGGGTTTCGCCACGCAGGGCCACGTGGTTCTGCACCAGCACGCCGTTGTGCAGCGCCGTCACATAGGCGGGCGACTCGAGCCTGCCGTCGGCTGCGAAGCGCGGCGCGGTCCAGATGACGTCGTAGGTTTGCCACTCGCCTTCGGCGGCGCAGGCGTTCACCAGCGGGGTGAACTGCTTGTAGATGCTCGCCGCCTGGCCGTTGGCATAGGTCTTGTTCGCTGCGCACTCCAGCACCTGGATCTCGTAGCCGTTCCCGGTTCCCGTCGACAGGAACAGGCCGCTGTTACCCTTGTTCTGGCCGCTCGCCTTGAGACCCGCCGGCACGCGCCATTCCAGGTGCAGCTGGTAGTCGAGGAAGGTGCGTCTGGTCTGGATATCGCCGCTGCCGGGACGGACCGTCAGCACGCCGTCCGCCCCCGACCATGGGACCGGTTTGGCGGCGGGGCTGGCGACTACGGCGCTCGACACCCATTCGCCCACACCCTGGCCGTCGAAGAGAATGACCGCATCCGACGGCGCCCGGTTCGCCGAGGCGGGCATGACGCGCGCCGGTTCCGGGCTCCATACCTCGGTGTGCTCCGGTTTCGCCTGCGGCGCGGCCTGGGCCGCCCAGGCCAGCGTCATCAGGCCGCTCGTCACTGCTGCGCGGATTGTCGGGTTCATCTTGTCTCCTGTTGTGTGGGCAAACCGCATTCTAGAGGATGTTGGCCGTGGCTTATCTGCTTTGCTGCTCGCCCGCGAAGAAGGCGGACGGCGTCGTGCCGAAACTCTTCCTGAACATGGCGGTGAAGGCCGACTGGCTCGCATAGCCGAGCTGCTCGGCCACCTGCCACAAGGGCATGCCGCGTGCGATCAGGGAGGCGCCATGGGCCAGCCGCACCTGCTGGCGCCACTGGCCGAAGCTCATGCCGAGCTCCTTGTCGAACAGGCGCGCCAGGGTGCGCCCGGAGGCGCCGGTGGCCTGGGCCCACTGCGCCAGGGTCTGGTTGTCCCCGGGCGCATCGATCAGCGCCTCGCACAGGGCCTTCAGGCGCTTGTCGCGCGGCAGCGGGACGCGGATCGGGCGCGAGGGCGCGCGCGCCAGTTCGTCGAGGATGAGTTCTCCCAGCAGGGCAGTGCGCGGCTGGGGCAGGGGGTCGCCGCCCGCCATCAGGGCCGCGATCAGCTCGCGCAGCAGGCTGCTGACCTCGACCACGCGGCAGGACTCTCCGGGGAAAGGGGCGCGCAAGGCATGCACGCGCAAGGGGCTCAGGCGCGCGGCTTCCAGCATCGTCACCTCATGCTCGACCTCCGGTGCGATCCAGATCGCGCGCTGCGGCGGCACGATCCAGCTGCTGCCTTCGGCGCTCACCCGGATCATGCCGTTGGCGGCGTAGGTCAGCTGTCCCCACGCATGGCTATGGGCGCCGACGTTGGCGTCGGCCGGCAGGTCGCGCGCCGCGAGCGCGACCGGGCATTCCGGCGTCGGGCCCGGGCCTGGAATCGGCGGATAGCTTTTCATGGCGGATTCTCGATAAATCTTGACACGTTATCTTAAATCGGACGCGCCGCTTTTGCTTACACTGGCTTTTTCGATAAAGGCATGGCATGAGCTCAGACGACAACACCCTCCGCCAGGACGCCCGCGTGATCGGCCTCGTGGGCCTGGCGCACGGCACCTCGCACTTCTACCACCTGATCGTGGCGGCCCTGATCCCCTGGCTCAAGCCGGCCTTCAATCTCAGCTATACCGAACTGGGGCTGGTGATGACGGTGTTCTTCGTGGTCTCCGGCGTGGGGCAGGCGACGGCCGGCTTCGTGGTCGACCGCGTGGGCGCGCGCGCCGTGCTGTTCTCCGGCGTGGCGATGCTGGGGGTGTCCGCCGTCGCGCTCTCTTTCGCGGGCGGCTATCCGGGCCTGGTGCTGGGCGCCTTCCTGGCGGGCCTGGGCAACGCCGTGTTCCACCCGGCCGACTACACGCTGCTGAACCAGCGCGTGTCGCGGGCGCGCCTGGCGCACGGATTCTCGGTCCACGGCATCAGCGGCAATATCGGCTGGGCCGCCTCGCCGATCTTCCTCACCTCGATCGCCGCCGTCCAGGGCTGGCGAGCGGCGATGCTGTGGGCGGCCCTGCTGCCCGCATGCGTGCTGGTCATGCTGGTCCTGAACCGGCACGCGCTGCGTCCCGATCCGATTGCCGCGCCGGCGAAAGCGGATGGCGTCCAGGGCGGCACGCTCGACTTCCTGAAACTGCGTTCGGTATGGATGTGCTTCGCCTTCTTCCTGCTGACCGCGGTGGCGCTGGGCGGCATCCAGGCCTTCGCGTCGATCAGCCTGGAAGCCCTGTACGGCATCACGCGCGAACTGGCCACCAGTTCCTACACCTCCTACATGCTGGCCTCGGCGGTAGGCATGCTGGCCGGCGGCTTCCTGGGCGCCAACGTCAAGCACCACGACCGTACCGTGGCCCTGGCCTTCGCCGCGGCCGCTGCGCTGGCGCTGGTGCTGGCGGCGGGCGCCGGTCCGTCGTGGATGGCGCTGCCGCTGATGGGACTGATCGGCCTGTGCTCGGGCGTGGCCGGTCCTTCGCGCGACCTGATGATCCGCGCCGCCGCGCCCAAGGGCGCCACCGGGCGGGTGTACGGCGTGGTGTATTCGGGCCTCGACAGCGGCCTGGCGATCGGGCCGCTGCTGTTCGGCCTGGTCATGGACGCCGGCCGTCCGGGCTGGGTGTTCGCGGGCGTGGCGCTGTTCCAGGCGCTGGCCATCGCCACGGCGGTCGGCGTCGGGGGCAGCACCCGCGCGCGCCAGCTGGCGCCCGCATAAGCTCATTGGAGGATGGCGCCGCATGCGCTATCCTGTCGGCCCACGTGAATTTTCAGACCAGGACGACAGGATGGCGGGAGTGCCCGACAAGAGCCGGCCGGTGCGGCTGCCGCCACGGCCGGAGAACGCTTCGGCGGAAGACGCACTGGCCGCGAAGCTGGCGCGCGAACGCCGCGATGCGCAGGTGCGCGGCGTCACGTCCATCGAAGCGATGCGAGAGGCGATCCGGGACGCGGCACGCGCGCTGCCGGTCATCTCTTCGCTGCAGCGCTTGCGGGCGCCGAGTGCGGCCGTGTTTCATGAGCACGCGGCGCAGGGCCTGCCTTTCCTGATCGATGGCGTGGTGGGCCGCTGGCCGCTGACCGGCTTGAGCCCGCACACCCTGCGCGAACGCTTCAGCGCGCTGCCGGTGCGCGCCCGTGTCGGCGACTACATCAATACCGCCTTCGCGCCCGACCGCGCCATGCAGGACATGTCTATGCTCGCCTACCTGGACCTGGTGGAGCAGGGCACGGAAGGATTGCCACCCTACCTGGGCAACCTGGAGCTGCGCGAGCTGAACCGCTTCTGCCACTGGCCCGCGTATTTCAAGAAACCGGGACCGCCGCGCTTCTGGATGGGGCCTGCGGGTACGGTGACGCCGCTGCACGCCGACTACGACGACAACCTGTTCGCCCAGGTCTGGGGATCGAAGAGGATCTTCCTGGCGCCGCCCCACCACGACGAATTCCTTTATCCGCGCGAGGCGAATGCGCTGCTGTTCGGGTCTCCCTTCGATCCGGAAGCGCCGGATTTCGAGCGCTTTCCGCTGGCGCGCCAGGCGGCGCTGATCGAGCTGGTGGTGCATCCCGGCGACATGCTGTATGTACCGGCCGGGTGGTATCACCAGGTGCGTTCGCTGACGTTTTCGCTGTCCTCCAACCGCTGGTCGCGTGCGCTGCCGCTCGCGCTCGAGGGCCATCCCTCGCTGGAGTCGCTTATTCCACGGTAGCGGGCACGCGCACCGGCGCCGGCTTGACGGCGGCCGGCGCCCTGGGCTTGGCCGGCTTGCGGCGGAACTTCAGCCAGACCACGACGCCGGTGATGAAGAATGCCAGCGGCGTCACGCCGACGATGCTGATCAGGATGCGCCCGAGCGCGCCGAAGGCTTCCCCGGTATGCAGAGGATAGAAGGTGCTGACCATCCAGTCGCCGCCGTGCGCCGCCAGCGGGTCCACCACGCGCAGCAGGGCGCCGTTGCCGGCATCGACGCTGACGCGGGTCGCGCCGTTCCCGTGGCGCAGCTCGCCCGGCTGGCGCAGCCGCACTTCGAAGGGCTGCTCCGGCTTGGCCGGGATGCTCACGCGCGAAATGCGGCCATCGGGGAAGCGCGCCTGCGCCGCCGCCATCGCCGCGTCGATGCCGATGCGCGGGCTGGCGGCGTCGCTGGCGTTCGCCGCCTTGGTGTTCGGCGTGAGCGGGGCCACCGCCTTGATGGCGGGCGTCACCCAGGCCGGCATGTTGAAGTACACGCCCGTCACCGCCAGCACCAGCAGCACCGGCGCCGTGTAGAAGCCCGCCGCGCGGTGCAGCCGGAAGCTGAATTTCGGCCACTGGCCCCAGCCGCGCACCGTGATCGCATGCCAGAACGCGTTCAGGGTCATCTTGGGCCACCACACCACGATCCCGGTCAGGGTCAGCAGGAACAGGGCCACGCCCTGGACCGCGATCACGACCTTGCCCGCCTCGCCGGCCATCAGGTAGCGGTGCAGGTGGAACAGGGTCGGCATCAGGAGCGGGCGCGAGAGGCCCGCCTCGCCCCAGTTGCGCTCGCCCAGCACCGCCAGGCTGGCGGGATCGACCATCACCTGGCGCGTCACGCCCTGGTCCCAGTCCGAGGCCGGCTTGGCCGGGCGGTACCAGGCGACGTACACGTCGCCCTGCGTTTCGGGAAGGAAAATCGTGTCCGGACGTCCGTAGGCCGGGTCGCGCACCAGGCGCTCGACCACCGCCGCCGCCGCGGCCGGCTCGATCAGCACCGGCTGTCCGGCCGCTTTTCCGGACGGCGGCGCCACGCGCAGCAGGCCTGGATTCAGCCAGGCGTCGAGCTCGTGCCGCCAGCTGAGCAGCGAGCCGGTCAGTCCCTGCAGGACGAGGATGGTGCCGAAGATCAGGCCGGCCCACAGGTGGACGTTACGGATGAGATTTTTCATAGACCGTATCATAAACGCAAATGAGAATGATTCCTACTACTTGCGTTAATACATGAGAATCATTATCATTTCGCCTTGTGTTTCTTTTTAGAAAAGCAGAAGTCCAAAAATGAGTTCGATGAAGCCGGTTTCACTCGCGGTCGCCACCGCGTGCGCCCTGATGGCGATGCCTTTCGCATTCGCACAGCAGACCCAGCAAAACCAGGGCGAGGACATGGCCTCGGTCGTGGTCACCGCGACCCGCACCGCCAAGGCGGTCGACAAGATCCCGGGCGCCGTGTCCGTGATCACCCAGCAGGAGCTGGCGGCCCAGTACCTGATCGCCGACGATCCGTCGCAGGCGCTGTCGACCTATGTGCCGGGCTATGCCCCGAGCCGCCAGAAGATGACCTCGACCGGCGAATCGCTGCGCGGGCGCCAGCCGCTGATCCTGTTCGACGGCATTCCGCAATCGAACCCGCTGCGCGCCGGCATGCGCGAAGGCTACTTCGCCGACAGCGCCATCATCGAGCGCATCGAAGTCATCAACGGCGCCTCGGCCATGCAGGGCATGGGCGCGACCGGCGGCATCATCAACTACATCACCAAGACCCCGCGCACCAACGGCACCAGGTACACGGTCAACACCCGCTTCGCGACGCAGTTCCGTTCGGATAACCTGGACTGGAAGACCGGCCTGACCGTAAACCACAAGTCGGACGCCTTCGACATGCTGGGCTACGCCAGCGTGCAGCGCCGCGGCATGGGCTACGACGGCAACGGCCGCCGCCTGGGCATCGACACCGTGCAGGGCGACACCCTGGACTCGCACGGCAACGATATCTTCCTCAAGTTCGGCAAGAGCTTCGGCGACCAGCGCCTGCAGCTGTCGGTGAACCGCTTCGACATGAGCGGCGACGGCGACTACAAGAACGAGCGCGGCGCGCCGAAGCAGGGCATCACGACCACCTCGACCCCCGGCACCCCGGAAGGCATGCCCGCGCGTAACCGCGTGCGCAGCGCCAGCCTGGACTACCGCCACGCCGACCTGGCCGGCGGTTCGCTCACCGCCCAGGTGTTCAAGCACGACTTCGAATCGCTGTACGGCGCCACGAATGCCGTGACCTTCCAGGACCCGCGCATCGCTCCGCCCCCCAATCTGTATGACCAGTCGGAGGTGGTTGCGGACAAGATCGGTTCGCGCATCACCTACGTGCGTCCCGATATCCTCATCGACGGGCTGGAGCTGACCGCCGGCCTGGACTGGCTGAAGGACCACACCCAGCAGCGCCTGGCAGGCACCAACCGCGTCTGGGTGCCGGAACTGAAGTTCCGCTCCGTCGCGCCTTTCGCCCAGCTGGAATATGAATTCGGCGATGTCACCGTGCGCGGCGGCGTGCGCCACGAGAATGCGAAGCTCGAAGTCGACACCTATACCACCCTGAACTACTACGGCAACCGCGTGGTCGAGGGCGGTTCGGCCGAGTTCTCGAAGTCGGTGAAGAACCTGGGCGCGGTGTGGCGCTTCGCGCCGCAATGGTCGGCCTTCGCGTCGGTGGCGGAAGGCTTCGGCCTGCCGGACGCGGGCCTGGTGCTGCGCGGCGTGAACCGCGCAGACCAGTCGGTCGCCAGCCTGATCACCCTGCAGCCGATCATCACCCGCAACAAGGAAATCGGCGTCAACTGGCGCGGCTCGAACGGCCAGTTCGGCATCTCCCGCTACGATTCGCGCTCCAAGCTGGGCAGCGTCCTGCGCGTGACCAACGGCGTCGGCCAGCTCGAGCGCGTGCCGACCACGGTCAAGGGCTGGGAAGCGAACGCCGAATGGAAGCCGGTCAAAGGCCTGTCGCTGTTCGGCACCTATGCCATCACCGACGGCAAGACCGCGGTCAGCCAGGGCGCGCCGATGGACCTCGACCTGGGCGCGCGCTCGCAGGGCCCGGACAAGGCCGTGCTGGGCGCCAACTGGAGCTTCCTGCCGAAGGCGCAGCTGCGCCTGCAGGCGACCCACCTGCGCGACCGCGACATCAATATCGGCCGCATGGCGGGCGCCACCAACCTGGAAGAGCACTTCAAGGGTTACACCCTGGTCGATGCCGCCACCACCTTCCAGACCCGCTACGGCCGCGTGGGCGTAAGCATCGAGAACCTGTTCGACAAGCATTACGTCGGCTACTACTCGCAGTCGGCGCTGGCGGCGGACGAGACCGCCACCTATGCCGGCCGCGGCCGTACCCTGGCGGTCAGCTGGAGCCAGGACTTCTAAGACAGGCCTGGCAGCGCGGGGGGGGGGGGGCCCCGCCCCCCCCCCCCCGGGGGGGGCGCCCCCCCCCCCCCCCCCCCCACGGTTTTACGGGCGGTGGTACAAAGAGCGCTAAATGCTAGGCGCTATAGCTTTTCCTTACGGGGTAATCACCACCTTACCCACGACCTTACGCCCCGCCATATCATTCAGCGCCTGGGCCGTCTGGTCCAGCGGATACCGCTTCGACACCAGCGGCCGCAGCTTACCCTCCGCCATCCAGTCCATCAGCCTTTGCATCGCCGCCTGGTGCGCCGCCGGTTCCTTGCGCGTAAAGTCGCCCCAGAACACGCCGACCACCGACGCGCCTTTCAGCAGCATCAGATTCCACGGCAAGCGCGGAATCTCGCCCGCGGCGAAGCCGACCACCAGATGCCGTCCGCGCCATGCAATCGAGCGAAACGCGGGCTCGCTGTATTGCCCGCCAACGGGATCGTAGATCACATCCGGCCCGCGGCCCGCCGTCGCCGCCTTGATGGCTTCGCGCAAGTCCTCGCGCTCGTAGTTGATCAGCTCGTCCGCCCCGTGCGCCTTGCACACCGCCAGCTTCTCGTCGCTGGACGCCGCCGCGATGACGCGCGCGCCAAGCGCCTTGCCGATCTCGATCGCCGCCAGGCCGACCCCACCGGCAGCACCCAGCACCAGCATCGTCTCGCCCGCCTGCAGCGCCCCGCGATCGGCCACCGCGTGATAGGACGTGCCGTAGGTGAGGGTGATCGCCGCTGCCGTGTCGAAGTCCATGCCCTCGGGAACCGGCAGCAAGGATTCGAGAGGCGCCAGCGCCTGCTCGGCAAAGCCGCCGGTGCGCGTGAAGCCGATCACGCCCTGGCCCGGCGCATAGGCGGTCACGCCCGGCCCCACGGCCCGCACCACGCCCGCGAACTCATTGCCCGGCGTGAAAGGCAGCTCCGGTTTGTACTGGTACTTGCCCTGCACCGTCAGCACGTCGGGGAAGTTGACGCCGGCCGCCTTCACATCGACCACGACTTCTCCCGGGCCCGGCTGCAGGTCGGGCAGGTCCGTTACCACCAGGCTTTCCGGCGGCCCCCAGTCGTTGCAGCGTACGGCTTTCATGCTTCCTCCCTGTATTGATATCGGCCCGCATTATGCCCGAAGGAAACTGAGCTCGCCGGCCGTGCCACTGCCCGTAACACTTGTGCCCCCGCAAAGTGGGGCAGGTCGGGCGCGCTAGAGTCGAAGGAGGCAGGCGCGCCAGTTCAGCGCCTCGGAACCGGAGAAGGGAATGGCAATCCGTTACGGTTGTTTCTTCAGTTATGCGCACGGCAAGCATGAACTCATGAAGCGTTTCAAGTCGGCACTGGCCGATGCGCTGCGCTGCTACCTCGAACCATACTTCGACAACGAAGACGAACTGTTTATCGACACCGAGCAGCTGGGAGGCGGGGACGACCTCGACCGCAAGATCGCGCGCGCCATGTGCGAGAGCGTTTGCATGATCCTCATCTACACCCCCAAGTACGAAGCCCACGCCTACACGCGCCGCGAGTACGCGGCCATGCGCCTGCTCGAGCAGGAACGCAGCAAGTGGTACGACCTGCTCAGCCACCTGATCATTCCTGTGATCATGACGCGCCACCCGGACAGCCTGCCGCGCCAGATCACCGAGAGCAGCCTGTATGTCGACTTCTCCCATTTCACCATGGCCACGGCCGATCTCAAGTCGAACCCAGATTTTCTTCCGGACATTGACAAGATGGTCAAGCGGATCGCGACCCACTACGCGTGCCAAAAAAAGCATACGCCGCCCACCCACGACTGCAACCAATTCGTGCTTCCTGATGTCCCACCCGAGTGGCGCGATCTTCCAGACCTGACTTTTCCAAAATAATGAGGAGCCAAATGGAACATAACCGCATTCCGCTGCCGCCGCTGGTCACACCGGGCGAGGTGACCACCTTTTATGCTTACGAGGGCGGCGCCGCGCGCAACGCAATGCTGTCGGCGCTGGCCTTGCAACTTGCAGGGGCGGGCGCCGGAGCGCCGGATCGGACGCGTGCGGGCTCGCCGGTCCTGATGATCGACTGGGACCTCGATGCACCCGCCTTGCACCGGCATTTCGAGCTTTCCTCCGACGGCGAGGAGGCTTGCGCGGTGCTGGCGCGCCCCGACGCGGACTGCGATGCGGACCCCGGCTTGCCGCCCGGCGCTGAAGGCGGAGCGGGCGGCGAGGCGCAGCGGCGGGCGCGGCCCGGACTGGTCGACTTTTTCGAGGCTTGCCGCACGCAGCTGAGGCGCGAGGCCTCCCAGCGAACCGGCGCCGGGAGCGACGAAGTACTGGCCGAGCGTGTGCTCGATGCGATCGACTGGCAAAACTACGTCGAGCGCGCGGACCAGCGGCGCCCCCTGTACCTGATGCGCGCGGGGCGCTTCGACGGCAGCTATGCCGAGCGTGCCGGCCGGCTGGATTGGGAAGCGCTGTTCGACGCCTGTCCGGCGCTGTTCCGCCGCTTCGGCGCGCGCATGGCGCGCCATTTCTCGCACGTGCTGGTGGCCAGCCGCCCGGGACGTTCGCCTGCGGTCAGCGTCTGCACCACGCTGCTGGCCGACAGGCTGGTCGGCCTGTTCACCCCTTCGCCGGGCAGCCTGGACGGCTTCGAAGGCGCCGTGCGGCGCGCCATCGAGTACCGCTGCACCCACGAGGACGAACAGCGTCCGCTGCTGGTGTATCCGCTGGCCTGCGCCCCTGACGGCGCGCGCAGCGATCCGCACCAGCGCTGGCGCCGCGGCGACGCGCGCCTGGGCGCACCGGGCTACCAGCCGCGCATCGAAGTCCTGCTGCGCGCCTGCTATGGCTGGCCGCGCGTCAACCTCGACAGCTATTTCGACGAACTGCAACTGCCGCTGGCCGACGCCATGTCGACGGCGGGTCCCGGCACCGACCGCCGCGCCCTGGCGCGCTTCGCAGGCGTGCTGGCCGAGTGGGTGGCGCCGGGGCGCTTCCCCTGGCAGTCGCTCGACGAGATCCGCCTGCGCGCCGCGGTGGCGCGTGCGCGTCCTGCCCACTCCGGCGCCGAATTCGCGGCGAATGCGCGCGAACTGGCCGACAGCCTGGCCAGGCTGGGCGGCCTGTGCCGCCGTGAAGGCCGCTTCGACGAGGCGCGCGCCTGCCTGGAAGAATGCCTGGCGCTGCGCCAAGACACGCTCGACAAGGACCATCCCTCCGTGCGCGCCGCGCGCGCGGACGTGGCGCTGCTGCTGCTCGACGCCGGCGCGCTGCCGGAGGCGCGCCGCCAGTACGAGCTGCTGGGCCAATCCTGCGCACGCAGCGTCGGCGCGGACGATCCGGAAACCTTGTCCGCACGCTCGCGGCTGGCGCGCGTGCTGGCCGGGCTGGGCGAAGCCGAGCGCGCGCTGGCGCTGCACGAACAGGTGGTGGCCGCCTGCGAACGTGCGCTCGGCGACGAACATCCGGCCACCCTCGACAGCCTCGAAGACCTGGCCATCAGCCTGACCCAGCAGCACGAATACGGGCGCGCCCGCATTGTCTGCGAGCGCGTGCTGGAAGGCCGCCGCCGCCAGCTGGGCGCCGAGCACGAGGACACGCTGCGCTGCGGCCAGCGCCTGGCCCAGCTGCTCGGCGAGATGGGCGAGCTGGGCAACGCCCGCCGGCTGCTCGAAGCCGTGCTGCGCGCCCGCGAACGCCACGACGGTCCGGACGCCGCCGGCGCCCTGGGTGCGCGCGAAGCACTGGCGGAAATCCTGGCCGCGCAAGGCGACCTGGCCGCGGTGCGCAGCATCCAGGAGTCGCTGGCGCGTACGCGCGAACGCCACCTCGGGGCCGGCCATCCGGAAACGCTCGATATGCAGCTGCGTCTTGCCTCGACCCTCGGCCAGCAGGGGGAGACCGAGGCGGCGCGGCGCCTGCGTGAGCAGGTGGCGGAATTGCGGCGCCACCTGGAGCAGGCCGAGGGAATCGACCTGCAGCGTTCCGAGGCGGAGGATAGGCAGCAGCGAGAGCATGGACACAGGCAAGGACCAGGGGAGGGCGTGCAAGTGTCGGACAGTCTCGGTCATAAGCTGGCCCAGTTGCAAAACCTGATTGACAGCCGCAGTCCGCGCGAGGCCCGCGCCCTGGCCGACAGCCTGCGCAACACGGTGTTGAGGCCGAGCGTCGCGGACCCTTTGCGCCGGCGCGGCGCCGCGATGATCAAGCAGGTCTATCTGCAGGACGGCGACAAGGATGCGCTGCTGTCCTTCACCCAGGATGAAGTCTCGTCGCTGGAAGGCGCCCTGATCGAAGCGGCGCGGGATAACCCGGTGCCCTCACGCTGACCATGCTTGCCTATGGGCTTGGCCTGTTCCAGGCCTGGCCCGTTAGGCAAATGTGCCGGCTTCGAGCGGCAAGCTGCAACTTAGCTTGCGTAACATGTTCTATGCCTCTTGTTCAACGGCTTTATCTTCGACCAAGCGAGAAAATTGGTGAGTAAGTGGCGGACAGCGCTGGCTACAGTGAGCGAGGGGCGTGCGCGATCCGCGCTCGCGCGCGCACGTGCAAGCCTTCATTCCAGCCGGATCGCCATGTCGAAGATCCAGGTGCGGCGGATTTCAATCACGTCGTACTGGCGCGCCAGGGCAGGCGGGAAGGCGCCATACGGCGCCTGGCTGGCAATGACCTTGCGCACCAGGTCGTCGATCGCGGCCACGCCACTGGAGACGACGAAGCTCACCTTTTCCACGGAGCCGTCGGCCCGGACCGCCACCGTCACGACGGGCCGGGTGTGCGGCTGTTTCACCGCGTCGCGCACCATGTCGAAGGTCATGTTCATCTCGATCTTGCGGCTCATGGCTGCGGCGTACTGCACCAGGTCGGCATTCGGATCCGCGCGTCCGTACAGCCATCCGCGGCGCAGGCTGCTCGCCGAAGGCAGCGGGGGCTGGCCAGGGCGATTCGATGCGGCATCGCGCTGGGCCGCTTCTTCCCTGAGCTGTTTGGCGATCGCATTCAGGCGCTCCTCGCGTTTCGCCTCTTGCTCGGCGCGTTCCCGCTGCGCCTGATCCTGGCCGGCCGGCGCTTGCCCAGCCGCCTGACTGGACGGATCCTGCCGCGACGACTCCTGGCGGGCTGGCTGCTGCCGTCCCGCCTCGAGCTGCGCTCGCCGCGCCTGCTCTTGCCGGGCGGCTTCCCTGCGCTCTGCTTCAAGCTGCGCCTGCCTTGCCTGCTCTTGTCGCGCAGCTTCCTTGCGCTCAGCTTCAAGCTGCGCTTGCCTTGCCTGTTCGCGTTGCAGGGCTTCTCTACGCTCAGCTTCAAGCTGCGCCTGCTTGGCCTGCTCGCGTTGCAGGGCTTCTTTCCGCTCCGCTTCAAGCTGCGCCTGCTTCGCCTGCGCCTGTCGAGCAGCTTCCTTGCGTTCCGCCTCGAGTTGCGCCTGCCTTGCCTGCTCACGTTGCAAGGCTTCCTGTCGCTGCGCTTCGAGCTGCGCTTGTCTCGCCTGTTCCTGACGCAAGGCTTCCTTGCGCTCGGAATCAAGCTGCGCCTGCCTTGCTTGCTCGCGGCGTAGCGCTTCCTGGCGTTCCGCCTCGAGCTGTGCCTGTTTCGCCTGTTCGCGCAAGGCGGCTTCCTTGCGCTCTGTGTCAATCTGCGCTTGCCTTGCCTGCTCCCGCCGCGCCATGTCCTGTCGTGCCGCTTCCGCACGTTCCACTTCCTGCCGGGCGGCTTCCTGGCGCTGCGCCTCCCGGCGTAGAGCGTCCTGGCGAGCCACTTCCTGGCGCTCGGCGTCGAGCCGCGCGGCTTCCTGCTGCGCTTGCCTTTCCTGTTCTTCCCGCAGGGCTTCCTTGCGCGCGGTCTCGGCCTGTTCCAGCGCCAGCCTCGCAGCGTCCTGCCGAGCCTGTTCTTGCTGCTGCGCCTCGCGACGAAGCGCTTCTTGCCGGACGAGCGCGAGGCGTTCGGTTTCCAGGCGCGCCGCTTCGACCTTGGCGGCCTGTTCGGCGCGCAGGGCCTCCTGACGCGCGGCTTCCTGCTCAGCCTTCGCCTTCAGCGCATCCTGGCTGAGCTTGGCTGCCGAGTCGTCGGCTTTGTCGAGGATCGCCAGCGCGGGGGGCTCGACAGGAAGTGGGCTGGCCGATGGCGTTGGAGATGTTGGCGCATCTTTCGCGACTGTGACAGTTGGCGGCGCCGACTGGATGGCAGTGTCCGGCGCAGCGGCCGGCGACGGCATGGAAACAGTCGCCGCAGCGGAAGGCGACCCGGCCGGTGGTGCGGGGACGGCCACATCGGCGCGCTCGCTCGGGGCGGGGCCGGCGGGAGAGGGACGGTCCGCAGGCGGCTGGTCGGCCGGTGCGGACTCCGCCGCACCCGGCCGCGTCATGGTGAGCAGGATGCGCAGCTGTTCGGCCTCCAGCCGCCTCTCTTTCCATGGGAGCTGGAATCCGGGAAGCCCGAGACCATTGCCGCCCAGGCTAATACTCAGCAGCAGTGCGTGCACCAGCAGGGATACCGACAGCGCGATGGGCATGCGCCATGAATTCCACTGCGCGCGCTGCGTCGCGCAAGCCGATTCCATGCCGGGCAATCCTCGCGCGGCCGCGAATTCAGTCATGGAGCACCGGATGCTGTTCTTTGCGCGACATGGAGCGAGCTGGCCACTGTGAGAAATAGGAAGATGCCGAGGATGCAAGGACTTGTTGATGCTATCACAACAGTAATCCTATTTGATGCCGAAGACGTTTACTGACCAGGACTGTCGCCCCGGCGCCGCGTTCGGCAGCCGGCATCCTCCGGACACTTGAGGGCAGGGCCTTGTTTTCAGTTCAAGAACTGATGGGAGAGTCGCCCGGTCGAACGAGGACGGAAGCGCCTTCCCAAGGACTTGCCAAGCCAACCAGGACCCTTGCCACGACGCTCATGAGACTTAATGTAAATACAAAAAGAAGCGGTCAAATCGTGTCGGAAAGCATCATAAAATGTGAAATTGCGACCGGAAGCGAGCGATAAGACCGTTGCTTCAGGTAAAATCCCGGGAATGCGAATCCTCATCAGTAACGACGACGGCTACCTTGCACCAGGCATCATTGCCCTGGCGGAGGCGCTCGCGCCGATCGCCGAAATCGTCGTCGTCGCACCCGACAGCAACCGCTCGGGCGCCTCGAACTCGTTGACCCTGGACCGTCCCTTGTCGGTCCAGCGGGCTGGTAATGGTTTCTACTTCGTCAACGGCACACCGACCGATTGCGTGCACATCGCGCTGACCGCGATGCTGGACGCGCCGCCCGACCTGGTCGTCTCCGGCATCAACAACGGCCAGAACATGGGCGACGACACGCTGTATTCGGGTACCGTCGCGGCCGCGACCGAGGCCTACCTGTTCGGTATTCCGGCGATTGCCTTTTCCCAGGTTCACCATGGCTGGGCGCATGTGGAGTCCGCCGCCCGCGTGGCGCGCGACATCGTCGAGCGCCGCTTCGAGCAGCTGCCGTCGCCTTTCCTGCTGAACGTGAACATCCCGAACCTTCCTTACGAAGACATCGGACCGCTGACCCCGACCCGTCTCGGCCGCCGTCACCAGGCCGAGCCGGTGATCCGCGCCCAGGACCCGCGCGGACGCGACATCTACTGGATCGGCGCGCCCGGCGCCTGCCGCGATGCGGGCGAGGGCACCGATTTCCACGCTACCCAGCAAGGCCGCGTGTCGATCACGCCGCTGCAGGTGGACCTGACCCACAAGACCCAGCTGGAATTGCTGGCACAGGGAATCGCATGAAAGACCAGCGCAGTACCTTCCCGCTCCCGCTGTCGTCGGTGACCGGCGCCACCCGCAAGCCGGGCGCGCCGGCGCCGGTCGCCACGCCGCAGACGGCGACCC